>JAUNOK010000018.1 GCA_030537195.1 Eubacteriales bacterium | reverse complement strand
ACGATATCACACATATAAGTATAAGCATAAGCGTTACAAATGCTCTCTTTATATATTCCCTGTATATAACAATCAGCTTATTAACCAGCTTCATCTATAGTATCACCCCCTTTTCTCAATCCCCTTCTCTTTTATTCTATAAATTTATCCTTATTATTCTCTTTCCACTTAGCATAATCTTCAGGTTTACTTATGTTGTAATTCATGGCATCATTAATAACCACTGCATAATCGACCGGCATTTCATCAAATTCTGCCACTATGAATAACTGCTTATATCTGTTATCCTTGTTATACTCACTATAATCCATATAATATACGCCGCTCTTATCAATTTCCCTGCTGGCGAGTTTATCACAGCCTGAATAATTATTTTCAGCCAGTGCTGACATCATATCTGTAAAATCATTATAAGAATAAATATCGTCTTCCGGCAGATATTTATTCCATGTTGAAGAACTTATTCCATATACATTTACTGTAAGATTAGGTATCGTTTCATAAAAGCTTTCATATAAAGCAAATGACACTGCCTGTACATCTACATTATTATTTATCTGATACTTAGTCTTTTGAGCTCTGTTATATGCTCCCCCTTCTGTAGTTCTTGTATATGCCTCTGATACTCTTTTCTTAATAAGCTCATTCTTTGTATCTATCATTTCATTTCTTTTATTTATCATTTCATCGGTTATAACAGCAAAATCTGGTAACGCTCCTGCACAACAACTTAATTGCATATTACCTTCTACTGAAGAAGTACCATCTGGACGGTTTATTGATTTATATACATCCATATTTTCCGCATAATACGCATCATACAGATACTGCACACCTCGTATCTTGTCACTTTCTTTTATTATAGGAAAATAAATCTCATCCTCTCCATACTGGATTTTCTCATATTTCCCAGTGTCATCTGTTCCTGAATTATCATTAACACTTTCACTTTCCTTAGTTGATGCCTGTGTAACTTCTGGTTTCGCAAGCAGTTCAGAACTTTCATCTGATACAACATCTTTGTTTCCTGAACATGCACTCACTGAAAACATAACTCCCAATAATACTGTTGTTAATAATACCTTTCTCATAAGCCCCTCCTTTTCCCCATTCGGTTGTCTAACCTTTATCAATTATATTGATGAACTTGTCTGCATGCTCCTTTTTCCAGCTTGTATACTTTGCTTCATCATTAATATTGTAACGGCCGACATTTACAGTATTAACCCAGTTATAACGCGGTTTTTCACTAAAGGTGTACTTTATGACATAATTTCCATACTGCCCCTTTTTACTAAACTCAGAATAATCTATATAATATACGTCAGTTTCAGTAATACTTTTAGTTGCAAGAAGCTCACATGATTTATAATTATCTTTTTTCAGCTTATCCAAAAAATCATATAATTTATCGCTATCAAATTTCTTGCCAAGTTTCTCTTTAAATAAAGCCTGCGGTACTCCATATACCTCTACAGTGCATACCAGACCGCCATAATCTTTAAAATCCTCATACAGTGCAAAAGAATATGCTGCAACATCGATATCTGCCATTGTATCATCACCTGATTTATATTCTTTGTCACCAGAATCAATAAGATATGAAAATGCAAAACCAACGCGTTCATCACCTACTCCATTAGATGAAATAGAATTATATTTTAATGCAAACTCCGGTGTAGACCATACATTAACTATCATACTGTCACACGCTGAATTTCCAGCTTTACTTGATGTACCGTCTGGTCTTGCCTCCCCTTGTAATTCCTCATCCCTAGCAAAATTTCCTCTTATATACATATCATCAAGGTAGTTCACACCTTTTTTCTTTTCTTCAACATATGGATAATATATATACAATCCGGAAGCACTTGGTTCATCATAGACCATAAAATCATTAACTACTGAATATCCATTCTCGCTCTTCGTTGTCTCATATTCCTGAAGCACATAGTTTGGCTCAGTCAGTGTCTCGTTACTGTCATGTTGTCCACAAGACAACAACTGCAGCGACATTGCCACTAATAATACACATGCTATTTTTCTTTTCATATTCAATCCCCCATTTTATCCGAAAATAAAAAGCTATAACCAATGCAACCTGTTTTTCACAATCTCTGTTACATTGATTATAGCTTTATTTTATATCTTATCCTAGATATATGTCACGAAATGACGAAAAAGCGGCATGAAATGCATCTTTAATCGTATTACACTGATATTTTTCGTTGCTATTTTATTTCGGTATTGTATAATATATTTATATTTTTAAATGTTACGGAGACCTTATGAATATTATTATATGTGACGACAATACTCTTATATGTAATGAAATTAATTCGCTCGTATCTGAATTTTTCAGAACCAATAATATGACAATGCCTGTTTTTCATACATTTACCGATGGAAAATCTCTTTTATCATCTAATGTCAGACCAGATATTGTCTTTCTTGATATTCAGATGCCGGAATTGTCTGGTATAGATGTGGGTAACATATTACACAACAAGTATCCTGATGCTATTATTATAGTAATAACCTCTTTCATGGATTATCTGGATGATGCCATGCGTTTTAATGTTTTCAGATATATATCGAAACCAATTGATAAAGACCGTCTTTTTCGCAATATGCAGGATGCTGTCGCCGCATACAATAACCAGAATTCAACACTATATGTAAAATGTGGTTCTGACTATGTGGTTATCAATCAGAATGATATCATAATGGTTGAAGCTTCTTTGAGACAGACCATTATATATACAACTAATGGTAATTTTAAACCTTATCAGTCATTTTCAGAAATAAAAGAAAAGCTGGAACATAATTATTTTTATCAGTGCCATAGAAGTTTTATTATTAACTTGAATTATGTGGTTTCTCACAATTCGCACAATATATATCTTAATAGTAATTTGTCTGCAGATGTTGCAGCTAGAAAATATACAGATTTTAAAGAACACTATGCTGCATATGTTAACTCGCATGTTTAGATAAAGGAGATTTATGGATAATTCACTTACATATTATACGGTTGCCTCTGTGATTGAAGCATTTATTTTATGGCTTTATTGTAATAAACTCTTCAAGCAGAGATTAAACACTCCTCTCTCAATATTAATAGCAATAATTATGAATTTGTTATCAGCGCCTGTATATATGTTACATTTTCCTGTTTTGAATATTATTTCTTTTATTCTTATTACATATATTGTTACCATTATAATATCTGATATTTCCTTCTTTTCTGCTATTTTTCACAGCCTTATGTTGACAATTATAATGGGGTTATCTGAATTATTAGTTGTAGGCTTTGTCCCTAATCTTTGTATATTATTTTACCGTGAATCAGGCACTATTAATAATACTGCACTTTATGTTTTCATAAGTAAAACAATTTATTTATTCATATCACAGGCTGTATCCACAATCCTGAAAAAAAGAAAAGGTTCATATCCTTACTCTGATAGAAGCACCCTTTTTCTTTCTATCATTCCTGCAACATCTATAATTATTATGTTATGTCTATGTTTTATATGTATAAGCATGCCACTTCCTTCAAAGGCTAATACATATATTTCTGTGTCCATACTGCTGTTACTGGCAATTAACATGTTCACATTTTATATGCAGCAGATTATTGTCAGGAAGAACAATGAAAATGCCCGCCTTTTACTTGAATTACAACGCGAATCGGATAATGTACAGTATTATAATTCTCTCAAAGGCAATTATGATAAACAGCGGATATTGATTCATGATATCAAAGAGCACCTTAATACAATCGCAGCCCTCAATGATGGAAGTCATACGAAAGAAATATCTGATTATATATCTGAGCTTTCTGACAGTGATGCACTTAAAAGCTCAAGAACATATTGCCGGAACCCTATATTTAATGCAATTCTGTCACGTTATGCACAGATATGTGCCAGCAATGATATCAGTTTTGCTGCTGACATAAGATACAGAACCTTAGAATATTTTTCTGCTAACGATTATGCTTCATTGTTCGGTAATCTTCTCGACAATGCTGTTGCCGCTGCAAGTGGTACTCCGCATGCATTTATTGACTGTAATGTCTCACTTATACAGAATGGCAATGCAGATCTTATTATCGTTACCAACTCATGCAGTAATAATCCGATTGCCCCCGATGGAACTTTACGTACAACCAAACCGGACACTATTAATCATGGTCTTGGAACACGAAGCATTAAAAGAATTGTTGACAGTTACGATGGAATTATGCAGTATTCGTACGATGAGAAAGACCATTATTTTAAATACACTATATTAATACAGCACCCTGGCATCATGCAATAGTTCTGGCACATTCGGTAATATATGGCACATTCTGCACTTGACATTATAAAAAAACAGGGATTCCAGTTACATTTAATAGCCGAAATCCCTGTTTTTATTATATTAATTCATCATTAATATTGATTCTTATTATATTGTTCTATCATCTTAGAAAAGACTCTTAACAGTATTAACTACATTCTCTACAGTGAATCCGAAATGCTCGAATAACTGATTAGCCGGACCTGAAGCTCCGAAGCCCTTCATGCAGATTACCTTGCCGTCAAGTCCTACATATCTGTACCAGCCAAAGTCTGAAAGTGCTTCAACTGCAACTCTCTTTCTTACACTCTTAGGAAGTACTGATTCCTTGTATTCATCTGACTGCTTCTCGAATACATCCATAGATGGCATACTTACTACTCTTACATCTATTCCTGCATTCTTAAGTTCTGCCTTTGCAGATACAGCTAAGTTCACTTCTGAACCGCTTGCAATAATGATTCCATCTGGAGTCTCTTTATCTGAATCCTCAAGAATGTATGCACCCTTAAGTGCTTCCTTAGATGAACCTGCCATCTGTGGAAGATTCTGTCTTGTAAGAACTAATGCTGTTGGCTCGTCCTTAGACTCAATAGCATATTCCCATGCAAGTGCTGTCTCTGTTCTGTCACATGGTCTGAATACTGTGAAGTTAGGCATTGAGCGGAATGCTGCAAGCTGCTCGATTGGCTCATGTGTAGGTCCGTCCTCACCAACTCCGATACTGTCATGTGTGAATACATATACAACTGGTAACTTCATAAGTGATGTAAGTCTTGCCATTGGCTTTGTATAATCACTGAATACGAAGAATGTTGCAACGAATGGTCTTAATCCACCGTGAAGTGCAAGTCCGTTACCAATTGCTGCCATAGCCTGCTCTCTTACACCAAAGTGAAGGTTAGTTCCTGCATAGTTCTGCTTAGAGAAGTCACCGGCATCCTTCATATTAGTCTTATTAGATGGTGCTAAATCTGCTGAACCACCGATAAGGTTAGGCATTACATTCTTAATCATATTAAGAATTGTTCCACTTGAACTTCTTGTTGCTTCTGCCTTCTCAGGCTTTGCAAGATATTCTTCTGAATTGAATAAATCGGACATATCACAACCATTGTAATACTTATCCCAGAGTTCTTTCATCTCAGGGAACTTCTCACAATACTCTGCAAAAAGCTTATTCCATTCTTCTTCTGGCTTAGCCATTCTTGCAGCTATCTCTTTATAATGGTCATATACTTCCTGTGGTACTTCGAAATCACCCTTGCATGGCCAGTTGAGGTTTTCCTTAAGTGCTGCAACATTATCAACACCAAGAGGCTCGCCGTGTGCACTTGCCTTACCCTGCTTTGCAGGACAGCCATATCCAATCATAGTGTTAACCTTGATAAGTGATGGTCTTTCTTTATCTGACTTGGCTTCTTCAATAGCCTTGCCGATAGCTTCGATATCATTGCCATCAGCAACTTCGATTGTCTGGAAGCCAAATGCTTCGAATCTCTTCATTACATTTTCTGTAAATGCAATATCTGTGCTTCCTTCGATTGATATATTGTTAGAATCATAGAATACAATAAGCTTTGAAAGACCTAATGTTCCTGCAAGTGAGAAACACTCTGATGAAATACCTTCCATCATACAGCCGTCTCCACCAAGTACATATGTGTAATGGTCAACTACATTGTATCCGTCTTTGTTAAATACTGATGCAAGATGTGCTTCTGCCATAGCCATACCAACTGCCATAGCCATACCCTGTCCAAGAGGTCCTGTTGTAGCTTCAACACCAACTGTGTGGCCATATTCTGGATGACCTGGTGTCTTAGAACCCATCTGTCTGAAATTCTTTACATCATCTAAAGAAAGATTGCCAATTCCAAGTAAATGGAACAATGAGTAAAGAAGCATTGAACCATGTCCGCCAGAAAGAACGAATCTGTCTCTGTTCTCCCATTCTGGATTAGCTGGATTGTAATTCATATGGTTAGTCCATAATTCATAAGCTGTTGGTGCAGTTCCAAGTGGAAGTCCAGGATGTCCTGAATTAGCCTTCTGGATTGCATCTGCTGACAATACTCTGATTGCATTAATTGACATTTCATCGATGTTAGTCATAGTTTCCTCCCTGTGTAAGCACATCTGTGCATAATATAGATATATAAGTTATCTGTCTTTAAAATCTGCCTCTGTCAAGAATATAACATCACCATTCTCGCTTCTCTTCTTCTTAAGTCCGCCAAAGAATCTTCTTGATGCTCTCTTCTCAGAATTAACGATAGCCTGATTGATTATTTCCTTGATATCATCAAGTTTAATATTATCATTCACGTTATGGAGTTTGTCAATCTTAAGATACAGCTCAAGTAACGCATTATCGTCAACCTCGTACTGTCTCTTTCTTGCAAATCTCTTTGCCATCTCAACAAGCTCATTAACTGTGTACTGCTTAAGTACAATTCTGTGATTGAATGTCTTGGTAAGTTCAGGATTAAAGTTGATAAGAACATTCATGTCTGTATCTGAATCCTCAAATATAACAATCATTCTGTCTGTATCCTGTTCAAGACAGTTAAGCAGTTCATTAATTCTCTTAGGCTGAATTGTACCTGCGCCTTCGACAATAAGAGCTGTTCCCTTAAGTCTGCCCATTGCCTTGGCAATACCTCTCTGGTTAATACTCTCTCCTGATGTCTTGGCAATCTTCTTCTGCTGGTCTGGATATAAAGTATTAATGGCTCTTACTATAGTTCTTGCAAGATCTGTTTTATCAGAACTTGAATTACCTGATATAAGTATATTACCTCTTGATGAAGAACTCATATTCATCTCTCCATCAATTGAATCAAAAAGATCTGCTAACTGTTCCTCAAGACCTGGCATATCTCTGTACTTTCTGAATATCTTAGCCAGCTCTCCTGTAAGCTTCTTCTCTTTCTGCTCAGTTTCTTCAATCTCTTCTTCCATAATTAATGGCTGTTCTTCTTCATGTCTGGTGAAAGGATCTACTGTTTCTTCCGGCTCAACACCTGCAGCTACCTCATCTAGTACAACAGCCTCCTCACCTTCTTCTTTATTGTCTTTATTATCAATATCTTCATTCATTATTGAATTGATATCTGAAATCATTGTCTCTGAAACAGTTGGTATCTGTGCTGTTACCAATGGAACAACTTCATTTGCCACAACTGTTGCTGCCTGCTCAAGTCTTGCTGCTGCCTTGCCTGTTCTTATGGCAAGATCCATTCTCGCAGAATCAACTGCCATCTGTGCTATAGCAGCTCTCTTGGCTTCTTCCTTGTCAATCTCTTTGCCGTCAGCCTTTGCCTCTTCCTTCTTCTGCTCTACAAGCTTTTCGTAAGCTGCACTCTTCTCGTCTTTCTCATCAAGATAACGCTCAAGCTCTGACTTAGAGAATTCCTTAGTATCCTGCTTGCCATACTTTTCTTCTCTGACAGACTGCATCCACTCTGTTATATCCATCTGACCTTCAATCTGGTCATCATCTTCCTGAGCTTCTGCATCTTCATTAACAACCTGTTCAACTACAGGAGCAGGAGTCTTAACCTCCTCTGCAGGCTGTTCTTCCTTATTCTTGGAAGCTGGTACAAATGTCTTGACATCGTCATCTTCTTCCTCATCACCGAATAAGTCATTCATCTTGGCTGCAAGTTCTTCCTGAAGATTTCTTGTATCATAGAGACTGTTATATTCTGGTACTGGAACATTGATATCAATATTCTCTGCTTCCTTATTGATTCTTTCCTCAGCTTCTTTTCTCTGTTCAGCTTCGTCTTCTTTATGAATCTGCTCATAATTATTAGCTAACTTCTGCTTTGCATTCTCAATAAGTTCCTTAAGTGAAACATTTGCCTTATTAATCTCGCTTGAGAAATTCTTCTCTCCATCTTCGCTAAGCGTCTCAGAAACCTCTGGCTTCTCCACCTGAGGAGTCTCTATCTTAGACATAACAACAGCGCTGTCCTTAGTATTATCTGCATCCTCATCCTTATTCAGAGCTTTCATTAAAAATGCTTTGATATCATCATTCTGATCATTCTGTACAAGGTCTATTGAAAGAGGTCCTTCTTCCTGTTCCTTGTCATATTCTGGAACATTAAGACTTACCTCTGGTGCAGGCTGTTTGCCAGATGCTTTCTGCTCTTCCTCATCGTCTTCGCGGAAAACATCTTCAACTTCATCTCTCTTAAGATTAGCAAGCTCTTTCTGCTTTGCAAAAAGTTCTTCCTTATTAGCTTCAACATCGCTCTTTCTCTTCATGACATCATCTAAGATGCCCTTCTGTGTCTTAGTAAGAACAACGCCAAGCTTCTCCTTTAACTGTACTGCTTTCTCAACATATGTACCATCCTGAAACCACAGAACGATATTATCACATGTCTTAATACATTCTTCTTTTCTTCCAGTCTTATAATAAAGTCTTGCAAGCTCATACATATACTTCTCATCAATCTCATGATCTCTGTATTCCTCTAAGATACTTACAAGTTCATTATCAGATGCGTTCTGCGCCTTTCTGAGGTCATAATACAGAATGAATCTGCTTACATCATGCTGTGAAGATTTGCTGTATTCTTCATAAAGCTCGTTGGCATTGTCATAATCTCCAACCTTAATAAAGAATTCAGTAAGCTTATATACAAGCTTTCTTCCTCCAAGGTTTCTATTATAAGCAAGAATAGCCATATCTCTTGCTTCTTCAAAGTCACCGACTGCTTCCTGTACATTGATAACAGTAGCCAGTGCCTGCCAGTCCTTAACCTTGGTCCAGTTAATATCCTTAGCTATGGCTGCTGCCTCTGCATATTCTTTTTTTGCTGCCAGTTTCTTAATCTGGTCTATCTTAATTCCTAATTCGTATTTATTCATAAATATATATTCCTCATTCCAATGCATACTCGTTGAATGTTGTGAATAATCTAATTGTCGTATTTTACAACTCATTAAAGTTTAGCACAGCCTAAGTTCATTGTAAACCGAGTTCACAGAAATGTTACAAATATGTTACAAAAAATCAAATGTAGCCTGTTCGTAATCCATTCTTGTATATTCTAATTCTGATTCCTTCGTGCTGCTGTAATAATCAACAACTACAGTCTGCTGTCTTGAATCAACAAGCTTCTGTCCGAGTATATAATTAACATCGAATCTTCCCGTAATTGCAGGAGTTGCTCCTCTTGCCGGAACGACAAGCTGTACATGGTTAGTTGCAAGCAGCTTGAATATTGGCTCCCATATGTATATATCCTTAGCCGCACCAAATGGGTTATCTATGAATATTGTCTTGCCTTCAACGCCTTCATTACCTGAAGAATTCATATTAGATATGTAGTTGATAATCGCAATAAGGAACTGGATATATATACCCTGTGACTGTCCTGTTGAACCAACCGCCTCTTCATATCTTAAGTAACGGCTCTGATCCTTGATTCTTTCTCTCTTATACAGATTAATTCTGATTGAATTCATATCTGTGACAATAACTGAGAAAAGTCTCTTCCATGACAGTCTGTTTCTTATATACTTAAGTCTTTCTGCCGGCTCTTTAAAACTTTCCGCCATGAATACAGTCTCATCAATATATTCAGACATCTTTTCCTTATATAATTCTTCCTTTATATAAGGAATCTGTAAACTGATAATCGCAATCTGTTCACCGTCAAGATTGATATTAGATAACTGTGGCAGACGGTCAAGCTCTGTCTTAATATTACTGCATGTCTGGATACAACGGTTCTCGAAGTTATCCTTAATCATCTGCATATCCTCTATGCCCTTGGCAACACGGTCCTTTTCCAACTGTATAAATGTGTTCGTTTCATTTAACGATTCAATCATACTTCTGGTCTTAGCCACATTTTCAGGAACATTAAGTGATATTCTTACTTCATCTGCAAGCTCAACTGCATTAAATCCATTAAGCAGGTCAATAAGTTTAGCTTTATTCTTGTTAAATTCATCAACCTTCTTGTACTCTAATCTGTTGATTGAAGCATATTCTTTATGTACATCCTCATATTCAGTAAGATTAGCTGTAATTCCTTGTGCATCCTCATGACGAAATTCTTCCGGAACATGCATGCCCGCATCAGACACGATCCTTTCAAGGTCTTTTCTGCATACAAGTATGTCTTTCAATGAATCAGACATCTGTCTGCGTGTCTTTTCCTGAACCTTAGTATTATCCTCTAACTTCTTAATAAGCGCCTTGTGCTGTGTAATGAATCCATCAGGGTCATCACATGGGAACTCGTTAAAGCTTCCATAATTATTCTCAATCTGGTTAATACCATGTGCAATACTTCCCTCAAGTCTGTTAAGAAGTGCTTCCTGCGACTCAAGCTCTTCCCTTACAGAATCACTGCCCTTAACAAGATTATTAAGAGCGTCCTTGGCAGTTCTTAACTGCTGTGAACCCGCCGCCATAATCTCACCGGCTTCATACTTTGCCTTAATATCATCAAATGTATAGCCTCTGTACTCTATTGCATCACGACATTTGTTCATAGAAGCTGACAGATGATTCATAAGTGCCTGCTTATCTGCAAAGTCACTGTTCTTCTGTGAAAGTGCTGTCTTTAATCCAGTGAATCTGCTTTCAATTTCATCCTTATCAAGGCGGTATGTATCATCATCGATTTCTATTGAAACATTTTCATCATAATAAGGTGCGTACTGCTCCTCCCATGATTTAATGATTTCATCATATGCCTTTCTTGTACTGTCCTCGAAATCCCTTGCAGCCTCATACTCAGAATTAGCAGAAACTGCTGCCTCCTCGCACTCATATATGCGGTTTCTTGCACTGTCCACATCAGCCTTCAGACCCTTTAAACGCTCATACTTCTTATCTATAGAAGAATTCATCTCAATAATCCGTGAAAGAAGTCTGCATGAATTTTCCTTTTCTTCAATATCAGCCCTTGTCTGTGTGAGGTTCCTTGAAAGCTGCTCTTTAATCTCATTTAATGTACTTCTCTTCTTTTCTGCGTCAATAATTGCAGCCTCGCCGTCAGCAATCTTTAATCTTATTGCTTCTGCCTCGGACTCATCAGCCTTTCCAGACGCAGCATTATATACAAGTGCAAATGTATAATCGCTCCACACAAGTTCCATTCTGTCTGACAGCTTTCCTGCCTGTGCTTTGTGCGACTCAAGTTCCTCCTGTGCAAGCTTAATCTGTGTCTCGAGCTTTGCCTCATCACGAAGGAATGACATATCCTTTAATGCGAATACAATCAGGTCTTTGTTAATCTCTAACTTAGTGTCGATAAGCACCTGCTCGCTTATAACTGGATAGGCTGCGGCACCTTTTCCGAAATCCTTAAGCATCTCATCAGCTTTAATTCTCTCGAAATCGTTCTTTATTATAAATGCGTACTCAACGAAAGGTGTTCTCTTTAATACATCACGCTTCTGTCCTGCATTCAGATTAGCAAACCACTCATGGCCTTCAACAACATCTGAACCATACTGGCTCTCAAGGTATTCCTTAAGTCTGTCTCTTTCAGGACTCTTGCAGATGTATGTTCCCTTTCTTGCATTGTCAATAAATCTCTCAAGTTCTTCTGCTGCCTTACACTCTTCTGTATATTCACTACGCATCTTCTGGTAAGTCTCAAGAATAAGTGAAAGCATTGCATCATCATTATCTGCACTATATATTTCACGGATTTTACCCATGCGCTCTGTATCAGCATTTCCAGCTTCATCAGCCTTGTCAAGCTTATCTGACTGCTCTGTAAATATATCAATAAGCGCCTTATTGGCAGATATTGTCTCATTAAGTGACATTAACTGCTGCTGCACATCATTGAATTTTTCGGACATTCTTGTCTCTTCATTCTTTAACAGTTCTTTGTCCCTGAATGACTTATCATATTCTTCAGACGCATTTTCACATACAACAGTTCCAGCCTCAGATAAAGATGCTCCAAGCTGTGTCTGTAACTCCTGTATCTCGTTCTCAAGATTATCTGAAAGACTGCCAAGACCTGCTGCCTCTTTATCAGCATTTCTAAGATTATCCTTTGCCTCTGATAATCTGACTTCAAGAGCCTTAACGCGGTTAGATGCTATATCAAGCTTTTCTTTAAGTCTCTTAGTCTCTGTCTCATAGAACTTTCTATAACCTGCTGCAAGTATCTTTAACTCTGCTGTTATATCCGTATCTTCTCTTAATCTGTTATCTATAGCAATCTGAAGCCCTTTATAAGACTTCTCATATTCTGCATAGTCTTTATAATCGCCCGCAGATTCCATCAAAGAAAGCTTTCCTCTTGCATCTGCAATTGCGGCGTTCTTAAGTTCAAGAGATTTTCTTGTCTCATTAACAAGGCTCTCTACTCCTGCCATTGAGTTCTTTTCAGACATAACCTCAGCAACTGCTATTGCTTCTTTCTCGTGTGCCAGCTCATCATGCATCTTATTGATAAGGTCATCCTGACTCTTAAGTTCCTTATCCTTCTTATCACTTTCGCTCATGGCAACAAGAAGCAGGTCATAAAGCTGCTTCTCGATTTCTTCTTTTCTATTGTAAAATGCTTCATATGTCGACAGATATTCTTTAAAACTGTCGATAGCTGCAATCTGGCTGTCATATGCTCCAAGCTGTGAATGTTTCTTAGAAAGTTCCACCAGCTTGTCCTTGATATCCATAAGAGTCTGCGCCATCATGCCCTCGTCATTATCAACTGACAGCTTGTTATTGAAAGACTTCTGGATAATCTCCTCTATAAGAAGATCCTCTACAACCTTACGGCTTGTCTTATAATTAGACTCGAAATATGTTCTTACATGTCCCTCTGTCTTATTAATTCCACGGACTATTTCCCATGCACTCTCATATATTCCATAGTTGCTTATGAAACTCTGGTAATCACCTTTTCTGTCAAATATCTTAACAACATATTTGTACTCGCTCTTCTCAAGGTCACGAAGATAAGCCTTAAGTCCGTTATATGTAATTCTCTCCCCATTGCTTACAAGTGGAAGATTCTTAATATCGTTATCGCCGAACTCTCTGTAGAATATGCAGTAATTAAAGTATTCTACGCTTGCTGTCGGTGCAGATGTCTGCTCCTGTCCATCCTGATTCTCATCATCTGTGCCTCTTCCCTTTCTTGCACAGAAACCAGTTGTCATGAATCTGAAGCCATCCTTCTGATAGCATGGGTCTAACTTCCACTCCACTAATGAATGAATACATGTGTTACCGCTTCCCTGTCTGAAAAGCTTCTCAATTGGCTGCTTGTCATCAAGCGTACAGTTAGGGAGCATATTCTGCATAAGAAGCAGCATAAGCAGACTCTTACCACCACCATTGGCAAGGTCGTATATAGTATTCTGGCAATTGAAGCGCATCACGAAATCGTCGTACACCTGTGTACCGAAATTATATTTAACATTATTAACTCTGATTCTGTTAATCTGTGGCATCGCGTCCTCCATTCATAAGTTCGGCAAATCGTCCTCTGTAATCATCAAAATAATTCTCTATAAGACTTCTGAATCTGTCTGTCGGATAATATCTGTCCTGACTCTCAACCAGGAGTTCCTGTGCAACACAGAAATTAAGCACAAGCTTTACCATACCCGACTTGGAATTTCTTGCTGCCCTCGCTCCAGTCTGATCCTCTACTGTTGTCACCGGCAGCTCGTCCCATGTAAGTGCTATCTGCTTAAAGCTGTTCTCCTCAACCTCATCAAGCACAAGCCCTGCGCTCTTATCGACAATACCGCCTGTTGTCTTATCAACATTTTTAATGATATCCTCAAGCCTTATGAACTCAGCATAAGTTGAACTCATTGTATCTGAATAAAACTCTGTTATTATGTTGTAGATTATGAAATACGCAAGATATAACTCTTTGTTAACCCTTAAACCCAGTACATTTCTTAATTCCTCGTTGGAATATCCGAACACTTTGTTATTATCACCCGCGCTCACATACAGACCATTGTTATATTCATATATGTTAAGGTTAAGTTTCTTCAATGACATATGAACGATGTCATACACTTCCGCATTATTATTGTATTCCTGATAAAGAGCTGCATTCTCGCCCCTCTCAGACACATTTTCCCCTGTGATAAGCTTGGAAACTATGTCCAGCGCCTTATCTAGATTTCTATTCTCCATGTGCTTCCTTTCGTACCAATTCAACATCAGCCATCATACAGTTATCCGACAATATAACCTGCCCGCCAAGTCCTTTTCTTATAGCAAATGTAAAGCTTTCCGTATCCTTAAAGCCTTCCTCTAAGTATGCATCAAGAAATGTATCTTCTCCCGCGTCACCGCCAAGATGGTACTCATCCTTCTGGCACAGATTAACAAAAAATGAGAAGAAGTCCGCATTTCTTAGAATCTGCTCACCATACGCCCTCTTCATTGCGTCTGCGAACTGACCGAGTGTTATAATGTCCGATTTTTTCAAACACGCAACAAGATTTTTCATAAGGAATATATAATTATCTTTAATTCGCTTCTCTTCAATCTCATCTGCAAACTCGATGTCTTCCGGTCTTTCATTGCTTATGAGTTCTCTCTCCTCATATCTTGGAGGCTTCACCATAAGTGCATCATCAATGCTTATCAGGTCAAATGTTTTTCTTATGTTAGGCTTTAGAAGCGGACTTAACATTGTGACTAATATATCTGCATTGTCCCTCTTAATCATATCTGAAAGTGCCGATGTGAAATCCATATGGCTTCTTAATCTGCCAAGCTTGGCGCGTCTTACTGCATCATCGGTCATCTTCTGCATTTCTGTACAATCCTTTAACAGCTCGCTGTGCCTGTTCATTGCCTGCTTAAGCTGTGTCTCAAGGCTGTATATCTCGTTCATCGTCCTGTAATAGCCTTCGCCTGTACTGCCCGACGCATTAAGCTTCTCAATGGACTTTGCAATGAGGTCACGGTTCTTCTTAAAAAGCTTTTCCTCATCATCAAACCATTTCATTCCTGTCTTGACGAATTCCTCATATGCCTCTATTCCTGCAAATACGTCACCTGACAATATTGTCAGCACTTCATTCTTCTTTAGCTTAAGGCGGTTGACCTCTTCGTTGATTCTTTCAACCACTTCAACTCCGCCACGGAAGTTCTGTGAATTAATCATTTTTTCAAGAAGAAGCTGGGATACGCTTATCCTGCTCTCGTCCTTGATTTCCTTGGTATCAAGATAGAATTCAATAGCATCAGGGCTTATCGAATACCACACGGTATTGTCCCTTATTGAACTCTCGATTATCTTCATTCTTGAGACTCTCTTTTTCCTGTCCACCGGATCAAAATACGAGAATTCAAATGGTCTGCCATCATTCTTTATCTTGTCAAATATATAATCAGCAATATCCTTGCTGTCCTGTTCATTCAAATCAAGCCCGAAATCTCTCTTAAGTATCAGCCTTAAGAAATCGAGATATTCGGGATATGTAACATCCTTTTCCTTAAAATTATTCTCCTCTATAAAGAAACGGAGAACCGCCATAACTATATAGCCCATATCAAGAATTTCGTACTTACCGTCCTTGAAATTAGAAAACGATGTGTCTATCAGTCTGAAGAAAGGATAATATTTCTTCAGATTAAGCATTCGTTCACGGTGATCCGATATGATATCACCTGTCATATTCTCTGCCATAGTATTCTTCATTTCTGCGCACACATTTTACACATATCGATTAGTGTCTGGTACGCTCAGGCACTAATCTTACAACTCAGCTTTTAATCTTGTTCTTAAACCCCAGTTCTTAGCTGAATGTTAAAGCTCGGTTCTTCCATCCAGCGCTCTTAAAAGTGTAACTTCATCGATGTATTCAAGGTCGCCGCCGACAGGTACTCCGCTTGCAATTCTTGTCACCTTAATTCCTGTTGGCTTTATCATTTTGCTTATGTACATTGCTGTTGTCTCGCCTTCAAGATTAGAATTGGTTGCAATGATAACCTCATTAACATCTCCCTGAAGCCTTACCATAAGCTCCTTTAACTTGATATCAGCCGGTCCGATTCCAAGCATCGGGCTTATTGCACCATGAAGGACATGATATACCCCTTCATACTTTCCCGTCTTTTCATATGCCGCCATATCTCTTGTATGTTCAACAACCATAATTGTCTTATGGTCTCTTTTCTGGTCACGGCATATCGGACACAGTTCTTCATCTGTAAGTGTAAAGCACTCCTTACAGTAGTGAATATGCTGCTTTGCATCAATCATTGTATCCGCAAGGCTCTTAACCTCAGACTCAGGCATGTTTATAATGTGAAATGCCAGGCGCTGGGCGCTCTTCGCCCCAACCCCTGGTAATCTCGACAATTCTTCAATTAATCTGTTTATATGACCACTGTAGATGTCCATTAGAATAAGCCTCCGCCTAATCCTCCAAGTCCTCCAGTAATCTTAGCCATCTGTGCCTGTGACTCTTCTTCGCATTTTCTTAAAGCTTCATTAGTAGCTGCTACGATTAAGTCCTCAAGCATCTCTACATCATCTGGATCAACTGCTTCAGGGTCAATCTTAACCTTAGAAACTTCTCTCTTACCTGTAACAGTTACCTCAACTACTCCGCCGCCTGCTGTAGCGCTGAATTCCTTATTCTCAAGCTCTGCCTGCTGCTCCTCCATCTGACGCTGCATTCTCTGTGCCTGCTTCATCAGATTATTCATATTACCAGGCATTCCTCCTGGAAAACCACCTCTTTTAGCCATTATATAAGTTCCTCCTTATCATCTACTTCTATATCTATGCCTACGAGTTCCTTAAGATCCACGAATCTGCTGTGGAAATCTTCATCATCGTTAAGCTTAGTCACTTTAATTGAAACCCTTACTCCTGTTCTCTCCTCAATGACATTCTCTATGCTTTCCATAACTTCCTGTCTGCTGAGTGAATTATAGGCACTAAGTGATTCTACCATAATTTCAAGACTAATTCCATCTTCTGCTAATGTAACATGTGCAGCCTGTAAAAATGTCTGATTAACCGGGTCATCTATCGTTGCAACGATATCTTTCCATCCTGCCGCAATTGCCTTAACATCTTCCGGAACAGCGTCATACACACGCTTAACTACAGGCTTCTTCGGTGCCTGCTGCACTGCCGCTGTCTGACCCTGTGCAGCACCTGCACTTACAAGTTTACCACTCTTAATGTCATCAAGAACTTTCTGTAACTGTCCTTCAAGCATTGTCACACGGCTTACAACATCGCCGATATCCTGACTGTTATCCATCGCCGGACGCATCAGCTTTATAAATGTTATCTCTGTCTTAACTCTCTTCTGTGTAGAAAACTTCAGGTCATTCGATAACTCTGACAACACTCTTATATAGTACATAAGTGTATCTATATCAACGTTCTGTGCATCTTTCTTAAGATCTTCAAGATTATCTGCAGATACTTCTATTACATCTTCAATTCTTTCAGTATCTTTGGTTGTCTTAATAAGAAGAAGATTTCTCAGATACCATATGAAGTCTGTAACAAACTGTGACAAATCTCTTCCCTGCATTATCAGGTCTTCCATCAGCGACATGCACACAGCAACATCTCCTGACAGGATTGTTGAAAGCATTTTGCTGAATACCGCTGTATCAACTGCCCCAAGAACATCTAATACATTTTCATACTTAAGGTCTTTTCCCAGATAGAACGCCAGACACTGGTCCAACAGACTTAACGCATCTCGCATAGAACCATCTGCAGCTTTGGCAACATATTTTATTGCTTTATCCTCTACATTCAGCCCTTCTGCCTTCATAAGTTCTGACAGTCTGCCGGCAATTGTCTCTATTGTTATCCTGTGGAAGTCATATCTCTGACATCTTGAAAGGATTGTAATAGGAATCTTCGCCACTTCTGTTGTTGCCAGTATAAATATTACATATGCCGGAGGTTCTTCAAGCGTCTTTAACAGTGCATTGAACGCTCCTATAGAAAGCATATGAACCTCATCAATTATATAGACTTTGAATCTGCCTTCTGTCGGTGAGTACTGTACTTCTTCTCTTATCTGTCTTATATTATCGACACCGTTGTTAGATGCCGCATCTATCTCTATTACATTCATGCTTGTTCCAGCTGCAATTGCTTTGCATGTCGGACACTCCCCACAAGGATTGCCATCAACCGGATGCTCACAATTAACTGCTTTCGCAAATATCTTCGCAACTGATGTCTTACCAGTTCCCCTCGTTCCGCAGAACAGATATGCATGACCTATTCTGTCTGCATTAATCTGATTTCGCAGAGTTGTTACTATTGTATCCTGTCCTTTGACATCATTAAAATTGTCTGGACGCCATTTTCTGTATAAAGCCTGATATGACATGGTTACCTCCCTCTGCGCTTTATTTACTTTCGCAGCTCTTAACCTCAATGCGTAAAACCATCCGCCTCCGGCGTCTGTCGCTGCTTCGCAGCTTATGTTTTACTTATGTCGGTTAAGTTCCTGCTTCGCAGGATAATTTAGGAATATCATACAGCTTCTTACATGCAAGCATGACGAATCTGCCTGACATTCCTAAATTAGCTGCGACGAGTAACATTTTAATAACAAAAACCGTGCGTCCGGCTTCGAACTGATATCCACAGACGTTACCGATGCAGTTAGCTCGATCCAGGCACCCTTTCAACACCCGGAAGGTTCCACTTAATGCTGCTTCATTCCTGACCTGACATGGTTCGTGGATTTCCGTCGTGAAAGACCCAAATGTCAACACCACTTACACCGGGCTGCTCCATAAATATCAGCCCTCTGCCGAACATCACCCCTGCTATAGCGGATTGCAGGTTCAAGGTGCCGCTACTACCCCGGCTGCACGGTATTTCAATTATACTTGTTATATATGCTTGTTGTCAAGGTGTGAACTTTCCATACCTTCTCTCATCGCTGCTCGCACACACAAAAGACAGCCTCCGCATTCCTTGCAGAAGCTGCCTTAAACATATCTCAACATATTATCCCTGTTCGTCATCTTTATGTTCTTCATACCTAGGAAGCTCAACTATCACAGCCTCATGATGAACAGCCGGGAGGAACTTTTCCATCACTTCTTTAGTCTTTAACTTAAGACTTGATGTATTGATGCAAGGATGGCATCCAAGAGATTCACCCTCAAGCACTTCTTTGTCCATAAGTAATTGCACATGATTGTCTGTATCATTCATAAGTCCCATTATAGATACTGATCCCGGTGTTATATCAAGGAATTCCTCCATATATGATTCGTCTGCGAATGAAAGTCTCGCCGAATTAATCTGCTTGCTCAGATCCTTGGTCTTAAATGGCTTGTCACCCGGCATCATAAGCATATAGAAATTCGTCTTCTGCCTGTTACATAAGAAAAGATTCTTACATATAAGCGTGTCCAGAATCTTATCTATGTCATTGCATACTTCCATTGTTGTAGCCGGCTCATGGTCTGTTCTGTAATATTCCATCCCAAGCTTGTCTAACAAATCATACACTCTGATTTCTTTTTCTAATCTTCCTGTTTCATCAGCAGGTCTTCCTTTAATAAGTTCCATGATATCTCTCCCTGACAATCTGATATTCCAATATTCTACTCAAAATAATACAGATATACGTCCTCAAGGTCAATATTATCTCCAACTTTTACTGCTTCTTCTGGAAGCTCGTCGCCTACAACTCTTAATGCAAGTCCATTCTTTCTCTGTCTGATATTGCCAATCTTGTATTCCTTCTGCAGCTCGCCGACCTCGTCAAGTGTGCATGTTATCTCACCGACTTTTCCAGCCATGCTTTCAATCAGCTCAACTGGTGTTCCTGTCGCAATTATCTCTCCACTCTTTAGAAGCAGTACCTTATCTGCGATACATTCAATATCACTTACAACATGAGTTGCGAAAAGAATTATCTTATCCTTAGACAGCTCTGCAATATAGTTTCTTATTGAAATTCTCTCTTTAGGGTCAAGTCCTGCCGTCGGCTCATCAAGAATAAGAATCTTAGGATTGCCAAGAAGTGCCTGTGCAAGCAGCACTCTCTGCTTCATTCCTCCTGAAAAGCCTCCAATCTTCTTATATGCAACCTTCGTAAGATTAACTACCTCAAGCAGTTCGTCAATCTGCTGGTTGACCGTCTTAACAACCTCATTGCCATTCTCATCAGTAGTCTTAATCTTCTTAACGCCCTTAATCTCTGCCATATATTTAAGAAATGCTTTAGGCGAAAAATCCTCATAAAAGCCCTGCTGCTGCGGCATATATCCAACCAATCCCCTGAACTGTTTGCCAAGCTTTAATATATCTTCCTCTGAGCTGTCCTCTCCAAAAAGAATACTTCCACCATTCATCTTATCTCTTGATACATTATCAGTGATAAGATTAATCATAGTACTCTTTCCTGCTCCATTAGCACCAAGAATACCATATACTCCTGGTGTAAATGTATAATTAATCCCCTTCAGTGCCTGAACTGTACCATAAGTTTTCTTTAAATTCCTTACCTCTAATTTCATACCCTGTACCTTCTCTTTCCTAATGATTTTCCAACCTTCATCATAACCAGCATAATTACAAGCTCGCATACCAGCTCTGTCATATAGCGCACAATCATGAATTGTCCTACCGATGTATGAAGTATAAGACTTTTTATAACCCCGATACTGCCTGCTCCATTCCCCAGTACATCTCCCATAAATGTAAGACTTACTACCGGTGCATTAAGATATGGCATACCATAAATATTCTTAAGCCATATCAGTTCCATCCCATGAATCATCACTGCTAATGCCACCGTTAATATAATGTTGGCAATATATTTGTCTCTTACTATCTTCTTTCGTCCATCTGCTGAGCTTCTCTCTAACAGAATCATTCCTGACTTATATTCTATACGTTCACTACCTGCTGATATAATCATTATACCACTAATCAATGCCAGTGTAATCATAATTCTGCGGTATAAACCCTTGTCACCTAAGATAACCTCATATCCCCTGTCTGATATGAACCACGCCTGCGTGCCATAATCGTCTTTAATATGTCCGATATATTCAATCTTATCTACATACTCCTGTGCACGTTTTTGTTCTTTTACTATCTGCTGTTCTCTCTGCTTAAGATTCATGAACATAACAGGGTCTACATTCTCGTATGACTCTCCGGCATATTTAGCTATCTCCTCTTCAACTGCTTCATATTTCTTCTGCAGTTCATCAAGATAATCCTGAAAATATGTATAATCCGCACCTCCATGCAGGATATACTCTTCATCCATATGCTTATTATCATCAGTATAATAATACTGTCCTGATGAACACACATATGCCGAAACCACGAACATAGCAGCTATTACCCATACACATTTATTAGAAAATACAAGCTTATGAATCTCCTTAACAACATCAGGAAACTTAAAAAGTAATTTCTGATATCCCGCTGATATACGGTCTGTAAACCTTGCTATCAGTGACGCGTTCCTGTAAGGCTTCATTACTGCGAACACATTTATCGCAATATAAGTCATTATGCATGTAATAATTACTAGTACGAACAGACTCGCCGAGAACACAGGAAACACAAATGTACCAACGCCCCAGTTCCTGTATGATGAAAATGTAGCATTAATATTAACTATGCTGATTATGTTAATGTAATGCAGCCCGTTCCATATGCTGTGAACATCAATATGCGAATATATAAACTGCTCAACCGCCGCAAATATCAGAAACACAACCATAGCAAGATTGCGGTTTCTGAACAATACGAACACCGACCATATTATCAGTGCAAGCGCCATTATGCACATCAGTGATATAACATATAAAACCATTATATACTGTATCTTGCTCCACGGATATGTGAATTTTGCAAATGTATCAATATTCTGTATTGGATTGGCTAAGTCCTTAAAGCCTCCGCTCTGTGCCATTGCTGCGACAAATGTTGTCCAGTACATTATTGTGTGGACAAGCATCGCAGCAGCGGCTATTACGCCAGTCTGTTTAATTGCAAGAATGACACGCCCTTTAGAGCTTCCATATGTAAGCTGCCACATTCCGTTGTCTCTCTGTGCAAACAGGTCATATATCACAATCAGCATTAACGCCATTGAGAAGAAATACTGATAATAATATCCTGTAAAATTCTTTACCCCCTTATACTCATCCTCGAATACATTTACATCAGCCACCCTCCTGAAACCATCTGCCGTCTGCAGAATGTTGGCATATGAGAATGACCCTGCCTTAGTAAATATACTGTATTTCTTTAATTTGTCCGCATTATCGATTACTGAATTAACACTGTCCGAATACTCCTCCAGATATCTTGCATGTATATTCTTCTCTGATTCAAGAATCCCCTCATCAGTTACCGGTCTGTTGGCATACAGGAAAAATATTATGTTGACAAGCGCGATTACAGCTATCAATATCAGCTTCTTATAATTAATAACCCTCTTTAACTCCTGCATAATACCCCTCGTTTTCTCTACTTATTAATATTCCTCCAGTCAAGAAGATATATAGGTCCGTCAAATACCTCTTTCCATTCTGTCTCTGATTCAATATTCTGCTTATCTATATACATAAGCCTGTCCTCTCCCATATTCAGGCAGAACAGATATCTCTCATCACCAAAGAACATATCCAGTGCCTCCGGACACGGTATTTCATTAACAACATTTCCTTCTTTATCAAGCACAACATACTTCTTTTCTTCATTATCTATAATGCTGTGAAAATAATTACAATACATACCATTATTAAGATATATGTATCTGCCATCTGACGAAACATTACAGAAATCACAGTATTTATCAGCTTTAAATATCAGTTCAGTCTGCTCACTGTTAATGTCCGATTTATACAATCCCTGACCATTCACATAATAATAAAATGTTTCTCCATTATCATCAAAATAGTAGTCATTAACATCTTCAGTACTTATCTGTGAAATATTTTTACTGCTCTGTGAATAAGCGATAATTCCTCTGCTTTTTACCCGGATAATTCCTTTATCGTCCTTATTGCTTTCTATCACAGTAAACATCACCTTGTCGCCAAATCCTTTAACATTAGCAACCGATATTGACTTTCCGGTAACATCATAGACAACATTGCTGCTGCCATCTTTCAATGACAATTCTATTATCTGCTCCGTATACTCCACATCACTTCCAAGATGTGTTCCCTTATCAAATGCATACACATAATCACCAAGGAATGCCAGATGAATTGAACTTGAGTTATCACATGGCAGCAGCTCACCGATAATCTCCCGCGAACCGCCGTCAGGGTCTGCCCTGCACAATTTTGCCATACCATTTTCTATCGGCATATAATACAGGCTGCCATTATAATAATAAATGTTGAATACAACACAGCCATTAAGACATGCGTCACAGCTTGTTGAATTATGTGCACAGTCCGGTCTTGCGCAGACAGGGACTTCATCTTTGTTATCCATATCAAAATACACAAGCATATCTTCATCTGTAATATAATAATATCCGTTCTCGGCTGCTGCTATTTTATGTATGGCGTCAGTATTCCAGTAATTAGGCGGTACATTTTCAAGATTAATACCCTTAATCCCTGAATAATCCAGTGGTGCCGATGCCTCTTTGTTCCTATGTAATCCCACATAGACAACAACTGCAATGATTACCACGGCAAGAAATCCCACCGGAATCAGCACCTTTTTTATAATATTTCCCCTCATGTCAATCCCCCTATTCTTCTGAAAGCTTATATATATTCATCTTACCTGTCCTGTACTGGTTGTACAGTTCAATTCTGTAATAATCTGTTCCGGTGCTTCCGTCCTGATATTCTGCTTTAATCTCTATTACAGCCTTATTAATGCACTCATTCATGTATCTGTATTCCTCTACGCTTGACTGCATGTAGAGATTCCATGCGTCCTGCGTTGTCGGTATGTCATACATAAATATAAGCCTTAAAGCATTTTCATCACTTCCAACTATCCTCTTCTCCCCAGTTTTGTAATTACGTCTTTTATAATATGCGTGCTCGTCCGTCTTGTAATCATCGAAAAATCCGGTAGTGTTATACACCGTTGCCGTAATTGCTGACATACCTTTATCCGCGTACAGCGACGGCCAGTCAATAACAATCCCCAGTGTATAATATGGGGGAACCTCACCTTTGCTATACCCTCCACCGGCTCCCATACAGCCTGTATCATATGTTCCAATAAACTCCTCGCCTGTAAATGTCTTATCAAGTTCAAGATAAGACATCTCCTCCCACGCTTCTGTTGTCTCCTCAACAGTTACATTTTCCTTTTTCCCGCATGATGCTAAAGACATAAGAATTGGAACAATTCCCATTAATAACAGTATTCTTCTCATAACATACGTCCCCTCCTTTTATTATTAATACGAAAAATGTTTATGAAAAGTTGACGCATTTTCACAAAAAAGTTAAAATTTTTATAATATTTAGTGGAGGATAATCCAGTGGATAATACTCAGGTAGATTTTGAAAAAGATGATTATAGATATATGAAACAGGCAATCACGCAGGCTAAGAAGGCTTATAAACTTAATGAAGTACCTATCGGCTGTGTAATTGTGTATGAAGGAAAAGTTATAGGAAGAGGCTACAACCGCCGTAATACTGATAAGACTTCTCTCGGTCATGCGGAGATTACTGCAATTAAGAAAGCCAGCCGCTACATGGGCGACTGGCGTCTTGAAGACTGCACTTTATATGTTACGCTTGAACCATGCCAGATGTGTGCAGGTGCTATTGTTCAGGCAAGAATTCCAAGAGTTGTTATCGGCTCAATGAACCCTAAAGCAGGCTGTGCCGGTTCTATACTTAACATCCTTCAGATTCCGACATTTAATCACCAATGCGAAATTACTAAAGGTGTATGTGAAGAAGAATGTTCAGAAATGCTCACAACATTTTTCAAGGAGCTACGCAAAAGCAAGAAGAAAGATGCCAATGCCTGATTATATTTCCTGATACCAGTACCCGAAATACGGATTGGCATAATCACTTCTGTGGCTCTTCTTAAAATTATTGAATCCGAACATCGAAGCCATATAGCGTTCCCGGTTGCAGTACATGCCCGGAACGCCTATGAAATACCTCGTATTATCAAGATTATCGCGGACTCTTCCAAAAAGTATGTGTCTGAAATTATAATAGCCATGCAGCAGGAAGCTGTTTCCAGCGATATCAATTTCTTGCTGGTTAAGACTCTTTAACTTCTCCGGTGACACTTCTATACAATCATAGAAGTAATCATCATCAAATACATCTATATAATCAGCCCTGACAAAAAGCTTCTCAAAAGGATCCGGCTGTGTTGTATCGGCTCTGTGCGCCTTTTGCTGCAAATGCTGTGTATCCACCGGTATTTCAGCTACTACTCCTGCAGCCTTTATATCTTCTGTTGATGTGTCACTTACGCTTTCCGCGGTCACCCCTGTCTGCGGCTCTGCCGACTCTGGTCTGACCGGTTCTGACCTTAACGATTCTGCCGGAACAGACTCTGACATTTGCTGCCTCCGTTCTTCCTCCTCGCTCTGTCTCATACGTTCTTTAATAACAATCCCGGCTTCCACCTGCTTCTTTGCATCCATTCCCGAGAACACAAGCATATCCGGTGTGACGTCCTCATCCTTCCACATCGAAAGCATGCAGTCATACCTTGCATCCTCCATTGCAACCGCAAGTCCGCATATATCCTTAAATCCATAACCGGTTTCATTGATATTATCAGGATTGAATACGCCACTGTATTCCATCTGTCCCATTTTTACAAGACATTCACCAAGCTTTATAAGCCTGTAACTACTGTCAATAACCATCATATATATTCCAAACATCTCCGGACTGTCTGTCTTAACGCCTCTTAAACTGATGCTTAACTTGAACTGCCCCTGATGCACCAATGCCTTTGCAAATCCTACATTTCTCCCTTTTACTCCCTCCGGATATGAATATATGTATGAAACAAGACGCTGATAATCCACAATAACCCTCCACCATAATTAATTCTCTTATGCACCTTATGCCAGATTTCTGTAGATTATTCCGAAAATTTCTCAGCGCCAATAATATGCCAACAACAATGCCAATAACATGCCGGCTGTTTTTCTTGACATTTTTTATTAAGTTTCATAACATTATTCTTATAGATTGGAGGCAATATGAGCGATAATAAATATAATAATGTTATGCACCTCGGCAACCCGACCAACACGATTGCAGTGCTTAACAGATATGGTTTTGATTTCAAGAAAAAGTTCGGTCAGAACTTTCTTATAGATGAAAATGTTGTTGAGAAAATCGTCCGTGAAGCAGGCGTTACTAAAGACGATTTCGTTGTTGAAGTCGGTCCGGGAATCGGAACAATGACTCAGATTCTGTGTGAGAATGCAAGAGAAGTTGTTGCTGTTGAGATTGATAAGAAGCTTATTCCTATACTTACAGAGGACACACTTTCTTATTATGACAATGTAACTGTCATCAACGAAGATATCTTAAAACTTGATATCAAGAAGCTTGCTGATGAGAAGAATGAAGGCAGACCAATTAAGGTTGTTGCCAACCTTCCATACTATATAACAACACCTATTATTATGGGACTTTTTGAGAGCCATGTACCATTAGACAGTATAACTATCATGGTTCAGAAAGAAGTAGCTGACCGTATGCAGTGCGGTCCGGGAACTAAAGACTACGGCGCACTTTCGCTTGCTGTACAGTTCTACGCCAACCCTAAGGTTGTGCTTAATGTACCTGCAAGCTGCTTTATGCCTCGTCCTAATGTTGATTCAGCGGTTATCCGTCTTGAACGTTTCAAGACTCCGCCTGTTGATGTTAAGAATGAACATCTTATGTTCAAGATAATAAGAGCATCATTCAACCAGCGCCGCAAGACTATGCTTAACAGTGTCGGCAATTCCGGCATCGGCATCACTAAAGAAGCTCTCACCAGTGCATTAGAAACTATGGGACTTCCGCTTACAATCCGCGGCGAAGCCCTTACACTTGAACAGTTTGCCAAGCTTAGCAACCTGCTGGGTTAGGGGACGTTATACCTATAAGTAGTCGCATTTTCACTGCTTTAGTAGGTTTTTTTGCAGCAAAATTCATGTAAATCAGGTTATTTCTAGACTAAAGACCTATACAACAACAAAAATACGGCTATTTAGTAGGTGTTTTCATGGTTTTAACGATAAAAACCACGTTAAAAGACCTACTAAATAGCCGTTTTATTATAATTTATAGGTTTCAGCCCCAAAAAGCAGCCTTCTCGCATTCTGGTTAGTGATATCAATAACTTCCTGCGTATCAAGCCCTTTAATCTGCGCCAGCTTTTCTGCAACGTATTTTATATTGCGGCTGTCGTTTCTCTTACCGCGGTTAGGCTCAGGTGCCATATATGGGCTGTCTGTCTCAAGAACAATTCTATCCATTGGTATATATGAAGCTGCTTCTACAAGCTTCTTGGCATTCTTAAATGTAAGCACTCCGCCGATTCCTATAGAGAAGCCCATATTAAGAAAATCTCTTGCTGATTCCTTGCTATATGAATAACAGTGGATAATTCCGCCTGTATCCTGTCCGTGATTACTCTTTAATATGTCGATTGTATCCTGACATGCATCTCTTGAATGAATCATTACCGGCATGTGTGTGCGGTACGCTACATTCATCTGTGCTGCAAACCATTCTCGCTGCTGCTTCTTTTCAGCAGCCGCTATATCTGCATCATCTGACACATAGTAGTAATCAAGTCCGATTTCTCCAAGCGCAACAATCTTTCTTGCCTTAGCTTCATTCAGCATATTTTCCAGCCATTCAATGTCCGATTCTTTCAATCTTACAATATCCTCTGGATGGAAACCAATCGCCGCATATACCTTTTCATACTGTGCAGCAAGTGCAAGGGAAGCCTCACAACCCTGACGGCTTGCACCTACATTAACAATGTAATCAAGCTCCCCTGCATCACTAAGCATGCTGCTTATAAGTTCATCTCTGTCCTCATCAAATCTTTCATCATCATAATGAGCATGAGTTTCAAATATCTTCATATCTATTAGCCAATCTCTGCGCCTTCAATAATATCTTTCTCAAGAGTAAGAACTGATAAGTTATCCTTATCATCCCATGCTGAGATAATCATTCCCTGTGACTCAATACCACAGATCTTTCTTGGCTTTAAGTTAGTACATACAACTAACTTCTTACCAATAAGCTCCTCTGGCTTATAGTACTTCTGGATACCAGATACAATAGTTCTCTTCTCATCACCAATCTGAAGCTCGAACTTAAGAAGCTTTGTCTTCTTAACAGCTTCACATGTAAGAACCTTGGCAACTCTGAACTGAACCTTTTCAAAATCATCAAATGTAATCTCAGGCTTAGCTTCAACCTGTGGATATTCTGTAACACCATTAGCCTTCTTCTGTGCTTCCTGAATAGCCTCAACCTTTTCCTTAAGGTCCTTCTCGAAGTCAAGTCTTGCGAAAAGAATCTCTGGAGTCTCAGTAACCTTAAGTCCTGTTTCTCTTAAGCCAAATGTAGCAAGATCGTCAAAATCTCTTACTCCTACCTCTGGATTAGCTGGGTAAAGCTGTGCAAGAATCTTGTCTGTAGTCTCTGGCATGAAAGACTTAAGAAGATTAGCACCGATTGTAATACTCTCAACAAGGTTGTAGAGAACTTCTGCTAATCTGTCCTGCTGTGCCTCATCCTTTGCAAGAGCCCAAGGCATTGTCTCGTCGATATATTTGTTACATCTCTTAAAGAGTGTGAATACCTCTGTGATAGCATCTGCTACATGAAGTGTAGCCATCTTTGCCTGAACCTTATCTCTTGTTGCTGTTACAACTGCCTTAAGGTCGCCGTCAATTGCAGCATCCTCTACGCCAGTCTTATTAACAACTCCGCCAAAATACTTGTTAGACATTGCAATTGTTCTGTTTACAAGGTTACCAAGTGTGTTGGCAAGGTCTGAGTTCATACGCTCAACCATAAGCTCCCATGAGATAACACCATCATTTTCAAATGGCATTTCGTGAAGAACAAAATAACGTACAGCATCAACGCCGAAGAGGTCTACAAGGTCATCTGCATAGATAACATTTCCCTTAGACTTACTCATCTTACCGTCATTCTGTAATAACCATGGATGTCCAAATACCTGCTTAGGAAGTGGCTCACCAAGTGCCATAAGGAATATTGGCCAGTAAATTGTATGGAATCTGATAATATCCTTACCGATAAGGTGAAGGTCTGCTGGCCAGAACTTCTTGTACTGCTCTGAAGAATTGCCATCAGCATCATATCCGATACCTGTAATATAGTTAGTAAGCGCATCAAGCCATACATAAACTACATGCTTGTCATCAAAATCAACTGGGATACCCCATTTGAAAGATGTTCTTGATACACATAAATCCTGAAGTCCTGGAAGAAGGAAGTTGTTCATCATCTCATTCTTTCTTGAAACAGGCTGGATGAATTCTGGATGTGTATTGATATGTTCAATAAGCTTGTTAGCATATTTGCTCATCTTGAAGAAATAAGCCTCTTCCTTAGCTGGTTTAACTTCACGTCCGCAGTCAGGGCACTTGCCGTCAACAAGCTGGCTCTCTGTCCAGAAAGACTCACATGGAGTACAGTACATACCCTCATATGAACCCTTATAAATGTCTCCCTGATCATAAAGTTTCTTGAAAATCTTCTGAACCTGCTTCTCATGATAATCATCTGTTGTTCTGATGAATTTATCATATGAAGTATTCATAAGATCCCAGATTCTCTTGATTTCTGTTGAAACATTGTCAACGAATTCCTTAGGTGTAATTCCAGCTTCCTCAGCCTTAAGCTCAATCTTCTGACCATGCTCGTCAGTTCCTGTCTGGAAAAATACATCGTAACCTTCCTGTCTTCTGAATCTTGCAATACTGTCTGCAAGAACGATTTCATAAGTATTACCGATATGTGGCTTGCCTGATGTATAGGCAATAGCTGTTGTCATATAAAATGGACCTTTACTCTGTGGCATATCATTTCCTCCATAATCTATTATTCTAATTCATCGCTATAACGCAAATGTAGTGTGAATCCTTTATCCGTAAACTTTATCATAGAAAAATTTACAATAAGTGTCAAGTCTGTATTAAGTATGATACAATATGTGAATAATAAAGCTGCATTTTTTATAATATTAATTAAGACAGTAAGGAGTATCATATGCATAACAAACATCACCCCCTGCTACATGAATTTATTAATAAAACAGCCTGTATTCTTGTGATTCTTTCTATTATTATAACCATGTCCGGCTGTAGTCTGCCATGGAGTCACAGACAGATATCAGAAATCAACTCATCCGCTTCAGAGGACAACGCTGATTTCACAGAATATATCAACAGTCTGTTTGCTGATTTGTTAAGTGCTGACACGGTATCTTTGCATGCTTATGTCGAGCATCCACAGGATTTCGGTATTGATGATTACGATATAACTCTTGGCAGATATAATCTTGATAATCCTGATGATACCTCAGATTATACGGACGTCATATCCACACTCAGAGCATTTGACAGGAATTCACTATCTGCTAAACAGCAGATAACGCTTGATGAGCTTCTTATGTATATGGAAAATGAACTGGAATACAGCGACCTGTATATGTTTAATACACAGCTTCAGACAACAACAGGAATACACGTCCAGCTGCCACTGCTCTTTGCTGAGTATACATTTGAAGAAAAGAAGGATGTTGACGAATATATCGGGCTTCTGTGCGATGTCGACGGATATTTCGAGAACATGGCTGCATTCGAGAAGCTTCGTGCTGATAACGGATATTTTATGGAAGATACACTTGCAGATGAAGTAATCGAAAGCTGCAATTCATTCCTTGAGACTGCCGGTTCAGAAGACGGTGTCATGATATCAACTTTTAATGAAAAGATTGCTTCTGTTGAAGGACTTTCTTCGCAGGACATAGCCGATTATAAGGCTAAAAATGTGTCCGCTGTCAATGAACACGTAATACCGGGATACACATTCCTTGTAAATGCGCTTACTTCATTGAAAGGTTCTAACAGATATTCAGGCGGTTTATGTAATTATCCTGATGGTTCAAGGTATTTTGAATATATTCTTTCCTCTACTCTTGGATGGAATAAATCTGTTGACGAATACGATAAGCTTGTCGATTCATATATCAAGAAATACATGCTTACAATGCAGACTCTGGCTTTCAGGGATTCCAGCATATTAGATAAATTTGATACATTTTCATTCAATCTTACAGACCCGGTTGGCATACTTACCGACCTTAAGAAAAGGATAACCGATGATTTTCCTGAGATTCCTGATGTGAATTATGATATCAAATATGTCTCAAAGGCGCTTGAGGACTACACAAGCCCTGCAATGTACTTTATCCCGCAGCTTGATAATCTTGATGTCAATTCAATATACATCAATTCATCAGGCACTTCTGCAAGCGAGCTATATCCTACACTTGCACATGAGGGATATCCGGGACATATGTATCAGACTCAGTATTTTGCAGCCAGCAATCCTGACTGGATAAGATATATTCTCACACCGGGCGGTTATGTTGAAGGCTGGGCTTCGTATGTTGAGGTTCTTTCATATAATTATGCACAGACTGGCAATGATGCCCTTAACAGAATGTATGGTGCTAATTATGCTACTGTTCTGTGTCTGTATGCCAAAGGCGATATCGGCGTTAATTATTATGGCTGGAGTGAAGATGACGTCTACCGCTTCATCAGCCAGTATGGCTTTGATGACACTTCGATTGCCCATGAAATGTACTATGCATTTGTATCTGACCCTGGTAATTATTGCAAATACGTTCTCGGAATGTTAGGTTTTGAACAGTTAAAGGCTCAGGCACAAAGTGAGCTTTCAGATAAGTTCAATCTTAAGAATTTCCACCAGTATGTACTCGACATGGGACCTGTTCAGTTTGATATATTATTTAATAATCTTGATGCATGGATTGAGAAAGAAAAGAATAATTAAACAAAGCATTAAAAATGGGATGTTACCTTAACCAAATGTTCTGGTAACATCCCTTATTAATTGCTTATTATATACTTCCGCCACCCGGATAATAGCCTCCTGAACCACAGCTACAACACATCGGCACGCATATATTGGAACACAGACAGAGTGCAACCCATGGCGCACATCCCGTACAATATGTTGTTGATGATGGTCCCTGATACTGTGTTCTTCTTCCTGCATACCAGCTTCCACCGCTTGCTATACGCTGATACAATAACTGATACTGCATATTGTCAGGATCAGAATCTAACGCACGCTTGGCATCTTCCAATGCTGTTGCCTCTTCACCTTTTCCAAGATGAGCCAATGCACTGTAATAGTACCATCTTCCATCTCGGTCAGTTATGTTATTAAGCACATTAATAGCCTCATCATAACTTGAATTATTAATATAATTAGCTGCTGCTCTCAGATGAACAGTTGTAGGATCATTGCCACTCATATTATCTGGTCCATATCCATTGCCACCATAGCTTCCTGTATATCCGCCAAATCCAAATGGACCGAATCCCCAGAAGCTTCCGAAATCTCCATATCCGCCCTGTGACTGGTTCTGGTAATCACCATCATAACCATAGTGGTCTGAACGTCCTGTTCCGTATCTTGTCTGGCTATATGACTGACTGCTGTATCCACCTTCGCGCTCACGCATAATCTGGTTATATGCCTGCTGTACAAGCTTAAACATCTCTTCTGCCTGATCTTTATTAGGGTTGTTGATGTTAGCATCAGGATGATACTTACGGCTCAGTGTTCTGTATGCTTTTTTCACTTCATCATCGGAAGCATCTCTTGATACTCCCAACACTTTATATGGATCTGTCATTATGTTCCTCCAACTGCTTACCGGCAGTGTTATTTCTTTTCCTTCTGGCGGCGTAGAACTTTGTCCATACACCTGAATATATAATATTTCTTAACAGCTCTGCATTAGCAAGGATAGGCAGCCTCTCAAAAGCCCTTGCACATCCTGCCATATATGCTTTAAGTATGCTCTCTGCAAATGTGTCAAAATCCTCTACATCTTTATGATACTTAAACACATTGTAGTTGTTCTTTTTCTCATCTTTTTCCAGATCATCATACGCATCTAACAGATATATGAATCTGCCAAGATTATTGCCAAGCACTCTTAATTCGATGCTCCACTCATCATCTTTCATGGCAGCAACTTCTCCCAACAATATTCCAAACTGTTCGGCTGGCTTATCTATGTTAGTTTCCTGTGCCTTCTCATATTCTGACAGCTTTTTTAGACTTTCCTTTATTACAGATGCTTTCTTGGGATACTTCTTCTCAAGCTTTTTAATATCTCTTTTAAGCACACCTGCATAAGTTCTTTTTAAGACCTTTTTCTCATCGTACCAGTCGTCCATACATTTGTAATATGTCAGAAGTACATTCATGTCCGCAACATAATCTGAGACAACGTTACGCCGCACAGGATGCTTTCTTAATGGATGTGTGACGCAGCGTTCCTCAGAATACGTTGTCTCCGGTTCATACAGCCCTGTAAGGAGTATAACCAGAAATGTCATATCATAGCTTAAGGAAATCTGCCCCTTTAATCCATGCGCCTCCGCAAGTGAATCGCACAGACCGCAATAGTATGAGCGGTATTTATCAAATTCTCTGAACTTAAGTTCTGGCTGGTCAACAACAATATAACCGTACATACCTAATGCATACCTCCATTTTCGCTTATCATATAACATAGAAAATATTCAGTCAATCTGCCTTTGAAAGATTAATAAATTATTAATATTATTTTTAGATATTATTCTTATCGTCAAAATCAGTTCCCCACAAAAGGAAACTTGTATAATCATCAAGTGAATTGACCGGACGCATCACATCGCTTTCGTCCAAGTTGCTGGCAAATTCATTCTCACCATCATCATAACCTTTATCGCCATGTCCATCACCATATCCGTTTCTGTACTCATCTTTTTCATGATTATAGTCAAATGCTGGAAACATAAATACTACCTCCTTTCGAATGTAGTATGTTATAATCCACAATATTTTATCCGATTAGTATGCAATTGGTGCATTGCGTTGTTTTTTGTTGTATTTAAACTTTGTCTATGTTATTCTTTCTGATAAAAAGACAAAAAAATAACCGCCCCAGCCTGGACAGTTTGGGCAGTTATTTTTTAACTCTCTAATCTACAAAGGCTAGCCGTCTATCGGTAAGTTCCTTTGTATTATCATAATACTCTATTCATATATTTATGTCAAACAACTATTCTTATATAAAAACAAAAGCCTTACAACCTAGGATTCCCTAAATCATAAGACCTTCCAGTGCACCGCCAGGGGTTCGAACCCTGGACACCCTGATTAAGAGTCAGGTGCTCTACCAACTGAGCTAGCGGTGCTTAACTTATTTTGTTCTGTGCTTTCGTGTTGTCTCAAGCACAAGTGATATTCTATAGCATGTTTTAATAAAATGCAAGCACTTTTTTGTATTTATTTAAGAACAATTTAACTTTTTTTACATTTTTCTTGTTTTTTCATGATTTTGGCATGCTTTTTTTATTGATATGTGCCTTTATAACCCTTATAATTCTATTATATTCCCGATTTTAAGAGAAAATATTCATATTTAATATACATTTATTAAGAAAAGAGGGTTGATATGAAGTTAAAAAAGTTTGAACCGCAGCCAAAACATGTTGACAATATTCCAATTGAGGCTGTTGATCTTGATTCTGAACAGGAACAGCCACCTAAGCCAGACAAAGCTGTCGCTAAGAATGTGTTTCAGCCTAACAGTAAGTATTTTACAATTGTTGTATACGGTCTGCTTTTTGTGCTTGGCGCAATTCTTATATATAAGTTTATTGGTAACTGGCCCGCAACCGTTAAGTCCCTTGGCAATATATTCCATATACTGTCGCCATTCCTTACCGGTGCCATGATTGCGCTTGTTCTTTATCCTTTTATTAAAGCTCTTTATAACAAGTTTTTCATGGGTGTATGTCATATCAAGTCTAAGAAGGCTGCCAAAATGCTTTCTATTCTTGTTGCTTACCTGATTGCTGTAGGCGCATTTGCAGTATTAATAGGTTTCGTTGTACCACAGATATACAAGAGTATTACAGAGATTGCCAATCAGGCTCCTGTGTGGTACGACAACATCCGCAACTGGTTCACTGAGTTTGAGAATAAGCATGCCAACTCTTCTATTGATTATAATTTTATTAATCAGAAGATTGAAGATGCACTTCCTAAGCTCGTTGATTACCTGACTGGAGCACTTGGCAATATTGTTCCTTACATTCTCAATACATCCATGGCAATTCTTTCCGGTGTATTGAACCTTGTTATTGCAATTATCGTGTCTGTCTACATGATTTCTGATAATAAGAATATCTTTTATCATTTCAAGAGATTCTTATACGCTGTTCTTCCTAAGAAAACAGCTGACAATACACGAATTATCTGCAAGAACTGTGCAAGCATTTTCATCAATTATATTATAGGCAAATCATTTGACTCAATTATTGTCATGATTATATGCTTTATTGTAATGATGATTCTTAAGCTGCCTTATGCAGTGCTTATAAGCGTTATTGTCGGTATAACGAACATGATTCCGTATTTCGGACCATATATCGGCGGCGTGATTGGCGGCGTAATTATCGTTATTGCAAGCCCTATCAAGCTCATTATATTCGTAATTATGATCATCTGCATACAGCAGGTTGACGGTCTGCTCATCGGACCTCGTATTATCGGCAGTACAACAGGACTTAAGCCTGTATGGGTTGTATTCTCAATAACTGTGGGCGGCGCACTGTTCGGCGTAATCGGAATGTTTCTCGGAGTTCCGGTATTTGCCGTATTAAGCTATCTGTTAAACCTCACAGTACAGCATTTTCTGGATAAAAGAAAAGTCACCGTGCAGCCTTATGACTCGCCCGATGACCTTTAATCTGGTTTATTTCTTGGTATTAAGAATTCTCACGACATCGTCGAGGGAATTCTTAAACCTTACCACTCTGTAATTCGCTCCTTTATGCACATACATCACTTCTGATACTTTTCTTGCAAATGCTCTATTCTTCACAACATTTCTCCCAAAGCCTTTATATAGTATATGCATTTATAATTAATGATTTCTTACTGCAACAAGTTTACATATAGAATTGCCCATCTGTGAAAATCTTGTCTCATACTCTGTCATTACATTGCCCTCGTTAAGCACAGGGTCGTTATGTAAGTCAAATGTTACAACTGGAAGCTCCCAGCCTGCCTCCTTAATCTCCTCTAATGAAAAGTCGAATAAATCCTTATTATCAGTCTTGAATTCCACCTGTCCGTCTGGCTTTAATATGACGTCATATCTTGCCATAAACTGTCTTGATGTAAGTCTTCTCTTCGCATGTCTGTCCTTTGGCCATGGGTCTGAGAAATTAAGGTATATTCTGTCAACCTCATTCTCACCAAATACTTCGCATATAGCCTCTGCGTCCATTCTGATAAATCTTAAGTTAGGAAGCTCAAGCTCGTCCTGCTTCTCAACAGCTCTTAAAAGCACACTTGAATACTTCTCGATACCCACATAATTAATATCAGGATTATTAGCTGCCAGTGTTGTTATAAATGTGCCTTTTCCCATACCAATCTCGATACGGACAGGATTATCATTGCCAAACACCTCTGACCATGTGCCTTTCATGCCTTCAGGCTCTGTAAACACATATTTATTCTCTATCATTACTTCCCTTGCTCCAGGTACATTTCTAAGTCTCATACGTTACTCCTATCTTATATATTAGCTCATATTATATTTACCATAAATATCACTTTTTGCCAAGCGGGGTTTACTTATAGACAATCCTAAGCTACAATGTATTTGTGTATTTTATTAATCGGAGGAATTATCCATATAATGAAAAAGCATTTTCTTAAAGGATTACTTATAAAGATAACCAGCGCGGTATCTGCCACTGTTTTGGTGTGCTCCGCATTTGCGACAGATACTCTGGCTGCGACATATAACAAAGTCTACAGCGAGGCTGATACGACCAGTACAGAGGCTGTCTGGCCGGATGCACCAGAGGTCAACTCAAGCAGCTGTATTCTTATTGATGCTGATACAGGTTCCATTCTTTTTGAGAGGAACTCTCATGAAAAATGTTATCCAGCCAGCACAACCAAGATTCTTACAGGTCTTCTTACAATTGAGAACTGTAACATGGACGATGTTGTAACATTTTCACAGGCAGCGGCTAATTCAATTAATGTATATGAAGATGCCAACTTAAGTTCCAAGCCCGGTGAACAGTTTACTGTCAACCAGCTTCTACACGGACTTTTACTGTATTCTGCCAACGAGATGGCATATGCACTCGGTGAACATGTTGCCGGCTCTATAGACGCATTTGTAGACATGATGAATGCCAAGGCTAAAGAACTTGGTGCTCTGAATACACATTTTGCTAACGCAAGCGGATTGTTTAATACAGACCATTACACAACAGCATATGATATGGCTATGATTGCAAGAGGCTGCTATAACAACGCTTCTTTCGTAAGTATTGATTCAACTGCCGATTCATATGTAATTCCTGCAACTAACATGTCCGCACAGCGTACAATCAAGCACAGACATAAGATGTTAAAGGGAAGGGCTTATTATTATGAGTACTGCAAGGGCGGCAAGACAGGTTATACTGATGAATCACAGAATACGCTTGTTACATTTGCAGAAAAAGACGGCATGCGTCTTATATGCGTTGTATTTAAGGAAGCAACTGACGAGATAAGATATGTTGATACAAGAACCCTTTTTGACTGGGGCTTTGCGAATTTCCAGAAGTCAACAACTACAGGAAGCCAGCTTGGAGCAATGTTCTCTAATGACAACTATTACAACTCAGCAGTTTTCTCAACACGCTCACTTAACTTCGGACTCAACGCTTCATTCATCACAATACCTAATAAGAGTTCATTATCAAATGTAACTATGACTGTTGATGATAATTACGATATGACTAATGTGAATGGTGTTATGACCACACACCTTAAGTTCCTGTACAATAATAACACAGTAGGAACCACAACTCTTAATATATCTGCGGCAGGCACTGACACAGGCAGCCAGCTCCCATATATTAATAATGCTGTGACATCAACTTATAAACCTAAGACATGCATTAAGATTAATATCTGGGTAATAGTTGGCATAGGAGCTGTTATCCTGTTCGTCATCTATATTATTGAAGAGCGTGCAAGAAGAAAACGCCAGAGAAGACACTATAACAGAAGAAGACGTAGATTATAATAAGAATGCGCCCCAGTAAAGTAATCTGGTGGCGCATTTTTATTATGGTATTAATCTGTATATATTCATTAATGTACCGGAAGAGTTTAATGTCTCCAGACGGTAATAATCTGTTTTCTTCGTTCCGTCTTTGTATGTTACATCTGCAGTTATAATGACATTATTGAGTATGTCACATATTGCTTCATTCTCAGTCTGTGGTGACTGTCTGTATCCATACCATGCCTCTTTAAGTGTTGGAAGTTCTACGAACATTGCGAGCCTTAAATTCTCTGTATCGTTATTCTCAACGGTAATATTTTGCGCTTCCAGTTTATCTTCTTTCAGTAAATCACTTAAAGAATAATCTGCATCCACAAACCAGCATCTGCTGTTATATGTGCTATATTCTATTGTACTGATATTGTCGCCTTTATAAAGTCCCTCCCACTGATAAGCTACAACATATTTGTAATACTTTGTAGTCTCATTAGTATTCTGCACTGAACTGCCATTCCTTAGCACCTTATACCCAGTGACTAACTCTTCATCTGAAAATGCATCATTAATCATCGGATACTTTATATCCATCACTTTTCCGGATTCTTCAACATATTTTACCCCATCTGATTCTGACTCTATAATTGCTGCCGTCTCATACACTGATCCTGATTCAATCTTCTGCGAGCCACTATCCTTTCCCTGTGCGGTTGTTTCTTTCTGATTACCGCCATTACCGGACGATGTTATATTCTGGTTATTATTATCTGATTTTCTACAGCCAACAGCACACACAAGACATCCAATTACAATAAATGTCGCAAATATCTTCCTTTTCATAATAATCCCCCATTCTTTATCCTTAATATAAATGCATTATCTGTATCTACAATTATATACGAAACATTCCTCTGAAAAGTTTACATTCGGTCAAAAAAAGTCCCCGCAAATATACGGGGACTTTAATATCTTTATTATATCTTCCATGCCTGAACCTTAGAAACATCACCATTAAACTCATATACGGCTATTCCATACTTATGTAAATCAACAAGCAGTGACTGTGGATATCCGTCACAATCACCTGTAACTGCTGTAAGAGTCTTCTTCTGGTTAGCTTCATCATCACCTAGAACTAGCTTGTACTTAGTCTTGAATGGAACACCAATTCTGAAGCTGTCTCTTTCAACCGGTGTGAAATTAAGCACAAATAGAAGATTCTTCTTACCATCAGGACTTAATCTCATGAATGAGAATACACTGTTGTCCTTATCGTTAGCATTAATCCATCTGAAGCCTTCACCACTGTAATCAGTAGCATACAGACATGGATAATTCTTATTAAGATGCAGACACTTTTTAGTGAAATCCTTAAGCTCACTATGACTTTCGTCCTCTAACAGATACCAGTCAAGCGCACGCTTTTCACTCCACTCATTCCACTGACCGAATTCCTGTCCCATGAACAGAAGCTTCTTGCCAGGATGTCCGCACATATATGCATATGCCAGCTTAAGATTCTTGAACTTGTCCTCTCTGTCGCCAGGCATCTTACCAAGCATAGAACACTTAAGATGTACAACCTCATCATGTGAAAGCACAAGAATGAAATTCTCGCTGTAAGCATACATAAGTGAAAATGTCATCTTACTATGATTAAACTTTCTGAAATATGGATCAAGCTTCATATATTCAAGGAAATCATGCATCCATCCCATATTCCACTTAAATGTGAATCCAAGACACTCTCCGTTGTCAGGATCACCACTTACCATAGGCCATGCTGTTGATTCCTCAGCTATAGTAATTGCCTGTGGGAATCTCTTCTTTAACATGCTGTTAAAATGCTTTAAAAAGCTGATTGCTTCGAGATTACCGTTGTCACCATATTTGTTAGGAACCCAGTTTCCTTCAGTTCTTCCGTAATCAAGATAAAGCATTGAAGCAACCGCATCAACTCTTAAACCATCAATATGGAACTTGTCCACCCAGAACATTCCGTTAGCAATAAGGAAGTTAGATACTTCATTCTTGGAATAATCAAATACCTTGGTTCCCCAGTCAGGATGCTCACCCTTTCTAGGGTCTGCATACTCATATACACAGCTTCCATCAAAGTTAGCAAGTCCGTGTGCATCCTTTGGAAAATGTGCCGGTACCCAGTCAAGAATTACGCCGATTCCTTTTCCATGCATATAATCCACAAAATACATAAAATCCTTAGGTGTACCATATCTTGCAGTAGGGGCATAATAACCAGTTACCTGATATCCCCATGAACCATCAAACGGATACTCTGCAATTCCCATAAGCTCAATATGTGTATATCCCATATCTTTCACATACTTTGCAAGCTCTGGAGCAAGCTCTCTGTATGTATAGAATCCATCCTCTGTTCCATCATCTTTCTTCTTCCATGAACCAAGATGACATTCATATATAGAAAGAGGTGCTTTAAGATGATCCTCTGTCTTCTTCTTCTCAACCCATTCAGTATCCTTCCATACATAACCTGAAAGGTCTGTGACAACTGATGCTGTCTCTGGTCTTAACTGTGCCTGATTAGCATATGGATCAGCCTTGTAAAGTGCCTCTCCGCTCTGTGATATAATAAGATACTTATACATATCCCCAGCCTTAGCACCCGGTATGAACAATTCATATATTCCACCATCTGAAATCTTCTTCATATCATAACCATATGCATTCCAGTTGTTAAACTCGCCTATGACATAAACATCTTTTGCTGCAGGAGCCCACACAGCAAAATACACACCTTCTTTTCCATCTTTAACCGCAACATGTGCACCCATCTTGTTATATATCTCATAATGAGTTCCCTGTCCAAAAAGATATGCATCCAGTTCTGTGATTGCCAGCTGCTCGTATTTTTGCATATTCTTCATAAAATCCTCCATTATATTATTATTATCCTACACGACACTCATGGGTCCCCCTCAGATTATCCCACTAATTAATAGTATATTACCACATTAACAAATTAATTACTACATTTCATTAGCAAAAAAAATGTTCATTTCACATATATTATGTTATACTGTAAGTCGCATTGGAATTAATGCATTATATGAGTTAGAAAGATGAAAAGGAGTATTAAATTCTTATGATATACTATATTGTTAACAGCAGTTATACTAATATTATAGCATTTGTGAGCATTCTGTTTGCTTTCGCATTTACAATAGCAGCAATTGCTTTTGGCAAGAACCTTCTTCCAAGAGATGCCGGAAGAGCTTACGCCATCAACGGTAGCAAATCAGTCGGAAAACCAAGAGGTGCCGGCATGATTTTTATTCTTACATTCACAATAACTTGTGCTTTGTTTGTTAACTTAAGCGCTGAGCTTATCATTTATCTTATCCTCGTGCTTGCAGCAATGCTCAGTGGATACCTTGATGACAGTGCTTCATCACCTTGGGGCAACTTAAAGAAAGGTCTTATTGACCTTGCCATATCAGTTATGGCGGCAGTTACTTACCTGCATTACAACCCTAACACATTTGACCTTGCATTCTTCGGAAAGACAGTAACTCTCAATCCAATCATATATGCAATACTTATTATCATACTTATCTGGGTTAGTATTAATGTTACTAACTGCTCAGATGGTGTTGACGGCTTATGCGGTACACTTTCAGTTGTAACACTTGCCTCTGTGTATGTACTCTTTAAGTCATTTAATATTGAAGCAGATTACAGACATACCGTTCTTATCATGATTGTATGTATCCTCGGTTATCTGTGGTTCAACGCTTCTCCAAGCAAGCTGCTTATGGGTGATGCCGGTTCGCGTGCAATAGGAATATTCATTGCATTTACATTCTTAAAGCTTCACGCACCACTGCTTTACATCCCAATGGCACTTGTAATTATCCTCGATGGCGGACTTGGTCTTATCAAGGTTTCATTCATGAGATTCCTTCACATCAACCTCATGAAGAACCTCCGTACACCAATCCACGACCATATGAGAAAGAATAAAGACTGGTCAGACACACAGGTTGTATTCAGATTTACAATTGTCCAGATAATACTTGGTCTGGCTGTAATATACGGACTTATGTTCTAACACATATATCAATTCACTAAAAGAGGCATGTCAGTTTATTTTCTGACATGCCTTTATTGCTGCTCTGAGAGTTTCTCTGCCTGACGTCTTCTGCGTCTGTGCTCCCTCTCTTTTATCTGCTTTTCATATATCTTAAGTGCACCCTTCTCATCAGTGCGCTTCATTATTCTTATGGCGTAGAATCTGCCGCTTTCACTCTGCTTGATTTTGAATCTGCCCTTTATAAGACCATGTTCATCACATGTAAACAAGCCATAATAGCTCTTTGAATTAGTGGCAAACCATTTAACCGTTCTTTCCATAGCCTTGCCGCATAAGAAACATTTGCATGAACGGACTGTTCTGTCGCTTGCAGCCTTGTCCCTTGTGGCGAATCCCTTCGAAATATACTTCTCATATGTCCCGAAGTTAAGATATACCTCGTCTTTTCTTGATTCTGGAATTGTAAATGTATCTATACTGCAGAATTTCTTAACCCTGTCAAAATCAAGAGTTTTCATTATCTTGGCTGTATATCTTGCGTCACTCATCGCTGAATGATAATGCTCATCACCCTTAATTCCCTGCTCATCAATCGCAGACTTAAGATTCATGCGTGTCTTGCCATCTGAGAAATTAATGCTGTAGAGCTTCTGAAGGTCAAGATACAGAAGTGGCATAGGAAAGTTCTCCGGAACATCATAGTACTTCATATTACGTCTTAATTCAGTAATATCCATGCTTCCCCATGTAACAAATGTGTAATCCTCACCGCACCATTCAAGAAATTCAGTCACACCTGACACGAAATCTGTTCCATTATCAAGGTCTTTTTCTGTAATTCCAAGAATCTTCTTAATATTATTCTGAAGCTTGGTATACACCTGTGGCTTGATAATACACTGCCACTCATCTACAATATCAAGCTGTTCATTAACTTTTGCCGCACCTATCTGTATAATCTCAAAAGGAAAATGTTCCTCAGAAAATTGTTTTCCCTTGGCACTCTGATTCCACTCAAGATCCATAACAATATAATTCATAAACATTTTCCTCTGTTACTTATTCTTAATTAGATTGTTTCTAATAATGTTCCCACCCAGAGTCGAACTGGGGATTGAGACTTAGGAGGTCCCCGTTATATCCACTTAACTATGAGAACAACTTGGCTAAACACCATGAAAAATTCTACCACATTTAAATCTTGTGGTCAATGCTGGCACTCTAATCCGTGAATCTTACATTGCCCTGAAGCCATATCTGCCCTTTGAATCTTCTTCCAACAGCAGGCTCACCAAGCAAATGCTGCTTATTAATTGCAGTTGTTATTATGAGGCTGTTACACTCAAGCACCATAATATATATAGTTTCACCTGTGTATCTGTTCTTCTCCTCGTAAAGTTCCTGTATCTCGCCTATTACCGAATACTGGTCACACTCCACTCCACATGGCATAAATGTTGAATCGACTATTGTGAATATATCCTCTTTCATAACCCTGTTAGAAAGCTCATTATATGTATCAATGTCCTCTATAGTAAGACTCTCTATGGCATCCTCATCACCATTCTTGGCAGCCTGGATGAGTCTCTTTCTGGCAAGCTCTTCCTTCTTATTGCGCGCAGTCTTTTTCTCTTTTCTTATAGGAAGCATAATGATTCCGCCAAGAGACAATCCTGTAAGAGTAACCTTTTTATTCTTAATCGGTAACTTGGCTACATCATTCTTTCTGTCAGGATTGAATTCAGGCACTTTAAAATCTTTTCCACTATATAGATATTCAAGATAATCCATAACATTCTGAAGATAGAATATAAGCGTAACTCCCGTCTTTAATTCATCACATATTACAGCGAATGATTCTTTGTCCAAATGTCTCTCTATTGTCATCTCTTCATTGTCACTTGCAACTTTTCCAACGACAAATGGAAAATAATATTCATATATAAATGTATCACCCTCGTATCTTCCGTATATATACAATCCTGTTGAATTACTGATACGCACGATAATAACGCCACGATTTAATTTCTCGTGGCGTATAACGAATCCATTGGCAACATTGTCTTTTATTCCTAATTTAATAAATTTCTCTTCAGCCTCTGATGTAAGTTTATCAAATCCAAGGGCTCTTATATAGAGATTCATAAGCCGCTCCATCCTTAATCTAACTAATAATTATTCCCCATTTACTAGGTAAAAGATAGCATATTTTAATTAATATTACAATCGATATTGACTTATAATTATATTAGTGTTATATTGACTTTGTTAAAATATTATCAATCATTATTACACGAATCAAATCATGGAGGAAATGTTATGTCAAAGAATCTTACTGAGAATTACCCAATTGTTGACACAGTTGAAGCCCTTGAAGAAAGGCTTGCCGGTGTCCGTGAGGCACAACGCATCTTCGCAACTTATACTCAGGAGCAGGTAGATAAGATATTCACTGCCGCTGCACTTGCTGCCAATAAAGCAAGAATACCTCTTGCCAAGCTTGCAGTTGAAGAAACTGGTATGGGAATTGTAGAAGATAAGGTTATCAAGAACCACTATGCTTCTGAATACATTTATAATGCTTACAGAGATACTAAGACATGTGGTGTTATCGAAGAGGATAAGTCTTACGGTATCAAGAAGGTTGCTGAACCTATCGGTGTTGTTGCAGCTGTAATTCCAACAACTAATCCAACTTCAACAGCTATTTTCAAGACTCTTATTTCACTTAAGACAAGAAATGGTATCATCATCAGCCCACATCCACGTGCTAAGAAGTCAACCATAGCAGCTGCTAAGGTTGTTCTTGAAGCCGCTGTTGCAGCAGGCGCACCTGAGGGAATCATTGGCTGGATAGATGTTCCTTCACTCGAACTTACAGATACACTTATGAAAGAAGCAGACATTATCTTAGCTACAGGCGGTCCTGGAATGGTTAAGGCTGCTTACTCTTCTGGAAAACCTGCACTTGGTGTAGGTGCTGGTAATACACCTGCTATTATTGATGAATCAGCAGATGTAATACTTGCAGTCAATTCAATTATTCACTCTAAGACATTTGATAATGGTATGATATGTGCTTCTGAACAGTCTGTAATTGTTGATAAGAAAGTTTACAAAGCTGTTAAAGAGGAATTTGCTTACAGAGGCTGTTACTTCCTTAATAAGAGTGAGACCGAGAAGGTAAGAAAGACAATTATCATCAATGGCGCTCTTAATGCGAAGATTGTAGGTCAGAAAGCTCACACAATCGCAGCTTTAGCAGGCGTTACTGTTCCTGAAGAGACTAAGATTCTTATCGGCGAGGTAACATCTGTAGACCTTTCCGAAGAATTTGCACATGAGAAGTTATCACCTGTTCTTGCAATGTACAAGGCAGAGGATTTTGAAGATGCACTTTCTAAGGCTGAACATCTTATTGCAGATGGCGGATTCGGCCATACATCTTCTCTTTATATTAATGTTGAAACACAGGCAGACAAGATTGCTGAATTCTCTGAGAGAATGAAGACTTGCCGCTGCCTTATCAATACACCTTCATCTCACGGCGGTATCGGTGACCTCTACAACTTCAAGATGGCTCCTTCTCTTACTCTTGGCTGCGGCTCATGGGGCGGCAACTCAGTATCTGAGAATGTCGGAGTAAAACATCTGCTTAATGTAAAGACTGTTGCTGAGAGGAGAGAGAATATGCTTTGGTTTAGAGCGCCTGAGAAGGTTTACTTTAAGAAGGGCTGCTTACCTGTTGCCCTTGATGAACTTGGAACTGTAATGGGTAAGAAGAAAGCATTTATCGTTACTGACCAGTTCCTTTATAAGAATGGTTATACCAAATGTGTCACAGATAAGTTAGATTCTTTAGGAATCATGCATACTACTTTCTATAATGTAGCACCTGACCCAACACTTGCCTGTGCTAAAGAAGGTACAGCAGCAATGAGACTTTTTGAACCTGATGTAATCATTGCAATCGGTGGTGGTTCTGCAATGGACGCAGCCAAGATTATGTGGGTTATGTATGAACATCCGGAAGCTGACTTCCTTGACATGGCTATGCGTTTCATGGATATAAGAAAGAGAATATACACATTCCCTAAGATGGGTGAGAAGGCTTACTTTGTTGCTATCTCAACATCTTCAGGAACAGGTTCAGAGGTAACTCCATTTGCAGTTATTACTGATGAGACAACAGGACAGAAATATCCGCTTGCTGACTACGAATTACTTCCTAAGATGGCTATTATTGATGCTGATATGCATATGGATCAGCCTAAGGGACTTACAGCAGCTTCTGGTATTGATGCACTTACACATGCTCTTGAGGCATACGCTTCTATCATGGCAACAGAATATACAGATGGTCTTGCATTACAGGCTATGAAGAATATATTTGAATATCTTCCTGCAGCTTATGAGTTAGGCGCACATGACGCAGTTGCAAGAGAAAAGATGGCTACAGCTTCTACTATGGCTGGTATGGCATTTGCCAATGCTTTCCTTGGAGTATGCCACTCACTTGCACATAAGCTTGGTGCTTATCACCACCTTCCACACGGAATTGCTAACGCACTCCTTATCACAGATGTAATGAGATTCAACGCTGCAGAAGTTCCAACCAAGATGGGAACATTCTCACAGTATCAGTATCCACATTGCAAAGCACGTTATGTAGAGTGTGCTAATTTCCTTGGTATTCAGGGTAAAGATGATGATGAGAAATTCGAGAACTTCATCAAAGCTATTGAAGAATTGAAGGCTAAAGTAGGAATTAAGAAAACTATTGCAGATTATGGTGTTAAAGAGGAGGACTTCCTTGCAACTCTTGATGAGATGACAGAAGCCGCATTTGATGACCAGTGTACTGGTGCTAACCCAAGATATCCTCTTATGAGTGAAATGAAAGCTATGTACTTAAAGGCTTATTACGGTAAATAATCATCATTATATTAAGAAAGGAAACATGTCCTATGAAGAAATATTTAGCAAAATCCAAGTTAAAATCAGTTTATGTAGAGAACGGCAAGGCCACTAAGGTCTTTGCCAAGACCTACAACAAGTCGGATGTTTTGTACGAGGCTCTTAATACTGCAAGAGTTGAGGACGCAGGCGTTAATATTCCTAAGCTTTTAGAAGTAGCTGTCACTGACGACAAATGGTCTATCACAAGTGAATATGTCGAAGGTCCGACTCTTACACAGTTAATTGAAAAATATCCTGACAAAGCGGACGAATACATTAAGAAAATGGTTGAATATCAGGTATCCTTCCAGAAGAAGTCTAATCCACTCCTTCTTGTATTAAAAGATAAGATGAACCGCCAGATTAACTCTATTGAGGAACTTGATAACAGCGTTAAGTATGAACTTCTTACAAGACTTAATTCCATGAAGAATCATACCAAGCTGTGCCACGGTGATTATTGCCCAGACAATATTATTGTAACCGCTGATGCTAAAGGCAATATTAAAGAAATCACAGCAGTCGACTGGGTACATGCAACACAGGGTAATGCATCTGCAGATATTGCCAATACATTTTTACTTCTTAAGTTACAGTTTGGTGACAAGAGTGACATTCCTGAGAAATACATAAATGCTTTCTGCGAATTAACTAACACAAAGCGTTCATACGTTAATGAATGGCTTCCATTGGTTGCTGCAGCAAGACTTACTAAGAATAAAGAAGAGGAAAAAGAACTTCTTGAGCAGTGGATAAATGTCGTAGATTTCCAGTAAAAGTTTTCCACAAGCCCGTAATTACAAGGTTTTCCACAGAAAAATGCCTGTATTTAACAGTATTTCAGTGGATTCCCCACAGTCTTAACACACTTATCCACAAATTTTGTGGATAACATTTAAAAAATGTGGATAAAGCATATTCATCTGATATGTTTTATCCACATTTGTTTAATTATATATAGTATTCATATTACTTAATAATTCTATTACTTAACTGGTACTAATTCTGTCTTGCCACCCATGTACATACGAAGAGCTTCTGGAATAAGAACTCTGCCGTCTGCCTGAAGGTTGTTCTCAAGGAAAGCGATAAGCATTCTTGGAGGTGCAACACATGTGTTGTTAAGAGTATGTGCAAAGTACTTGTTCTTGTCCTTACCCTGAACTCTTATCTTAAGTCTTCTTGCCTGAGCATCTCCTAAGTTAGAGCATGAACCAACCTCGAAGTACTTCTTCTGTCTTGGTGACCATGCTTCAACATCGATAGACTTAACCTTAAGGTCAGCTAAATCTCCTGAACAGCACTCAAGTGTTCTTACTGGAATGTCCATTGTTCTGAAGAAATCTACTGTGTTCTGCCATAACTTATCAAACCACATCTTGCTGTCTTCTGGCTTGCAGACAACAATCATCTCCTGCTTCTCGAACTGGTGAATTCTATATACACCTCTTTCCTCGATACCATGAGCACCCTTCTCTTTTCTGAAACATGGAGAATAGCTTGTAAGTGTCTTAGGAAGTTCTTCCTCTGGTGTAATTGTATCGATGAACTTACCAATCATTGAGTGTTCGCTTGTTCCGATAAGGTAAAGGTCTTCACCCTCAATCTTATACATCATGGCATCCATCTCATCAAAGCTCATAACACCTGTAACTACGTTACTTCTTATCATATAAGGAGGAATACAGTATGTGAAACCTCTGTCGATCATGAAATCTCTTGCATATGAGATAATTGCTGAATGAAGTCTTGCAATATCTCCCATAAGGTAATAGAAACCGTTACCAGCAACCTTACCAGCTGCATCCATATCGATTCCGTTGAATCTTTCCATAATATCTGTATGGTATGGTACTTCAAAATCAGGAACTACAGGCTCACCAAACTTCTCGATTTCAACATTCTCGCTGTCATCCTTACCGATTGGTACGCTAGGATCAATGATGTTAGGAATAGTCATCATAATCTTAGTAACCTTCTCATTAAGTTCCTTCTCAGCAGCCTCTAATTCAGCAAGCTTTGCTGCATCTGCACTTACCTGTGCCTTAACAGCCTCAGCCTCTTCCTTCTTACCCTGTGCCATAAGAGCACCAATCTGCTTAGAAAGCTTGTTTCTGTTGGCTCTTAACTCATCAGCTTCTGTCTGTGTTGCACGAGCCTTAGCATCAAGCTCAATAACTTCATCTACAAGTGGAAGCTTTCTGTCCTGAAATTTATTCTTAATATTCTGTTTAACAATATCCGGGTTTTCTCTGACAAATTTTAAATCTAACATTACTCCTCATTTCTGCGTCTTATAATAATTGACACTATTTTATCAAATTTACCAAATGCTATTATGCACCTTTTTCAGTATATTTTCAATTACATTTTGTCTTTCTGTACTAAATCATTAACTTCTTTGCTTAATTCTTCGTCTCCCATACGACCTGCTAAAGCCTGTTTAACAGCTTTTTCTTCTTCCTTACCAAGTTCAATGTAAGACTTTCCATTAACAATTTCCTTAATGTAAGCAAAGCATCCATCGTTGCTGTGCATAACATTTACAACATAACCGTTATCTTTCTTATCAAGCATACATAATGCAAAGCTTAACTTTCCGCCCATCTCATGGAATGCATCATACTTATTAACACCAACCTTCTGAAATGTAAGCTGCATTTTTTCATATATATCCTTGATAGCCTCTGTATTATCTTCACTTGTCTTCTGGAGATTGATAATATCATCTGTGTATTTTCTTACCATCTTTTCCATGCTCTTTCCATCAGAGCCTTCCATCATCATCTCGTACTTCTTCATCATAGAACCAGCTTTGCTTATAGCTACTATTGCAAGAATAATTGCAACTATAGTTATTACAAGCATTCCTATGATTACATAAAGTGTATCCACTTTAAATAATCCAAATACATCTAACATATCTTTTCCTTTCTGTACTTCTGAATCTTCTTTTATACTTATTTAATTAATATAATATTATAAATATACTATTCATTTATTTTTCTTAACATATCATATATTCTTTCAAGCTCTGCCTGTGAATAATACTGAATTTCAATCTTACCTTTGTTATTATTCTTGTTTTTAATAACAACCTGTGTACCCATGATTTTCTTTAATTTTTCCTCAAAATCTCTGTATACAAAATCATTTTCTGGCTTTACCTTTTCCACAGGTTTGTCTAATTTATCAATATTCTTAACAAGTTTTTCAACATCACGCACATTAAGCTTTTCATCAAATATCTTCTGTGCAACCATGTACTGTTTTTCTTTATCTTCAATACTGATAATTGCTCTTGCATGACCACTGCTTAATTTGCCTTCGATTACCATTTCCTGAACTCTCTCATCAAGCTTTAATAATCTTAATGAGTTAGTAATTGCAGTTCTTGACTTTGCTACCTTTTCAGCAACTTCATCCTGCTTTAATCTATAATCTTTGATAAGCTGCTGATAAGCAAGTGCTTCTTCAATTGGGTTGAGGTCCTCTCTCTGGATATTCTCAATAAGAGCAATTTCCATAACCTCCTGTGAAGAATAATCTTTAATTATTACAGGTACTTCTTTAACACCAGCAAGTCTTGCAGCTCTGAATCGTCTTTCACCAGCTATAATCTGATAATTCTTATCCATCTTCTTAACAAGAAGTGGCTGCAATACACCATACTGCTTTATTGATTCTGAAAGTTCTATAAGTGCATCCTCGTCAAATGCTTTTCTAGGCTGATTCTTATTAGGTTCAATCTGGGAAATCTTAAGTTTAGTCTCTGCTGGAACAGGTACTTCCTTAACAACCTCTTTTACTACTTCTTTTACCACTACATTCTTATCATTAGTATCTTCTTCCTGAAACAGATTACCAATTCCTTTTCCCAATCCTCTTGATTTACTTGTTTTAGTACTCTTTGTTGGCATACTACTTACAATCCTCCATTATATTTATTCTTCTCTTCCCATTACTTCTTCTGCTAATAGTCTATAACTTTCTGCACCTGTAGATTTTGGATCATACAGATTAATCGGAAGTCCATGGCTTGGTGCCTCTGCCAGACGTATATTTCTTGGTATTATTGTCTTATATATATTCTGTTTAAGATTATCCTTAACATTTTCAACAACCTGTAATGAAAGATTAGTTCTTGAATCATACATAGTGAATACAACTCCTTCCATCTCAAGTTCTGGATTAAGTTTCTTCTTAACAAGATTAATTGTATGTATAAGCTGTGTTAATCCTTCCAGTGCATAATATTCACACTGAATTGGAACTAATACAGTATCCGCTGCTGTCATTGCATTAACTGTAAGCATACTGAGTGATGGAGGACAGTCAAGAATTATATATTCATATCTGTCCCTTACTTCTGCTATACTTTCTTTTAAAGTATATTCTCTGTTTTCAACATCAATTAAATCAATCTCTGCACCTGCAAGATTAACATTTGATGGTAAAATATCAAGATTATCTATAACCTGCTCTTGAATTGCATCTTTAATATCACATTCTCTTAATAATACTTCATAAACAGTATTCTCAATGTCTGTTTTAGACAATCCAAATCCACTTGTAGTATTTCCCTGCGGATCTATATCAATAATCAGTACCTTTTGTCCTGCTTCTGCCAGACATGCAGCAAGATTAATTGCAGTAGTTGTTTTACCAACTCCGCCTTTCTGATTTGCTATTGCTATTATTCTTCCCACATTACCCTCTTCTTCCATATAATATAATGTTTCACGTGAAACACTATCATATCATAATAGTTATAGTTGAATTAAATTCACCACTTTTTTATTATATCACATATTATATAAATGTGTGCTACTAATTTACATTTTTTATATATGTTTCACGTGAAACATACATAAAAACAGACATACCTCATTATTATGTTTAACATAAACAATAAAATATGTCTGTTTTTTATAAATCATATTAAACTGTAACTACTTAACAGATATAATGCCATTCTTGATAGCAAATACTGCGGCCTGTGTTCTATCAGACACTTCAATTTTCTTAAATATATTAGAAACATGATTTTTCACTGTTCGCTCACTTATATTTAATGTTGAAGCTATCTCTTTATTGAATGCTCCAGATGCAATCATCTTAAGGACATCTATTTCTCTTCTTGTTAACTCTGATATTTTCTTTTTAACATTACTCTTTTCCTCCATGTTGGCATTAAGTAATGGCATCATATTAGGCTCAATATATTTATCCCCTGAATACACTTTAAAAATTGCCTTTTTTAATGTATCAAAGCTTGATTCTTTCAATATGTATCCATCGCATCCAATCTCTAATGCTTTCATAAGATAATCTATCTCATTATGTCTGGTTAACATTATAACTTTACAGAGCATTTTCTGTTCTTTAATAATCCTTAGTGCATCTATCCCATTCATATTAGGCA
>JAUNOK010000002.1 GCA_030537195.1 Eubacteriales bacterium | reverse complement strand
TGCATTACCATATCATAAGGTTAGAATATAGAGAAACCCTTTAGGGGATTGACACCCATGAGAGCCATTAATTTCTACTGAACCTGAAAGTGTTAGAATATAGAGAAACCCTTTAGGGGATTGACACTTTTTTCTGTTAATTTTTCTGACATGCATTACCATATCATAAGGTTAGAATATAGAGAAACCCTTTAGGGGATTGACACAATACTTGCATACACTTTCAGCTAATGATTTGTATAGTTAGAATATAGAGAAACCCTTTAGGGGATTGACACAGTATCTTCTCCACCGCTAAGAAGCTGTTCAATAACATTGTTAGAATATAGAGAAACCCTTTAGAGGATTGACACCCTGTTACAGGATCGAAGATGCAGCCTGAACGAAGTTAGAATATAGAGAAACCCTTTAGGGGGAGTGACACATTTCTTGGTATTGCCAATTGTCGTGCTTTTCAAGCGTTAGAAGATGTAGAAAACCCTTTAGGGGATTGACACCCTGGAAAGTTTTTGCATACATCATCTAAAGTCATCATCTGGTTAGAAGATATAGAAACCCTTTAGGGGATTGACACTTTTCAAAGTTATTCTCAGCAACAAAGTTGTTAAACAGTTATAAGATATAGAACCCCTTTAGAGAAAATCGACAATTGCTCCAAACACAAATATTAAAGAAAAACGCACAATACCAGTTGCATTTAACATGAGTTTATTATTTAATAGTATTTAGAATATTAATAAAGTAACCGTGAAAAATGTGCTTGGGAAATTGGATTGCGAGAGGTAATTGAATGAGCAATTTGTATATTAATGAAAATGGTGCGGTAGTTGGAATCAGTGATGGAAAATGCCAGATAACTAAGGGCGGAGAGGTTATTGAATCGATTCCGGTCAATACGCTGGACGGCATAACAATACTTGGCAAGTCACAGCTGACAACCCAGATGGTTGAGTACTGCCTGACGAATGGAATAGCAGTATCATATTTTTCAAAAGGCGGAAAGTATTTTGGAAGGCTGGAGTCAGGGGAACATGCAAATGCAGTGAGACAGAGGCTTCAGTGCAGATTATATGAAGAAGAATTTGCAATGCATTTTTCGAAAAGTATAGTTGCAGCTAAGATACATAATCAGAAAGTTGTACTTAACAGGTATGCTTCATCTGGTGAAGCAGATTGCAGTGAGAACATTAAGAAACTCAATATATTAAAGAAAAAAGCGGAGTCTGCCAAAGCATTTTCAGACTTAGGCGGTTATGAGGGAATGGCCGCCAGACTGTATTTTGAGGGGCTTGGGAAATGCGTTGATGAAGAATTTGCATTTTCAGGAAGAAGTAGACGGCCTCCGAAAGATGAATTTAACAGCATGATTGGTCTTGGATATACAATTCTGATAAGGGAGATTCAGTGCCAGCTTGAGAGCCATGGATTGAATGCGTATCTGGGATTTATGCACAGAGACAGGTATAATGCTCCGTCGTTGGCGTGTGATTTGGTTGAGGAGTGGCGTGCGATAATTGTTGATGCAGCTGTTATGAGTCTTATTAGTAAGCACATGATACATAAAGAACATTTTCAGAGAGAAAATGAATCGGTGTACCTTAACAAAGAAGGCTGCAAGATATTTCTTAACTGGCTTGAAAGAAAGCTGAATACGAAGATTAGGTATATTGACGATGCTGAAAGCATGGATTTCAGACATGCAATTGATGCACAGATTATAAGCCTGATTAAGGCAATGGATAATAATGATGCAGGATTATATCAGCCTATAAGGGTTAGGTGAAAGCTATGGATGATACCAGAGATTTTTTCGATATCAATGAGCAGATATCAGATAATAAATGTTATGTTCTTATTATATATGACATTGAGGACGATAAACGCAGAGCGGCTTTGGCAAAGTATCTGCAGATGTATGGCATCCGTGTGCAGAAATCAGCATTTGAGGCAATGATTAAGAAAAATGACTATAATAGTATCATTAAAGGCATTAAAAAATACTGCAGAGATAATGACAGTATAAGAATATATAAGCTGAATGCTTTATCGGAAGTAACCGTATATGGCAATGATATCAGACTGCAGAATGATGATGTAATTGTTATATAATTAAATATTAAAATATAACTCCGCTAAACTGTGCGTATGGCATGGTCTGGCGGAGTTTTTGCATTAATTATCTGTAGTTTTGTGTGAGTAGATTTCGTGCATTTTATTAACACTTTGGATGAATCTGTTGCGGAGTTCAGGTGGGTTAATTACCTCGGCGTTTTCACCAAATGAAAAGAAGAAGTTATACGCCTGAAGCTGTGTACAGTTAAATACCCATATATTATTATCTTTGATTTCGGTTCTCTTAGGACGCATATATATTCTGCTATTATATATTTTTTTGCCGGTTTCGGTCAGCCTGATTTCTATAGATTCTGGTTCGTTGAGGAGATATTCAACTGATTGATGCTGCAAGACATTTTCAATATTTTTCTCCTGTTCTTTAGTAAGTTTGAAATTCTGACTGGTTACATTTGCTTCTGATATGTTAAGTCTTGCCATTGAAAATGAAACAATTTTCATCTTACTATCTTTAATACCTTTTATTTTTGAATAGCACAAAAGATAGGATTGTGTGTTGGATTTATTGTCAACAATTTTGTGAGGATATACTACGAAAATCTGATCAGGGTTTTTAGCATTAGGAATATGAAGAACATGATTATCTTTTTTTGCCTGCTTAATAATGTCATATGTCTCTTTCTTGAATATTTTTTCCCTTTCAATAAATGTAAGAGAACAGTATTCTTCGATAACGGCTCGTAAATACTGACTAGGACGCTTGTATGGCGAATATTCAAGCATGTCTTTTCCACTATATTCTTTATATCCATCGTTTGCCAGAAATCTCATGTTGTAATTATTGATATAACAGAATCGCCTGTCGCCTTTGACTCGAAGGCTTTTTTTGATATTCTCTGCATATTCTCTCATTTCAGCGTCGACAATATTAGTTACGATAGCTTCTTTATTTTCTAATTCCTCAGTGCTCATATGTTCATTCTCTGATGTGTCGCAGAGGTCTGATATTCTGTTTGTTCTATACATAAGAAGAGATGCTTTTGCATGTTTGAAATAATTGTTCAAGACTGTGTTAATGAACTGATTACGCTCATTAACTCCAAATATATCCATATCCTCCGCTATAGTCATCTGCGCTGATGAACTTAATATTAGACGAATCTTTTGATCGTCATTAATCATAGCTTTTATTCTATCATTGTCCGAAATTTTTGGTAAATTACTAGCCATATTATTACCCTCCTGCTTTGTAAAAGTTACTATATTAGGAACAGAAATCTATAAGATATATTAAATATAACACTATTTTAGGAACAAATCAATAAATAATCATTCCGTTGATGTTCCGATAAAAATAGAGCATAATTAATACATCGAAAGGAAAACAAGGTTATTAATTGAAAGGTGGTGATTATATGTTAGCTACAGCTTTTAATGTAATTTCAAAAATTATAATAATAATAAAGTTTTAAGTTCTGTTTAGTAAAAAGGAGGTGATAGTATGGGACCATTAGGATTGATTATAAAGATATTAATAGAGCGTTAAAGTTGATTTATAGAAAAAGGAGGTGATAATATGCTGAGTTTAATATTGGATGTATTAGAGGAGATAATTGATGCTTTGGATTTATAAGGAGGAAAGAATTATGTATAAGAAGTTAAAAGAATTGGTAGATATGAACAGAATAATAAGCAGCAGTATAACCGGATGGATGTGAACAGGCAGGATGAAAGGAGGTGATAGTATGGGACCATTAGGATTGATTATAAAGATAATATTAGAATTTTAAGATTGCTTTATAGAGTGTAAGGAGGTGAATAGTATGCTGAGTTTAATATTGGATGTAATAGAAGAGATAATTGATGCTTTAGATTTATAAGGAGGGAATGATTATGTGTGAAAAGTTGAAAGAGTTAGTGGATATGAACAGAATAATAAGCAACAGTATAACCGCATGGATGTGAATTGGCAGGACGAAAGGAGGTGATAGTATGGGACCATTAGGATTAATAATTGAGATAATATTTATATTTTAGGTTTGAAAGGAGAATGTATTATGAAGATAAATAAATGGATTGGTATTGCAGGTAAGATTTTGGAATTGGTTGCTGAGGGAATGGATAATGATACGGCTGTGAGTACTGTTGCAGATATAAGTGGAGTTGATGAAAGTGAGGTGTATAAAGTAATAAATCTGTAAGTGAAAATGTGTTACAATAATGTTTGGGATTATACAAGGAGGGATTATTATGTTTATTAATTTATCGAATCATGTATCAGAAAAGTGGAGCAAGGAACAGTTAGAGGCAGCAAAAGTATATGGAGACATTGTAGATATTGGCTTCCCGGCGGTTGATCCAAAGGGAGACAGCGATTATATAGATAAACTTGTAGATGAATATTATAGTAAAATTTCGAAATATGACAAACCAGTGGTTATGTTACAGGGAGAGTTTACATTTACATATAGAATGGTTAAGAAACTTAAAGATTCAGGTATTACAGTTGTTGCAAGCTGCAGTGAAAGACATTCAGTTGAAGTACTTAAGAAAAACGGGCAGGTTGAGCGTAACAGTGTATTTGAGTTTGTAAGATTCAGGGAGTATTAGGAGAAACTTTTTTTACTCTGCCACATCCTGTCATCCTCCAGCGGTACACTTTAGACATCAAATAAAGTGAACAGCCAAAGGAGGATATGACTATGGGATTTATGGACAAGTTAAAGGAAACAGCAGGAAAGGCTGCAGAGAAAGCCAATGCTATGAAGGATTCAGCAATGGATTCTTATGGCAAGATGAAAGAAGCTAATGAGCAGAAGAAAGCTGAGAAGCAGGCTTATACGGCGGCTATGGAGCAGGAAGTGAATGAATATTCAGCGAAGCTGATTGAGAGCGTTATGGCAGCGTATGCTGACGGCGGTGCAAAGTTCTGGGGTGAAGGAAACAGGGCTGCGATTGATAAGTTTACAAAGGATTATTATGAAATGCTTGTGCTTCCTGGCAGCAGACCTAACATTTCCTGCCTTACAATGACACCATACATTGATGAAAAGGCGATGAAGAAGTTTGCTGATAAGGGCGGCGTCGATTTGCAGGGCGCAGTTCCACACATTTTTGTTAAAGATGGCAATGACGCCGGTATGGTTATCACGGAGGATTTCATCGCATTTAAATTCAGATATGAGAAGGACAGCAGTTTCTGGGTTAAGGGTAGGATTCCGACAGCCAATATCAATACATTTGTAATGGAGATTAATGATTCTAGTGCAAATGTGATGATTAACGGAATTAAGCTGACTACAATCAGCATTAAAGGCTCTTACAGACAGGATTTTATGTCACTTAATTATTACTTCGAGTGCCTTGGCAAGCAGGATTTCACGATTGACAGGCAGGAGGTTAACGACCAGATAAGAGCCAAGATTGGTGATAAAATATATGCGCAGGTCAAGAAGTATTTTATTGACGATGATGAGCAGCTTCTTTTCTATGCAGGCGGCGTAGACTCGCTTACAGCGGTGGATTATGTTGCGTGTACTGATAATCAGCTGATATTTGTGAATAGGGAAATGCTTGGAGCAACAGCTAATGTTAAGCAGTTTTATTTTGAAGATGTGACAAGCATGTCAACGATTCAGAATTCGACATCAAGTGATTTCCTGACAGCGGTTATTGATACTGCACTCACAGCTGCATTTAAGCTGTGTGACTTGGAAGTTTCGGTTGCTGGTTCGAAAGAAGTTATCAATACCCTGTATCTTGCCGAGGCAACACGAATTATTGCAATCTATCATGAGATGAGAAAAAATGCTAAGAAAGCTGCAGCACAGCCAATTCAGGTTCAGGCAGCACCGGCGCAGCCTGACGCATTGGAGCAGTTGCAGAAGCTTGCACAGTTAAAGGACGCAGGTATTATTTCGGAAGAGGAATTCGCTGCAAAGAAGGCAGATCTGTTAAGTAAGATTTGATGTGAATAATAACTGAATATGAATAATAAACTCCCCATAAGTGTTGACTACTTATGGGGAGTTGTTGTTTAAATGTATTTTTAATACAGTGACTGCATTTTTTCTATTTCATCTTTCATTTCTTTAACAAATTCATCAGGTCCAATTACTTTTACCCATGAGCCCTGACTTAACAGGAACATTTTGATTCCGTTGCCGTAGACTTCTGCCTCGATGAGATATTTATTATTGTAGCGGTCAATTACTTTGGCGGTTGGCAGGCGGTCGAGGATTGCCTGAAGTGATGGTCCGGTGAATTCAAATCTGATTTTCCTCAGTGGTCCCGGCCACATGAACTGGCTTCGTTTGCGGAGCAGTCCTTCATCAAATTCAACATTTTTAGGAAGTTCCAGCTTTCCTCTGTGAACAGTCATATCACAGATTCTGTCGATTCTGAAATATGTAGGTGTATCAGATAATGTATCTTCACATTTGTACGCAATCAGATAGAAGTAGTATTCACTGAACATTATCGATACTGGTATGATTCTGTGCTTGACCTTATCACGGTTCATTTTGTAATAGCTGATTGTGATTGCACGCTGTTCCTGAATGTAGTTGGAGAGTTTCCAGACATTATCAATCACACTGTCGCAGTCTGAGCCGACCTCTTCATAGTTAAACATTTCTTTGGCAATAAGCTGTTCAAGACGTTTTTTGTCGGAATAGCTTGTGTGTGTTTTCAGTTTCCCAATTATTGTAAGCAGTTCTTCATGGCTGAACGCCCGGCTTCCGATAAGCACTTTAGCTATGGCAAAAAGCTCTTTGTTAGAAAACAGATTATCCATCTCTAGTGTGTAGCAGTGGTCTGAAGCAGAGTATTTTAACTCGGCGTTGCCAAGAATATCCCGATAGTCGGCAAGAAATGCTTTCAAATCATTAATATCTCTTGTTATGCTTCTTGTTGACACATTACTTTCATCGGCGAGCGCGGCTACCGAGAGGGACTCGCCTTTTAAAGCACGAAACAGCAGCTTAAGGACTCTGTCAGCTTTGTAATTCTTATATTCACTATCCATATCCGATTCCTCCTGATATTAATTATACTATATTTTACAGACAATATGGTACATCAGATTAGCGACAAAGCCTGTCACAGTAAATTTATTTATAAATATTTTGCTGTGACACAGCATGTCAGTCCGGATTAATACAATGATTTTATAAAAGTTAAGGAGGAAAACAAATGCTTACAAGTCAGGAGATTATTGACGCAGTTACAAGGGGGATTAATCTGGCAATTCTTGATAAGAAGAATTCTGGTGTATCGGATATAGGGGCGCTGCTTATGCTGCTGGATTACGAGGATATTGGTGAAAATGTTTTTTCTGCCGACACGATTTCTTTGAAGAATAAAATATCAATCAGCGCACAGCTTAAAAGAAGGGTTAAGGCACATGAGATGGCTGTTGTAGATATTTTGGGAGATGGAGACGCAGCAGGCTGTATATTTACTCCGGATAGAATTGTATACTGGTATAATTACGGTGAGAATTATACGATAATTCCTTACGAGGCGGTCATCGACGCTGATTATTCCGAAGAATATGTAACCTTAAAAGTTTTTGGAGAGCTTGTTGAGTCGGATATCACAGAAGAAAATATTGATACTACATTTGACGGATTATTACATGACGGAGAGGTTTCTCTGTATACCGGTCCATACTGTAATGATGAATATTCTAAATTTATGTATATGTACATCATGGATATCTGTGACTGGCTTATAAAAAATAACGAGGAAGAGCAAAGAATGTATGAAGAATATGAGGAGGAATGATGGATACAGAGGATAAAATATGGTATATCAATGAGCGTAAAAGGCGGCAGCGCAGGGAACATAAGTTAAGGAAATTTACCACTTTATTTCTCATATACTGGGTTGTGCTTAGCCTGATTATTATGTTCTTTTTCAAAAAGAAGATTAATGAATTGTATGAGCTTAACAGGAAGACACAATTACAGATTGAGCTGCTTAAGGAGCAGCTCAATAATTACAATGAGGAGGACATCAGGAAGAGCAACGGTGGAAAGTATAATACCTGGACGGATGAGGTATGTGATAATAAATAGAATATGCAGATTTATTAGATGGCGTGGGCAATGGTCTGCGTCATATTTTATTGCAAAATAACTTAGAGACTGACATATCGTGTCCAACCTAAATGTTACCATATATGTGTAACAAAAAGAACTTAACATATATGAAGGAGGACAAAGCTATGTTTTGTAAAAAATGTGGAAAGGAACTGGAAGATAATGTCCGTTTCTGTAATTATTGTGGGGTGGAAGTAGAGAGCAAGGTTGTTGATTTGAATGAGGCGGCTGGCAATAATAAACCAGATAACAGTTATGTCAATGCAGGTGAACAGCCTGTAGAAGAAGATGTATCAATTAATATTGCAGGGCATAAGATTAAGGGCAGACTTATAATGAAGATTGCTGCGATAGTGGCTGCGGCATGCTTCTTTTTTCCAATGTTCACAGTGTCATGTGCAGGGGTTAATGTTGGAAATGTAAGTATGGCTGATTTAACATTTGAAACGGAAGATACAACTCAGGACGGCTACTATGATTATTATGACTCAGATGATGAAGAAGATAATGGCACTGTAGGAATGATTGTATTCCTGATTGCACCTATTTCAGCATTTTGCATATGTATGGTCAAGAATGAAGGAAAAGGCTGGGGCAAGGAGGCGGTTGCTGCATTTGGCTCATCTGCACTTGCATTAATAAGCCTGTATTTTGTTATTACTAATACAATGAACGATGAATATGGCGGTTATGTTCAGGCAAAACCGATGTTTTCATATTATCTGTACATAATTGCGTGTGTTATAGGTGCGGTTGTCGGAATCATGATTATTAAGGAACATCAGAAAAAGCTTGCTGCAAATGTTGGAACTGTACAGCAGGCAGAGAAGCCTAATGTATGGGTAAAGACCGCATTATATACAGCGGGAGAAACATTTTCAATATATGTATTGTTCTTCCTGATTAGTGAGATTTTTTAAAATGTGATATTAATATTTAAGAGCGTGGGTTTATTGTACTAGCTTTTAAAAGTTGGATTTTATGGTCTGATTTTTTAGATGGTACAATGATTCACGCTTATATTATTTTGATATATATTAATTAAAATATTATAATTGAAATATTGATATTACCATAAGTTTATGATATATATTAAACATACACATAAAAGACTATATGCGGTCATATGACAACAAAATGTTGACAGTAATACAGTTGGAGATTATTATATATACGGAGGGTATTATTGGGAAATAGAGATGATATTAACGGGTTTTTACATGAAGCAAAGAAATTGGTGTCTGAAGGAAGATATGATTTTGTTCCTAGAAGAAAGAATATGCAGTCATTAGCAAGATATGGACTGACAATTACTGATGCCAAAAGTGAGATTTTAGGTCTGGTTGTTGGCGACTATTATAAAGGCCCTAAGAAGGATTTTGATGCCGGCAGACCAGGTGATATCTGGGAATTTAAGAGAATTATTAATGGAATACAGTTTTATATTAAACTTAAGATTGCGCAGGAAAACAATGCAGAGGTTCTTAAATGTCTTGGATTTCATGAAGATGAATATTGATATGGCAGGAGGTCATTGTGATGAAGAAGTTTTGTGATGAATGTGGAAGAGAAGTTGATACCAGAATTGTAACGAAGAAAGAATTTTATGATGTATGTGGGGAAAGAATAGAAGTTGACGCGAAAGTACTTGTATGTGCAGATTGTGGAGAGGAGTTTTTTTGTGAAGAGCTTGATAATGCCACTTTGACTGAGGCATACAATATATACAGAAGAAAGCATAAGCTTTTATTACCAGAAGAAATCAAAGCAATCAGGGAACAATATGGTTTGAGTCAAAGGGCTATGGCAAGACTGCTAAACTGGGGCGATAAGACTATATTCAGATATGAGAATGGTTCTATTCAGGATAAAGCACATAATAGTATGCTGATTTTTTTGAAAAATCCGGAGAATATGAAGCAATATTTAATAGAGAATGAGGTTGGACTTGATGCTAGGCATAGAGATAAACTGTTTGATATAATAGATATGTTGCAGCAGAATGGAGAATATCAGACAGGAAAAAGAATTAGTGATATGATATTTTATAAAACTCCATCAGAAGATAATGGATTTACTGAATTTAATTATGATAAAGTGTGTGCAATGATTTTATATTTTGCCAACAGGTCAAAAGAACTTCTTAAAACCAAGCTTATGAAGTTACTTAATTATTCTGATATGCTGTATTATAAGGAAAATGGAGTATCGATATCAGGAATGAGATATGTACATCTGCCATATGGTCCTGTCCCTGAGAACTTTGATATGTTGCTTGGAACTGTGTCAGCAGATAATATTGCACATATTGAGATTGAATTTGATAGTGGATATGAAAAACATAAAGTTGTACCTGATGTTAATATGCAATCAGGGGTTCTTTCAGATAATGAGATTAAAGTTTTGGACAGGATATATGAGAAGTTTGACGGGTATGGTTCAGTAGATATATCTAATTATTCGCATAAAGAGAATGGATATATATCTACAAAACAGGGAGAGATTATATCATACAGATATGCCAGAGATATTCATATAGATTGACAATATCAGAATAATATATGGAATTTTCCATCACATAGTAATATAATATGTAAGCCACCAGTCCTGGGAGGGGTGCTGCGAAAGCGGTACTATCGGAGTCTAGGTCCAATCACATTATTTTTCCCGTAGAACTCGCGATAGCTGGTGACTTTTTATTATGATGGAGTACAGATTTAACATGGAATTACTTGATGTTGTTGATGAGAATGGAAAGCCGACAGGTGAGACTGTTGAGAGAAAGACTGCACATAGTGAGGGAATCAGGCATAGAACGGCGCATGTGTGGATTGTAAGAAAGTCTGATGAAGGTGCAGAGGTGCTGCTTCAGAAAAGGGCTATGAATAAGGATTCATTTCCGGGAAGATATGATACTTCTTCGGCGGGACATATTCAGGCTGGTGATGAACCGGAAGAATCTGCTATAAGAGAATTGCATGAGGAACTTGGAATTAAGGTGTCAGTTGATGATTTGCAGTTTGCCGATACATTTGTAATACAATATGATAAAGAATTCTATGGCAAGATGTTTAAGGACAGAGAGATTGCATTTGTATATGTATATACGAAACCTGTCAATATAGATGAACTTACATTGCAGAAGGAAGAGCTTGATGGAGTTGAATGGTTCAACCTTGAATATGTCTATGAGGAGTGCAGAAAGCATAATCAGAAGTTTTGTGCACCGGTTGGCGGGTTAGAGATTGTAAGAAAGTATGTGAGAGGTGCTGGATTATGATTGCAAGAAATATATACAAGACAGCAGCTGTGTTAATGGCACTGGTGACCGCATTTACAGTGACAGGATTGTCTGGGTGTAAGAGCAGAACAGTGTCTAGTGAAGTGACAGCAGAGTATGATACACCAGCAGATTATAATGATGAAAGACCAGGTGTAACATATGGAAATGTTGATGAGATAAGCTATTATTCGCCGACAACCGGAAGCGAGCAAAAGGCTTGTGTTTATCTTCCAAGAGATTATGATGAATCACAGAGTTATCCGGTTGTGTATCTTCTGCATGGAATGAGCGGAAGTTATTCTGAATATAACAGAATTGGTGCTTTGTATGTTGCACAGAATGCAGTTGATGATTACAACAGGAATCCTGTGATTATGGTAAGTTTTACTGTATTCACAGATGCTGACGGTGGTGAGGAGTCAGACTATGATTTCTCTGAACTAACAGCAAGATATGATGCATGTGAGTATGATGTTATTAATGCTTTGATTCCTTATATTAATGAGCATTATTCTACTAAAACAGGAAGAGAGAATACTGCAATAGCAGGATATTCACTTGGTGGAAGAGAATCGCTTTTCCTGTGTTTTGCACATCCTGATGTATTTGGGTATGTAGGAGCATTTGCACCGGTAGGCGGAGTGGTTGACACAGGAAGCAAAGAAAGAGTATATGGAAACAGGGGATTTCTTCTGCCTGAACTTGTTAAGGATGGGGAAGAACAGCCTTTGGTTACTCTTATTGTAACTGGTGACAGTGATCCTTACTGTAAGGAGTCTGCCATTAATTATTCGGATTATATGACAAGTCATGGAATTAACCACATTTTCTATATAAGACCGGGAGCACATGAGGTAAGTGTCTGGAATAATGGGTTATATAATTTTATCAGAAGAATTTTCTGATACTTGAAGTTATGGCTGATATGTGAGATAATGTGCCAGGTTAGTCGGACAGAACATGCGACTGACCACACATAAAGACAGATTATGGAGGATTGTTTTATGTCAGATATACATAGCGTAGATGTTGAAGATGATCAGTTTGCATACCGTTATGATACACAGCTTCTTATTGATAGAAGAGATGAAGATTTAGACGAGGATGTTATTGCTGATTATATTACAGAACATTTTGAAGGAAACTGCCTGATTGCAGCAGGCGATGAGGATCTTATCAAGATTCATTTCCATACTAACGAGCCTTGGAAGGTGCTTGAGTACTGCAGTACTATCGGCGAGATATATGATATTGTTGTTGAGGATATGATTCGTCAGTCAGCAGGACTTCACGGCTAGTAAGCCATTTTTTTGAGTTTTTAAGAAGATTTTATTATGAAATACCCATAAAATTGCATGTAAATGCTGTTTTATGGGTATTTTTTGGTTGTTTTTAATTGTGAAAATTCTGTTAATTAATTGACACTGATATGTCTATGAATTAAAATATATACAACAAAATTTAATATAGTAATGATATGAAGTTTTGTGAATACATTTGAACGAAGATGATTAAATAGTTGCGGCTATTTATTATAATTGCTAAAGAATGGAGGAGTTACCATGAGACACAATTATAAGAGAATTACTGCACTAGCTGGTATGACAGCGTTGCTTGTTTCAATGCCGGTATCAGTATATGCAGGACAGGTTAAGAATGCTTACACTGCTAATCTATCAGGTGTATTGGGGAGTATTGATACATCTTCTTTGAAGCAGAATGTAATCGTTAAAGGAAGTGATATTGTAATCGATTCTGATATCGATGACTGGGATGATATCACTGAAAGACAGTCAGATGCAGCAGGGGTTAAGTCATGGAAAGTGGCTGTTTCATCTGATTATTCAAGATTATATTTTATGTATCAGGGAACTGTACAGACAGAGTGGGATTATAGTTATATGGGAAATAATCCTGTCAGTATTACTTATGCTGATGGAACAACAGGAATGGCTGAGAAGATTCAGTTTACAGGATGGAAAGACAGTGCACAGGCTAAGAATGCATGGTATGGGGATATAGCAGGTTCTGAGACTGTTACTGCTAATAAAGCACATGGCAATACAGCAGGACCATATGTTGTAGAGTCATCTATTCCTATGGATTTCTTCAGTAATTCTGATTTTAAGATAACATTTGCGGGAACTACGGTAGATATTAAGGATATTGAAGTTCTTGACGGTAATAAAGTTGATAAAGATGAAACAGAAGCCGTATATAACGGAATAGTTATAGACGGAGAATTTAAAGACTGGGATGCAGTTAAGAAATATGATGCGTCATGCCCTAATGAAGCACATAAAGGATGTCTGTCCAAGACAGCGATGATGTTTGACGGCGATTATGTATATGTGTATGTTAAGGATGGTGCTGATGGAAGTGCATCCGGAGCTGGTACACATAGTAATGGCAGATACTCTATAACTACAGACCTTGGTAATGAACTTGTATTTCAGCTTGACAGCAAGGGATATGTTAATGGCGTAGATGGTGTTGACTGCAGACATGTTGGTGATGAGTGGGAGATTGCTATTCCTAAGAGTGCGCTTCCAGCATATAATAAGACTTTATCATTTGGATTATATCAGGCTGAACCTTTTGTAACAGGTGTTTCTAATATCAAGGGTGATGATTCAGATGATGATAAGACAATATACGATATCAAGTATGATGGATTATATGGAGACTGGGATTATTATCCTCACACAAGAATAGATTATGCAACTGCTGGAACACAGCAGGATAGAGTTGATGCGTCAGGAGCATTATTCAGTGATGGAAGTACAGTGCTTGGACATGTATATTCAACTATGCCTGAGCATCTTAATGAAGCAGGTGGAGAATTTACACAGGCTGTAACTTTCAAGTTTAATGATAGTTATAATCAGGTATTATATCCAAGATTCGTAACAGTTGACGAACAGGGCAATATTAACTGGAACGCTAAGCTTGGTGGTCTTAGTGAAGGTACATATGAGTTCTATATGTTTGATACAAGTGCATGGGGAACTTCTAAGAATATTAATGAACTTAATGATGCTGATATATGTTATGGAAAGATGACTGTTACAGTCGGAAGTAACAGGGATGAGTGCGAGTTCTATTTTGACCTTGAAAAAGTAGCACAGAAGCTTGGTTGTGATGCAAGTGACTTCAAGCAGATAAGTGCACAGTTTGGAAGATTAGGACAGCAGTGGATTAATACAGCAGGTGCTTCATCTGGTGCATGGCTTGGACTTTTCATATGTATAGCTGCTACATGTGGTGTGGTTGTACATCAGAAAAAGAAAGGTAGTAAACAGGTATAAGTAATGAATCCTATTATAACAGTTATTATTATAATAATATGGCTTTATATACTTTCTGTAATGAAGAGGGCAAAACTTCATGCATGGAGTTTCATGTGGGGAAGTCTTGGATTATTTGTAATAATGATGGTAACGATACAGCCAGTGCTCACTATGCCACTGGCAAGATGTGTTGCAGCAATGGCTGGTATCGTTGGTGATATAACTGGGGCGTTTACAGCATATTTTAAATACGGAATAATATTTATTCACACAGGAGTTTCATCAACAACATTGCTTATTGATTTTGAATGTTCGGGAATTATTGAGATTATGGCTTTTCTGTCATTGCTCATATTTTTTAATGTCTATAACTGGAGTGAGAAGTTTATGATAGGCATAGTGGGATTCTGTTACATTATGTTATGTAATGTATTAAGAATTATAATGATATGTCTTGCAGTGCACTATCTTGGAATGGGAGCATATTATGTTTTCCATACATTTATAGGCAGAATATTCTTCTATGTGCTTAGTGTTTATCTGTATTTCTATGTATTTACGAAACCACAGATTGTTAAGATGAAAGTAGGAAATTTCTCATATGGTAAAAATAATTCTTAATTCATTCCTTTTCTGGGGTGGCTGGATAATTATTCCTTTTATTATGGAAATTGTTCCTGCGTTGGGAAGCGTTATTCTTCTTATCAGAAGGAATTTACGTCACAAAATCCATAAAAAGGAACTTACGGTTTATCCGGAGATTACACTTATAATACCAGTATATAATTCGGCAGATACGTTGTATGGCTGTATTAAGTCAATTAATGACAGTACTTATCCGAATGAAAGGATAAGAATTTTTCTGGTTAATAACAAAGGTAAAGATAACAGTTTTGATATATTTGCACAGTGCCAGCAGGAATTCCCGGATCTTCTTATGCAGTGGATGAATTCTGAGCAGGGTAAATCAAGAGCCCTCAATCTGGCTCTTTACAATAGTGAAGGTAAATATATTATCAATCTTGACAGTGATGGCATGCTTGAGAAAAATGCGCTTGCCAATATGATTACAAGATTTGAAACTGATACATCAATTAACTGTATGACAGGTTCTATTCTTACAGTTCCTGAACAGATTAAGAAGTATAAGGCAGGTCCATCGAGACTTCTGCGTGAACTGGAATTTATGGAATATGCACAGGCTTTCCTTGCAGGAAGAAGCTATGCATCAGAACTTAATTCTGTGTATACATTGTCAGGTGCATTTTCTGCGTTCAGAAAATCAGCAGTTCTGAAATCATGGATGTACAATACTGATACTATATGTGAGGATACCCATATTACATTTCAGATGAGATACTTACAGAACGAGCGTGTTGAAGTATGTGAAGATGCATTGTTTTTCGTTGATCCAATAGAGAATGTTAACAAATTATATACACAGAGACAGAGATGGCAGAGAGGAAGTCTTGAAGTTTCCAAGATGTTCATGGACAAGACATTCAAAGTAAAGAATCTCTTTACTAATATAAGTGTCAAGACTTTGTTGTATGACCATACATTTGCATTTCCAAGACTTATATGGTATCTGGCACTTATATGTCTTATTGTTGCCGGGTATTCAGGAAAGACAGTGCTTATCTCTACGGCGATTATATTTGGATTATATACGCTGATTGGTTATCTCTATTTTATTACTGTGGCATATTTTCTTAGAATCAATAAAGATATCAGAAAGTATTACATTAGTCACTGGTGGTGTATATTGTTTCTTCCATTCTTTAATTTTGCTGTTTTCTTTATAAGAATGGCAGGAATTATTAATAGTATTGAAACTGACAGTTCATGGAAGACTATGAACCTGACAGAAGAATGTAAGGCATTTGCGGATGTAATAAGACATGATTTTTCCAAGCCGGTTAACGCTATAAGAAAAGTCAGGGAAACTCTTAATTATGAAGATATTTCTGGGGCAGATGATAAGAAAGCGGGAGAACACAGAAAAGAGGCATAATATGAAGACAAAGAAGAAAGACAGCAGCAAGCAGATTAAGAAGAAAAAGAATGTAATGGTAATTACAACAATATATGTGCTTTGTTTTTCAGTTATAGCAGGAATATTTGCTTATACAAGGATTAATAAGTATGAACGTGGTGTACTTGAGGTGTGTGCAACTCAGCAGGATGCTTATGTACAGCTTGTTCTGGACCAGATTAATCTTAAGAATAACCGTGATGATGAACAGATTATTAATGATATTCTTGGAACTATGAATTCGTCATCTAATAAGTACTGGACATTCTCTAAGAATCAGTCGATTCTTTTTATTAAAGATGTGCTGGAAACTAACAGATACAAAGGTGTAACAACTTCAACATATTATGATTCGGATAGTGCGTCACGATTTCTTAATAATCTTCAGACAGATAAAGTAACACATGATTTTATAGAGATTAATGATAATGAATATGTTGCGTCTGGTGTTGCATTTGAATATAAGAACCAGACATATAAGCTGTGTCTTCTGACTGGTAAAGGCGCAATTCTTGATAACAACAGTTATATGCAGATTAAGATACAGATGCAGACTTATGTAATGATATTATTGTTTGTTCTCATTATTACAGCTATGTATCTTGCACATACATTAAGAAAAATGCAGTTTAAGCTTGCAAGTTCAGAAAATACTATAACACAGCTTAACAGTATGGTATCTAAGATGAATGACAAGCTCATTGAAAAGGATTTCTATGATACACGTAATAATGTATGGAATAGTTCGGCTATTATGCCATTCTTAGATAAGCTTATAGCAAGAGATGTGTATCCGGTTACTTTTATGCATATATCGTGTTCAGATAATACAGAGCGAGAGAAATTCATAGCGAGAGCCAATTATATTCTGGATAAGAATGTATTAAGATTCACATATGATGACAGGGATGTTGTTTTAATATTTGTCGGAATGAACAGAAAACATTCGAGACATAGTATACAGCTGCTTATGGAGGATTCAATGCAGATAATGTATGCAATGACCATCAAGAAGAAAGATGATGTAGATAAACTCAGAATTAAATACGATGAAACACAAGAATAATACATGGAGGCAGCATTATGGCGGTTAATATATACAGGGAATACAGACTGAAATTTTATCTTAATATGAGACATTATATTATCATCAATGATGCTAAAGGAGAGACTCATCCGCATACATGGGAATTTGCGTTAGATATCAAGTTCTCAAGAAATTCATTTGTGGAATTTAATATATTTGAAGAGGGAATCAGTAAATTCCTTGAGCAGTATCAGAATAAGATTCTTAATGAAGTAGAACCTTTTGATTCAACAATGCCAACACTGGAGAATGTTACTGATTATTTCGCAGAAGAGTTCTTTAAGATTATATATAAGACAGGCGGAATGCTTACAAGTGTTGAGGCAAGTGAAACTCCAACAAGAAGCTACATTGTCAATATATCTGAGCAGGAGAAGAATTCTATTCTGAATAAAAAGGCTGATGAGAGAATAATGTCAGAAGTAATGGACGCAGTTCTGGATGACATTATTAATTAGCTGATGTTGTTAAGACAGATTGGAGAAGAATGTGAAGAAGAAAAATAAGGCAACATACCTGCTGTTTCTTATGCCATTCGTGTATTTGCTGACAGCATGGCTTGTTATATGGTTTGTCAATGCAAGTGGAATATATCCTTCTGGTTCAGATACTATGTATCATGTGTACAGAGGGGATTATGTATATAATTCTATTAAATCAGGTAATCTGTTTCCACTATATGATCCTATGTGGTATAACGGCGTTGAGCTGTTAAGATACTGGTCACCACTGCCAGCTTATGTTATGGCATTATGCCAGTTTATTGCTGGTGGAAGCCAGTTTGGAGCATATCTGATATTTGTGGGCGGAGTATGTTTCTTGGGAGCATGCGTATGGCCTTTTATAGGAAGAGGCTTTAACAGACCTTATCTTGGAGCATTTATCGGACTACTCTGGTTCTTTATGCCTAATAATCTGTATGCAGTATTTACAGAGGGTAATCTGGCGAGAAGTCTGAGTATGATATTCCTGCCGGTGTTTATATATGCAGTGTATAAGTATCTTGAGGATCAGAGATTAAGATACATAGTGTTGATGGTATTTACATTTGTACTGATTGCACTGTGCCATCTTGGATACGCAGGTATGATTGCCATAGCAGTAATTATATATGGAATTGTCTATATGTTTCAGGGCGGAAAGAAGAAGGCGGTACTTGATGTTATCATATCCATGCTTATAGGATTCATGCTGCTTGGAATATGGATGGTGGCATCTTTAAGAGGAGGAATAACTTCTCTTGATAACTCTGAGAATATGGCCAATTTCTTCCAGAGTATATGGATATCTATTAATCCGGTTGGAAGGTTAACTGGTAAAAGTGAAAGCTTTTATTATGGATTTGCAGCTGTATTTGTTATTATATTTGGTATTTTGTTCGGATATAAGAAGTCAAGAACCGGATTTATAACAGGTCTGATTATATTATTACTGACAACGGACACAGCATATATTGTGCTTAAGCATATGCCGGGAAGCCAGTATTTATGGATGTTACGATTCATTTCTATTGCATTATGCATGATTCTTATGAGTTTTCTTATGTGGGACAGACTGAAGAAGCCGCTTGTGCTTATGCTTTGTGTGTTATTAGTGGCAGATACTATTCCGTCATTAAGCCTTATTATTGGCGAACATAATAATGTGTCAGCAGATGAGCGTATGACAGCTGTTCAGGACAGTACACTTATAACTAAGGCACAGTCTGTTACCAAGCAGAGACTTGCATTAATGGACGAGAGCATACTTGGCGCAACCGGTTCATGGCTTGTTTCAGATTATAAGAATCCGGTTGCTTCAACATTTGGTGCAGGAAGAGAAGCAGCTAACACTTCCAAGAATATTGTTAATCTTAATAAAGCATTTGCACAGGGAGATTTTCTTTATGTATTTGACAGATGCTTAGAACTTGGAGATGATTCTGTACTGGTTAAAATGTCGTTGCTGGAGCATTACAATAATTCTCTTGAGGACGTTGAAAAAGCTGCCAATGCAGTTGGTTACAAGAGAGTAGAGAAGAATGAACAGTATGTTCTGTATCATATTGATACTCCGGATAGCTGGGGTGTTGTCAGCAGTTACAGGGCAATTGCTATTGGCTCAGGTGCTGATATTATATCAATGCAGTTTCCATCAGTTGAGACAGCAGATTCAGATAATCTTACTGATTATACATATGAAGATCTGTGTGGATACAAAGAAGTATTTCTTAACGGTTTCACATATGATGATAGAGAAATGGCTGAAGATCTTGTGCTTCGCTTAAGCCGTGCAGGGGTCAAGGTGATTATATATGCGGATGGAATCCCACAGGATAAAGCCACACACAGCCAGTCATTCCTCGGAGTGACATGTAGTGCGATAACATTTCATAATGGATATCCGGATATGGATACAAGAATTGGAATGATATATCCTGATATGTTCCCACAGGGACATACAACGTGGAATACTGTATATCTTGACGGGCTTGATACTGTATGGGGAACATTCTACGATAATGGTTTCAGCCTTGATTTCTATGGAACAGTAAAGAATGATAATATAATAATGACTGGTCTTAATCTGACGTATTTCTATAGTCTTACAGATGATCAGGCAATAGGCCAGCTTCTTAGTAATATGACAGGTATATCATCAGATGAACTTCCAGAAAGAAAGATAGTTCCATTGAATGTTGAGTATGGAAAGAACAGAATAACAATAACATCTGATTATGATAATGTTGATACAACACTTTCTTACCATGATATATTTGGTAAAACATCAGGTATAACAAGCAGAAATAATCTTCTGTATGTGAATAAGGGTACAACTGTTATCAGGCTCAGGTATCCTTATCTGTGGCAGGGGGCTGTGGTAAGTGTAGCCGGAGTTGTATTACTTGTTGCATGGATGATTGTTAAGAGAAAGTCACAGAAGAAGCAGACAACGGATGTTTAATCAATTAATAAGTCCATAGATATGTAGATTAAATATACATATCTATGGACTATTTTAATTATGTGACAATATCTATCTTATGAAAAGATAAGCCGTATACCCTGCATACATAAGAATACATGCAGCGCCTTCCAAGCGGCTCATAGTCTTTTTGGTAAATGCGAAGAGGAATAATATAATTCCGCTTGCAAGAAGTATTACGCAGTCGATAAGTGATTCGGAAAGTACATTAAGTGGCTGTATTGTGGCAGACATTCCTAAGATAAATAATATATTGAATATATTAGAGCCGATTGCGTTGCCGAGTGCAAGACCGCTGTCGCCTTTCCTTGTTGCAACTATGGAAGTTACAAGCTCAGGCAGGGATGTTCCGATTGCAACGATTGTAAGACCTATGAAATTCTGGCTTACACCAAAGTTGGCAGCGATAATACAGGCTTTATCAACGACAAGATTACCACCGAATATTACGGCTATAAGACCACCGGCAATGTATATTAGACTCTTAGGAAGTGGCATTACCTTGCAGTCTTCAGATGATTCCCTGTTCTTAAGTGCTGATATTATCATACATGTGATATAAGCAGCCATACCAATAAGAAGGATAATTCCTTCGATTCTTGAAAGTTTACCGTCAATAAACATAAAGCACAGAATAGCAGTTATTATGATGTTAAATGGCATATTACGCTTTAGTATGTCACGGTTGGTAGCAAATCCTGCGATAAATGCACAGACACCAACAACTACCAGACCATTGAATATGTTAGAACCGACAATATTGCTTATTGCAATATCGTTATTACCTGAGAGGGCAGCATTAATACTTACAGACGCCTCAGGTGCGCTTGTTCCCATAGCAACAATTGTAAGTCCGATTATAACACTTGGTACTTTAAGGATTTTGGCAAGGGAAGAACTTCCCTCCACGAAGAAATCCGCGCCTTTAATTAACAGCACGAAACCGATGAGTAGTAACAAATATTCCATAATAAGCTCCTTTCCTGCGATAAAGGAATGGAATAATATAAAAAGAGACCTTTATCGCATCAAAAATGAATTGATAAAAGTCTCGTTAATTGTAATAATAACCGGCTTTTCAGCGTGATGACGATTATTATTGCACCGGATACGATGCTAACTACTCCCTCTTATTAATATAATACTAATATATATGCAGTTATGTGTCAATTAATAATAAAAATGTTGCATAGCTTTTATATTGAAGTAAGTATAATAAAAAAATTGTCGAATTATGTCGTACGAAAACTGTCGGTTATGTTAGTAATTGGCAGTTTTTTGTATTATAATGAAAATACTTTTAAAAATAAATATGAGAGGGAAAGTCAGTGCATAAGATTAAAGGATTTTTAATTACAATATGTCTGATTAGTACATTGGCATTAGTATTATGCGGATGTGGAAAAAGTGGAAATATAAGCAGACAGAATAATGAGACAGAGTTACCAGAGATTGTGATTGGAAGTGATAATTATCCGCCATACAATTATATTGATGTGGATGGTAATCCAACGGGAATTGATGTGGAGCTTGCAACAGAAGCATTCAGTAGGATGGGCTATAAGGCCAGATTCATATATATTGACTGGGAGGATAAGAAAAATCTTCTGGCAAAGGGAACTATTGATTGTGCCTGGGGAAGTTTCAGTATGGATGGCAGAGAGGATGAATACAGATGGGCTGGACCATATATGGTCAGTCGTCAGGTGGTTGCTGTTAATATGAATAGTGACATATATTCACTTGCAGACCTTGAGGGAAAGACATTGGCTGTACAGACTACAACCAAGCCGGAAGAGATATTTCTTAACAGGACAGATGAGCGTATTCCGGCTATACGTTCTCTGATTTCATTACAGAAAAGAGAACTGATATATCCATTCTTAAGTAAAGGATATGCTGATGGACTGGCTGCACATGAGACTGCTATTTACCAGTATATGAAGGATTATAATATACAGTTCAGAATACTTGATGAGCCGCTTCAGGTTGTAGGGCTTGGTGTGGCATTTGATAAGAATGATACACGGGGAATTGAGAATGAACTTACAGAGACACTCAGACAGATGAAAGATGATGGTACAGAGAAAAACATAATTAGTAAGTATCTCGATGATGCAGAACAGTATCTGGAGGTAGATAACCATGAATAATACCACCATTGTCAGAAATAATAAAAGGCACATATGGCTTCTGGAGGCAGCTGTTGGATTGATTATAATGGCAGCCGTATTTATTATTGCAATTAATGTTGATATAACTGCAACGGAGAATGAACTTTCAGACAAAGCACAATATATTAATGAACAGTGTAACAGTTTTACCAGGTTAAATCTTGCAGCAGAAACCAAGAGCCTTATGAGAGTTATTGAAAGTGCGCAGCAGATAAATCGTAATATTACATATGAACGTGAACTTTCGACTAATGACATATTTACGGAAGAATTCCTTAAGAAAAATATGGAAGAATGTTATCTCACAGCAGTTATCATATTAGATGCAAGGGGTGGACTTACAGCCCAGTATTATACAGATGAATTTGGAGCGGATGTTCTAAGTGAATATCTGGATAGTGTTTCTCTTGTTGATGTTGTAGATAATCCGCAGAAGACATATGCCACAAGAATAGCATGCGTAGATGGTTCATATGTTGACCTTGCGGCATGTGGAATGTCAGATGGAGATGGTATAGTGGTTACTTACTATCATACATCTGAGGAATATGTTAATAATTATAATCTGTCATTTACGCATATTCTTTCAGGATATGATGACAGCAAAGATGGAATAGTTGTTGTAACAAATGGCAACAGAATAATAGCGTCTAATGATGAAAATATGGTTGGCAATAATGTGGACAATTATAATGTGCTTAAAAAGATAAAGAGTACAGGTGTAAGCGGAAAACTTGTACAGTCAACTAATGACAATATGGGACCTGGGCATGATTTTGGACTTATGGAGCGTGGAAGAGATTATTATGTATATGCATATATGCCAGAAAGAAGTGTTTTCAGGACAACACCTCGAAATATGCTGTATACATTTATTGTATATATGTCTGTGGTAGCTGTATTAAATATGATGAGCTGGAAAACTGCTCAGGAATATGAAAGAGAACAGTTTGCGATGCAGCAGAGATATGCTGTTAGTCTTCAGGAGAAGAATGAACAGCTTCAGGAAGCAGTACGCCGTGAAGAAAGAGCTAATGCAGCCAAGACAGATTTCCTTTCAAGAATGACTCATGATATAAGGACTCCGCTTAATGGAATTATCGGTTTATTGAGAATAGATGAGACGCATAAGGATAATATTGCAATGATTAATGCAAATAGGCAGAAAATGTCTATAGCAGCTAATCATTTATTATCTCTTATTAATGATATTCTGCAAATGAGCAAATTAGAGGATGGTGATATAGAGCTTGCAAGAGAAGTCGTTGATCTTAATCAGCTTGCAAAGGATATTATTACAATAGTTGAACAGCGTGCAGCAGATGCAGGTGTTAATCTCGATTACGATAAAGCCTTAGGAAAGGCTGTACATCCATATGTATATGGAAGTCCTTTGCATTTGAGACAGTTATTCCTGAATATATATGGTAACTGCATTAAATACAATAAAATTGGCGGCATGGTCAGAACATGTTTTAATTGCATAGGTGAACAGAATGGAATTGTTACATATGAGTGGACTATAAGTGACACAGGAATTGGAATGAGCGAGGAATTTCTTGAACATATATTTGAACCTTTTGTACAGGAAAAGGCAGATGCAAGAAGTATATATCAGGGAACAGGGCTTGGTATGGCTATAGTAAAGAATCTTGTTGACAAGATGAATGGAACAATTAATGTTACAAGTAAGGAAGGGGAAGGCTCAACATTTGTAATCAGAATACCTTTCGAGATTGCAGGTACAATTGATAATTCTGACAGTGTTAAAGAAGAACATAAGGCTGATATTACAGGTATTAATATTCTGCTTGCAGAAGATAATGAACTTAATGCGGAAATTGCACAGACACTTCTTGAAGATGAAGGTGCGCATGTTAAAGTTGTGTGTGATGGAGAACAGGCTGTCAGTGAATTCTCAGGATGTGCACCGCATACATATGATGTGATTCTTATGGATATTATGATGCCTAAGCTGGATGGATTGTCAGCAACCAGAAAGATAAGGGCGTTAGAAAGACCTGATGCGGCGACGATTCCAATAATTGCAATGACGGCGAACGCATTTCAGGAAGATGCCAGAAAATGCATTGAAGCAGGAATGAATGCACATCTGTCAAAACCTTTACAGATGGATGTTGTTGTTGATACAATTGAGGAGTATTATAAAAGATAATTATGCAGAATAAAGGAGTATCTGTATAATACAATAATTAGTAAAAGGGGATAATTATGATATGCAGTAACTGTGGGGCAGATATTGGAGATAATGAGACAACATGTCCATATTGTGGTGCAATGCAGTATGAGAATTCAGAACGGAAGTACATGAAAGATCTGTACAATCTGAATGAAGGAATGGAGTCTCTTGATAAGAATGCCAGAAAATACATCATAAAAAGTACTATGAAAAGTGCAGGTATAGTATGCGTTGCGGTTGCAGCAGCTGTTCTTGCCGGAAGTCTTTTTGGATACGGTTCATATAAGAGTATGTATGATTCTTCACACAACAGGAAAGAGATACACCAGTCATTGGAATGGTATAATAATAACATTGATGAGCTTAACTCTTTGTATGATAAGGGGGATTACGAACAGATATCAGAACTCTTAAAGAAATACAAGGGTGATTCATATGTAATTCAGAAATGGCGTCATTACAACGTAATTAATATCTATAATTACTATTACAGCTTAGCGTCAGGTACATATGACAGAGTGCGTAATGGAGAAAAACTGACAGAATATGAATTTGCTAAAGGTCTTAGAGAATCATTAGATCTGGTACATTTTATTAATAATAAGAATGACTATAATTACAAATATTATACCAAGTGTTCATCAGAAGAGAAGAAGATAGTAGATGGATGGGTTGCAGAAGCAAAAGATTATCTGAGTAATACAGTAAAAGCTACCGATAAAGAGATAGATACAATGCTTGATGAGCTGTATCAGGATGGCTATTATGATTATAAGCTTGGAAAAGATTATGAGGAAACGCTGTACAAAAGATATGATGAGGGAGGAAAACTATGAAATGCTATAATTGTGGTGCACCCATACAGATGACTCAGAAATTCTGCCCTAATTGCGGTTCACCTAATACTGAGTTTAAGAAGCATATTGACGATATGGAGCAATATGATAAAAAGTTTAACAGAACACGTTCTAAAGTAATTGGAAACAGCAAATGGTTTGTCAAATACATTGCTCCTGTAACGGCACTTGTTATATCTATAGTTGCTCTTGCGCTGGCTGTTATAGGAAGTAATACTATGCTTGGTTATGATATAGCACAGAGAAAACAGCAGAAATATTATGACTCACATAGTGATGAGATACAGACAAGATTAAGAGAACTGCTGGAGAATGGAGAATATACAACTGTATATAGTCTGTATTCTAATGGAGACTGCTCATTAAAAGATGATAGTGACAGATATGCATGGAATGATTTCTATAATGTTGCAAGTAATTATACATATCTTAGAAAAGGTATAATTAATATGATGGAGGAAGATAATACATCATATTACAGCAGTGAGTATATGAATACTGTAGCAAGAGCTGTTTCTGATATGGAAGATGCTGTGGACAGATGTTTCAATTCTTCTTATCACAGCGTTTCGGAAGAAAGTGTACAATATATTAAGGATATGCATGAGAAGTCACATGAATTATTAAAGGCGTATTTTAATCTGACAGATGAAGATATATCGGGACTTGCAGATATGTCACAGACGGATATACTGACACTCATTACAAGGAGGAGCTTTGAATGAGAAGGATAATAAAGAAGAAAAAGTTTAATATATCAGTTCTTTTCTATGTGATATGTGCGATTATGATTGTTATTATAATTCCATGTGCAGCCAATATATTTGAGGATATGTACAGAATTAATGGAAGAATGTCGGGATATGAGGAAGACAGTCTTTATCAGGATTTTATCGATGGCAGTTATGACAGACTTCTTGAAAAAACAGAGTATAATATCGGAATGGGCAAAGAGATTGATAACAATACACAGGATTATTATACATTTGCAGATGCGTATAAGAAAGCAATTGATTACAATGTGTATGTTAATAAGGGAGAATCAGCTAAAGCAGAGCAGATTGTAAAAGATATAGACAACGCACAGTTTAATAATGTGTTGTTTAAGGAAGCTTTGGAAAATGTTAAGAATACATATATTAATAAAGGACTGTCGTAAGTAATACGGCAGTCCTTTGTTGAGTTGCGCACCTAGCGGCGAATGTTATTATTCAAGCACAAGTAAAAGTGCCATCTTAAATCTTTCGTTAGCTGTAACGCTGTGAAGACCATTCTTCTCAAAGTGGAAACATTCCCCAGCACTGATTTCATAATCCTTGCCTTCGTAACCGATAGTAGCTTTTCCGTCAAGAGCAAATACAATGGCATTGCCAGGTGCACGGTGAGGTGTAAGTCCTGTTCCTTTGTCAAATGCCATAAGCACATACTTCATTGTTGGATTGCTTACCACATCCATGTTAGCAATGCTGCCTTCTTCATAAGATATAAGGTCTTTAAGTGCAAATACTTCGTTAGCTTTTACATTCTTGTTCATAATGTTCTCCTTGTTTAATATGATTTCTGTGTATACAAGACCATTATCAGTCTGCATTCCACATAGTGTTTTCTCTGGAACAATAACAGCAGAGTCAGGAAGAAGAGTAACAATATCAGGTTCTTCTCCAAGAAGAAACTCACCACTTCCGGCAGCCCCGATATACATAGTCATTCTGTCGTAACTTTCCTGGCTTATTGATGTATCTTTTCCAAGAGAAAAGAATGTCACTTTATTAACTGTTCCAAGCATGGAATCTCTGGAAATTGTCATTCCATCTCTTATCGGACGCATATTCTCAATGGTAAATACTCCGTTCATTATAGTTCTCCTCGTTATGCAATTATTATTGTCCTTTATATAAATATATATTAAAATATAATAAATGCAAAGTAAAATAAAATCAATTATTTTAATGAACGGAGGATAATTTGATTATGAAAGTTGGATTTATTGGTTTAGGAATAATGGGTAAGCCTATGAGTAAGAATCTTCTTAAGGCAGGATATGAACTTGTTGTAGGAAACAGAAGCAGTCAGGCAGTAGATGAGCTTGTCGGACTTGGAGCATCAAAGGGAGATACACCTGCACAGGTTGCAAGCCAGTGTGATGTGGTTATAACAATGCTTCCTAATTCTCCACAGGTAAGAGAAGTGTGTCTTGGAACTAATGGAATAATAGAAGGTGCTAAAGAGGGACTCACTGTAATAGATATGAGTTCAATTGACCCGGTAGAGAGTAAGGCAATAGGTGCTGAACTTGCAAAGAAGGGAATAAGTATGATGGACGCACCTGTAAGTGGAGGTGAACCTAAAGCCATTGATGGAACACTCTCGGTTATGGCTGGTGGTTCAAGGACTGATTTTGACAAGTTTTATGACCTTCTTATGAGTATGGCTGGTTCGGTTGTCTATGTAGGAGAGCTTGGCTCTGGTAATGTGGCAAAGCTTGCTAATCAGGTAATCGTAGCTGTTAACATAGCTGCTGTATCAGAAGCTATGACACTTGCTGTTAAGAATGGTGCTGATCCTGAACTTGTGTATAATGCAATAAGGGGAGGGCTTGCAGGCTCCACAGTTCTTGACGCCAAAGCTCCTATGATGATGGAACATAATTTCAAACCTGGCTTCAGAATAGAACTGCATATTAAGGACCTTGCAAATGCTTTGAATGCAGCGCATGCAACTGACACATCACTTCCACTTACAGCATCAGTAATGGAGATGATGCAGGCAATAAAGAATGATGGCTGTGGCAAAGAAGACCATAGTGCACTTGTTAAATATTATGAGAAAATATCAGATGTTTCAGTGAAAAAAGAAAAATAGATGTAATATCATATATTTTTTGAATTAGAGTTGACTTTGAAAAATAGATGTACTATCATCCAGTTTGGATGTAGGTACATCTATTTTGTTTTAGGAGATTTTTATTATGGATAATTCAGAAAGAAAGATAACGAAGATAGCAAGAGAAGCTTCTAAATTCACTGTTCAGACGATGAAGGAGGAAGGTATCGGGACTGCGGAATTTGATTTTATTCATCTTGTAAGACACAATCCGGGTATCACTCAGGCAGATGTCAGGGAACAGTTAAAGATTGATAAGGGAGCTGCGGCACGAAGGGCAGCAAGCCTTGAGAACAAAGGGTATCTGTACAGAAAGCCTAATCCTGATGATGGAAGAAGTCAGCTGCTTTATGCCACCGAAAAGGCAGAACAGTTAAAGAATTCCAAAGCCAATATTGAAAGTGTGTTCTATGACTGGCTGCTTGAAGGGCTTAATGAGGATGAGAAACAGACATTCTGTGAGTTGCTTGATAAGCTGTACTGGCGTTCCAAGGAAGAGAGAAGGGCAGGATTCACACATGTGTCAGAAAGAGTTGCACATATAGGAAAAGAGGATAACGAAGATGAGTAACACAGAAAAGAATAATACTATGACCGACAGGGTGTCATATTATTTTAAATCCCAGTGGCCTGTACTTCTGATAATAACGGTGTCTGGTCTTATATATAATCTCGGACTTCTTGCAGGTCCTTGGTTTGAAGGACGAATGACAGGTTGTCTTGTTAATATTCTTGGCGGGAAATCAACATTTACAGATATGCTTGTTCTTGTAATATGTTATGTAATCGCAATAGCTGTAGTGCAGATATCAAGATATATCAAGAGATTCTATGTAAGAAGATTTGCTAATAATGTTAATAAGAACATGAAAGAGGTTCTGTATAACAGCCTTGTACATAAAAGCAGACCGCAGTTACAGGAAGAAGGTGCGGGAGATATTCTTACTAAAGCAATTCTTGATGTTGATGACTGTGCTGAGGGAATGAGAAAGTTTACAACAGAAATATTTGATACAGGTGTTGCACTTGCAGCATACGCTGGAATGTTACTTTTCTATGACTGGAGGTTAGGACTTATATGTATGATATTTCCACCTATATCTTATATTATTGCAGAGAAGATGAAAGTTGTTGTACAAAAGACAGGTGCGGAATATAAGGTACAGTCAGGAAGACTTAGTGCAGCAACGCTGGACAGGGCTGGAAATGCAGTTACATACCGTGTGTATGGCTGCGAGCAGGAAAGAAAACAGGCTTACGAAGATAATCTTACTGCCTATGAAAAGTCGGCAGTTAAGGCAAATATATGGGGAACAGCATTTCCACCGATATACAAGGTTATTTCACTTGCCGGAGTTATATTTATATTGTATTTCGGAAGTAAGAATGTCCTTGGAACAGGCTGGAAAAGCTGGGATATTGCAGTTTTAGCTACATTTGTATCATGCTTTGCAAAGCTTTCTGAAAAGTCTTCACATGCAGCAAAGCTGTTTAATGCAGTACATAAGGCACAGGTTTCGTGGAGGAGAATTAAGCCGCTTATGAAACATGAGGATTATAAAAATGCTGATAATGATGTAAAGTGTGACATACTTGAAGTAAATGGACTTACATTTGCTTATCCGGGAGGCTCTGATATATTCGAAGATGTAACATTTGAAGCAGAAAAAGGCGATATTATCGGTGTTACAGGCTCTGTTGCGTGTGGTAAGTCAACTCTTGGAAAGGTGTTCCTGTGTGAATATCCATATAAGGGAAGTGTTAAAATAGAGGGCAGCGAGCTTGCAGAACTTGACAACACTAAGAAGGCAGGACTTGTTGCATATCTGGGACATGACCCGGAATTGTTTAATGATACCATTAAGAATAATATTCTGATGGGCGATGATGCGGACACAACCAAGCTTCTTAAGGCTGTATGCTTTGATGAAGAAGTAAATGAGATGGAAAAAGGACAGGATACAATGGTTGGTAATACAGGAGTAAGACTGTCAGGTGGACAGGCACAGAGACTTGCACTTGCAAGAACGCTATGCCATAAGAAGCCATTAATTATATTAGATGATCCGTTTTCAGCACTTGATAAAGACACTGAAAGAAAGGTGTTTGCAAATCTTAAAGAATATACCAAGGACTGTGTTGTGCTTCTTATATCACACAGACTATATATGTTCCCACAGATGGATAAGGTTATATGGATGGAGAACGGAAAAACTGTTGTTGGCACACATGATGAGATTATGAAGAAGTGCCCACAGTATGCAGTCCTTTATAATGAACAGAAGGGAGGAACATCTGATGAAGAATAAAAGTGTTGGCAGAGTTATATTGAATACAATCAGAAGTAAATGGCTGCTTACGGCAGGAATTGTAATTACAGTTGTCGGTGCAATCGTAACAGCACTTATTCCACCACTTATTCTGGCAAAGGTTATTGATACTGTAACTGTCGGGGAAATGCCTGCATTTTATATGATTCTTATGTATTTCGGATTCCTTCTTATAACAGGACTGATGGAAAGTACAAGAGAAACATTTCTTACAGTATTTGGACAGAAAATAACTCATGCATTAAGAAGTGCACTGATGGATAAATATAATAATCTTACAACTGGTGGACTTACAAGCCAGGAACCGGGAACTGTTGTTTCAAGATTCGTTGGTGATGTTGATACAGTGGAGAATCTTTTTACATCGGGAATTATAAGTATGTTTGCAGATGCCTGTAAGATAATCAGTATCCTTGCTGTTATATGGTTTAAGAATAAGGGACTTGCAATTGTGCTGCTTGTTATTCTGCCTTTTCTGTTTGTATTTACAAGAATTGTCCAGAAAAATATGCTGGCAGCACAGATTGAGAACCGTAGGGCTGTCGGAAGGGCATCAGGACATGTGCCGGAAACTCTTCATAATATAAGAACAATACATACTCTTGGCAAAGAGAATTATATGGAAGAAAGGTATGATGAATATATAAGAGAAAGTTATGCAGCTGTTGAGAAAACTAATTTCTATGATGCGGTATATTCACCTGTAATTCTTATACTTAATGCGATTGTTGTTGCTGTAGTTATGCTTCTTTCAGCTTCAGGAAACCAGTCAGTGCTTACACTTTTCGGTATGTCAGCAGGTACAGCAGTTGCGGTAATTAATTATATTTCACAGATATTCACACCTGTTGAGAATCTTGGTATGGAGATTCAGACTATCCAGTCAGCAATTGCCGGAGTACATAGAATTAATGAATTCTTTGAAATGGACGAATTCTCAGTTAAGAAGGATTCATATATAACAGAGAATATGACAAAGAAAACTGACAATGATGTGCTCGTTGATTTCAATAATGTGACATTTGCTTATGATGATGATAAAAATGTTGTGGAGAACTTAAGTTTTTCTGTTAAAGAGGGGGAGCAGGTTACTCTATCGGGAAGAACTGGTGCAGGAAAGAGTACAATATTCAAGCTTCTTCTTGGACTTTACGAGCCTGGCAAGGGAAGTGTATCAATTGCAGGACAGAAAGTTACGGCTATTCCTGATGATAAGAAGAGAAAGATATATGGATATGTTGAACAGACATTCCATATGGTTCCCGGAACTGTCAAAGACCAGATAACACTTTATGATAACTCGATTACTGATGAAGATGTAATTGAAGCAGCTAAGGTGGCCGGACTGCATGATGCAATCATGGAGCTTGAGAATGGCTATGATACTATATGCAAACCAGAAGATTTCTCACAGGGACAGTGGCAGTTATTGTCAATCGCAAGAGCAGCAGCAGCAAAGCCAAGACTGCTTCTGCTTGATGAGATAACAGCTAATCTTGATGCTGATACTGAGAAGAATGTACTTGAGGCATTAAACAGAGTAAGTGAGAACAGGACAGTTATATCAATATCTCACCGGACAAATGCGAGAACTGGAAGAATTATTGAAATAGCTTGATTTTCTTAATATTTTTACTGGCTTATCTTGCATAAAAGAAGTATAATACCCATACAATATTATGTTCAAATGAGAAAGCTGGTAATTGATATGAAGAAAAGATGGGGAAAAGGTCTGATTGCAGGTCTGATTATTATGTTTATTATTCTGACTGTAATATTTATTGTGAAATCAGTCAGAGGTAGTAAGCTTGAGATACGATGCCCCGATACTATAGTTGTTGAATATGGAAGTGATTTTGATGAATCAGTCATTAAGACAGCAACTAAGAAACATTTATTTGAAAAAAAGGATAAAACAGACATTGAAATCGATGGAGATGTTGATGTTACAAAGCTTGGACAATATGAGATAAAGGTTGTTGCTTCAAGAAAAAAGAAACATGTATCTAAGAAGGTGGCTGTGGACGTTGTGGATACACAGGCTCCGGTTATCAGTCTTGAAGGTGACAGAGAGATTACTATTGAAGCCGGAGATTCTTATGAAGAAGCAGGCTTTAGTGCTAACGATAATTATGATGGTGATATAACCGATAAGGTTGAAACTGATACACAGATAGATACACGTAAGGTTGGCGATAATACCATTGTATATTCAGTAAAAGACTCCTCAGGCAATGAAGCACATGCAGAAAGAATTGTGCATGTAGTTGATACAACAGCACCTGGAATATTCCTTGATGGCGGAGATGTTTATTATGTAAAGAAAGGTTCTGAATATAAAGATCCGGGATACTCAGCAGTTGATATATGCGACGGTGATGTTACTGATAAGGTGTGCGTATCTGGTAATGTAGATACTGAGAATGCAGGCAAGTATACAGTAACATATACGGTGTCTGATAGTTCTGGTAATGAAGCAAGAGTAGAAAGAACAATTAAAGTATATACGCCTATGCCGGATAATGCAGTTAATCCAGGTGATAAGGTGGTTTATCTGACTTTTGATGATGGTCCGGGACCATATACAGATAAACTTCTGGATATTCTTGACAGATACAATGTGAAAGTAACATTTTTCGTAACTAATGGTAAACCTGATTATCAGAACCTTATTGCGAAAGAGGCACAGAAAGGCCATACCGTAGCAATACATTCTGCATCACATGATTATGCAAGAATATATCAGAGCGTTGATGCATATTTTGATGATCTTAATGAGATGAATAATATTATAATTGCACAGACTGGAAAGAGTGCTGATATTGTAAGATTTCCGGGAGGTTCATCTAATACTATAAGCAGAAGATACTGCAGCGGAATAATGAGCCAGCTTGTATGTGCTGTTCAGGAACGTGGATTCAGATATTGTGACTGGAATGTTTCAAGTGGAGACGCCGGGGCAACAACAAGCACTTCACAGGTAGTAAGCAATGTTATTAATGGAATTAAGAAGAATAATGTATCTATAGTTTTACAGCATGATATTAAGGACTTCAGTGTGGACGCTGTTGAACAGATAATTGAATGGGGATTATCGGAAGGATATACATTTTTACCGATAACATCAACAACGCCGATGTCTCATCACGGTGTTAATAATTGATATTAAGCAGGAGACTGTTATACATGGGATATAATAATACAGAGATTACTGATGCTGAGCAGTTACAGTATATTTTGAATGATTATAAGAATGGCATAGAGCATGGAATTCTTGTGGCTAATCTGACATATCAGCTTGCTAAGCGTATGGGACTTAGTGAAGAGGAATGTTATGAACTTAAAGTTGCCGGAATGATGCATGATATTGGAAAACTTAAATTATCAGAATACTTATATGGTAGAAATTCAGTTGAATTATCGGTTGAAGAGATGAAATATATGAGAATGCACTCTAAAATCAGCTTTGATGTATTGAAAAATTATGATTATTCGGATAATATAATGAAAGTTGTTCTCTGGCACCATGAGTGTTACGATGGAAGTGGTTATCCTGACAATCTTAAGGGGACGGATATTCCATTGGGAGCAAGAATTCTTAAGGTGGCAGATGAATTTGCGGCGCTGATATCAGACAGACCGTATAGAAAGGCTTTTGATGTTGATACGGCTGTGAATATTCTTATTGAAGAGATTAAGAACCTTGATATGAGAGTGTTTATTGAATTTCAGCGAATGATTCACGAGGAAGAAACATTTGAGATAATAAGAAATAGTAAGATAGATTTAGACAGTCTTACTCTCGAAGATATTCTATCCTTCGCAGATTAGTAATTAATTACAGGAAAGAGGTAAAGTAAGATGGCAGAGTCAATGGTTGGCTTAAAGAGATCGCACAGATGTACAGAGGTTTCATCGGCTGATATTGGTAAGAAGGTTACTGTTATGGGTTGGGTTGCCAAGAGAAGAAATCTTGGTGCACTTATTTTCGTTGATTTAAGAGATAGAAGCGGTATTCTTCAGATTCTTTTTGATGAGAATATAATTGGTAAGGAAGGTTTTGACAAGGCATATACACTTCGTAACGAATTCGTAATCGCTGTTGAAGGTGAAGTTGTTAAGAGAAGTGGTGCTGTTAATGAGAGCTTAAAGACTGGTGATATTGAGATTGCTGCTAAGACTTTAAGAATTCTTTCTGAGTCAGAGACACCTCCATTCCCAATTGAGGAGAATATCCAGACTAAGGAAGATATCAGACTTAAGTACAGATGTCTTGACCTTAGAAGACCTGATATCCAGTCTAATATTATTATGAGAAGTAAGGTTGCAACTCTTACAAGAGCATTCCTTGCAAAGGAAGGTTTCTTAGAGATTGAAACACCTATGCTTACTAAGTCTACACCAGAGGGAGCAAGAGATTACCTTGTACCAAGCCGTATTCATCCAGGTAAGTTCTATGCACTTCCACAGTCACCACAGCTTTTCAAGCAGATGCTTATGTGCTCTGGTTATGACAGATATATGCAGATTGCAAGATGCTTCAGAGATGAGGATTTAAGAGCAGACAGACAGCCAGAATTCACACAGATTGATATGGAGTTATCATTTGTTGATGTTGATGATGTAATCGATGTTAATGAAAGACTTCTTGCATATCTTTTCAAGGAGGTCCTTGATGTAGACGTACAGCTTCCAATCCAGAGAATGACATGGCAGGAAGCTATGGACAGATTCGGTTCAGATAAGCCTGATTTAAGATTCGGTATGGAATTACAGAATGTATCAGATATCGTTAAGGATTGCGGATTTGGAGTATTTACAGGAGCTCTTGAGAATGGTGGTTCTGTAAGAGGTATCAATGCAAAGGGACAGGGAAGCATGCCTCGTAAGAAGATTGATGCACTTGTTGATTTCGCTAAGGGATATGGTGCTAAGGGGCTTGCTTATATTGCAATTCATGAAGATGGTTCATATAAGTCATCATTTGCAAAGTTCATGACAGAGGAGCAGATGGATGCTCTTGTTAAGGCTATGGACGGTGAAGCAGGAGACCTTCTTTTATTCGCTGCTGACAGAAACAAGATTGTATGGAATGTACTTGGTGCATTAAGAGTAGAACTTGCTGGTCAGATGGGACTTCTTGATAAGTCTGATTATAAGTTCTTATGGGTAACAGAGTTCCCACAGTTTGAATGGTCAGATGAAGAAGAAAGATATGTTGCAATGCATCACCCATTCACAATGCCTATGGATGAAGATCTTGATATGCTTGAGACTAACCCTGGTGCAGTTCGTGCCAAGGCTTATGATATCGTTCTTAACGGAACAGAAATCGGTGGTGGTTCAGTAAGAATCCATCAGGCTGATGTACAGCAGAGAATGTTCAAGGCACTTGGCCTTACAGATGAAGTTGCCAATGAGAAGTTTGGATTCCTTCTTGATGCATTTAAGTATGGTGTTCCACCACACGCAGGACTTGCTTATGGTCTTGACAGACTTGTAATGCTTATGGCTAAGAGAGATTCAATCAGAGATGTAATTGCCTTCCCTAAGGTAAAGGATGCATCTTGTCTTCTTACTAATGCACCTGATGTTGTAGATGCCAAGCAGCTTGATGAACTTTCAATCAAGATTGAAGAAGAGAAAACAGAAGAGTAAGATATGTAAAAATTCCCGCACAATAGTGCGGGAATTTTTATGCATATCAGAATCAGATTTATTGCATATCATTAAAAATGTGATACAATAAGAACAATACATCGCTTTAAAGAGGAGAAGTATATGTTAGATCTGAATGAGATACGAAATAATATTGACAAAATCGACAGTCAGCTTGTAGAACTGTTCGAAGAGAGAATGAAACTGACAACAGAAGTTGCAGAATATAAGATTGAGACAGGTAAGAAGGTTCTTGATCCGGCAAGAGAGAAAGCTAAGTTAGAATCAGTGAAGAAGCTTGTTAAGAATCCTGATAACGTACATGCCATTGATGATCTGTTTGCACAGATTATGGCTAACTCAAGAAAGAACCAGTATATGCTTCTTGAAAAGATGGGACAGACATTAAGAGAGCCTTATGAGGCTATTGATGAGATTAATAAGAAAGACTGCAAGGTAGTATATCAGGGTGTTCCAGGAGCATATTCATACGCTGCAATGATTAATTTCTTTGGTAAGGATGTTGATAATTTCAATGTTCCTACATGGAGAGAGTGCATGGAGGCTGTTAAGCAGGGAAAGGCTGATTATGCAGTACTTCCTATTGAGAATTCCAATGCAGGAATTGTTGCTGATGTGTATGATCTGTTACAGGAATATGATAATTACATAATTGCTGAGACTTATGTTAAGATTGAACATTTGTTACTTGGACTTCCAGGAACTGATCTTAATAATGTAACTGCTGTATATTCACATCCGCAGGGACTTATGCAGTGTGACAGATTCTTAGATACCCATAAGGACTGGCAGCGAATAAGTCAGGCTAATACAGCACTTGCAGCTAAGATGATTTTTCAGGAGCATAATAAGACTCATGTTGCTATTGCAAGTAAGGAAGCTGCCGAGCTTTATGGCCTTGATATCTTAAAGACTGGAATTACAGATCAGGAAGGCAATACAACAAGATTCGTTATTGTAACTAATACAAGAAAGTTTGTTAAGAACGCACAGAAGATGAGTATTGTATTTGAGACAGCTAATGAAGCGGGAACTCTTTATAATCTTTTAAGCCACATTATATATAATGGACTTAATATGAATAAAATCGAATCAAGACCAATTGAGGGCAATGTAGAAGGGAAGAGATGGAATTTCAGGTTCTTTGTTGATTTTGCTGGTAATATTGATGATCCAAGAGTTATGAATGCATTAAGAGGCATCGAAGAAGAAGCTGAGTCAATTAAGTTGCTAGGAAACTATTAATATGTTAGAATTATAAATGTATTGCAAAGCAATAAACAATTTAGATAAGTGAGGGAATTAAAGTGAATTTAGAAGAAGCAAAGCTGAAGCTTTCAAAGTACGGTCAGGAACAGATATTAAGATATTATGATGAATTATCAGATGATGAGAAGAATGCACTTCTTGATCAGATTGATAAGACTGATATGGAAGTTTTATCAGCAATTGAACATAAGTCTGAACTTGTTAAGAAAGGTGAGATTACACCTCTTGATGCAATGGAGCTTGATGAGATAGCTGCTAATTATGATACATTTAAGAATACTGGTGTAGAGGCAATTAAGGCTGGCAAGGTTGGAGCAATTCTTCTTGCGGGTGGAATGGGAACAAGACTTGGTTCTGATAATCCTAAGGGAATGTATAATGTTGGCGTTAACAAGGAACTTTATATATTTGAGTGTCTTATTAACAATCTTATGGATGTTGTTAAAGAGACAGGAACATATATACATTTATTCGTTATGACAAGTGAGAAGAATAATGATGCTACAGTTTCTTTCTTTAAGGAGAAGAATTTCTTCGGATATAAGAGCGAGTATGTACATTTCTTCAAGCAGGATATGGCAGCAGCTACTGATTATAACGGCAAGATATATCTTGAAGAAAAGGGAAGAATGGCTACATCACCTAACGGTAATGGCGGCTGGTATATTTCTTTAAAGAATGCCGGATTAACAGATGTTCTTGAGAATAACGGAATTGAATGGCTTAATGTATTCGCTGTTGATAATGTTCTTCAGAGAATTGCAGATCCAGTATTTATCGGTGCCACAATCGAAAAGCATTGTGCAGTTGGTTCTAAGGTTGTAAGAAAGGCTGCTCCAGATGAGAAGGTTGGTGTTATGTGTCTTGAAGATGGAAGGCCTTCTATTGTTGAGTATTATGAACTTACTAAAGAGATGATGGATGCCAAGAATGCAAAAGGTGACCCTGCATATAATTTCGGAGTTATTCTTAATTACTTGTTTAAGGTTTCTGACCTTGAAACAATTGTTGGAAAGAATCTCCCATTACATATTGTTGAGAAGAAGATTCCATATATTGATGAGAATGGTAACCTTGTTAAGCCAGATAAGCCTAATGGATATAAGTTCGAAGGTCTTGTTCTTGATATGATTCATGAGCTTGACAGCTGTCTTCCATTCGAGGTTGTAAGAGAGAAAGAATTCGCACCTATCAAGAATCCGACAGGAGTTGATTCTGTTGAATCAGCAAGAGAACTTCTTAAGAAGAATGGTGTTGCAATTTAATACATTTTGTTGTATGTTATTAATAAGCGCTGTACAACTGGCGGAAGATGCTTAAAGAGCATTGTGGGATAACCCACAGGGAGTACAGTTTATATTAAGGAAAAGCCGACCGCCTGGGCAACGTTAAGCTATAAGCTGCGTTCCCAGGCGGTCGGCTTTTTTGCGCGAGTAACGATGAGAGAAGACATGGAAGTTTCACAGTTGTGCTTGCACATAATGTGAAACTTATATGGATTCTCGAGGAGCACCGCGACAATGCCAGAATGAAATTCTGGCATTTGAGTTACGAGCGCTACTCATGAAAAAGAACAGCGAATGCAGTCATCACATTTAACAGGAGGTCAGTTATGACAATTAAGAACCTTTCAGAGGAATTATCAGGATGTGCTTATCCAGGCAGAGGAATTGTTGCAGGTATGTCAGAGGATGGTAAGAAGGCAGTTTCAGCTTACTTTATTATGGGAAGAAGTGAGAGCAGCCGTAACCGTGTATTTGTACAGGACGGAGAGGGCATCAGAACAGAGGCTTTTGATCCTTCAACACTTTTAGTTGCACCAGAGCTTATTATTTATGCTCCTGTAAGAGTATTTGGCAATAATACTATAGTTACTAATGGAGACCAGACTGATACAGTTTATGATGGACTTTCAGAAGGCAAGACATTTGAAGAATCTTTAAGAGTAAGAAAATATGAGCATGATGCTCCTAACTATACTCCAAGAATCTCAAGTGTGCTTCATATTGAGAATAACGAATATTCATATGCAATGTCTATATTAAAGAGCCACAACGGCAATCCTGACATCTGCGAAAGACACACATATACTTACGATGCAGCATTTGCAGGAGAAGGACATTATATCCATACATATATGGGTGATGGCAATCCACTCCCAAGCTATGAGGGAGAACCTACATGGGTTAAGATATCTGGTGATATTGAAGAATTCACTCAGATGATCTGGAATAATCTTAATGCAGATAACAAGGTTTCACTTTTTGTAAGATATATTGATATTGCTACAGGCGAATACGAAACAAGAATTATCAATAAGAATGTAAAATAATAAGTCATCAGTTGATAAATGTTATAATAAAGGAGAATGAAAATGAACGAATTTCAGTTAAAGTATGGATGTAACCCTAATCAGAAGCCTTCAAGAATATTTATGGCAGACGGAAGTGACCTTCCAGTAGAGATTCTTAACGGCAGACCAGGATATATTAATTTTCTTGATGCATTTAACGGATATCAGCTTGTTAAGGAGTTAAAGAAAGCTACAGGACTTCCAGCAGCTACATCTTTCAAGCATGTTTCTCCAGCAGGTGCTGCAGTAGGACTTCCTCTTACAGATGTTGAGAAGAAGATTTACTGGGTTGATGAGACAATCGGAGAATTAAGCCCAATCGCATGTGCGTATGCAAGAGCAAGAGGTGCAGACAGAATGTCATCTTTTGGTGATTTCATTTCATTATCTGATGTATGTGATGTTGCTACAGCAAAGCTTATCCAGCATGAGGTTTCAGACGGAATTGTTGCTCCTGGTTATGAACCAGAGGCAATTGAGATATTAAAGTCTAAGAAGAAAGGCAATTACAACATCATTAAGATTGACCCTGAATATAAGCCTGAACCAATAGAGAGAAAGCAGGTATTTGGCGTAACATTTGAGCAGGGAAGAAATGAGTTCGTTATTGATAAGGAACTTTTATCAAATGTTGTAACAGAGAATAAGGAAATTCCTGAGTCAGCTAAGATTGATATGATTATTGCTCTTATTACACTTAAGTATACACAGTCTAACTCAGTATGCTATGTTAAGAATGGACAGGCAATCGGTATCGGCGCAGGACAGCAGTCAAGAATCCACTGTACAAGACTTGCTGGTCAGAAGGCTGATAACTGGTATCTCCGTCAGAATCCAAAGGTTCTTAATCTTCCATTTAAGGACGGCGTGGGACGTGCTGACAGAGATAATGCAATTGACCTCTATATTGGTGATGAATATGAAGATATTCTTAATGACTGGGAGAGAGTATTCACAGAGAAGCCATCTGTATTCACTGTTGAAGAGAAGAAGGCATGGCTTGCAGGCAATACTGATGTAACAATCGGTTCAGATGCATTCTTCCCATTCGGAGATAATATTGAGAGAGCATACAAGTCGGGTGTTAAGTATGTTGCACAGCCTGGTGGTTCTGTAAGAGACGAGCAGGTTATTGAAACAGCTAACAAACATGGAATGGCTATGTGCTTTACAGGAATGAGATTATTCCATCATTAATAATGATTTCTGGCGAATGTCAACTTATGGGAATAGCAAGGTTGACATTCGCTTTTTTCAGTTCTATAATCTAATAAATATTTTTCAAAAGAGGTATATATATTATGACACCATTAGAACTGGCAGAAGAGATTATTAACGGAAGAAGAATTACAAGACAGGATGATTTGTCATTTTTCCTTAGCTGCGATTTAGATGAGCTTTGTGAAGGTGCAGACAGAATAAGAAAGCATTTTGTTGGAGACAGGGTTGACTTATGCTCTATAATTAATGGAAGAAGCGGTAAATGTCCAGAGGACTGTAAGTACTGTGCCCAGTCTGCACATAATCATACTGACTGCGAAGTATATGATTTTCTCCCGGAGGAAGATATTGTAAAAGCATGTAAGATGAATGAGTCAGAAGGCGTTGACCGATTCTCAATTGTTACAGCAGGTAAGGCACTTACTGGTGAAGAGTTTGAGAAGGCTATTCATGCTTATGAGACTATGCATAAAGAATGTGATATTGAACTGTGTGCATCTATGGGATTTCTTAATGCAGAGCAGCTTCACAGACTTCATGAGGCAGGTGTTACAAGTTATCACCATAATATAGAGACTTCTAGAAGAAATTTCCCTAATATATGTACAACACATACATATGACATGAAGATTGAGACTTTGAAGCTTGTAAAAGCCGAAGGCATGTGGGCATGTTCAGGTGGTATAATAGGAATGGGTGAAGACTGGGAAGACAGACTTGATATGGCAATAAGTCTTGCGGAAGTAGGCGTTGATTCTATTCCACTTAATGCACTTATGCCTATTAAGGGTACACCGCTTGAGAATGAGAGAAGACTTACTGAACCTGAGATATTAAGAACAATCGCATTCTTCAGATATATTAACCCGGAGGCTGATATAAGACTCGGTGCAGGAAGAGCGCTTCTTACAGGAGACGGAATCAAGGCATTCCAGTCTGGTGCATCTGCTACTATCACAGGTAATATGCTTACTACTGTTGCATGTGCTACAATAAGAAGTGATAAGAATATGTTAAAGGACATTGGAAGAGAGACAAAATAATGAGATTAACTAAATATTTGAAAAAAGGAATGGCTGTGTTACTTACAGCGACATTTTGTATGGGAATGTCAGCCGGACTGACAGGTTGTGGGAATGATACAGCAAAAGAGGATTCTAAGGATATTGATACATTTAAGATTATGATTGCGCCGTATCAGGATGCTGATACACTGCTTTCAGGACTTGAGCCTCTTGGCGGCATGATTAAAGATGAGCTTGCTGCAAGAGGGTATAATGTAGGCAATGTCGAGATTACTGTAGGAACTTCTTACAGTGCTGTAGGAGAGGCATTAAGTGCAGGAACAGCAGATGCAGGCTTTATCTCAGGCGGAACTTATGTTACATATGATGATGACTGCGATGTACTGCTCACAGCACAGAGAAAGGCTATTAATAAGGATTCCCTTAATGCAAAGGACTGGAACGATGGAACAGAGGAGAAGTTTACAGATAATCTTACAACATACTACCGTTCAATTATTCTTGCAGGACCAAGTGCTAAGGGACAGGAACTTGCAGCCAAGGTTAATGCAGGACAGCAGCTTACATGGGATGATTTGAATGGTGCAACATGGGCGGTAATGGGAGCTTCATCAGCATCAGGCTACATATATCCAAGTTTGTGGCTTTATAATAATTATGGCAAGCAGATAAGTGACCTTGCTAATGTTGTACAGTCAGATTCATATACAACCTCTATGTCAAGGCTTGCAGCCGGACAGGTTGATGTTATAGTCGGTTTTGCACACATGAGAGCGAAATACGCAGCTAACTGGATGAGCAAATTCGGTGGTACAGATGATTGTTATAAACAGACTGCAGTTTTGGCAGTGACAGATCAGATAATGGATGATACAATATGTGTTAGTAAGAATTCAGATATTATGTCAGAAGGCTTTAAGAAAGCATTTGCGGATGCTTGCATTAATATAGGAAAAAGTGAAGACGGACTTAAAGTTTTGAATGTATTAAGCCATATTGGATATCAGTATGCCGAAAGCTCTGATTATGATGCAGAGCGTGCGGCACAGAATATGTTAAAGAAATAATTCACCTTTAAGCTGTCTGGGAGGACAATATACATGTTGCAGATAGACGGTGTGAGTAAAGTATATAAAGGTGGAGATGAAGCCCTTGAGAATATCAGCTTTTCAGTTGAACAGGGCGAATTCATATCGGTAATTGGAAAGAGTGGTGCTGGAAAGACCACTCTTTTTCGCATGCTTAACGGAATGATTAAGCCGACTGCAGGCAGTATTAATATTAATAATCAGGAATTTACGAAGCTTAGGGGCAGAAAGAAAAGAAACATACAGAAAACAATAGGCACTATATATCAGGATTTCTGTCTTGTTGATACACTGACCTGCCTGGATAACGTTCTTAATGGTGCGTTGCCAGATAGAAATGCTTTTCAGGCACTTTTCGGGATATTTACTAAAGAACAGAAAGAATATGCAAAGAAGCAGCTTGAGGCAGTAGGATTGTCTGAAAAAATGTATTCTTATGCCGGAAAACTTTCGGGCGGACAGAAGCAGAGAGTTGCAATTGCGAGGGCACTTATGCAGCAACCGGATATTATCCTTGCAGATGAACCGGTTGCTTCATTAGACCCTTATAGTGCTGAACAGATTACAAATATTCTTGTACAGCTTAATAAACAGTACAATATGACAGTAATTATGAACAGTCATTCAGTGGAACTTGCATTGAATAAATCAGACAGAGTTATAGGAATTGCTGATGGAAGACTTGTACTTGATAAAAAGTCGTCAGAGGTAACAAATGATGATATAAAGTTCGTATATGGTGGTGCGTATGAAAAGTATGAATAGAATTAAGGCTATCAGAAGAATAACTGCACTGATAATGCTTGCTTTGATAATATTCTGCTTTGTTGTAACCGGATTTGATATGAACGTGATTACACGAAGGGGCAGTCAGGCTGTATTATTCATAAAAAGAATGTTTCCACCAGATACAGGATATTGCGGTAAGATTATGGAACCGCTTATTAAAACTGTGCAGATGTCAATTGCTGGTACATTTATTGGTGCAGTTCTTGGACTGTTTACTGCATTTTTATATGCAGGCAATCTTATTAAGAAACCTTATGTCAGGATTATTGTAAGAATTATTGTGCAGTGCGTAAGAACAATACCTGTGCTTATTCTTGCACTTATTGCTACATTTATATGGGGACTTGGCGCGGCAGCAGGTACTATTGCTATAGCAGTGTCGACATGGGCTGTAATGGCAAGAATCGGCGGAGAGGATATTGAGGGGCTGTCGATGAAACCATACGAGGCAGTCAGTGCCACGGGAGCAGGAAAGTTCAAAGCATTTTCGCGTACAGTTGTTATTGAACAGCTGCCGGGATATCTTAGCAATTCGCTTTATGTACTGGAAGCTAATATAAGACATGCAGCAATTCTTGGCTATGTCGGCGCAGGAGGAATCGGGCTTTTACTTAATGAGAAGATAAGCTGGCGTGAATACAGCAGGGTTGGAATGATTCTTGTGATGCTTTTTGGTGCGGTACTTGTGATTGAGGGAATAAGCACATTTCTGAAAGCATATCTTGATGGACGTATTAAGAGAAATACAGCTGCAAATGTGATTATAAGTGTATGTATAATGGCGCTTTTTGTGTACAGTCTTAGTGCTATTAAAGATGTATCGGCATCAAAGCTTGGTATTAAAGTTGTTGGTGCAATTGTGCATGGAATTACACATCCGGACTGGGGATACATGTTTATGGCAGGAAAGAGCGGTGTTATGTATCTTATGCTTGAGACTATTGCGATTGCAGTTGCAGGAACATGTGCAGGCGCGGTATTTGCAGGACTGCTTACACTTATTAATTCAAGAAAATTCGTTCCGGCACCTGTGGCTTTTGTTGGCAGACTTGTTGTAATGGCGATAAGGACAGTTCCTGTGTATGTGTACGGGCTTATATTCATAAGGGTTACAGGACCGGGCAGCTTTGCTGGTGTGCTTACAATGATGATGTGCAGTATCGGACTTCTGACCAAGAGATTTACTGTTGCAGTTGATAACTGGAATATGGCGGCATGGAATGCGTCCAAATGTGCAGGAACAGGATTTGTTGCGAGATTAAAGCATGTTGCAATGCCTGAACTTAATCCACAGTTTAAAGATGCCATAATGTACAGACTCGATGTGAATGTAAGGTCGGCAAGTACCTTGGGACTTGTTGGTGCAGGCGGAATCGGCGCCCCACTGATTGTTTATATGAACAATTACAGATGGGACGCCGTCGGCTCAATTCTTATTGTGTTATTCGTTGTGGTTCTTCTGATAGAACTTCTGTCAAAATGTTTAAAGAAAATCCATTAGGCTTTCTTTAATTTGCTGTAGTCAATAACGTATATGAAGATGTAAAGAATAATATAAAGTATTATTGCTCCGATTACATCAATTACAGAGTGCTGCTTTAAGAATACAGTTGCAAGGCATATAAGGATGCAGAGAATAGAAGATAATGTCTTTGTTATAATGTGTCCTTTTAAAGCTTTGCAGCGAAGCAGTGCAAAATTAACTGCAAGTGAATTGTATACATGGATGCTTGGGAATACATTGGTTGAAGTATCTATGGCATACAGAGTACTTATTATTCTTCCACAGAAGTTATCTGGTATATAATCGGGTCTTAATGTAAGACCATTAGGATATATCATGCATATTGTAAGTGCGAGTGACATACCGATTATAAGTGATAATGCAAACTGTATGAATTCTTTATTGTCAGCTTTGAAATACATGTATATACAAGCACCAACTACATACAGATACCATAACACATATGGTATTATGAAATACTCACAGAATGGTATCATATTATCGAATGGAATGTTGATTATATGAAGTCCGGGATAATCGCTGTTAAATACTTTTTCAAGAATCATAAACCATGGAAGATATATGAATATATATGCTCCAAAGCAGATTCTCCAGCCTTTTCTTTTAAAAAAATCTTTCAATCTGATGCACCTCTACATTTTTTATTATTATTAGCAAAATATTTCAGAATTATATCATTGTTGCTGAATAAATGCAATATAATAAGGCTTTGCAGGTTTACAAATCAAATAAACATGTAATATAATAATAAGACACATTTGATGCAGGAGAAATATAAATGTTACATTTGAATCATTTGAAGAAAAGCTTCGGTAAGAATGAGATTCTTACTGATGTTGAATATACATTTGAAGAAGGATATATATATCCGGTTCTTGGTGGCGCAGGGGCTGGTAGAACAACTTTGTTTGAGTGCATTGCAGGAGATATTCCGGTGGATTCAGGTACTGTTGAGACAAAGGAAAAGAGTACGCTTTTCTTTGCTGCAAAGCAGAGTGTACTTCCGATGCTTATAACGGGGTATCAGTTTATCAGTATGCTTTGCGATATGAATAAGAACAGTGAGAAACCAGAATATTACCTTGATAAGGTGAGACTCATTGGTCAGATAAGAGACAGACATATAGGCGATTACAGTTTTGAAGAGAAAAAGAGACTTCAGCTGGCAGCATTTCTTATACAGAAACCATATGTTATGATGTTCGATGAGGCACTTGATTATTGTACAGATGAATATGTTGATGATATGCTTAGAGTTCTTAATGAGTTTAAGGATGAACATATAATTCTTATATCTACAGGATTACTTGATGTTGCACACAGAATATCTCAGGATGTAGTTGTGCTTAATAACGGTGAACTTAATCAGATATCATATGAAACTATGCAGATTCCGGAGATTAAAGGTGCTGTATTAGATATACTTGGGGAGGCAGACAATGAAATTATTTAGAAAGCTGTTTGCTGAGAAAATATTAAGATATTACGAAGGAACTGAGGCAGGAATTAAAATTGTTAAGAAACTTCCAATAGTCAGAAAAATAGTTAAGGAAGATTCTTTTGGAGAGAAATCAAAGAGCAGGGCAGTTATTGGAATGCTTGCGCAAATTTTTATGCTTGCATGGGAATTTGTAAGGAAGTTCCTTTATGTTGCACTTCTTATATACGTTCCATACATTATACTTGCATATTTCTTCCCATTAATAAGAATTCATCAGGATATATCAATAATATATCTGTTTATAATGCTTTCAACAATATGTGGAAGTCTTGCTAATACAACGATTTTTGCAATGGGTGACAGGGATTATCTGATGATAAGAGTAATGCTTGTAAGTCCATATATGAACTTCTTGGGAAAGTTTATTTACAAATTAGTTACAGAGTTTATATTCTATTTTATAATACTTACGATTTTTGGAGAACCAGTGGTTAATGCTCTTATGTTATGCATAGTTACTGCATGTGCGAGACCAATAGGAGAGATGCTTGCAATTATAACATTTGATCATTTTAGAGGCGTATACGAGAACAGAAGTGTTCTTAATGGTACAATAATGGCTATATGCGTTATACTTGCATACGGATTACCAGTGCTTAATGGAAGAGTTGCAGCCAGCTGGATATATGCAATTCATCCATTTGTTGTATGCGTTATGTTCGTTCTTGGAGCTGGTGCAATGTATTTCTTATGGTGGTATAAGTACTATCGTGTAATTATAAGAGAGGCTATGCATAATAAAAGAGAATTTTAATTAAATCAGGAGGTGGATTATGTATCAGATGAGTAAGAAATTTCATACTAAGATTCTTACATATGTGGCACTGGTTATATTCTGCCTTATGGTTATCGGAATGTTCGTATATAGTTATGTAAGTAAATATAAGGGTGACAAGCTGGATATTAAGTCAAGATACACATTTTCAATTCGAATAGATAATGACTGGAATGTTATTGGGAATGAAGATGTAAAGGACTATGATACAGATAATGTGTTTAATTTTGCTAATCCAGATATGGTGATGCTTGGAACAAAGTGGATTGAGAATTATATTGCACAGTACAGACAGAAATATGTGTCATACTCGAAGTATATTACTAAATCAGGTGTCGATTCAGTAAGTGTACTGGATCTTTCCAGCAATACAGTTCTGATTTCTTTCTGGATTATTCCACAGAATCTTAATTCGGATTATTTCTCATCATGGGAAGGTATTCAGGATGATGGAAGAATAAAATGCGAATGGGTAGTTTCATTCTATCTTGATAATAATTATGATAATACAGCAAGTTTATATGTGACATCAGTTATGAGTTCAGAAGATTATGGGCTTAAGCAGTATTATGCACAGCAGGGTGTAGATTCTGGTGGTGATACGGAGATTACAAGCAATTCTAACAAGGATCAGCTTGCTAATTATGCAATCAGGGATAATTCTCTTTTAGTTACTTATGATGGTGAGAAATATGTATCAGTTCCTGTCTCATATTCATATCTTTTGTATGAGGATAACAGTACGACAACCCTTAAAGAAGGCAGTTACATGATAACGACAGAAAAGACAGCTTTCGTATATGGTGGAAAGACTGCTAATAATACCAAGATTCCGGTAACTGTTGTTTATTCTGATGATAAAGGTGAGAATTGGACAACATGTGAGCTTGATAATATATATACGGCTGATTATTATTATGTTAAATTTTTTGATACTGATCATGGTGTTATTGTATGTGGATATGGAAAGAGTAATGATACCAATGAATCATCAAGGATATACAGTACAAGTAACGGAGGAGAGAGCTGGGAGACGGTTGGAAGCGGACCGGCTACCAATATAATTAAAGGTGTTGTTTACCTGACTCCTGATACAGGATTCTTCTGTTATAATTATGTTGATGGTATGGACAGTAATCTTTATAAGACTGATGATGGTGGTAAAACATTTGCCAAGGTGATACTTGAAGAACAGGAACTTGATAGTTCAGCAGCTAACCCTCAGGGACAGGAGACAGAAACCAAGACGGATTCTGGCAAGACAGGTTCTGATTCTTCTGAACAGCTCAAATGGAGTGATGTATATAAGGAAGCTCTTACTCCGGTTGTTGATTCAACTGGAATTGTAACCATATATCTTACTCAGGGCAAGAATGCGGTGTACAATGATGGTAAGACCGCTGCAAAGTATCAGTCTTCTGATAAAGGAAGTACCTGGAAGTATATTGGTCAGGTTGAGATAAAAGATTAAAACTTTATTAAAAAACTAAATAGTATTTGAATAATATAAACATGCGTGGTATTATAAATTTGCAAAAGGGATTTTAATACTGTGCATGTTTTTTGTATATTTCAGAAATTTTCTTATGGAGTTTATGGACGTGATATGAGTTTATACATAAGGAGATTGTTTATGAAATGTAGATTGATAAAAGACAAGCGAATTCTGGCTGGTATTGTGCTGTTAGGAATACTGCTTATTGGTGGTGTTGTTATATCACAGGCAGCAGAAGATGAATACAGAGTTCATCACAATATAACTATAGATCTGGATGGAGGAGTGTGTGATGATATATATTATCAGTCACAGATAGACCACGGACCGGAGCAGGGACAGTGGAGAGATGACCTTGGAACAGGTCTGTATCTGTCAGATCGTAATGGAGTATATCATACAATATTAGATTATCATGCATCAATACCGAAAGCGGATACAACAACTTCTAATTATTATGATTGCGTTGGAATTACTCCGTATATAAGAATAGGTGCGGTAAGCAGGGATGGCTATATACTTACAGGCTGGGAAGTTACAGGTGGAGATGGTGACTGTGATGATTACGGAGAAGACGGAGTAAGGGTTAACATAGGTGCATTTGCAGATGAAGATATTGTAATTAAGGCGGTATGGGAAAGACATTCATTTGTTGTGCATTATGATGCAGGAGTTGCGAAAGACAGAGGTATAAGTACAATATATATTCCAGAAGATGAGAGGGCTTATTATGACAGAGGTGATGAACTGAAAGGACTTTATGAACAGGCAGAAGCATCTAACGGACTTATGTTCGTTGGATGGTCCTTTGACAGATATGGTGATTCTGGAATGATTCAGCCTGAAGATATAAGGGAATATAATGAAGATGTCACTATATATGCAATATGGAATTATGTTATTACATTTGACAATAATACTGACGCAGAGGTTACTGGTCATATGGATGATATAACTGCAAGACTTGGAAGCCGATTAAGACTTACAGGAAGTGATCTTTCAAGAAAAGGTTATTATCTGTCAGGCTGGAATACAAAAAGTGATGACAGCGGTCAGTTCTATACAACAATGTCTGTTGTTGATTTGACACCGGGTGAAAGTGGCAAGGCTGTTTTATATGCGATATGGCAGCCAATATTTTATGAGGTTCATCTGTATAATAATAAGCCGGAAGAATCAAGTGAAGATATCAGGATTATTGATAATAATGAATGGGACTGGTATGAGGATGAAGGATTTTATAGCAGATTCTATACATATGATGAGATTGACCATCTGCCAGCTGTTAAAGATGTGTATACACTTACTGGCTGGACTGGATATGGCTGGGAGATGGAAGATGGCACATATATTGAAGGAGCTGTTGATGGAAAACTTAATCTTGCTGACAAGCTGGGAAAGATAGTTGATGTGCATGCTGTATGGAAAGAGAATATATACAATATTAATATTGATTCCAATGGTGGATATGAATCTGATACAACAATTATAACCGGATATGAGAAAGAGAATGAACTTCCGAATGCTCCACAAAGACCGGGGTATGATTTTGATTCGTGGAATACAGCAGATGATGGAAGCGGAACAAGTTATAAAGATAAGGATATTGTTTCAAAGCTTGTAGAGGAAGATGGCGGCAATATGACAATATATGCTCAATGGAAGAAAAAGAAAAAACTATGCCTTAAAGTGTCATCAAATGTGTATCTGAAATCTTTTATTAATCCGATTGCAGCAACATTTGCAAAGGACTGGTTAGGCAACAATCAGGATAAGAATGTCAGGAATATGATGAACATTCAGAATAAAGACTGTGTTCAGGTATGGAGTGTGAACAGGGAAAGTGTTACAAGGACCAGATAACGTATAATAGAATGCTGACAGCCCCCCTGTTTTTTGGGGGCTGTTTTCTGGTATGCATTTTTATGCAATATATAGGTAAATATATGCTTGAAAATTACATTTAACTATGGTAACATATTGTAAAGTTTGAGAGAAAAAGGCATTTTTGTGTCTTTTTTTTTGCGCAAAAGTGATTTTGGCGTTTCTTGGGCAAATGATTAAATTAAATAAACGAAAGGAATTAAGGTGGCATTCATGAAAGCATTTTTGATACTTGAAGATGGAACGGTCTTTGAAGGAACCAGCATAGGTTCGACCCGCGAAGTTATTAGTGAGATTGTCTTTAACACATCTATGACAGGATATTTGGAGGTGCTGACTGATCCTTCATACGCAGGACAGGCAGTAACAATGACATATCCTCTTATCGGTAATTACGGCGTATGCTATAAGGATATGGAGTCCGAGAAAGCATGGCCAGACGGATATATTGTACGTGAGCTTTCTAGAATGGCAAGCAACTTCAGAAATGAAGATCCTATCCAGAAATTCCTTCTTGACAATGATATACCAGGTATCTGTGGAATTGATACAAGAGCCCTTACTAAGATTTTAAGAGAAAAGGGTACTATGAATGGTATGATTACAACTAATGAGAATTACAATCTTGATGAAGTTCTTCCTAAGATTAAGGAGTACAGCGTTAAGGGAGTTGTAAGAAAGGTTACATGTAAGGAAAAGTATGTTCTTCCAGGAAAAGGACCGAAGGTTGCTCTTATGGATTTCGGTGCTAAGAAGAATATTGCAAGATCACTTAATAACAGAGGATGTGAGGTTACAGTATATCCAGCATATACTAAGGCAGAAGAGATTCTTGCAACTAATCCTGATGGAATTATGTTATCTAACGGACCTGGAGATCCTAAGGAATGCGTAGAGATAATAGAAGAGATTAAGAAGCTTTATAACAGCAATGTTCCAATATTTGCAATCTGTCTTGGACATCAGCTTATGGCACTTGCTACTGGCGCTGATACACACAGACTTAAGTACGGACACAGAGGTGCTAACCATCCTGTTAAGGATTTAAAGACTGGCAAGTGCTATATTTCATCACAGAACCACGGTTATGTTGTAGATGAGAGCACATTAGACAGCAAGGTTGCAGTACCTGCATTTGAGAATGTTAATGATAAGACTAATGAGGGACTTGAATATGTTGGAAAGAATATATTCACAGTACAGTTCCACCCAGAAGCCTGCGCAGGTCCACAGGATACAGCGTACCTGTTTGACAGATTTATGGACATGATGAAGAAGGAGGACTAAGAACATGCCAAAGATTGAGAGTATTAAGAAAGTATTAGTTATAGGTTCTGGTCCAATCGTTATTGGTCAGGCAGCAGAATTTGACTATGCCGGAACACAGGCATGCCGTTCTCTTAAAGAAGAAGGAATTGAAGTAGTACTGGTTAACTCTAACCCTGCTACTATCATGACAGATAAAGATATTGCTGATGAGGTATATATTGAGCCTCTTACAGTTGAAGCATTAAAGCAGATTATTTTAAAGGAAAAGCCAGACAGCATCTTACCTACACTTGGTGGACAGGCCGGACTTAACCTTGCAATGGAAATCGCTGAGACAGGATTCCTTGAAGAGCATAATGTAAAGCTTATCGGTACAACTGCACTTACAATCAAGAAGGCAGAAGACCGTCTTATGTTCAAGGAAACTATGGAAAAGATTGGTGAACCATGTGCTCCTTCACTTGTTGTTAACAATGTTGAAGATGGTGAAGCATTTGCAGCAAAGATTGGTTACCCTGTAGTTCTCCGTCCTGCTTACACACTTGGTGGAAGCGGTGGTGGTATCGCTAATAATGTACAGGAATTAAGAGAAATCCTTGAGAATGGTTTAAGACTTTCAAGAGTTGGTGAAGTTCTTGTTGAGCGTTGTATCGCTGGATGGAAGGAAATCGAGTACGAAGTAATGCGTGACAGCAACGGAACATGTATTACTATCTGTAACATGGAGAATATCGACCCTGTTGGTGTTCATACAGGTGATAGTATCGTAGTAGCTCCTTCACAGACACTTTCTGATAAGGAATACCAGATGTTAAGAACATCTGCTTTAAGAATTATTGATGAATTAGGTATCACAGGTGGATGTAATGTTCAGTATGCACTTCATCCAGACAGTTTTGAGTATTGTGTAATCGAAGTTAACCCTCGTGTAAGCCGTTCATCAGCATTAGCTTCTAAGGCAACAGGTTATCCTATTGCTAAGGTTGCAGCTAAGATTGCACTTGGTTATACACTTGATGAGATTAAGAATGCAGTTACAGGAAAGACTTATGCAAGCTTCGAGCCAGCACTTGATTACTGTGTAGTTAAGATTCCAAGACTTCCATTTGATAAATTCATCTCAGCAAAGAGAACACTTACAACACAGATGAAGGCTACTGGTGAGGTTATGAGTATTTCTGATAACTTCGAGGGTGGTCTTATGAAGGCTATCCGTTCTCTTGAACAGCATGTTGACAGCCTTATGTCATATGATTTCACAGGACTTACAGATGAAGAACTTCTCGAAGAACTTGCAATTGTAGATGACAGAAGAATCTGGAAGATAGCTGAAGGTTTAAGAAGACATATTTCTGCAGCCAAGATGCATGACATTACTAAGATTGACTTATGGTTTATTGATAAGCTCCAGATTATTGTTGATATGGAGAATGCTCTTAAGAGAGGACCTCTTACAGAGAGTCTTTTAAGAGAAGCTAAGAGAATTGAATTCCCTGATAATGTTATCGGTGATTTAACAGGTCATACAGAAAGAGAAATCAAAGAATTAAGAGACCAGTATAATATTCATGCATCATTTAAGATGGTTGATACATGTGCAGCAGAGTTCGCAGCAACAACTCCATATTACTATTCAGTATATGGTAGTGAGAATGAGGCTATAGAGACTAAGGATAAGAAGAAAGTTCTTGTACTTGGTTCTGGTCCAATCAGAATTGGACAGGGTATTGAGTTCGACTTCTGTTCTGTTCATTGTACATGGGCATTCAAGAAGGAAGGCTTTGAGACAATTATTATTAATAATAACCCAGAGACAGTTTCTACTGACTTTGATATTGCTGATAAGCTTTATTTTGAGCCACTTACAGCAGAAGATGTTGAATCAATCGTAGAGTTTGAGAAGCCAGACGGAGCAGTTGTTCAGTTTGGTGGACAGACAGCTATTAAGCTTACAGAAGCACTTATGAAGATGGGGGTTCCTATTCTTGGAACTAAGGCAGAAGATGTTGATGCTGCTGAGGATAGAGAGCTTTTTGATGAGATTCTTGAACAGACACAGATTCCAAGAGCTAAGGGACAGACTGTATTCACAGTTGAGGAGGCTCTTAAGGCTGCCAATGAACTTGGATATCCTGTACTTGTAAGACCTTCATATGTACTTGGTGGACAGGGTATGCAGATTGCTGTATCTGATGAAGATGTAGTTGAATTCATGAACATCATTAACAGAATTAAGCAGGATCATCCAATCCTTGTTGATAAGTACCTTATGGGTAAGGAAATCGAGGTTGATGCAGTATGCGATGGTCAGGATATTCTTATTCCTGGTATCATGGAGCATATTGAGAGAGCTGGTATCCATTCAGGAGACAGTATTTCAGTATATCCAGCAAAGTCAATATCACCTAAGATTGTTGATATGATTGAAGATTATACAGGAAGACTTGCAAGAGCACTTCATGTAAAGGGTATGATTAACATTCAGTTTATCGTATATAATGACCAGGTATATGTAATTGAGGTTAACCCTCGTTCAAGCCGTACAGTACCATATATCAGCAAGGTTACAGGTATTCCAATTGTCAAGCTTGCTACACAGGTTATTATCGGTAAGACAATTAAGGAATTAGGATATGAGCCGGGACTTCAGAAGGCTGCAGATTACTATGCTATTAAGATGCCTGTATTCTCATTTGAGAAGATCAGAGGCGCTGATATCAGCCTTGGACCAGAGATGAAGTCTACAGGTGAGTGTCTTGGTATATCTAAGAGCTTTGATGAGGCACTTTATAAAGCATTTGAGGGAGCAGGAATCAGACTTCCAAAGCATAAGCAGATTATCATGACTCTTGCAGATAAGGATAAACAGGACGGTATTGATATCGCACAAAGATTCGAAGCATTAGGTTATAAGATATATGCTTCAAGAGGAACAGCTAAGGTTCTTAAGGAAAATGGTGTTCATGCAATCCAGGTTAATAAGATTGGACAGGAAGCTCCTACACTTCTTGACCTTATCTTAGAGCATAAGATTGACCTTGTAATCGATACACCAGAGAGTGGTATTGAGAGAGCCAAAGATGGATTCCTTATCAGAAGATATGCTATCGAGACTGGTGTTCACTGTCTTACAAGTCTTGATACAGCCCATGCACTTATATCAAGTCTTGAGCATGCATTCAATAATCAGGAATTATCTATAGTTGATATTGCCAAGATTGATAATCGTGGTAATAACTAATAATAAAATATTTAACAAAGAGGCACTGTGGAAACACGGTGCTTCTTTTTTGCTAAACAGTTGACCGACCTGATATTATTAGGTATAATTTATAAGTATATTTTATAAAAAGGGACGGTTATGAAATGAACGAAAATCGTAATTCATTCAAGGGCTCTATCGGGTTCGTTCTTGCAGCAGCGGGTAGTGCTGTAGGACTTGGTAACATATGGAGATTTCCTTACTTGGCAGCTAAAGATGGAGGAGGGTTATTCCTCGTTATATACATTGTTTTAGCATTAACATTTGGTTTTACACTACTCACAACAGAAATTGCCATTGGTCGTAAGACCAAGCAGAGTCCGCTTACAGCTTACAGCAAGTTAAAAAGTAAGTGGAAGCCACTGGGTATTATTGCATGTATTGTACCTGTAATGATATTCCCATACTATGTAACAATCGGTGGATGGGTGCTTAAGTATCTTCTTGTCTACATCACAGGTAACGGTCATGCAGCAGCACAGGATGGTTATTTCTCAGGATTTATCGGTCAGACTGCAGAGCCAATCATAATGATGCTTGTGTTTACAATAATTGTTGCATTTATTATATTCCGTGGTGTTAATAATGGTATTGAATCATCATCTAAGATTATCATGCCATTGCTTATTGTACTTGTACTTGGAATATCAGTATATTCACTTACAATTTCGTATACTGATATTGATGGAACTACAAGAACAGGCTTACAGGGATTAGGTGCTTATGTAATTCCTAATATGAAGGGAATTACTGTCAAGCAGTTCTGTACAGTTCTTATGGACGCAATGGGACAGCTTTTCTACAGCTTAAGTGTTGCTATGGGTATTATGATTGCCTATGGTTCATATGTAAGTGATGATGCGAATCTTGGAAAGTCAATCAACCAGATTGAGATATTTGATACAATCGTTGCTTTCCTTGCAGGTGTAATGATTATTCCTGCTGTATTCGTATTCATGGGAAGAGACGGAATGACAGCATCAGGTCCAAGCCTTATGTTTGTTTCACTTCCTAAGGTATTTGATTCTATGGGATTTGCAGGTAATGTTATTGGTGCAATATTCTTTGCAATGGTATTCTTTGCAGCCCTTACAAGTGCTGTATCAATTATGGAAGCTATTGTTTCAAGCTTTATGGATGAGTTCAAGTTAACCAGAAATAAGGCTACAGCAATAGAGGCAGTTATTGGTATTGTTGCAGCGGTTATCGTATGCTTAGGATATAACAAGTTATTCTTTGATATCAAGCTTCCTAACGGAGTACATGCACAGGTGCTTGATATTATGGATTACATCAGTAACAATGTACTTATGCCAATAGTTTCTATAGGAACATGTATCCTTATTGGATGGATACTTAAGCCTAAGACTGTTATAGATGAAGTTGAGAAAACAGGAACCAAGATGGGAAGAAAAGGACTTTATACAGTTATGGTAAAGTGGATTGCACCAATTCTTTTATTCCTTCTTCTTCTTAAATCACTTGGTATTCTTACTATAATCTGATAAGTAAGATATTACAGCAGAGTTTAACAAGAGGTTTTATGTATGATTAATAAGAAATATTGTATAACCGGAATGGTTACGATTCTGTCAATTCTGACACTGACTGGCTGCAGCACAATGGTAAAGAATCCAATGAAGTATATCCTTTCGCAGGAAGAGACTGTGCAGGATAATTCAGATTCAGATAATGACAATGCTTCAGAATCAGCAGATGACAATAAAGAAGATAACAGTAACAGTGATTCTGGTATACGTGTGTATGGAACAGAAGATATTACAGATTATTCCCTTGATGGAATGCTGGCAACTGCTAAAGATATTAATTCGGATATGAATAATAATGATGTTAAAGGCATTGTTTTTGTCATTAATAATAAATATTCAGAAGACGTAAGATATTTTCTGTCACTTACAATTAAGGATGATAAGCCTCTTGTTATAATACCGTATGATTACAACAATGGTAATCCTGAAGATAAGGTGACGCAGGCAAAGAATTATATTGAGAAGCTTGATAATAAGACAACAGCATCAGATAATCAGTTACCAGCTGGTATGATTGTCAATACTAATGGTGATTTGATGTTTGATATCAATGATGTTAATAGATTTGTAAATGTTGATATTGTTTATGATTATGCGGGTATAGATGCGGATACTGTATACAAAAATATGTATCTTAATGATGGTACAGTTATAATTTCTTCTACAGGTAATGGAGAACTTACTGATGAAATATCAGAGGTTGTATCAGGAAAGAATGCTGGAATTGTAGTTGTATCATGTAGTAAAGATATATATATGAAGGGTGGATTTACAGATTATGGTGATAATGTTTATTATACAGACCTTTCACCATCTAAAGCCCGGATTATGCTGGCATTACTGTTAGGAAATAACAGTGATTCAGACACATTTAAAAATGCTTTTACCAGGAGGAGTGTATAATAATGGATTCAATTAAAGCACAGGACATAATAAGACACATTTTTAAGGATGAAGACAAGGGTGTTGCGTATGTAACAGGACTTTCAATTACAGATGGAGTCGAAGTTCTTACTAAGGTTATTCCTGAACTTATTAAGAAGGCACAGGAGAAGAACAATGTTAATGATGAGGGATATTTTACCGAAATAAGTAAAGTATACAGAAAGATAGTTATAGATAAACTTATTAATGCTGAGCATTTATGGACAATATACTGTGACAGCACAGGTTATCCATATATGGTTGATGATGATATAGTTATATTATATGATTATACTAATCATGCTAAAGTAGAAGAACAGCTTAACAAATATGGATATGACATATCATATGGAATTGAAGATAAAGATTCAATGCAGTATGAGATTGCGCATCTGTATCGTAATGGCTGTAAGAATATCAGATTTACTGATGGTAAAGACAATGAACTTATTGTTTCAAGAGAAGAGATTGGAGCATATGACAAGTATATCAGAGAGGATTTTGTAACTAATCCGGGACTTCAGAACGCACTTATCAAGTTCTTCCAGGAGTACAGAAAGCCTGGTGATTCAGCAGCTAAGGCGGCAATCTTAAGAGATAAGGAAGCAGAACTTAAGAAAGCAATCCGCAATGCAGATTACATGGTTCCTTGTACTAAGGAAGAGACAGATGAGGAAGTATCAATCGCTCATCCATATGTTGATATTACAGATAAAGTAAGTCATAAGGATGATGAGCAGATTCTTGCTCTTCCAGTATTCACAGATGGTTTAGAGATGGAAAAATGCTATGCAGGAAAGCATGAAGATATGCTTTATACATATATGGAACTTCTTAAGACTGTTAAGGAATTAGGTGCCTCCGGAATAGTAATTAATCCATTAGGAGTAAGCTATTATGTTCCAGTTGATATAATGAAGCAGCTTTTAACAATGTAATGAAGTAATAAGAGAATAAAATGTATAACTAAAAGACACACTGGTAAAGTAATAGCTGGTGTGTCTTTCTGAAATTCAGGGAAGGAGGATGTAATGGAAAGAGTATATATTGCAATTGATCTCAAATCATTCTATGCAAGTATTGAATGTGTTGAAAGAGAATTAGATCCTCTTACAACTAATCTTGTTGTTGCTGATACGTCAAGAACGGCTAAGACAATATGCCTTGCAGTTACTCCTTCTCTTAAGAAATATGGCCTTTCTGGACGAAGCAGACTGTTTGAGGTAGAACAGAAGGTAAAAGAAGTAGAAGAAAGAACCGGAGAAAAACTGGATTATATAACGGCAGTTCCAAGGATGGGTCTTTATATAAAGTATTCATCAAAAATATATTCGATTTATCTTAAATATTTCAGCAAAGATGATATAACTGTATATAGTATAGATGAAGTGTTTATCGACGCAACAGACTATATGAAGATGTATAATATGACAGCAAGACAGCTTACGGCAAAGGTTATTGAAGATGTATATAAGGAGACCAGAATAACTGCAACAGCTGGTATTGCTCCTAATCTGTATCTGTGTAAGATTGCAATGGATATAGTTGCAAAGCATATTCAGGCAGATAAGAATGGTGTACGTATAGCAGAGTTAAGTGTTAATGATTACCGTAGAATGTTATGGAGTCATACGCCGCTTAGAGATTTCTGGCGGGTTGGACCAGGAATATCAAGACAACTTGAAAAACATGGAATTAAGACAATGGGCGATATTGCGAGAATGTCACTGGAAGATGAGGACTGGCTGTATAAGCAGTTTGGTGTAGATGCAGAGATTCTTATCGATCATGCATGGGGATATGAACCGTGTACAATTGCAGATATCAAGAAATATAAGCCTAAGGCAAGCAGTCTGTGTTCTGGTCAGGTGTTAAAAGAGCCATATACATTTGAAGATGCAAGAATTGTAGTTGGTGAGATGGCAGACGAGCTGGCACTTGATTTAGTTGATAAAGGGCTTGTGACTGATTCAATCGCGTTAAATGTAACTTATGACAGGAAAAATGTTGATGAAGGAACCTACAAGGGTGAAATCCATGTGGACAGATATGGAAGAGAAGTTCCTCAGGGGCTTAACAAATCTGTCTCGCTTACAACATGTACATCTTCATCAAAGCAGTTAAGAGAGGCTTTTCTTGATATATATGACAGATACACCAATAGAAAATTATATATCAGAAAGTTGAATCTTACAGTTGCTAACCTTACTAATGAGAGTTTCCAGCAGTTTGACATGTTTACAGACCAGACGCAGCTTGAACGCGAAAAGAAAATGCAGCATGCCATGCTTGATATTAAGAAGAAATTCGGGAAAAATGCGGTTATGAAAGCTAATAACCTTCAAAGCAAGGCAACTGCGATTGAAAGAAACGGGCAGATAGGAGGTCACAGGGCATAGCTTATGGGTAAATATGATGATATAATCAATATGAAATGGCCAAGACCGAGTAACAGACCAAGAATGGATATGGAAAGCAGAGCTAAGATATTCCTGCCTTTTTCAGCATTGAAAGGGCTTGGAAATGCCATTGACGAACAGAATAAGACTAAAGATAATATGAGAGAGTACGAATATTTTGACGAGGAGAATAAGGGAGAAGAATTTTATGAGTAGTACAGTAAAAGAGAATAAAATGGGTACTATGCCTGTTAATAAGCTGCTTATTAATATGGCACTGCCTATGATGATTTCAATGCTTGTACAGGCACTGTACAATGTAGTTGACAGTATATTTGTTGCAAGAATAAGTGAGGAAGCACTTACAGCGGTGTCTATGGCATTTCCAATGCAGAATCTTATGATAGGTGTTGCAGGTGGTGTGGGTGTCGGTACTAACGCGCTGCTTTCAAGGGCTTTAGGCGAAGGAAAACATGAGGAAGCTGATAAAATGGCTGTTCAGGGTATATTCATAACAGCATGCAGTTATATAATATTCCTTTTTATTGGACTTTTCTTTGCAAGAGAGTTCTTTGTGATTCAGGGCGCTAACGAAGTAATTGCTGATTATGGCTATGATTACCTTTCAGTTATTCTTATAGTCAGCTTTGGATGCCTGTTTCAGATGATATTTGAAAGATTGTTACAGGCTACAGGAAGAACATTTTACAGTATGATTACACAGGGTACTGGAGCAATTATTAATATTGTTCTTGACCCGATACTTATATTCGGTCTGCTTGGCGCTCCTAAACTTGGTATTGTAGGTGCGGCAGCAGCCACAGTTGCAGGTCAGATTGTTGCTGCTATTATGGCGGTGATATTCAATCTTAAGGTTAATAAAGAGATACATATTACATTCAAGGGCTTCAGACCATCCGGAAAAAGAATTGGCAATATCTTATTTATAGGTATTCCATCGGTTCTTATGGTTGCTATCGGTTCAGTTATGACATTCTGCATGAATAAGATTCTTGTTGTGTTCACATCAACGGCAGTAGCTGTATTCGGTGTGTATTTTAAGCTACAGAGTTTTGCATTCATGCCGATATTCGGTATGAACAGTGGAATGGTTCCTATTATAGCTTACAATTATGGTGCTAAGAATGAAGAAAGAGTAATTAAAACTCTTAAGCTGGCAGTAATGTATGCAGAGATTATAATGATTCTTTTCATGATAGCTGTACAGTTGTTCCCAGTGCCAATGCTTTCACTGTTTAATGCCTCTGAGGATATGATAAGAATGGGCGTGGTTGCATTGAGAACAATATCAATCAGTTTTATATTTGCAGGAATATGTATTATATGCAGCTCGTTCTTTCAGGCGCTTGGAAGCAGTATATACAGCATGCTTGTGTCATTTGTAAGACAGATTATATTCCTTGTGCCATGTGCTTATATTTTCTCTAAAACAGGGAATGTTAATCTTGTATGGTGGGCATGGCCTATCGCAGAGCTTGCCTCAGTGGCATTAAGCATATTCTTCTTTGTAAGGGTAAGAAAGAAGAAATTTGCATTTATGGAACAATAAAAATATTCAGAAAGATGAGGATAGGTTATGAACAGACATATAGAAAAAGCTAAAGAACTCCGTTCATCAGAAAAATGTTATAACTGTGCGGAAACTATTATGATGGCATATGCTGATGATTTGGGATTAAGCGAGACACAGGCAGAATGTCTTGGATGTAATTTCGGTGGCGGTATGAAATGTGGAGGAACATGCGGTGCAATTACTGGAGGACTTATGGTACTTGGTGCATTGGGAGTAAACAGTCCGGCTGCTGTCGGTACATTTCAGAGAACTATCAGGGACAATCACAATGGAATGACTAATTGTGCAGATCTGTTAAGAGACAATGCTTTAAAGGGTGGAGAGAAGAAGGCGCATTGTGACAGCATGATAATGGAATCAATAAGACTTATTGACGAACTGACAGGCAAAGATAAGTAATATCATGTTGATAATATTTATCAATAAGATATGGTGAATTATATAGTAAAATGTGATAAAGTAAGCAGGGTTAGGGCTTTCTAACCCATGCTTGCTTTTTTTGTGTCTGATTATGATAAATTTTTAACTATTGACACAAAATTAATAAGTGCTAATATAATGAATATATGAACGATTGTTCATATAATGATATGAGAGGGCGTGCCCGAAGGAGGTAAATATGTTTTTAGAGATTAAAGGAATCAAAAAGCATTATGGAGAAGGCGAAAGCCGTGTGGAAGTACTGAATGGTATAGACATAGAGGTTAATAAAGGGGAAATCGTTGTATTACTTGGTCCATCAGGCTCCGGTAAGTCAACACTGCTTAATATTATAGGTGGTATTGATGATGCAGATGAGGGATACATATCAATAGATGGCGAGAAGACAGCAGATATGAATGAGAAGCGTCTTACACAGTATAGAAGAAAGCATCTTGGATATGTTTTCCAGATGTATAATCTTATACCTAATCTTACTGTAAGAGAAAATATAGAGGTTGGTGCTTACTTAAGTGATAAGGCACTTGATACAGACGAGATTCTTAACACATTAGGACTTTCAGATCATGCTGACAAGAAACCTAATCAGTTATCAGGTGGTCAGCAGCAGAGAACTTCAATCGGAAGAGCACTTATTAAGAATCCTGATATTCTGTTATGTGATGAGCCTACAGGAGCACTTGATTACAACACATCCAAGGATATATTAAAGCTTATTGAAGATGTTAATAAGAAGTACGGCAATACTATAATAATAGTTACACATAATGATGCTATCAAGAATATGGCAGACAGAGTTATTACATTAAGAGATGGCAGAATCCGTAAGAACTATGTTAATGATAACAAGATTGCGGCAGCAGACCTTGAGTGGTAAGAGAGGAGATTAATTATGAGAAATCCTTTAAATAAGCGTCTGCCAAGAGAATTAAAGCATGACTTCGGTAAGTATCTTGTTATATTCTTATTTATGGTTATGATGATTTCGTTAGTCAGCGGATTCCTTGTAGCAGACAACAGTGTTAAGCACTCATATGATGAGGGCTTTGAAAAATATAATATTGAAGATGGACATTTTGCATTAGATAAAGAACCTGACAGCTCACTTATAAAAGATATTGAGAATAAGACTGACAGCAAGCTTTATGACTTAAGATACTTTGAGGAAGATGAGGCTGACTGCGGTGCAACAATCAGAGTGTATAAAGACAGGACAGATGTCAACCTTGAGTGCGTTATGGAAGGTGAGATGCCAGTTGCTGATAATGAGATAGCACTTGACCGTATGTATGCACAGAATGCAAAAATTAAGGTTGGAGACACAATTAAGCTCGCAGGAAAAGAATTAAAGGTTACCGGCTTTGTTGCAGTTCCTGATTACAGCTGCCTTTTTGAGAATAATTCAGACATGATGTTTGATTCAACTAATTTTTCTATTGCAGTTATGACTGATAAGGGCTTTGAAAATGTTTCAAGTAATCATGTGAAATATAATTATGCATGGAAATATAACAAGGAAGTTTCAGGAGATAAGGCAGAAAAAGAGGCTTCTGATGATTTCCTGGAAAGTCTTGGTGATGTTATCAAAGAATATGACACTAAGCTTATGATGAGCGGTAATACTGATATTATCAGTGTGTCTGATTATTTGCCAAGATATACTAATAAGGCTGTTAATTTTACTGGTGACGATATGGGGTCAGATAAGGCAACTATTATGCTTTTTGACTATATTGTTGTGGTTGTAATTGCATTTGTATTCGCTGTTACAACATCTAACACAATCAGTCAGGAGGCTGGTGTTATTGGAACTCTCCGTGCATCAGGCTATAAGAGAAGCGAGATTGTAAGACATTACATGGTGCTTCCTGTTGTTGTAACGCTGGTTGCTGCTGTTGTCGGTAATATACTTGGTTATACGGTTATGGAAAAGTTTTTCGTAAATGTATATTATAACAGCTATAGTCTGTGTACTTACACTACACTGCTTAATGCAGAAGCATTTGTTGATACAACAGTAGTTCCAATTATTATAATGTTTATTATTAATCTTATTGTACTTGAGAAGAAGCTTAGGCTTTCACCACTTAAATTCTTAAGACATGAGCTTACTAACAGAAAGAAGAAAAAGCTTATAAAGCTGAGTCATAAGATTCCTTTCATGACAAGGTTCAGATTAAGAATAATGTTCCAGAATATACCTAATTATCTGACACTTTTCTTAGGAATACTTATTGCAGGTGCACTTGTTGTATTTAGCATTATGTTTGAGCCTCTTATTGATGATTATGCTGATGTAGTTAAAAAGTCACAGATATGTGAATATCAGTATGTGTTAAAGAGTCAGGCAGAAACTAATATCTCTGGTGCAGAAAAGTACTGCGTGACTTCGCTTGATACAACTGATGAGAAATACATGACAGATGATATCATGGTATATGGTATTCAGGATAACAGTAAGTATGTTGATATAGATATCAGTGATGATGAAATACTTGTATCCAATGGTGTAATGGTTAAATTCGGACTTAAAAAGGGTGATACATTTAAGCTGAAAGACCCTTATTCAGATAATGAGTATGAATTTACGATTGCAGGAAGTTATAAATATGATGCTGCGCTTGCCGTATTCATGACAAGAGATAACTTTATTGATACATTTGACAAGGCAGATGATTACTTTACAGGATACTTTACTGACAAGAAACTGACAGATATTGATGATAAATATGTTGCTTCAATAATTACATATGAGGATCTGATTAAAGTGTCTAACCAAATGAAGGTTTCAATGGGCGATATGATGTATATACTGAAGTATTTCGGAATTATAATGTTCGTGCTTCTTATGTATCTGTTATCAAAACAGATTATTGAGAAGAATGCGCAGTCAATTTCTATGACTAAGATTCTTGGATTTAAGAATGGAGAGATTGGTGGATTATATATAGTTGCAACTTCAATCATGGTAGTTATATCACTTGTTGTTTCTGTACCTATTGTAAATGCTTTGCTTAAATGGGCATTCTCATCATATTTGTACACTATGATGACAGGATATATTCCATATATGATAAGAAGAAGCTGCTTTGTGGAAATGGTTATTCTTGGAATCGTGTGCTATGCAGTTGTTGCAGTGCTTCAGCTTGTGAAGATTGCTAAGATTCCTAAGACGGATGCATTGAAAAACGTAGAGTAAAGGGTTTTATGGGGTTTTATGATGTATTGCACTTCAGACACGCTCCCGCTCGTGGAAGTGCGTAGCGGTACTAAGTTCACTGCTCCCTTCGGGAGTACGTTCACTAAGTGCCGACGCACTTCCAACGGTCTGAAGGTGCAACACACCATAAAACAGGCCTGCCTGGGGTGTAGGCTCGTTTCCCTTTGGGAAACATCGCTTTTTTGATGTGATACCTATAGGTAGTCGTATTATCGGTGGATTTATAGGTAGAAATTTGGAAAAATCATGTAATATTTTGATTTTTATTTTGTAAACACCTATAAGATGGTTCATTATGGACTGTCTTATAGGTGTTTTTTGCTGGAAATTCTAGAAAACAGCGAGAAAGTACCTATAAATGCTTATGAAAAATGATATTTATAGGAACAACAATTTACATAGAAATCAGGTTGACATCACAGGAATATGTATATATAATTACCTTTGGTAATTAACAAAAGTAATTAATAGAGGTAATTAACAAAGGTAATCAATAAAACGATTACCTCCTGCGATTATATAACTTAAGGAGACGAATGTATTATGAAACCTGACAAGATTAAGAGGATGCTGGATGCGTGTTATCTGGCTAAGAGGATAAGAGAACTGCTGCCGGAGCTGCCAGATGGGGTTACGCCTGCTTATATTCAGTATATTGATGTGATTCATCATCTGCTGGAGACTAATGACTGTGTTAAGATTTCGGATATCAGTGACTGGCTTAATCTTCCAAGACCGGGGGTTACCCGTACTGTTAAGGAGATGGAAGCTAAGGGGTATCTTAAGAAGACCACTTCACAGGAAGATGCGAGAATAACTTATATTACGGTTACAGATAAGGGAGAAGCGTTGTCTAAGAAATACGATGCAGATTATTACAGCCGTTTAAGTGAATATCTTACGGATATTAGTGATGAGGAGGCTGACGGCATGATTGAGACTATTAATAAGTTCTATAAAGTTATGAGCGAAAGGAGAGTTGACATTGAATAATTCTAAGTCTGATTTTACACAGGGAAGTATATTGGGAAAGCTGATTCCTTTTATGATGCCGATACTTGGGGCGTTAATATTACAGGCAGCGTATGGTGCTGTGGATCTGCTTGTTGTCGGAAGATTCGGAACAACAGAAGGACTTTCGGCGGTATCGACAGGAAGTCAGGTGCTTAACCTGGTTACATTTGTTATAACACAGTTTGCAATGGGTGTTACGGTTCTTATTGCAAGATATATAGGAGAGAAGAAGCCAGAACAGATAGGTGCTTTGATTGGCGGAGCTATCGTTGTGTTTGCAATGATTTCTGTTGTACTTTTTGTTATTATGATTGTGTTTTCAAGACAGATTGCGACAATAATGCAGGCACCTAAAGAAGCATTAGGCCTTACATCTGTGTATGTAAAAATATGTGGTTCAGGAATATTCTTTATAGTTGCATATAATCTGCTTGCTGCGATATTCAGGGGACTCGGAGACAGCAAATCACCTCTTATATTCGTAGCAGTTGCATGTGTTATTAATATTGCAGGTGACCTTGTTCTTGTTGCAGGGTTAAATATGAATGCTGCAGGCGCAGCTATTGCGACAGTTGCAGCACAGGCGGTAAGTGTTGTATTTGCACTTGTATTACTTTTTAAGAGAAACCTTCCGTTCAAGATAACTAAGAAGGATTTCTCAATTAACAGACATTGCAGGAGAGCGTTAAAGGTTGGACTTCCGCTTGCATTACAGGAATTTCTTACACAGATTTCATTCCTTGCATTGTGTGCATTTGTCAACAGACTGGGGCTGCAGGCTTCGTCAGGATATGGTGTTGCATGTAAAATAGTTAATTTTGCAATGCTTATACCAAGCTCACTTATGCAGTCAATGGCGTCATTTATTTCACAGAATGTCGGTGCAGGCAACGAAAAGAGAGCCAAGAAGGCACTGTTTTGCGGTATTGGTGTAGGGCTTGTGATAGGAAGTGTTGTATTTCTATTCGTAATGTTCAAGGGTGACCTTCTTACAGCAATATTTACAACTGATGAGGCTGTTATACAGAATGGATATGATTACCTTAAGGGATTTGCATTAGAGACAATTGTTACGGCAATATTGTTCAGCATGATTGGATACTTTAATGGTAACGACAAGACAGTATGGGTAATGATTCAGGGACTTACACAGACATTGCTTGTCCGTCTGCCATTTGCGTACTTTATGAGTATCCAGCCAGATGCGAGTCTTACTAAGATTGGTTTAGCTGCGCCAGTGGCAACTATTTTCGGAATTGTGTTAAATGTGGTATTCTATATCTGGTGTAACAGAAAAAATAAGGCAAAATACAACGACTAATGATAATAAATATCAATAATCGCGTTTTGAAATGTGAAATATTGACATAGAATTTTAAAGATAATATACAAAAAATATATGGTTGTCAGAAATGGCAGCCTTTATTTAAAAGTAGAAGTCAGTGATGCCTTACTCTGAATAGTGTTGTATAACAAAGCAGTAAAGCAAGGAGGATTATTATGGCAAAGAAAGATGAAAAGCCAGATACAATTAAGCAGTTGTTTGAATATGCTGGTAATTACAGGTATCTGACAATTGCGTCATGGGTACTTGCTGCGATAAGTGCTTTCGTTGCACTTGTACCATTTTATTTTATATGGAGATTGATTAAAGAGGTGCTTCATGTTGCACCTGATTATGTCAATGCGCAGAACCTGTCAGTATATGGCTGGAGTGCCGTTGCATTTGCAATAGGAGCAATGCTTATATACATAGGTGCATTGATGTGCTCACATCTGTCAGCCTTCAGAAGTGCCTCGAAAGTGTAAGAGACATTCAGGCATATAATACTCAGGAAGAGTATATGAAAGGGCTTGCTGAGAAGCTTGATAACAAGGGCTACGATATAGAGTTTTCTAATGTTGGATTCTCATATGATACAGGCGATGATGTATTAAAAGATGTGTCTTTTACTGCAAAACAGGGAGAGGTAACAGCACTCATCGGACCATCAGGAGGTGGTAAGACAACAATTTCACGACTTGCAGCACGTTTCTGGGATGCTGATAAGGGAAAGATAACAGTTGGTGGAATGGATATATCAAAGATTGATTCTGAAACAATGATGTCACTTTATTCTCTTGTATTTCAGGATGTTACACTGTATAACAATACAGTTATGGAGAACATCAGGATAGGAAAAATGGATGCGACAGACGAAGAAGTTATAGCAGCAGCAAAATTGGCACATTGTGATGAATAAGACAGTAATGATAATAGCCCACAGAATGAGAACAGTAGCAGACGCCGACAAGATAGTAGTGCTAAAAGAAGGCAAAGTAGCCGAAACCGGTACCCCATCAGAACTTATGGAAAAATCCGGAATATATGCAGCTATGGTAAAGACTCAGCTTACAGCTGCTAACTGGAGTCTGTAATATATTAATAATATAATTGTTGACAGATTGTCACAAAATATAACGTATGTTATAATATCTGACATTAATATCAAGAAAGATATACGATAAAGGTATAAGGTCAGATTATGTTAACATACTCATTTGAAAATATAGGAAAAGAATCTATATATGAATATTTATACAAATGCATCAAGAAAGATATAATTGAAGGAAAACTCGCCACAGGTGAGCATCTTCCATCAAAACGTACACTTGCTGTCAATCTGGGAATAAGTACGATAACAGTGGAAAACTCATATGGCCAGCTTATGAGCGAAGGATATATATACTCTGTTCCCAAGAAAGGGTATTATGTTGCAGATATTTCCGGTGTGGCGAAAATAAAGCCGGTAAAGCATGAAATACCAAGAATTATAGTTAAAGAGCAGACTAAGTATGAATCAGATCTGTCGTCAAACAGGACTGATCCGGACAGTTTTCCATTTGCAACATGGGCAAAACTTATGCGTAGAGTGATAACTGATAAGAAGGAAGCACTTATGAAGATATCACCCAGTGAAGGAACATATGAATTAAGACGCGCAATAGCTAATCATCTGGCATCATTCCGTGATATGCAGGTTATGCCAGAACAGATTGTTGTAGGTGCCGGAACAGAATATATGTACAGTCTTCTTATCCAGCTTCTTGGCAGGGATAAGGTATATTGTGTTGAGGACCCGGGGTATTCCAAGATAGCACGAATATATGCAAGCAACAATGTAAAATGTTGTTATGCAGATATGGATGATGAAGGAATTAAGCCTGATGCAGTGAGACAATGTAATGCTGATATTGTACATATAAGTCCTACACATCATTATCCTACAGGAATAACTATGCCAGTAAGCAGACGTTTTGAACTTCTTGCATGGGCTAATGAACAGTCTGACAGATATATTATTGAAGATGATTATGATTCGGAATTCCGTATGACAGGAAAGACAATTCCAACAATGAAGAGCATAGATATAAGCGAAAAGGTTATATATATGAATACATTTTCAAGAACACTGACACCAACAATCCGAATCAGTTATATGGTGTTACCTCCGCATCTTGCAGCGCTTTACCATGAAAAACTTAATTTCTATGCATGTACGGTTTCTAATTTTGAACAGTATACATTGGCATCATTTATTGAAGAAGGATATTTTGAAAAACATCTTAACAGAATGAGACATTATTATATGAAACAGAGAGAAGAAGTTTTATCTGTCCTTAAAGAAGATAAGTATAAATGTGTTGGAAAAGTTAATGAAGCTGATTCAGGATTACATTTTATCCTTGAGTTAAACACGGAATATACTGACCAGGAAGTAAAGCAGAAACTTGAAGCAGAAGGTATCCATATCAATGCGTTATCAGAATATTATCACAATAAAGCAGAAAGTATCAGCCACAGATTCGTTATAAGCTATTCTGATATCGTTATTAATAAGTTCAGGGAGGCCTGTAATAAGCTGATAGATTTGAAGCAGTTTGAATGAATATGACCGAATATAACAGTTGCAAAGAATGTAACAAAGCTGTAAAATCTTTTAGGTATGTTTTGTAAACTAGATGAGAGGGTTTTAATAAAAGTATGGTTGATTACAGCATTTTTCCGCTTGATGAAGAGATTAAAGACAAGCTTGCAAAGTTAGAAATAAGCTATGCATTTCAGCCTATTTTCTTTCCAGATGGTAAGGAGATATATGCGCATGAAGCTTTAATGAGACCAAAGAATATATCAGTGACTGATTTAATAGAAGAATTTCGTGCAAAGGATGATTTACATACACTTGAAGTTGCAACGATATTTGGAGCAGTACAGTGCTATGCAAAGCGTGGATATCATTCATATATAGCAATTAATTCATTCCCTGCGGAATCTTTTTCGGATGAGGAACAGGCAATTTTTGATGAATTTTATGCTGATGTTCTTGGTGATAAAGGGATAATTGAGATACTTGAGTATACAGCTCTTGATATTGATAAATGGCAGTCCAAGAAGAATACAATTAACAGAAGCAGATTCAATATTGCACTTGATGATTTTGGAACAGGCAATAATAACATGATGGCAGTTGATATATTTGCACCACATATTGTTAAGCTGGACAGAAGCCTTATAAGAGATATTGAAGATGATGTTGATAAACAGGAGTATTATTTCTATTATAGAGACAGTTTTCATAAAAGAGGCATAAAAGTATTAGCTGAAGGTGTGGAAACAAGAGAAGAATATGAATTTTTAAGAGACAATGGAATAGACCTTGTTCAGGGATTTTATCTTGGACGGCCTAACTAAGTTTATATATGAGTTTATATTTTTTTTATAAACACTTTATATAATATATATTAACATATCGCAGTTGGTGTTGTATTATGATGGAGTAAAGAAAACATTTTTTCTCCCTCATATTTTTTAAAGAGAGCGATGGCAGAGTTGATTTGCCGTCGCTCTTTTTTTGCGCGGACAGCGATGAGAATGTACGAGAACAAGTGACAGCCATGCCAGCATGGGCTGGAGCTTGTTTTTTGTATATTCGAGGAGCGTCGCGACAATGCCAGAACTGCGTTCTGGCATATGAGCTGTCTGCGCGGACAGCGATGAGAATATACGAAGAAAATATATAAGTTGACAACTCCGCCCACAGGCGTATAATATATTTATACATCTGTAGGAGGAGTTTTTATGATTTTATATCATGGTTCTAATCATATAATAGATAAGCCACTGTACGGAGCGGGAAAGATACACAATGATTATGGCATTGGATTTTATTGCACAGAAAATATAGAGCTTGCAAAAGAATGGTCTGTATCAGATAATCTGGATGGATATGTTAATATATATGATATGAATACTGATGGATTGAATATTCTGGATATCAACGGTCAGGATTATACAATAATGCACTGGCTTAATATATTAATTAATAACAGGATATTTGACTGTTCAACCCCGCTTGAACGTGAGGCTAAAAGATATATTACACAGGAGTTTAATATAGACACTGATAATGCAGATATTATTAAGGGATACAGGGCGGATGATAGTTATTTTTCTTATGCAAGAGATTTTATAAGCGGCATAATATCCTATGAACAGTTATGCAAAGCAATAGTGTTAGGTAATCTTGGTGAACAGATATGTCTTAAGAGTGAGAAAGCATTTGAATTAATTACATTTTCAGGTTATCAGAAAGTTGATTATAATGAATGGTACCCAAAGAAAATGTCAAGAGACATGTATGCAAGAAATGGTTATAAAGCAATGGAAAAAGAGAACTATAGAAAAGGTGAATTATATATTACTAAGATTATAGATGAGGAGTTGAAAGCAGATGATTTGCGCATATGACAAGGTCTATTTTAATATGGCACAGAGAGTAATGGGAAATATGCTTAATTATGCAGTATATGATTGTGGTTATGAATTATCTGAATATTATAATATATTTCTTGAATCAGGTTATTCGGAGCGTTTTGGAAAGGGAGATATATTTGTTATAGCCGGAATGTCAGGTGCAGAACTTGCTATAAAAGTGCTGGACATTCCAGATGATAAGATAATTATGCCGGGAGTATATGATGGGAGAAGCCAGGAATACTGGACTGGCTGGATATTAGCATATTATCAGTGGTATACAGGAAAGTCTTTCAGGATAATTCAGAAAGAGGTTCCGATTGAAAGAATAAGAGATATGTATAATCCTTATCATGAAATGGATATATCACAGTCGGTTGACAGGATTATAGAGTTAAGCCAGCAGACACGAATGGAAACTTATCTTAAGAAATTCAGAAAGCTGGCAGGACTTACACAGAGCCAGTTATCCGAAGAAACGGGAATACCTGTAAAGACGATACAGCAATATGAACAGGGGAGAAAAGACATTAATAAAGCACAGGCAGAATATGTGATAAAACTGGCACAGGTTTTATGCTGTAGTCCTATGGATTTATTAGAAGTCAGAAAGTGATTTGTTAAAGCAATTTAGAAATCATATATGGTAAACACTGCCATATTAGTGGTATAATGATTAATATTTTCAGTATTTCATGTTCAGGGATATCTAAATCAATGAGGCGGGAATAACATATAACGCAGAATGGGAGAAAATTATGGGAAAGAAGATTGCCAGAATTATAGGCAGGGTGTTACTGGTGGTACTTGTTACTATAGTAATGCTTGTAGGAACTTTATTTATTATGATTAAGAGAATATGCAGCGATTCAGCACCTGCTGCCAGAAATCTTTTCATATCAACAGTTCTTGAATCAGGTCAGATGAAGTTTCTGGCTTCGTGGTTCTGTACAGATGAGCAGATTAATGAGGTAATTAATGCTAATAAGATGGAGTCAATGGATTCAGATATTGACACATCACTTATTAATATATCAACAGATACAGATACACCGACAGTGGATAATAATGGAGAGATAGAGCAGTTTGACGAGAATGGAATAAGAATGGTTGAGATTTCAGGAAGGTCATTCTTTGGAAAAATGCTGATTATAAAAGATCCGTCACAGGTTAAAGTCGGAACTACATATCCTTGGGGAGATTACGGAAAAGAGCTTGATGAGATCGTAAGCGGAGCAGGGGCTGTTGCAGGAGTTAATGGCGGACTGTATGTATCATCTGGAAACAGAGGAGGTTCACCGCTTGGAATTGTCGTACAGGACGGAAAGATTACATATAACAGTCCATCAGCGCTTTCAGGTCTTTACTTAATAGGTCTTAATAAGGATAACCTTCTTGTTGTTAAGGATATAGACGGCATGTCGGCAGCAGATTTTGAAAGCTATGTTAATGAAGCCGGAATCAGGGACGCTGTAGCTTTTCAGGAGGAAAGCTCCGACTCTAACAATCATTTTGTTCCGCTTATTATTAACAACGAAGCAAGAGTGTTAAAAGGACAGGGAAGCGGAGCTAATCCAAGAACAGCAATCGGACAGAGAGCTGATGGTGCAATACTTCTTTTAGTTACTGACGGAAGAGGTGCTTCAGGACATCTTGGTGCAACTGCGTCAGACCTGATATCAGTTATGCAGGAATATGGGGCAGTCAATGCAGCAAACCTAGATGGAGGAAGTTCTTCAACAATGGTCTATAACGGCGGCTATGAGATGACAAGTGTAACATTTTATTATCAGAATTCATCATGGAAGCTGCCAACAGCATTTGTTGTAATGCCTAAGTAATTGGAAGGAGAACTGTATAGATATGAAAAATAATGCTAAGAAGTCTATAAAGATAGGCAAAATCAATATATCATTGAATTACTGGACAGGCCTTGCTGTATATGCAGTGATTCTTCTTATTCTTGCAATCTGTATGATTGTATATACGGGTTCATGCCTTAAGAAATATGAGAATTCGCAGTCAGACAAGGTTATGAATGATTTCCTTAATGACTTTACAAAGATGGCTGATGATAAGACATTAGCTGATAATATTGAGCTTCCAGCCAGCAGTGAGTTTGAGGGAAAAGATACATTTGTCAATATGTACATGTCTGAATTAGATGGAACAACAGACTATACATATAAGAAATCAGAGGGAAGCTATAATACAGAAGAGCCTATGTATGACATATATGCTGATGACAAGAAGGTCGCAAGAATGACACTTGAAGCCAAAGACCAGCATGTTGTTCTTGGAATACTTACAGTGCTTGACTGGAAGATTAAGTCGATTGAGCCTGTATTTTCAGCAAAGACCACTGATTATACTGTTTCAATTCCGGAAGGATATACATTTACAGTTAATGGAATTACAGTGTCAGATGATTATAAGACTGGCAAAGTTATAGAGAATCCTGATTTTGCAAATGTTTCTAAATATGTCACAATGCCAAAATCAGTTGAGTATAAGCTGACAGGATTTGTCAACAAGCCGGAAATCAAAATATATAATGCCTCAGGCAGTGAAGTTGCTGCAAATGTTGACGCTAAGGGCAATGTAGTATTGGCCGTAGGTGGCGAAGTCTCTGATATGCCATCTGAAAGAAAAGAAGAGGCTCTTAATATGGCTAAAATATGGGATAATTTCCTCACTAATGATTTAAGCGGTTCAGGTCATGGTCTTGCAACAGTGCAGCAGTATCTTATTGAGGATTCTTATTACTGGAATCTTGCGAAAGATTATGCTTCAAGTGCTGATATTACATTTATCAGTGACCACAGACTTTCAGATAATCCATATACAGGTGTGACAGTTGATAATTATATTGAATATAATGACGACTGCTATTCATGTCATATTGCATTTACAAAGAATATGACGCTTACCTCAGGTGGAGCGAGAAAAGATGTTATTGATTCGACATTCTATTTCGTGAAATATGAGGGAAAATGGGTGATTGCGGATATGATTGCGACTACGAAGTAATTTATATACCAATTTAATATGTATAACACTAACTCCACCAGAGACATATAACTGGTGGAGTTTTTACATCTTGTCAGTATATATTTACATTGATAAAAATAAAACGCTTGCATTTTTATATATAAATGTTACAATGTAATTAACTTGAAACGGGTTTCAAAAGAATATATGCACAAAATAATGTATTCAGGGGTGGTGCGTGATAAAAGTGCATTGGTTATGAAATCACAGATTTAACAGGAGATATGCCTATGGCAAGTATAAGAGATGTAGCGAAGATTGCAGGAGTATCGCCGGCAACAGTGTCAAGGGTTATGAACGGAACAGCCAATGTTGATGCTGAGAAAAGGCAGAGGGTTTATGATGCAATCAGGAAAACGGGGTTTGTTCCTAATGAAGTGGCGAGGTCGCTTTTTAAGAAATCAGCCAAGCTGATAGGACTTATTATACCAAGCATAACGAATCCATTTTTTACAGAGCTTGCAGATGCGGTAGAGAAGGCTGCTGATGAAAGCGGTTTCAGAGTTGTTTACTATAATACAGACAACAATCCAGAGAAAGAGAAAAATGCGGTTGGAATGTTAAAGTCCATGAACGCAGATGGAATAATAATAACATCGAATAATGAGGAACTAATTGATGTGATTGATAAAAGCGGTATGTCAGTTGTCATGATTGACAGAAACATGTCTTCAGAAAGTACATACACACTCATAACAAGTGATCATTATTATGGCGGACGGCTGGCAGCACAGTGTCTTATAGATAGTGGATGTAAGGATATAGTCTGTATCCGTGGTGAACAGAGCATTTCAAGTGCAAGAGAAAGATTTCTTGGTTTTTCTGATGTGTGCACGGAGAAAGGCTTGAAGATTGGCTGTATTGACTGTGAACATGATTTTACATTTGAAGGAGATATTGTTACAGCAATTATGAAAGTAAGCCCGCAGGCTGATGGCGTATTTGCATGTAATGACATGATGGCATTATCGCTATACAAGCAGCTTACCCAGAAGGAAATAAAAGTTCCGCAGGATATTTCAATTGTAGGTTTTGATAATGTTATGCTTTCGAAGCTGGTTACACCAGAGATTACGACAATATCACAGCCAATTGATAAGATGGGAAGAATGGCGGTAAAGCTTATAACAGGAGAACAGATTTCACAGAAAGCGGTTGTTTACAAACCAGAGTTAATAAAGCGTGAAACAACGAAATAAAGCAAAGAGATAAAAGCAAGACATAGAAAAATAAAAAGGAGAGATGAGTTATGAAGAAAAATGGGATTTTAAACAGCGACATTTCAAGGGTTTTATCTTACATGGGACACACAGATACTATTGCGATAGGTGACTGTGGACTTCCGATTCCGGATGAGACAGAAAGAATTGACCTTGCACTTACATTTGGAGTGCCATCATTTATTGATGTGTTAAAATGTGTTGTTTCAGACTGCAAAGTGGAAAAGATTACATTAGCAGAAGAGATTAAAGAGCAGAACAAAGAAATGTTAGCACAGGTTGAGGATATATTTAAAGAAACAGGTGTAGAGATATGTTTTGTACCGCATGAAGAATTAAAGAGACAGACTAAGGATTGCAAGGCTGTTATAAGAACAGGAGAGACAACACCTTATGCCAATATAATTCTTCAGTCCGGCTGCATATTTGCCTGAGTGACAAGGGGGTGTCGTGAATGAATATTGTAATGAAAGGCATTGATAAAGCATTTGGAAGTAACAAAGTGCTTAAGAATGCCGGATTTGAGCTGGCGGATGGTGAAGTTCATGCACTTATGGGCGAGAACGGTGCCGGAAAGTCAACACTCATGAAGATTCTTACAGGTGTCTATACTAAAGATGCGGGAACTGTCATTGTAGATGGCAAGGAGGTTGTATATAAGTCACCTAAGGAAGCGGAGAAGGCAGGAATCGTATTTATCTATCAGGAGTTAAATGTAATGTTTGACCTGACCGTCGTTGATAACCTTTTTATGGGAAAAGAGATTACGAAGAGATTCGGTATATGTGATAAAAAGGCAATGAGGGCGAAAGCACAGGAGATAATGGACAAAATGGGAGTACATATTCCTGTAGATGCAGTTATGTCAGAGCTTTCGGTTGGCCAGCAGCAGATGGTTGAGATATGTAAGGCACTTATGGTAGATGCGAAGGTAATTATCATGGATGAGCCTACAGCAGCACTTACAGAAAGTGAGACACAGGTGCTGTTTCAGGTAATAAAGTCACTCAAGGCAAAAGGCGTGTCAATTGTCTATATATCGCACCGTATGGAAGAAATATTTGAACTGTGTGACAGAATCACAGTGCTTAGAGATGGTGAATACATAGGCACAAGAAATATAAGCGAGATTACGATGGACGATATAGTCCAGATGATGATTGGAAGGGAAATCGGAGAAAGATTTCCTAAGAGAAATGTAACTATAGGCGATGAGGTTCTTAAGGTAGAACACCTTACACATAAGAAAGCATTTGCAGATGTAAGCTTTAGTGTAAGAGCAGGTGAGGTACTTGGTGTTGCAGGACTTATGGGAGCCGGAAGAACTGAGATTATGCAGGCAATATTCGGCAATCTGCCTTGCGAGAAGGGCGACATATATATTGATGGTCAGAAGGTTGTTATTAAGAAACCGGCACAGGCTATTAAAGCAGGAATTGGTTTCATAACTGAGGACAGAAAGACAGAAGGACTTCTTCTTGAAAAGAGCATAGCCGACAATATTGAGATTGCTAATCTTGGGAAAGTATCTGATAAGGGTGTAATTAAGAAAAACAAGAAGAAATCGCTTGTTTCCCAGTCGATTGAGGAGTTCAGAATCAAATGCTTTAACGACGCACAGGAATGTGGAAGCCTAAGCGGTGGTAACCAGCAGAAGGTTGTACTTGCAAAATGGGTACATACAGATCCTAAGATTCTTATTCTTGATGAACCGACAAGAGGTGTTGATATTGGAGCCAAGAAAGAGATATACAATGTAATTAATGATATGGCAGCCAAGGGAGTTGCGGTAATCATGGTTTCATCAGAGCTTCCTGAAGTGCTTGGAATGAGCGACCGCATAATGGTTGTCAGAGAAGGTAAGGTTATGGGAATCATAGACGGAAAAGATGCTGACCAGTCAATGATAATGACTCTTGCTACAGGCGGAAGTCTTTAAAGTCAGCCAGAATACAATGGAATGGAGGTTTAACTCACATGGAGAAAAATAAAAAAAGCATAGGAGCTATACTTGGTGAGTATGGAGCATTTATAGCACTGGCACTGCTTGTAATTATTATAAGCTGTATCAGTCCGGAATTCAGAACAGCTAACAATTTTCTTAATCTTTTAAGACAGGCATCATTTAACGGCCTTATCGCATTTGGTATGACATGCGTTATCCTTTCTGATGGAATTGACCTGTCGGTTGGTTCAACATTTGCATTATCAGCAATTATATGTGCAGAACTTATCATGCATTCAGTTCCTGCACCGCTTGCAATTCTTTTATCACTTATTGCAGGAACACTTCTTGGTATGGTAAGCGGAATCCTTGTAACTAAGGGAAGATTACAGCCATTCATTGCAACACTTATTACAATGACAGCTTACAGAGGATTTGCACTTATTCTTACTAACGGAAAGCCGGTTTCAAGACTTGCAGCCAATATAGACAGTTCAGCAGGAGCATTTTTATTCAAGGTACTTGGAAAAGGAAAGCTTGTATTAGGACCTAATGATATTATATCAATTCCTATTCCTGTTATAATTCTTGTCGTTGCGTTTGCAGTATTTTACTTTGTTCTGCATCACACAACATTTGGCAAGAGAATATATGCTACAGGAAGTAATGAAAAATGTGCGAGATTAGCAGGTGTTAATACTGCAAGAATTAAGATTGCAGTATATGCGATATCTGGCTTTATGGCTGCACTTGCAGGTCTTATCATGATATCACGAGTTGACTCAGCCCAGCCTACACTTGGTGAGGGTTATGAGCTTGATGCTATTGCAGCAGTTGCACTTGGCGGAACAAGTATGAGCGGCGGACGCGGTAAGATAGCAGGAACTATTGCAGGTGTAATGATTATTGCGGTACTTAACAACGGACTTAATATTCTTGGTGTATCTACATATTATCAGCAGGTAATTAAAGCAGTTGTTATTCTTGTCGCAGTATTATCAGACCGTAAGCGTTAAGAAAGCGGGGTATTATAGATGAAAATGTTTAAGAGATTATCAGCATTATTATTAAGCCTGCTGCTTGTGCTTGGCATGACAGGCTGTGGAATTGTAATAGAAGGTGAAGGTTCTTCATCAGGAAAGAACACTAAGAAAAGCGGCGCAATCGGACTTTCCATATCAACACAGAATAATCCGTTCTTTGTTACACTGGCAGAGGGTGCAAAGAAGGCTGCTGATGCTGCAGGTGTCAGCCTTACGATAGTTGATGCAGGTGATGATGCAACTAAGCAGGTAAGTGATATAGAGGACCTTGTATCTAAGAATATCAGTGTACTTATTGTTAATCCGGTTGATTCAGATGCTGTTACAGGAGCTGTACAGGCTGCCAAGAATCAGGGCGTTGCAGTAATATCAGTTGACCGTGTTGTTAATAATGTAGATATTGACTGCCAGATAGCTTCAGATAATGTAGCCGGAGCACAGCTTGCAACTCTTTATATAGTTGAGAAGTTGGGTGAAGGCGTTAAGACAGCAGAACTTGTCGGAACATCAGGTGCATCTGCTGCCATTGACAGGTCTGCAGGCTTCCATAATGTTGCAGATGATAAACTGAAAGTTGTGGCAAGCCAGACAGCTAACTTCAACAGAACAGAAGGAATGACAGTTATGGAGAATATGCTTCAGGCAGATGGTGATATCAAGGCAGTATTTGCAGCCAATGATGAGATGGCACTTGGTGCGGTTGAAGCAATTTCAGGAGCAGGTAAAAATGTAATGGTTGTCGGATTTGATGCGACAGACGATGCTATTGCGGCTATTAAGGCAGGAAGAATGGCAGCGACAGTTGCACAGCAGCCAGAACTTATCGGAAAGACCGCAGTTGAGAATGCAATAAAGCTTATCAATGGCGAGACAATTCCTGAATCAATTCCGGTTGAAGTAACACTTATCACTAAGGACAATGCATCTTAAGGAGGCAATATGAAAGTATTAAATATAGGTTCATTAAACCTTGATTATGTATATTCAGTTCCGCACATTGTAGGTGCGGGAGAAACACTTGCAAGCCGTGATATGAATGTATATCTTGGCGGCAAGGGAATTAACCAGTCAATTGCATTGGCTAAAGCTGGCGCAAATGTATATCACTGTGGAATGATTGGTGATGATGGTACAGTATTTTTAGATGCGTGCAAAGAATTCGGTGTTAATTCAGACTATATAAAGCAGACAGATACCAAGACAGGACATGCAATAATACAGATAGATGACAATGCCCAGAACTGTATTCTGATATATGGTGGTGCTAACCAGCAGCTTACTAAGGAGTTCATAGATGATGTAATTGATAAATTTGATAAAGGCGACATATTGCTTTTACAGAATGAGGTCAATGACATTGCTTATATTGTCGATAAGGCATATGAAAAAGGTCTTACTATTGCACTTAATCCTTCACCTTACAATGAAAAGTTAGATGCGGTTGATATGAGTAAAATAAGTATCTTTCTTCTTAATGAGGTTGAAGGAGAACAGATTACTGGAAAGAAAGAGCCTGATGAGATAATAAAGAGTCTACTTGAACATTTCCCAGGGGCAAGAATAGTTCTTACTCTTGGAGGTGATGGGGCTGTATATGCGGACAAAGATACAAAACTTACACAGCCGGTATTCAAGGTTGATGCAGTTGACACAACCGCTGCAGGAGATACATTTACAGGTTATTTCCTTGCCGGAATCATAGAAGGCATGCCTGTTGAGAACATTTTAAGAATGAGTGCAAAGGCTTCTTCGATTGCAGTTACAAGAAAAGGTGCGATACCTTCAATTCCATACAGAAGTGAAGTTGAATATTAAGAAAAATGTGCAGGATACCTAATTAGGGGTGTCCTGCACTTGTCATGTGTGATACAATGTTTATTGAGAAGAATTATCAATAATGATTTGGGCGGATTATTTAGAAAAGGAAAACACACATGAAATTAAATGAACTTAAGATTGGACAGTGTGCAAGAATTACTAAAGTTGGTGGTGAAGGCGCATTAAGACAGCATTTTCTTGATATGGGCGTAATACCGGGAGCGGAAGTTACACTCGTAAAGCTGGCCCCTATGGGTGATCCGATGGAATTACAGATACATGGTTATGAACTCACACTTCGTGTTGCTGATGCAGGAGAGATTACTATTGATCCAATTGATGAGCGTACAAGAAAACACGAAAGACCAGACCGTATATATAAGTCTGACCATCCAGGCCTTGGTGAGACTGGTAAATACCATGCTAAGGGAGATGGAGAAAAGCTTCCAGAAGGAACAAAGCTTACATTTGCACTTGTTGGTAATCAGAATTGTGGAAAGACGACGTTGTTTAACCAGCTTACTGGTTCTAACCAGCATGTCGGCAATTTCCCAGGCGTTACGGTTGACTGTAAAAGCGGAATGATTAAAGGACATGAGAATACATCAGTAACGGATCTGCCGGGGATATACTCTATGTCTCCATACAGCAGTGAGGAGATTGTTTCCAGAAATTTCGTGCTTAATGAGAAGCCAAAGGCAATTATTAATATTGTTGATGCAACTAATATTGAAAGAAACATGTATCTTACAATGCAGCTCTTAGAGATGGATGTGCCTATGGTGCTTGCACTTAATATGATGGATGAGGTAGTAGGCAATTCAGGTTCTATTGATATTAACGGCATGGAAAATATGCTTGGAATACCGGTTATTCCTATATCTGCTGCTAAGAATGAAGGCGTTGACGAGCTTATAAGGCACGCACTTCATATTGCAGAATATCAGGAGAAGCCGGCAAGAAAGGATTACTGTGATGAGAATGATTTCGGCGGCGCAGTACACAGATGTATTCATGCAGTTATTCATCTTATCGAGGATCATGCAAAAAGAGCTGATATACCGGTAAGATTTGCAGCAAGCAAGATTATTGAAGGCGATCCTCTTATATTAAAGCTGTTGCAGCTTGATGAGAATGAGAAAGAAATGCTTGAGCATATCGTCCTTCAGATGGAGACTGAGCGAGGTCTTGACAGAAGCGCAGCAATCGCGGATATGAGATTTACATTTATTGAGAAGATATGCGAAGCTAACGTTGTTAAGCCAAAGGCGAGCAGGGAAAGAATACGAAGCCAGAAGATTGATAAGATTCTTACTGGAAAATATACGGCGATACCTTGCTTTGTGGCGATTATGCTTGCAATATTCTTTCTTACATTTAATGTGATAGGTGCATTTTTACAGAATCTGCTTCAGATGGGAATTGATGCGCTCACTGGCATTGTTGATAATGCACTTGCGGCAGCAGGCGTGAATAAGGTTATTCACAGTCTTGTAATTGATGGAATATTTGCGGGTGTAGGTTCTGTGCTTTCATTCCTGCCAATTATTGTTACGCTGTTTTTCTTCCTCTCTCTTATGGAAGACAGCGGTTATATTGCAAGAGTAGCATTTTTTATGGATAAGCTGTTAAGAAAGATTGGTCTGTCCGGCAGAAGTATAGTGCCTATGCTTATTGGATTCGGATGTACTGTTCCTGCGGTTATGGCAACAAGAACTCTCCCAAGTGAGAGAGACAGGAAGATGACAATTCTTCTTACTCCTTTTATGAGCTGTTCAGCCAAGCTGCCAATATATTCATTTTTTGTCAGTGCATTTTTCCCGGGAAAGGGCGCGCTTATAATGGGTGGACTGTATTTCTTCGGAATTATTATGGGAATTCTTGTGGCACTCCTTTATAAGGGAACATTATTCAAAGGCGAAGCTGTGCCTTTCGTTATGGAGCTTCCTAATTACAGACTTCCCGGCATGAAAAATGTTTTGCAGTTATTATGGGAGAAAGCAAGGGATTTCCTGCAGAGAGCATTCACAGTTATATTTGTTGCAACTGTAATTGTCTGGTTTTTACAGAGCTTTAATCTGCATCTTAATCTTGTTACAGATTCAAAGGACAGCATACTTGCACTTATTGCAGGAATAATCGCACCTGTATTTGCACCTTTGGGACTTGGCGACTGGAGAATATGTACATCTCTTCTATGCGGTGTCATGGCAAAGGAAAGTGTCGTATCAACAATGCAGATACTTTTCGGAACAGGCATACAGGCAGCACTTTCAACAGCCGGTGCAGCCGCAATGCTTGTATTCAGCCTCTTGTACACTCCTTGTATCGCAGCCATTGCTTCTGTAAAGCGTGAACTTGGTGGAAAATGGGCTGTTATAATGGTTGTATGGCAGTGCCTGATTGCGTGGGTGATGGCATTTGTTGTACATGGTGTGGTGATGATGTTTTCTTAAGTATAAATAAAACAGAAAATACGCATATTATATGTATCTTTAATCACAAGGAGACATATAATATGCGTATTATTTTTTATGATTCGAAAAGTTACGACAAGCAGTCTTTTGATAAGGCGTTGAGGCATTTTAGTGATATATCTATTGAGTATATGGTTGCTGACTTAGATGCGAGGACAGCGGTGTACAGCAAGGGGTATGATGCTGTGTGCGCATTTGTTAATTCTGTTATTGATGCAGATGTGTTAAAGATTCTTTATGATAATGGAATCGGACTTGTACTTATGCGGTGTGCAGGATTTAATAATGTTGATGTTAATGAGGCTGACAGGCTGGGAATAACTGTGATGAGAGTTCCGGGATATTCACCGGAGGCGGTTGCGGAACTTGCTATGGGGCTTGCACTCGCTGCACAGAGAAGGATTCATAAAGCGTATATTAAAGTAAGGGAGAATAATTTCAGCCTTCAGGGGCTTACAGGTGTAACACTTTATGGGAAAACTGCTGGAATTGTCGGAACTGGCAAGATTGGTGCGGCTATGTGCCGTATATGCAGGGGCTTTGGAATGAAGGTTATTGCATATGACAAATATCATAATGAAAGCCTTGATTTTGTTGAGTATGTGGAGCTTGACAGGCTGCTTTCTGAAAGTGACCTTATATCTCTTCATTGTCCGCTTGATGACACGACATATCATCTGATTGATGAAAGAACAATAGATATGATGAAAAACGGTGTTATATTAGTCAATACCTCAAGAGGAGCGATAGTCAATACTGATGCACTTATCAAGGGCATCAGGGATATGAAGTTTCATGCTGTAGGACTAGATGTGTATGAGGAAGAGTCAGATTATGTATTTGAAAATCTTGAAGACGACATACTGCAGCATTCAATAACTGCAAGGCTTCTGTCATTCCCTAATGTTATCGTAACCTCACATCAGGGCTTTCTTACAGAAGAAGCGCTTGACGCCATAAGCGAAACAACATTAAAGAACGCGAAAGCATTTATTTCAGGTGACATTACTGGTGAAAATGTGGTAAAATAACTTAAGATTATGCTAAAAGCAAGGAGCGACGGGTTATGAAATACATTTTTACTAATGGACATATCCTTGATGGAACTAAGGATATGAAAGTGTTAGATGGTCATTCTGTGCTTGTTGAAGATGACAAGATTACTGGTATTGTAAAGGGTAACACTGTACCGGACGGTTTTAAGGAGATTAATCTTGAGGGAAAGTACCTTATGCCGGGACTTATTAATATGCATGTTCATCTTGCAGGCAATGGAAAGCCGCAGAAGAAACAGAGTGATAATGAAAAGACTGTTAAGATGCTTATGGGAACATCACTTTCAAGGGCTGTGACATATAAGGTTGTAAAGGATTTTGCAAAGACTGAGCTTATGAGTGGAGTAACTACAATAAGAACTGTTGGTGGTCTGGCTGATTATGATACAAGAGTAAGGGACGATATCAGAAATGGCAAGGCTGACGGACCAAGAATACTTGCAGCTAATGAAGGAATTTCTGTGCCGGGTGGACATATGGCTGGTTCGGTTGCGGTGGCTGCAAACAGTATTGATGAAGCACTTGTGCAGGTTGATATTGCAAAGAGCCAGAATGTTGACCTTATAAAGCTTATGATTACAGGAGGCGTGCTTGATGCCAAGGCTAAGGGCGTTCCGGGTGAGCTTAAGATGAAACCAGAGATGGTCAAGGCAGTATGTGATAAGGCACATGCTCTTGGTTACAAGGTTGCTGCTCATGTTGAATCTCCAGAGGGTGTAAAGGTTGCACTTGAAAATGGCGTTGATTCAATTGAGCATGGAGCAAAGCCTGATGATGAGATAATACATTTGTTTAAGGAGAATAATGCATTTTTATGCACAACTTTATCTCCGGCTCTGCCATATGCACTTTTTGACAGAAGCGTATCTAATGCGTCAGAGGTTGAACAGTACAATGGCAATATCGTGTTTGAGGGAATCAAAGAATGTGCCAAGGCAGCAATTGCCAATGACATTCCGGTTGTTCTTGGTAATGATGTCGGATGTCCATGGATTACACAGTATGATTTCTGGAGAGAACTTTATTATTTCCACAAATATGTCGGTGTGAGCAATGCATTTGCACTATACACAGCTACGCTTAACAGTGCAGTAATGGCAGGCATCGGAGATGTGACGGGTTCCGTTGAAGCCGGCAAATGTGCTGACCTGATTGTGACTAAGAATAATCCGTTAGATGACCTCAGGGCGCTTCGTAATGTGGATTTAGTCATGGCACGAGGCAGATTGTACAATAATCCGAAGTTTAAAACGAAAAATATTGTCACTAAAGAACTGGATAAATTTTGCGATTTATGTTAATTTTATTAAAGAATTTTACTTAAAGGAATAAGATTATGAAGATAGGATTTGATAACGACAAATATTTAAAAATGCAGTCTGAGCATATTAAGGAGAGAATTGCCAAGTTTGACAATAAGTTATACCTTGAATTTGGTGGAAAGCTGTTTGATGATTACCATGCATCAAGAGTCCTTCCAGGATTTAAGCCGGATTCAAAGCTTCAGATGCTTTTACAGTTAAAGGATCAGGCGGAGGTTGTTATAGCAATTAGCGCAGAAGATATTGCAAGCAATAAGATTCGTGGTGATTATGGTATTACTTATGATCAGGAAGTGTTAAGACTTATTGACGCATTTACAGAATATGGACTTTTCGTTGGAAGCGTATGTATTACAAAGTATTTCCAGCAGCCGGATGTTGACAATTTCATTAAGGTGTTAGATGCACATGGAATCAAGAATTTCAAGCATTACAAGATTGCAGGATATCCTAATGATGTTGCCAAGATTGTAAGTGACGAAGGATATGGAAAGAATGAATTCATTGAGACAAGCAGACCACTTGTAGTTGTTACTGCACCTGGACCTGGAAGTGGAAAGATGGCTACATGCCTTTCACAGCTTTACCATGAATATAAGCATGGAGTTAAGGCTGGATATGCGAAGTTTGAAACATTCCCAATCTGGAATATTCCACTTAAGCACCCAGTTAATCTCGCTTATGAGGCAGCAACAGCAGACCTTAACGATGTTAATATGATTGATCCATTCCATCTCGAAGCATACGGAAAGACAACAGTTAATTATAACAGAGATATTGAGATATTCCCTGTACTTAATGCAATGTTCGAGCTTATCGCCGGTGAGAGCCCATATAAGTCACCAACAGATATGGGCGTTAATATGGCTGGTAACTGTATTGTTGATGATGAGGCATGCCGTTATGCTTCTAATATGGAGATTATCAGAAGATATTACAAATGCTTGTGCGACCAGAAGAAAACTGGCGTAAACAGTCAGGAAATATACAAGATTGAGCTTTTAATGAATCAGGCTGGAATAACAACTTCTTCAAGACCAGTTGTTAATGCTGCACTTGAAAAGTCAGCAAAAAGCGGTGACAAGCCTGCAGTTGCAATTGAGCTGGAAGACGGAACTATTGTTACTGGAAAGACAGGAGACCTGTTAGGTGCTGCATCATCAGCATTGCTTAATGCATTAAAACAGCTTGCAGGAATTGATGATTCAGTAGATTTATTATCACCTGAGTCAATCAGCCCAATCCAGACATTAAAGACTAATTATCTTGGCAGCAGGAATCCAAGACTTCATACTGATGAAATCCTTATTGCGCTTTCATCATCAGTTGTAGCCAATCCTTTAGCTGACAAGGCATTAAAGCAGATTCCTAAGCTTTACGGTTGTGATGTCCATTCAACAGTTATTCTTTCGTCAGTTGATAAGGATACATTCAAGAGACTTGGCATGAATCTTACATGTGAGCCGGCATATGAGGAAGAGAAGAGATTTCATAAGAATTAAAATTAGTTATTGACACACATGCACGCATTTGATATTATTTATCAAGTAACTTAATATTCCATGAGGGAGTAGTTAGCGCGAAAGTGTGATTTGTCAACATTCTGATTATAATTAAAGAGTATAATCTGGCAAATCTTAAATAATGAGACTCATGTATATCGATTAACAGTTAGTGTTGTACACGACGGGTAGTTGATATACATGAGTCTTTTTTTATCTGCTGGTTATACTTGTAAAAGCGGTTTTTCGGCTGACGGCACTTATTATGGAGAGAGAAAAAGGAGGAAAACATGGAAAAATTCATTAACAACGCCCCATTTGCTCTTGTACTTGTATGTCTTGTAGTAGGCTTTGTACTTCTTATCAAAGGTGCAGACTTTTTCGTAGAGGGAAGTTCAAGTGTAGCAAAGAGACTGCATGTTCCGTCTATAATAATCGGACTTACAATTGTTGCAATGGGAACATCGCTCCCAGAAACAGCGGTCAGTGTATCGGCATCACTCACAGGTAACAATGAGCTTGCAGTAAGTAATGTAGTTGGTTCCAATATATTTAATCTGATGGTTGTTATTGGTGTGTGTGCAATGATTGCCACAGTAAATGTTGCAAAAGAAACAATAAAGAGAGATATCCCATTTTCACTAATCTGTGCAGGACTTTTATTGCTTTTAGGTATTCTTGGATTTGGTGATAAATCAGGTATGACATTGGGGCATCTTGACGGTGTAATATTCCTTGGTGCGTTTGCAGGCTACATTTTTTACATGATTAAGATTGCATTGAAGGCAAGCAGGGAAGGTAAGAAGGTCGAGATTGAGGGTGGTTCTGATGAAGATATCAAGTTAATATCAGTTCCGCTTAGTATTCTGTTCATCGTTGGCGGTGCAGCTGCGATTGCAGTTGGCGGGGACATCACTGTAGATGCTGCTTCTAGAATAGCAAGTGACCTTGGAATGAGTCAGACACTTATCGGACTTACAATTGTATCAATTGGAACATCACTTCCAGAGCTTGTAACTTCAATCGTTGCAGCCAGAAAGAACGAAGTCGATATGGCACTTGGTAATGCGATTGGTTCAAATGTATTTAATATACTTATGGTACTTGGTATCGCATCAGCAATCAGCCCAATCACAATCATTACTGAGAATATTATTGATCTTTGTGTGCTTATTGTATTTACAATATGTGTATGGATATTTGCGGGAACGAAGAAGAAAATCGGAAGAGTCGAAGGTTTCTCAATGGTTGCGCTTTACGCAATATATGCAGCGTATATCATAATAAGATAAATGAGGTATCAGACAAATGTTATTATTTTTAAAAGTATTTTTTACTGAATTCATAGCAGAGATGGGAGATAAAACCCAGCTTATGCTTATTGCTCTTACTTCAAAATACAAGTTAAGAGACATTATATTAGGAACTGCTGCTGCAATTCTTGTACTTAACGGACTTGCAGTTTTAGCAGGCGGACTTGTCAGCGAATTCATTCCTGACTGGCTTATAAAGACTATTGCAGCACTTGCATTTCTTTATTTTGCTGCATCAACTATTGCTGGTGATGATGACGATGAAGAAGAGGGCAGCGGCAAAACAAAGATTAAGTTTGCACCACTTGCTGTTTTCTGTACATTTTTCGTTGCAGAGCTTGGTGATAAAACCCAGCTTACAGCCATAACATTTGGCGCTAATGAAGGTATGAGCGCAGCACTTATTGTGTGGATTGGATGTTCACTCGGACTTTTTGCAGCGGACATTCTTGGTATGTTAGTCGGATATCTGTTAAAGAGCAAGACGCCTGAAGGGCTTCTTAATACACTTGCATTCGCAATATTCTCGATATTCGGTGTGTTCACACTTTATCAGGGACTTAAGCTTATAAAGGCTTCTGTCTGTCCGATTCCAGTGTGGCCAATACTTATAGCTGCAACAATTATTTTTGCAGCTTTATGTGTCTGTCTTTTTATAAAAAGAGAGAAGAAATCACATCAGAAATAATTGAAAAATAAAAATCCGTAGCTGCTATGCATTTAACATAATAGCAGTTACGGATTTTTATTTTTGATAGTTTATTCACAAAATATCTGTCTTTACCGCCTTTCTTAGCAGCATACATAGCTTCATCAGCTTTACAGTATATTTCTTCAAATGAATCAATGGTTATATTATGAGATTCGTTGTTAATTATTGTTCCACCGATGGATATAGATGAATTAACATAAGAATCAGTTTCTGAAATAAGCTTCTTATATAGGTTACTTATTGTCTCAGAGTACTCTCTGATTTCATCTGATGTAGTAATATCTTTCAGAAATAATCCAAATTCATCGCCGCCGATTCTACAGCACAGGTGTGTTTCATTGCATATTTGTGTAAGAGTCTTACCAAGCGTTATAAGAACCTTGTCTCCGGTATCATGACCGTGGTTATCATTAATTCCTTTGAAATTATCAATATCCATCATGAACATTGTTCCATTACCATTATTCTTAAGATAGTCCATCATTGTAAGTTTGAATAATTCACGATCCCAAAGACCAGTTAATGCATCAATATGTGCGGATTTCTCAGCGAGTTCAAGCTGTTGGTAATGTTCAGTCATGTCTATAATACGAATAAGATAACCCTGAATTTCATTCATCTCTATTATTGGCTCTGAAATAATGTCACATATGCAGCCGCCTAATTCGACCCTTAGGAAATTGCCATGCTGAACATCGTTAATATTAATATAGTCAGTTGCATCACTGTATTTTTCAGCAGCAGGGAACCATTCGTTCAAGCGCTTATTACAGTAAAGAATCTGGTTATTAGTATCAATTACCATAAGGCCTTCATCTGCATTGAAAAGGGCATTAGTTCCGGCAAGTTGTACAGAATCAAGATAGCCATATTTTACAAGTGCTGTCATAATCAGTATTGAGCTTGCAGCAACTCCAAGAAATGATACTTCATATCCTCCTGTAATGCCGGATGCACGGATAATAAGCGGAATCCATGGACAGGCAAGGGCATATATAATCAGTCTGATTCTTGCTTTTCCAAGAGCTGTAGTTTTTTTCATTGATTTAATAAACACCAAGATAGTTCCAATAGTCAATATACCAAGATAGCAGAAGAAGAAATAAAAACCCGGGCCATATTCAAGAACAAGACGTGAGTGTGGCGCAGAATTAACTATACGCATATCTCTGTAAAATATATGATTCTGCTGTGTTGTAAATATAAGATACATAATCACAAATGAAACAATATGTTCTACAAAATACAGCCATTTGGATATACGGATTTTACAGAATTCTGATAAAAACAATGTAAATCCTACAACAACGAAGCATTCACCAAAATATTCGACTTTTACAGCCTGATAAACACCACTGAGAGTAGTAGTTGTCACTTCCAGAAGAAATCCATACATGTAAATAATTGTTGCACATCCGAAAAGAATACTGCCAGTCTGTGCTTTGGATGGACGTTGTTGAAACATTCATTTTATATATAACATACATTGCAAGTATAAGTGTCAAAACCTGTAAAGCTACATATACTGTATAGCCTGAGTATATATGATACATTTGTTTAAATGCATACAAAACCAGAAAATGTATTGGATAAAAGCAGTAAAAGAAATATTTTCCAATAGGATAACGGCCTTTCTGACCGTTATATCTGGCAAGCAATGGAAGAGCAAGCATGAATCCAAGGAAATATGTTTTTTCGTACCATATCCAGTTATAGTGAGAAAAATGATATATCTGATTCAGGCTGATTGCAGCCATCATGAATAAAACTAGTGATACAGTAGCGATGCAGAACCATGTCACCTGTTTTTTCCAGTTCTTAATAAAATAAAAGATTGCTATGTAAACCATAGGAAGAACCGGCCAGCCGCCAATGACGAGAGATACTGTGAATAACAATATACTGATTAAAACCTTGTGCCATACAGCAAGTTTCCTGCTATTAAGACAGACAAGGAAAAGTAAGCCTAGTAACAGATCGAATATAATATTCTGTCTGAATCCGTATTCTTCATGAAAAAATAGATAAAAAGGTACGATGGACAAAAGCCAGAATATAATCATTCGTCCAATATAGCGGTGAAGGTTTGATGTCTTGCTGTATCCCTGTGCAATAAAGAAACACATGATTGGTATTGTGAGTCTGCCGCATACATGAAGAACCTGACCCTGCCACGAATAGAAATCTAAGAATCCCCATGCAAAATGGTCAATAACCATAGAAATAATTGCTATAATTTTTAAATGTGTTGCATCTAATGTTTTGTTCATGATGTCTGCCTTTACAATAAATAATATAAAATTATTATAGCATGATGGCATATAGGTGTAAATCAAATTGAGGGTAATGTTTAGTACTTCTTGACTTTTTAATTAGAAAAATATATGTTGATATTATCAAGAAAACATATCGGGAAGAGGAGGAATTATGCGAATTGCATTAGCACAGATGAAAAATGAAGGGAATATGGAAGCTAATCTTAATAAGAGTATAGAATATATCCGTCAGGCAGCGGAAAACGGTGCAGACTTAATATTATTTCCAGAGGTTCAGCTTACAGAATTCTTTCCACAATATGAAAAGAAAGATGTGTCGGCATATTGTCTGACAATTGATTCCAGAGAAGCTCATCAGTTTCAAGATACATGCGAAAAATATGGTATATCGGCAGTCCCTAATATATATCTGAATGAAAATGGAAAAGCATATGATGCAAGCATTTTTATTAATCATAAGGGTGAAATTCAGGGAATACAGAAAATGGTACATGTTGCACAGGCAGAACAATTTTATGAGCAGGATTATTATACACCATCTGATGATGGATTTAAGGTGTTCGACACAGCTTTTGGCAAGATTGGAATTGTTGTATGCTTTGACAGACATTATCCTGAAAGTATCCGTACAGAAACTTTAATGGACGCGGACTTAATACTTATTCCTACTATAAATACCAAATCAGAACCATCTGAAATGTTTGAATGGGAACTTCGTGTGCAGGCATTCCAGAACAGCGTCGCAATTGCAATGTGCAACAGAGTTGGAACTGAGGATAAAATGGAATTCTCAGGAGAATCAATATTGGTTGATGCATCAGGTAATGTGATTGTAAAGGCTGATGATAATGAGCAGATAATATATGCGGATATGGACTTGATGGAAAGCAAGCGAATAAGAAAAAGCAAGCCTTATACTGATTTGAGAAGGTGCGAATGGTACGCCTTTTAATAGTAGACTATGTCATGTGGTAATCACTTCGTTAAACGGTGATTTAGCGAAGTGATTAAAATATACATTTTGCGTGGTTCTGTTATTCATTAATTGCTGTTCTGTAGTTTTGAAACGCTTTCATTGCTCCTGTTGCTTGATATACATAGACAGGACTTTTTATTGTATTTTTGCAATTATTCCATCTTCCGTTATGGTCTGCAGACATGTTCATGAATACAACTTTTTCAATCATTCGTTACTCCATTTTTATCTAACTAAAATTATTATATCAGATTTCAGCTTTTGAGAAATTTTAGCGGGGAGAAGTTATTGGTTTGTCGGGGATATATTTATGTTCCGACATTTAGAAACTTTGCAACGAAAAAAGCAGCTCGATGATTCGCAACTCATCTTACTGCCCTCTCCACCATTTTATTTGTGTTTTCACACTTCACGTCCATTTTTGCCCACTGGCATACCGGTTACTGCTCGCGGCAGCTCATGCCGTGTCTTCACAATCATTTATATGAATATTACAAATAACTCTGAAGACACGACTCTTCCGTTTTCTCTTAACATCTTAAAGAGAAATCAACCAAACTCCTACATAGGAATTAAAATATAAAACAAATAACTATAATTATATTCTCACAGCTTCATGTTAAAGGCAACTACTTATCTGTGTTTTACTGTTTTGAAAGGTAAATTCGTTTTGCAACCTGTCAATATAAAAACAGGGATTACAACCACCACCAGCTGACTACCCATTCAATCAAATTCCCTGATTAAGCCCTACGGTTGTAATCTCTTCCTCTCACTTTTCATCCAAGCACCAAGCAAGTTCTGACAATCCATTATCTGGATGGCTCTATCAGTTCGTACTGTTTAGGTAAAATGCATCGTTCTCCATCGTGATGGTATCACCCTTTTGGGCAAAACATCATTTGCCCGGATAATATGTTTCAATCACCGACAATGATAAATTCTGTAAATGGCTCACAAATGTATAACGATAATACTTTGGGAGATTTCTTTTCTACATTCATAACATAGGAACACAAATCTTTAGCCTTGTTTACGACCTTTAATTCTTTATCTTCGTTCCATGACTATTCACACCATACATAATTACTCAAATTACCTACCTCATCACAAATTAAATTAATATCCCCTGATATCACATATTTAGGATAATGGAGAACACATAGTAAAAACTTCACTTGACCGCCTGTCGGTGGCTTAAAGTTCCCCATCCGTCACGCTACCGCGTGCCACCTTCCCCTTGGAAGAAGGATTGCACCTATGGCGCTGAGTGGTTGATTTCAGATATAAAGAATCATGATTCCAGATTAATCCACAAAGCGGGACGCACACAATCATAAATATAGTAAACCGGGTCACTATAGTCTTCCTCCCAGCCGCTTTTAAGCTGGTAGTTGACCTCGCAGCCATCGTAGTCGACCGAGCCGTCATCATAAACACCCGCAGCGTAATTGCTACTTTCGCCAGGGGAGCGCAGCCACCACCGGCTTCTACCAAAACCGTAGTTTTCTAACTTTTCTTCAATATCACTATCTGAAGGAAAATACTTCTCTACTTCATCTATACTAAGAAGAAAAATCTGATCTTTCGTATCATTTCCTCCTTCGGTTTCATACATCGGATTATCATCAGTATGACACTTCGTATGTGCAATCATCATTCGCTGACTATCATCAAATGCTGAATTCAGAAATTCACTATTCAACCACTTCCGCAAGTCACATGTCTCCCATGTTATAGAGCCATCCATCTTATTATGGTATTTTTTTGTATCAATTATATGTTTAGCAAGCAAAAAAATCCCTTTATCCGATATTTCCAATACAAGCCATTCAATTGGTTCTTTTTCCTCCTCTCCTTTCTTATAAGAACCAAATTTAACCTTATCTCCGTCAAAATCTAGCTCTAAAATTCTGAATATCTGCTCCAAAATCTTTTTCTTTTTACCATTCACAACTTTTTCACTGTATTCCTTAATATGTTTCTCGGCTTTCTCTGCTTGATTTTTCAATCGAATAATACTAGCGTCTGCTTCGGAAACTTTATTTTTTGCTTTCAATAAATTTTCACTAAGGTTTTCAATTTGTGATTTTAATTCTTTCTTTTCTTTTCGCTTTAAAAATCCCATTTCTAATAGCTCTGCTTTTTTTGATGAAATCAATTCTTCCAACTTGTGAAATTCCTGAACCTCTGTTTTTTCATGCGACTTCGCATTCTGAAGGATTTCCAATGCCGCTTTTGCATTCGCATTCAACTTTTCCAGCTCTTCCCGTTCCTCTTCAGCAATTTCTCGCAATTGCTCTTGCAATGGTCTAATCACTTCCAGTTTTTTCTTTCTATCATCTTCAGCTATCTTCTTTTTCTGTTCCGCTTCTCTGCGCTCAGCATCCTTTTTTCTAAACTCATCATCCTTTTCTCTTTGAAGTCGTGCACTTCGCATGCGATCCCATTTATTTAGTGTTTTAGCAAGGTTTCCTGTAGCATACTGTTTCACGCGTTTCCAATAGCGATGATGTGTAAAATAATCATCATCATATATATATGAGTCTTGTACATCCAACATATATGGCAATTCTTGTTCTACCATATAAAGACCAAGATACGCCTCTGCACATTCTGGATCAAGATTTAACGCCTCTTCAAAAAAGCTTTCTGCCCTATCCCAATCGCAATCCTCAAGAGCCATATTACCACGCTTTATTTGCGCATTTACGGTTGTTCCGGAACCGCCCTGCTGTACAACTACAGTTTCCTGACTCTGTGTTTTAGGCGAATCTTTGGTGATCACCTTCTTGATACCACGCACAATGTCATTGATAAATCCGATCTTACTCATATCTTGTGCCTGCAGATGGGCGAACTCCTCTGGAAGCTCATAAGGATCCATTTCGCGATAGCAAGGAATAAGAAGTTTACTACGATCCTTTTTCATGATTTTCAAGAATCTGGACCACTCGTTTTTAACCCATACAGCATTGAAGTATTCCGGTTTTGTGCCTATAGAAAGCATAACTTTTGCTGTATTTAAGGCAGAAAAGATATATGGCTCATACTCTGTGCCAAGCTTATCTTCCAGCGTAATTGCCGCATAGAACACCTTAAAGCCTTCTATAGTCAACTGATGATAGATATCATTGGCAATCGCACTGTCCTGTGTTCTCTGTCCTAATTCATCTGTTTCTTTGTAGCAGATAAAAATATCGTAGGGATCTTCCTTTTGCGCAAGTGCTAAAATGCCTTTCTGTATTGTGTCAATTTCAGCAGCTTGCTGTTTATAAATGTTTCGCTGAACCGCATCAGCATAATTTAGCGCACTCTTATAATCTTCATCAGACACCACTGGATCATAAGAAGCTCTATGACAAGTAGGCACGCGCTTGAATGTAGCCGGATCCTCCACATACTCTATTCCGTACTTACAGAGTATCAATCCCCAGTATGCCTCTGCTTCACTTTCATTTTTTAACAGAATCTTTTCATATATCTCTGCCGCCTTATCAAACTCAGACTTCATACGCAGAACATTAGCCCTGTTAAACAATGTCTGCAGATCTTCATCTTTTACAGTTGGAATTGTCTGCTTTGTACCACAAAACTCACAGGTGCAGAAAGAAATTCCTTCTGCAATTTCCAAATCACCGCCACACATTTTGCATCTAAAGATTGTCATTTTTCTTCTCCCCTCGTATTATTACTAAATATTATATCCATGTGAATTCAATTCTCTTTTTAAACTGTTCTCCGCTTCTGTTACAGAATTGGAAAATCTAATATAAAGAATTCCATCAATATCTGATGGAATTTCAAAATTTTCACATTCCTTCATCAAAATCGCAACGCGAGACCTTCCTAACTTTGACAAAAGCATTCCTAATTCTAGTACAACATTTTGTCGTGCCCTGCACTGCATCACAGTGCGATTCTCTTTAGAACAAGCAATGTCATCTGGTGTAGCCAATACTACCCCATAATTTGTCTGCGGAATATAATGCTCCAATTGTTCGATAATAGTACGTCCCTGTGTAGGCAAGGCATCAATAGCTAAAGCATCAATTCCCCAAGTGTGCAGCATGTGAACAAGTTCATCTTTCGCAGCTGTATCATGCCCATATACTATAAAAACTTTATTGTTAGACATGATAGGTAAATTCAAATCAAGAAACCGTTTTACATCGACTCCAGCTTTTCCCTGTGTCCATACTTTTTCATTATCTCCACAGTACACTGATGTTCCATTACTTAATTTGAACCGCCAAGCGTATTTTTTAAATCTTTTTTCTAATACTATCTCGTACTTTCCTCTCTCAAGGACTTCTCTAACAATTCCTTTATCCATAAGTAACCTCATTATATTTTCTTATACTGTTTACATTGCTGATTTCTTTCAATTAACAATGCAACTGTCCTCTTGGTCATTTCTATAACTTCTTCTGTATTGTCACTAAAAACACATTTTTGAAGTTATTCCATTGAATTTTCTATTTCTATCTCAATAATTTTTAAACCATCATTACTCACCGGATCACTAAACTTAAACTCCGCTGCCAATTCCTGCACAGCCCTTCTGGCTTCTGAATCTGAGCACTTTCCACCAATGTTTCAACCATATTTCGCATTTTCATCATGCTACTTGTGTTTATCTCAATTTTCACTTCCTTATGCTGTACTTCATCCCTCACAACGTCAGTGCCGATAATTCCGATTGCAGTTGCAGCAAATAGCAAAACATTCATAAGAGAGCTTCCTGCCTCTTTTGTAATCCCTATCACCGCAATTATATCCTTAACTTCTGAAAAACTTCCTGTATCTGCTGCCTGTATGTTAAATACCTCTTTTTGCTTATTATTTGCCTCATCAAGCATTATGGTTATATTTTCATTTATTGCACCGGAAAAGGCCACTTTATTTTCGATATCGTAATACACTTTTGCCAGTTTTCTGCTTCCTGCAATTTTATCAAAATACTCTGCCTTTTTTAATTTACATACCAGATCATCATTATAAAAACTATTAATCTCTTCAAGTGCATTTTTTCATATGCTTTAATTCTCCTACTTCGCCAACTTGCAAATTCTGTTTCTCTCTGCCAAGCTAGCTTTCACACGTACACAAAAGCTTTCAACAGATTTCATATCCCCATCTACAAGTGCTCGCTGGATTTCGTTTACAAGGAATTTCAGTTCTGTTTCCATTTCTTGAGTATCTTCCGATGATACCGGATCACTATATTTAAAATCATCTGCCAACCCTTGCAACTGCTTCTTTATATCCGCATCTTGGCACATATCTACAAACGAAACCGTCTGAGACTGTAATGCACGGATATTTTTTACATTCATTTTTATCTGAACATCCTGCTTTACAATTTCATTACGCATTACATCTGCAGCTATTGTACCAATCGCAGCAAATGCTATCATAAGCGTATTAACAATAAGTGCTATCCAGACTGGCAGGAATCCAGCAGTAATAAATTCTGCCAAACTCAAACCAACTTGTATTCCAAGATAGAACACTCCTATCTTTGCTATAGGAAATCCATAAAACTTACTCTTTACATCTTTACCATTCAAAAAAGATATCTTTATAAAATATATTTGTGACACTATTGCAATTACACCAAATATATATCCTAACCAAAATACTCCAGTCATTTTAAATGGTGCCGCAAAAGCAATGACGCTAAACACAACAAATAATATTGCATCAACAATGTATCCTCTAATATTATTTTGCCCCATATTTATTCTCCTCTCTTCGCACCACAGTTATTGCAGAAGTTTCCTATTATTCCCTTATTTCCACAAGAACAATCCCATGTTGCTGATACTGGCTCTGGTTTCTTAGCTCCGCAGTTATTACAGAAATTGCCAATCACTCCTCTATTGCCACATTTACAATCCCATGTGTTCGAAGCATTGACTGCCCTAGTTATATTTGTATTCATAGTCTGCTGTTCAGCAAATGATGGCAAAGTTGTACCATTATTCATAGCCTGATTCATCTGGTTTCCCATTCCACTTATCATTCCGCCTACCTGCGGTGCTACTGCATTCATAGCTGCCATTCCAACCCCCAAGCCAAGCATATCACCTACTATGCCGCTTCCACCACCAGAGGAAATAGCTGGTCCCATATTTCCGATAGCTTCCGCATATGCCTTCTGTACATCTACCTGAAGGACATCCTTTTGATTGTATCCCTTTGCCTGCATAATCTCAGCTTCAGTAATACCATCCATGCGTTTCGCCTGTGCTGCTGCCTGTGCCGCAATAAGCTCCCTCTCTGCTTTCATCTTCGCAATTTCAGTTTCGGTTGTCTGACGTTGCAATTCAGCCTCTCTATGAGCAGCTTCAATTGCGGCTTTGCTCTGCTCCTCTGCCATTCTGTATTGAGTCTGAGCCTGAGCCTGCACTGTTTTTACGGTTGCTTCCGCTTGTATTACTCTTGTCTGAAGTGTGATTGTATGTAATTCCCTAATTCTCTTAAAGTTAGGGTCATCTTCTGGCAAAACAATATTTGTTACATAAAACTGAGGTACTGTAAGACCATATTCTTCTAATCCCGGCAATATTTTTTCACGTAAATTGTCAGAGATTATATCCAGTTTTTCATCTATCTCTAAAATATCGATTGCTTCATTTTTTATTACTGCTGAAAGGTTTGTCTTTACCGCGTTTACAATCAACGGACGGAATGATGACTGTAAGGATTTCGTAAATTCGGGATCTTCTTCCCATGAAATCCCTTTCATAGTTCCAACCAACTTAATTAAAAGCTTTCTTGCATTAGAAACTTGAATATTCATCTCACCAGATGCTCCAAGAGCAAGGGGTGTTCCTGTTAACGGGTCAATGAATCTAACCTTATCTGGAGTTCCCCACTTAATAGCCATCTGAACTGTTTTATTTATAAAATAAACCTCTGAATGAAATGTTCTCTGGGTATCAGTTGGCAAACTATATGTCTTTTCCAACAATGGAAGTTGTTGTGTCTCTAATGTATAACGACCTGGTCCAAATAAATCTAATGCCTGTCCATCCTTAAAGAAGATTGCTTCCTGACTCTCATGAACAATGAGCTGAGAACCATAATTGAAATCCTCAATTGGATGCTTCCATATGAATGTCGAATTATCTCCCTCATACTTTATGATGCTTGCCATACCATCATTCTTAATTTTTTCTGACATAAAGCGTTCCTGAATATCATTTTCGAAATCGCATATCGGACACACATATGTTTTTGCACTTGTAACCGTTGTCAAACGAATGCCACACTGTCCGCATGAAAACTCCTGTGTCTTTTGATTGTCTGCCATGGTATTTATCTTTGCATGGCAAACCGGACATAAAGCATCTTCCCCCTTCGTTTGATCGAAAATTACCTGATTGCCACAATGTACGCATTTTCTTGATGCATACTTATCAGTTCTAACATTAATTACATTTCCACATGCACATTCAATTTTCTTTTTGGAAAAAAATCCTGTACTTGCTTCCGCATATTTTCCGCAAACCGGACATTCAATCGCAAACTTTCCCATATCACTACACCTTCCTACTTTTACTGTTTGTTAATTATTTCTGTATGTTTTAATGAATATTCTAAAAACATAGTTACAACCTCGTTTCGTGTTCTTCCCGATTTCTTTGCGACAAAATCTATATCTTGCAACATGTCCTTTGGAATTCTGGAAGATATAACTATTGATTCTTCTACATATTTCTTTGCTTCGATTCTTAATATATCGCTCATCAACTTTCCTCTTTTATTTATTAAACTGTTAATTTGTTTATTAAAGAATGTGTCAATTTAATTTGGTCTTTTTCAAAATATGTATTTTTTGACACAAATAATGAATACATATGTATTCTATCATATTTTATAAATATAAACAATTATTATCAACAAAATCGACAGCAATAATGTAAGCGTTTTATAATACAATGTTTGCAAATCACAAGCTGTCGGGAACTAATATTGGTTACAGATGTGCACTTATTGAAGAGGATATCTGCAAAAGAATACGTGAATCCATAAGAATGATTACCCAAAGATTAATTGAAACTGGAGATGCAAAATAAGGCATGAATTTTCGGAGATATTTGTACCATGGAAAATCAAATGCACTGGCATAGAGCGTCATTATGGCAATGGGATAGAATATAAATAAGCTTTATATTGCAGGATTAAGACTGGAAGCCATCTTTTTTTATTAAAGATGGTATAGATTTTAAATAAAACAGTTTGAAATAAGGAATGCCAAAAGGGATGGCTGGGAATGAAATGCGGTTATAAGAAATGGCATCGAAACCACAACCGATTTCGATGCCATTTAGGAATAAAGCAGGGCTGTCGCCAACAAAAATATTTGCTAATGCAACAGCCTATTTAAAATATGTAGAATTATCTGTCGTTATAATTAGAATTCAACGACTTCTGGTTCGTGTGTAAATGCTGAAAATGTAGCAGTTGCATTTTTAAAATAGAAAACCTCTGTGTTGCCATCATCAGCAGAATACATTTTCTGTAATGAAGGATATGCGTCAAGCATAGACTGTCTGGCTTCTCTTCTGTCATCTTCTACAAGTTCACCAGCAACACGAAGCCACTCTCCGTTCTTAAATGCACATATCTCAACCTTTGGATTCTTGTGAATCTGCTTAGATACATCTTTTGACTTACCAGTCTGTATATAAAGCTTACCTTCAAAAATGTGTGCTGTTCCAAAAGGTCTTACTCGTGGCTGGTCGCCTTCAACTGTTGCTAAATAATATGTCTCAGCTTCTTTTAAAAAATTAAGTACTTTTTCCATGATATTCCTCCATACATTTTTCTTATATGATATCACTAATTATAATACATAATTTCTATTCTGATTAATACTTATTGCATTTTCTTAGCTTTTCTAATGTCACGTTTGCGCTCAAGATTGGTTACTACAACACAGCAGCTTGCGTCACCAGTAATATTGACAACAGTACGTCCCATATCGAATATACGGTCAATTCCGGCAACCAGGGCAATACCATCAACTGGAAGTCCAACAGATGTAAGTACCATTGCAAGCATAACCATTCCTGCACCAGGAACGCCGGCTGTCCCTATTGAGGCAAGAGTTGCAGTTAGAATAATCGTTATCATCTGTGAAAATGTCAGATTAATTCCATAGCATGATGCGATAAATATTGCACACACACCCTGATAAATTGCTGTTCCATCCATATTAATAGTAGCTCCAAGTGGGAGGACGAAGGATGATATTTCTTTTTTCGCTCCTACTTTCTCAACACATTCCATATTAATAGGAAGAGTTCCTACTGAAGATGCACTTGAGAAGGCAAACATAATTGCTGGTAGCATTTCTTTAAAGAATTTTACAGGGCTTGTTCCGCCAACAGTTTTTACGGCTATAGAATATACTACAAGACCGTGTACAATATAGCAGACATACGCAGTAAGCAGAACCATTGCCAGCGAGCCGATAATTACTGCTCCATTACTTGCAACAACCGGACACAGAAGACAAAATACACCTATTGGAGATAGTTTTAGTATCATCTCCATACATTTCATGAATACATCATTCAGGCGGTTGCAGGCCTTTACAATGCCCTGATTCTTTTCATCTCCGATAAGTATGATTGCAAAACCTAATAACAGAGCCATAACAATGACCTGAAGCATGTTGGATTCTGCTATAGGTGCAAGAAAGTTTGATGGAAAAATATTAACAATTGTGTCCATAATAGACATTTTTGATGATGTTTCATAGGCGAGGTCTGTTGTTGTGACAACAGGGAAAAGGCCTTTAAATAAATTACCGCCAATCAGTCCAAATGTAATTGCAAATGCCGTTGTACACATATAGTAAACAACTGTTTTTAAGCCGATTGAACCGACTTTCTTAATGTCCTTCATGGAAATTATTCCGCACATGATTGAAAACAGTACGATAGGTCCAACTATAAATTTAATAAGATTAAGAAAGATTGTACCAAACGGTTTGATGTAAGTTTCTGCAAATGCAGCATATTTCTGAATCAGCAGACCAACGATAATTGCCAGGATTAACGAAATAAATATCTGTGCTGCTAAGGGAAGTTTCTTCTTTTATTTACTCATAATAATTTCTCCATTTCAAGTAATTCACGATTTCTAATATTAAATTCAGATGCCAGTTATAATCTTTATTATTAAAAGTAACAGGACAACAATTATAATAGGTTTTATAATTTTGACACCATTGCTCATAACCATGCCTGCACCAACATAATGTCCAAGAATACTGAATGCGGATGCTGCAAGCCCGACTTTCCACAGTATCTGTCCAGCCAGAATGAATGTTACAAGTGCTGACAGATTAGATGACAGATTCACAACCTTTACATTTCCGGTGGCTTTTTCCATATCCATTTTTCCAAGCTTGGTGAATGCCAGCAGTAAAAATGTGCCTGTTCCGGGACCGTAAAATCCATCATAAATACCAATTCCGAGGGAACATACTGCCATGATTATGTACTGCCTTTTTCTTGAAAATCCTTCTGGAATAACGGTTTCCATTTTTTTATCTTTCAACACACCAAATGCTACAACTGGTAATACAAAGATTAACACAATCTTTAAAATCTTATCTGTAACCAGCAATGCAAGATTTGATCCTATAACTGAGCCCACCAGTGCACAAATCACCGTTCCCGGCACCAGACCGAAGTCTACATGCTTGTTCTTTACAAGACGAAATGTGGATACAAGTGTTCCGGTAGACGATGACAGTTTATTAGTAGCAATTGCATTATGAGCTGGTATTCCGGCAAATAAATAGGAGGGCAACGAAATTAATCCGCCGCCACCGCCTATAGAATCGACAAAACCAGCTAAAAATACAAGAGCACATACGAGAATAAACATTCCTATACTCATTTTTTGTACCTATTCACTATTTGATAATATAGCTAAACATCCTTTTTAAATTTTTGCAATCAGATGCTATTATAATATATAAATATAATAATGATAAATAGGCTTACACTAAATTATTAATTGTATTTTAATGATTTTTATTTATTTAATTAAGTTTAAACCACAACACAAAGAAATCATTTCCTTTTTATCCAGTAAATTACAATTCCCACAGCGTCAGCCAGAAACCAGCCTATCGGAATTGCTGCCCATATTCCAACAACTCCAATTGCCGGAACAGTCGATAACACATACGCAAGAAGCACTCTTGTGCCAAGTGATATGATAGTTAATACAACCGACATCACAGGTTTATTAACCGCTCTGTAATAGCCATACAGCATAAAGAGAATACCGATTCCTATGTAAAATGCACCTTCTATGTGAAGATACTGAACTCCGGTATTGATGACTTCAACACTTGTACTGTCAACAAATATACTCATGAATGTTCTTGCAAATGTGAATACTATTGCACTTATGCATAAGCAAAAGACAATAACGCTGATTCCAGCCTGTCTGATACCGGATTTGATACGGTCATGTTTCTCAGCACCGAAATTCTGTGCAACGAATACTGAAAATGCATTTCCAAAGTCTTGTACCGGCATATAAGCTATTGTGTCTATCTTGACAGCGACAGCAAATGCAGCCATTACATTTGTACCGAAGCTGTTTACAATGCCCTGTACACAGAGTATACCGAAATTCATGACTGACTGCTGCAGGCATGTAAATCCAGATAATGACAATATATTGTGCATATTGGAACTGTCAAAATGCATATCCTTTTTCTTAACCCGATACACCGGATAAGCTGCAATGAAATATATAAGTATTCCAATACCCGAAATATACTGTGCTATTACTGTTGCTATCGCAGCTCCTTTTATTCCCATTGAAAATCCTGCGACAAAAAGTAAGTCAAGAACAATATTTAATATAACGGATACCGACAAAAATATAAGTGGTATAACGGAATTACCAAGACCTCTTAACACATTTGCAACATAATTATATATGTAGATTGCGACAAATCCTATAAATACATACACTAGATACATTCTCATATCACAAAATATCTCGTCAGGTACCTGCAGTATTGTGATGATAGGATTAATCAGCAGATAGAACAATACAACTATTAAAACAGTAAGCAGTCCTATCATAATTGATGAAATGAATATGCCGTTTCTTATAGTGTCGTCTTTTCTTTTGCCATATGCCATTGATATAAATGAACTGCTTCCCAGACACAGTCCTATAATTATTGATGTAAGAAATGTCATAAGCGTATAAGACGAGCCGACCGCGGCGAGCGCGTTGTCACCAACATATCTGCCTACTACCCACGTATCGACAAGATTGTATAGCTGCTGCAGGACATTTCCGAACATTAACGGTATCGCGAATCCCCACAGCCCCTTTGTTATATTTCCCTTAGTTAAATCATTTGTTTTCATGGGTATTATTATACCACATACTCATACATTCGAAACTCCCTGGTACCAACAACCTCATAAAATATCTTTTCAGTGCTTATATACTTAAATTCAGCCTTGATATACAGCTTATCAGCCACAGTGTTCTTATCAATTACGTCAAGGTGGATTGCTTCAATATTTTTTGCCTTTGCATATGATAAAATGTGCCTGATAAGAAGTGTGCCAAGTCCCATACCTCTGTACTCGAATCGTACCGCAAGAGCATGCAGAATCCATACATTGTTGTCTTTTTCTTTAACCTGCCATGCTACATTTGCATATTCTTTATTAGAAATGCTGTTTACTATGGCACAGGCTTTAATTATGCCCTCATCTCTTAGAATTAATAACTGATTATTGGCAATGCTTTGTATTAAAAAATCAGAAGATGGGTGTTCGCCCTTTTTCCAGTCAGGAAAAGATAGCTCATCTTTGCTTTTATCTATTAAATCCCAGTAGAGATTTTGTATTTCAGTAAAATCGTCTGGGTGGGCTGCTTCAAATGTCATATATCTTTCTCCTCCGTGTTCTCTCCAACTTTATACACCATCACTCTCTCCCTCCGGGCTTCCCCACCAGATATATCACTGCAGTCAATCTCATCATACAGACTCACGCCGTACTCCTGAGACAGACACATAAGGTACTCATCGGAAGGGTAATAGAAAATCATATACATTTCCCGTGGATTGTCATAAAAGCTGTTCATAATATTAGCAAGTACGCCCTTAAAGATTTCGACAGAGAATGGATTAAAGAAGAAAAATCTGTCAGCTTCTTTAGGAATATTATATTTAAGTGCGTCCTCATTTATAAATGTGACTCTTCCACCGGATATACTGTCATCTTTATTGGTCATGGCACGCTCAAATATACGGTTGTCGTATTCTATGCCAATAGAGTGACATTTGGTCTGGTAAGCCATGAACAGACTGACGCGTCCTTTTCCACAGCCATAATCAAGCAGAGTATTGTTCTTGCCGATGATTCCGGTGTTAGCCAGCCTGTTAAGCACTTCGTAAGAAGTTGGTTCATACGGATATCTGTATGTATCGGATCTTGAGTCATCCCTGCCGGTAGTCTTTATTCTAAGGAGCTTTTCCCAATCTTTTTCTGTCATTTAATTTAATTCCTTAAGCATATTTTCAGCGTCATCTGCAGCCTTGACCTTATCATTTGCCTTAACAATAATACCCTGCTCATCAATGAGGTATGTAGTTCTTACAACACCCATAGACACTTTGCCGTAATTCTTCTTTTCTTTCCACACATCATATGCCTCGATTACTTTACGCTCAGGGTCTGCTAAGAGAGTGAACGCTAATCCATATTTTTCTTCGAATTTCTTATGTGAAGCAACAGAATCCTTGCTGACACCGAGTATAACTGCCCCTTTTTCAGTGAATTGAGGATATCTGTCTGAAAAGCCGCATGCCTGTTTGGTGCAGCCCGCCGTATTGTCTTTTGGGTAGAAATATAATATAACTTTCTTTCCTGTGTAATCACTGAGCTTGTGCATATCTCCATTCTGATCTGGTAATTCAAAATCAGGTGCTTTTGTTCCAACTTCTAACATGTCCGGTTCCTCCATTTTGCATTAACTTAATACCTACACTATAACACATAACCCCGATTCTATGATATAATATCCTAAGAAATTTCCCTTAGGAGGATAATGTATGAAATACGATGTAATTATTATTGGAGCAGGACCAGGTGGAATCTTTTCTGCGTACGAGCTTATGAAGAAGTCACCGGAAACAAGAGTGGCTGTGTTTGAGGAAGGCAATACATTAGAGAAGAGAAAATGTCCTATAGATGGCAAGAAAGTTAAATCATGTATCAAATGTCCAACATGTGCGATTATGAATGGATTTGGCGGTGCTGGTGCATTTTCAGATGGTAAATACAATATAACTAATGATTTCGGTGGAACTCTTTACGAATATATTGGCAGGGATGAGGCAATTGACCTGATGAAGTATGTTGATACAATCAATACATCACATGGCGGTGAAGAGACTCACATGTATTCGACAGCGGGTACTAAGTTCAAGACTTTATGCATGCAGAACAAGTTAAAGCTTCTTGATGCATCGGTAAGACATCTTGGAACAGACATTAACTATATTGTTCTTGAGAATATGTACAATGAGATGAAAGACCATATAGACTTCTACTTTAACACTCCTGTAAGCAACATTGAGGTGATTGAAGGCGGTTACAGAGTATTCTATAAGGACGAGTACATGGATTGTGACAAATGTATTGTTTCCGTTGGTCGAAGCGGAAGCAAATGGATTGAAAATGTCTGTCAGAATCTTGAGATTCCAACTAAGTCTAACCGTGTTGATATCGGTGTTCGAGTTGAACTTCCAGCAGTTATATTTGCACATCTTACAGATGAACTGTACGAAAGCAAGATTGTATACAGAACAGAGAAATTCGAGGATCTTGTCAGAACCTTCTGTATGAATCCTAATGGAATCGTAGTTAATGAGAACACTAACGGAATTGTAACAGTTAACGGACACAGCTATGAAGGTGCTGAGAAGCAGACAGAGAACACCAACTTTGCGCTTCTTGTTGCAAAGCATTTTTCAGAGCCATTCAAGGACAGTAACGGATACGGTGAAAGTATTGCCAGACTTTCTAACATGCTTGGCGGCGGCGTTATTGTTCAGAGATTCGGCGACCTTATGAGAGGCAGAAGAAGTACAGAGAAGCGAATTGAGGAGGGACTTGTAAAGCCTACTCTTGCTGCTACTCCGGGTGATTTAAGTCTTGTACTTCCTAAGAGAATTCTTGATGGAATTATAGAGATGATTTATGCACTTGATAAGATTGCACCGGGAACAGCCAATGATGATACACTTCTGTACGGTGTTGAGGTTAAGTTCTACAACATGGAAGTTGAGATTGACCACAATCTTGAGACAAGATATAAAGGCTTATACATAATTGGCGACGGAAGTGGCGTTACACATTCATTATCACACGCTTCTGCCAGTGGCGTATATGTTGCAAGAAAGATTATCGAAGAAATATAATAGCATGATAATATTAATAATAAGGGAGATTGTCATTAAGACAGTCTCCCTTTAGTATTTAATCAAGCTTTATTATTTTGGCACCCAGCAAATCAGCATCATCAGTTCCGTGAGTTGCAATAAGTAAAGTGCGGTTATTACGCATTTTTAGAATATAATCTATTACATTTAACTTAGTATCATTATCTAAGCCTGTAAATGGCTCATCAAGTATAATAAGTTTTCCAGGATATGATAATGCTCTTGCAAGGGCAACCCGCCTTTTCATTCCTCCGGATAATGAACTTACAGGCATATCAAGACTGTCGTCAGGTAGAATTGATAATAGATTATTGCGGATTTCTTGTTTATTGGGTTTGCCGCGAAGCACTATTCTGACATTATCTATTGCTGAAAGGTCAGGAATAAGCCTGTCCTCCTGAAACATACAGGATATGTTTTTGGTATCTATACCGGATATACTGCCTGAATCTGCATGTTCAAGACCCATTAGAATTCTTAAAAGCGTTGTTTTTCCAATGCCGGAAGCTCCCATAAGACAATATATGGAATTATCTTCAAGTGATATATTAACATTATTAAGAACCCGGTTATCATCAAAATTTTTGCATAAATCTGTGATTATAATACTCACAATAATTCTCCTGATATTTATAGTATTTATTGAACCGACAGCAGGCTTGTCACACAGTAAAGTGTCTGCCCGTTATAGACAACCCTTGACCAGCCAACCTCTGTATTATAGCCGGTTCTGGTGAAAAGCTCACCTTTTTTAACTGTTGCTACAACAACAGAATCTTCATCCGTTACGCTTGGCTTGTTTCTCAGATTAACTTCATCCTTTGGTGTTACTGTGTCGTTACAGTCCGTGAATTTCGTGTTAAATCCGGCTGTTGGACTTTCAGTTGTCTTAGGTGTAAGGTCTGTTGTCAGGTAACTTGTAACAGCATATACAGTCTGACCGTTATAGACAAGTCTTGACCATCCGCTGCTGCTTGTACCTGTTCGGGTGACTGTTTCACCATTAACAAGAGTTGCAATTACTGTTGCGTCAGTATCCTGACTAGGCTTGTCGCGCAGTCTTACTTCATCTTTGGCAGTAACAGTATCATTAACAGATGTGAATACCATGCCTGCTTCTACATCAGGTGATGCAGCGGCTGCAGTTTCACCGCTTAGAGAGCCGTTACTTTCAGAATAACCGAAATACGCAACATTGATATCAACATTTGTACCAATTCCTGCTACCCTGCCCTGATTAGTGTACTGCCACATGCTGCATGTTCCTGCATATGATGTGGAAGGAGTCTGCGGGTAAGGTGTTGACGGATATTGTGCAACCCATATCTTAAATGAACTTTCCAAGCTGGCAGTGTTCCACTGGCTGTTATTGGTAAGCTCAGAGGAAGCTGCATAGAACATAGGTGTATAGCCTTTATTATATATTTCCTGTAAAAATGCGGTGGCAACGGCAGTTCTTTCAGCCTTAGTCATGCTCCTCTGCCTGCTTTCAGATGTATTGAAGCCTTCACAGTCAAATGCTACAGGATAAGTTATGCTGTAATCTGCTATGAAATCTGTAACCCAGTCCGCTTCTTCAACTGCTTCAGTCTCATTAACTGCTGATGAGAAGAAGTATGCTCCGACTTTGATTCCGTTAGCGGCAGCCTGCTGCATGTTGTACTTTGCATTGGTGTCAGCATAGATAACGCCTGTTTTCTGGGCTCTGTAGCCGACTCTTATCATTGCATAATCAACACCTGATGAAGCAACCTGTGCCCAGTCTATAGTTCCCTGAAACTTTGATACATCTATACCTATTGTAATATCTGATGTTTCATTAGTGCTGTTAGAAAGGATTACAGAAGCACCATTACCGGCTGACTGATTCATTGAACCATCATTGTCGGAGTACTGTGGATCCTGTTCTTTCTCGTCTTTATCGCTTAAGGTATTATTGCCATCGGCATCTGTTCCGCTGACAGATGAAGTTTCTTCAGTTGATGATGCATTTGCAGGTACTTTTTTCCCTCTATGACCGAAAGAAACAATAAGTACAATGATTAATGCAATTACTGCTACTGCAACAATTATGATTGCAGGCAGTATTTTCTTCCAGTTAATATGCACAGTATCATCAAGATACCCAAGATCATCGTCATCAGAATCAAACAGCTTAGACATAAACATCGCCTCCTAATTGAAGTAATCGCTGCATAGATAGTTAAGAAGCAGAGCTGCACCGTTACTATCCATTGCAGTGCCGTTAAGGGCCATATAGCTTAGAGCCCAGTAATCATCAGAATCATTATATACAAATTGAATTGTTAATGAAGAATTCAGGTTATTATATACTACATTACCGTTGAATTCTACAACTTTCTTGTCATCAGTAGAACTGAATATAGTCCATTCAGGGTCAGTACATTTGTTATCAAGGCACTCTCCATAGGTTACGGTATAATCCTTGAATATCTGTTGTGACTTAACAGTATCAATGCGGGAATCCTGCATAGGGTTAGCTTTAGTTCCAATACCCGCACTGCTGACACCAACAAAACTTATAATTATGGTAAGCACAATTGCAATTATCGTTGATACAGTGCTTTCAAATGCATCATCAAGATTGTCATGGTACAGAATGAATATAAGAATTCCACCTGCGATACCACCGCCCAAGTGACCGAGAATATCAACATTAGCACCGTTGGATATGAGTGCATATACAACAATTAACGCAATAGATACGATTACAGTTGTCTTGTTAGAATCAGTCTTGGAACTGAAATTGGTAAACAGAGTTGCACACATTACACCAAATATAGCACCTGATGCACCGGCTGCAAAACGGATGACATCTGGATTGATAAGGTGTGATACATATACAGATACAAGACCTGATGCAATTCCTGAACCGAAATATATAATTGCAGTACGAAGTGAACCGACACGGGGTTCAAGTCTTGAACCGAATATATAAAGTGCAACCATATTATTAACAAAATGTGGTATGTTAGCATGCAGGAACATATAAGTAAGAAGTCTTATATACTCTTTATTATTGTGAATATACTGGTAATTAAGACCACCTGTGTCAAAATGGTCGCTGTTAGCTATTATACACATTACTCCTGCAATGAAATTGGCAAGAATAATGATAAGTATAACCGGCATGTTTTTAGGATTGGTTTCAGAGTATCTTTTCTTCCTTCTTGGCGGATTGTTAAGATATTCCGGATTAATCCTGTCGGACTTAATCTCATATACTTCATCATCCAGATGAAGGTCGTCCTGAAAACTATCGTTCTGATAATTGTTACGATAGTCAGGCTGATAACTGTTCTGATAGTTGTTCTGGTAATCTGGCTCCATAATTGATTTCTCCCCTCGTATTAAATTCTCCACTCTACTAAAAAATAAAAAAGAATTTAGCATTACACTAAATTCTTTTTTATTATAGCATATTATTCTTTTTTAAAAAATAAATATAAGAAATTAATATTATTTTGATATTTTATGAATCAATAAGCAGGACAGCAACATCATTAACATTAGTTCCTGTCGGACCTGTTATAATGAGTCCGCCACATTCTTTAAGTGCATTATATGCATCGTTGTTCTTGAGAACCTCGAATATATCTATGCCTTTAGAATGTAATTCTGTATATGTATCGCCATCTGAATATCCGCCGGCAGCATCTGTAGGCCCATCAGTTCCGTCACTTCCAACGCTGAATACCGCTACATTGGTCATGCCTTTAATTCCGTCGGCAGCAGATAAAGCAATCTCCTGATTACGTCCGCCTTTTCCGTGTCCTGTAAGATTAACGACAGTTTCACCACCGGCAATATAGGCAAGTTTCTTTCCAGACTGTGCGTGTGTCTTGGCAATTGATGCAAGAAAACTTCCTGCTTCTTTTGCCTGACAGCATAACTGGTCTGTAAGTATAACCGGTTCAAATCCATATGCAGTACATTCATCAGCTACTGCACGGCATAATTCCTTAACACTACCGTTGATATGTGTTGTAACATTGGTAAGTTCTTTAGGTGTCTCAATATCTATCAATTCATTAGCTTTGTCAGAGATTCTGATATTGTATTTCTCAATTATATGTCTTGCGTCTGCACATGTTGATGAATCAGGGCAGGCAGGACCAGAGGCAATCATATCAAGAGGATCTCCTAATATATCAGAAAGAACAATTGAGAATACATGAGCTGGTTCACATAATTTGGCAAAACGACCGCCTTTTACTTCAGACAGGCGCTTACGGATTGTATTAATCTCTACAATATCAGCTCCACAAGCAAGAAGCTGACCTGTTATATCCTGCAATTCTTCACCACTGATCTTAGGCTTTTCAAACAGAGCACTTCCGCCCCCTGATAATAAGAACAGAACGGTATCATCCTTCGAAAGTCCACTTACTGCTTCAAGTGCAGCCTGAGTTCCTTTGAAAGAATTCTCATCAGGAACAGGATGTCCTGCTTCATAGCATGTAATATGTGGTATATCTCCCTTAACATGTCCGTATTTCGTAACAACAACACCATTATCTATGCGGTCACCAAGGTATTCACTTGCTGCATATGCCATCTGCCATGCTGCTTTTCCTGCTGCAATCAGAATTATTTTGCCAGTGAAATTCTGACCTTCTAACGCTCTTTTAACTGCGGAATCAGGTAGAACGGCTTTAATGGCAGAATCAATTATTTTATCAGATATATTTCGTAACTCTTTATTCATAATTAACCACCTTTTGCATAACAGCCTTTATAGGTTACACAGGATTACAGGAATAATGAGAGAACAAATATCTCAATCATTGCTGCAATACCCATTATTAAAGTACACATTGTCTGTGTCTTATATCCCTGTTCAGGATCCATCTCACCAAAGTTAGTAACAACCCAGAAGTATGAATCATTAGCATGTGATACAGTCATGGCACCAGCGCCGATAGCCATTACGCAGAGTACTGTTCTTGCTGGAGTTGCAAGTCCAAGTGCTGAAAGTAAAGGAGCAATAATACCTGCTGTAGTTGTGATGGCAACTGTTGAAGAACCCTGTGCTGTCTTTAAGATAGCTGCAAGGAGGAATGGGAAGAATATACCAACTGCAGAGAGAACTTCTGCATGCTGTGTAATAAAGCTTACCATTGAGCTTGAAGAGATAACCTTTCCTAAAACTCCACCTGCTGCTGTTACGAAAAGAATAGGACCAACAGTCTTTAATGTTTCATTAGTAATGTTGTAGAAATCTGACATCTTATGTGCTGTAGCAAGCTGGATAACTGCGAATATAGTACCAACTGCTAAAGCGATAATAGGTTTTCCTAAGAATGTGCAGGCAATATCAATTGGGCCTGTCCATCCAGCCATAGAAGAAATTGAACCTAAAGCCATAAGGATAATAGGAACAAGGATTGGAGCAAGAGCATTGAATCCGTTAGGAAGCTTGCCGTACTCAGCTACAAGTTCTTCATATGTCTTAGTTACTTCACCGTTGTCTGTTGTCTCATCTGCACTCTTAACTTTCTTACCGATGAACTTGGCATAGATAAGACCGGCAATAAGAGGGAATATTGAACAAACAACACCAAGACCCATTACAAGTAAAAGGTTGTCGCCAACTCCAAGAGTATTAGCAGCTGCTATTGGACCAGGTGTTGGTGGAATAAATACATGTGATATGTAAAGACCTGCTGACAATGCAACAGTCATGGCAACACTTGATGCTGCTGTTCTCTTTACAAGGGCTTTTCTGATAGGGTTAAGAATTACGAAACCACTATCACAGAATACTGGGATTGAAACAACCCATCCCATAAGTTCAATGGCAAGTTCAGGTCTCTTTTTACCTACAACTTTAATTACCATATCTGCAAGCTTTAAAGCTGCACCTGTTTTTTCAAGAACTGATCCAATTAATGCACCTAATATAATAACAATACCGATGCTGCTGAATGTTCCTGAGAAGCCGGAGCCGATTACGGTTGGAATTCCGGCGATTGTTTTTCCATCTTCCGTTACTGTGTCAACGAAAGGAATTCCTGCAATGATTGCAAGAATAAGGGAAATTGCCATAATTGCTAAGAAAGGATGAACCTTAAACTTAGAGATGGCCACTATCATTACAATGATAGCTAAGACGAATGCGATTATCAGTGGTATACCTGACATAAAAAACACCCCCTTTTCATATGATATTTGTACGAACTGCACAATTCCTTGTGCTTTGTATGATGCAATCATAACATGAGGGTGTTATTAATGGTATGGTATAGGAACTATAAAAAATAAAATTATTTCGTGTTGTGTAACAATACATTTAAGTCATAATTTTCTGACTCAATTTCTTCGGCAATAGTGTATGCGAGGAAGAGTGCAGGACACTCAGATGGCTTTCTGACATCGTATCCAGTCTGCTCTTTCAGCTTTGTAATTCTGTACTGCAGCGTATTCTTGTGAATATACAGATTATCTGCTGCCGTCTGGATAGAACCCTGCGCATTAAAATATGCCTTAAGAAGCGATATCTGTTCAGCAAGCTCTTCATTAGTAGAATTACCGAATATTTTCTTGAGATATTCAAGTTTCACTTCCATTGGAACGCTGCTGAGCAGAAGTTCAAGACTCATATTCTCATAGCAGGTTATCTGTTCATGTTCAGTAGCTGCAGCACTCCATGCTCTGTGTGCCTGAATATATGATATATGCATATCATCACTTGAACCGCCATCAATACCTATATTTAACTCAACATTTTCTTTATTCCATATATAGTCAGCAAGCTCTTTAGCAAATTCAACGATATTAGCAGTAGGCTTATCATCAACAATAATAATCTGTCTTGATGCATTTCTAAAATGTGTCTTGCAGTTATTACGGTTAAGAAATGCGGCAACATCATTCTCGAATTTGGCAATCTTAGACTGACCTTCCTGGGAGTCTTTGTAATTATCAAGTTCATCAATACTTGCAATAAATACTCTTCTTGGGCGATTGATATCAATACCCAATGATTTACCTCTGTCCTCAAGCTCGTCGGTATTCTTGTACCCACTGTTAATAAGCCATTCTTCGAAAAATGCATTACGCACACGCTTATCCATTAACTGGTGATAGCTGACGCGGCTTTCCATAAGAAGAATCTCAGTCATTTTCTTAACGAGTTTGATTGAGGAGATAACTTCATCATACATTCCGGTCATACCGATAACACCTACAATTTCACCATCAAGTTCAAGCGGAAGATTGATTCCTTTTTTGATACCCTTGGATGCATCATCTTCATCAATTATATACTCATCAAGACATTCAGATATAATCTTGTATGCACCATAATGGAAGTTACCGATTCTTGATTTGTCACAGCTGGCAATAATATGTCCGGTTTCATCCATAAGGTTAATATTCTGTTTTACGAGCTTGGAGATTTCTTCAACAATATGTGTAGCTGAGTTTTTTGATATATGCATGGTAAGTTCTCCTTTTGATACATCTTTCTATTTATATGTATTATATCATAAATTGACAACCTAAAATTAATTTAAAAATTATTCACTATTTATCAATTAAATGGTAAAATAACAAAGTATGTTTAGATAATGGAGGCAGATTATTATGGATTCAACATTAAGAAGAACATGGGCTGAAATAGATATGGATGCACTTGCACACAATTATGAAACATTACGTAAAAGAATTGGAGAGAACGTTAAGTTCTTAGGTGTAGTTAAAGCTGATGCCTATGGACATGGTTCTGTTCAGGTGAGCAGACTGTTACAGGATTTGGGAGCAGATTATCTTGCTGTCAGTAGTATAGATGAAGCGATAGAATTAAGACATAATTCAATTACAATGCCAATTCTTATACTTGGTCATACTCCTAAGGAAGAGGTTGAGCAGCTCATTAAGAATAATATAACACAGGCTGTTACATGTAAGGCCAAGGCACTTGAATACAGTGAAGAAGCTGTAAGATGTGGCGGTACATTAAAGATTCACATTAAGGTTGATACTGGTATGTCAAGACTTGGATATCTGTGTGATGGTGATTACTTTGACAGTGGTGTCGAAGGAATATGTGAGGGATGTTCGCTTCCGGGACTTGATGCTGAGGGAATATTCACACATTTTGCTGTATCTGATGAATTCGGAGAAGAATGTGAAGCCTATACAAAGCATCAGTTTGAATTGTTTACAAGCGTAATCGATGCGGTTGAAGAAAAGCTTGGAAAGAAATTCAAGATAAGACACTGTGCCAATACTGGTGCTGTTGCAAGATATCCGGAAACATGGCTTGATATGGTAAGACCGGGACTTCTGCTCTATGGCTATGGAGATTTCGCACAGGAGCTTGGACTTAAGCCTGTTATGTCTCTTAAGACAACTGTAAGCACAATTAAGACTTACCCTGCCGGAACAGCAATAAGTTATGGTGGAATATATAAGACTGAGAGAAAGACAAGAATGGGAGTTGTTCCTTATGGATATGCAGATGGATATTTCAGATGTCTTTCTAACAGATATGAACTTATGACTGAGGAAGGACCAGCTCCACAGAGAGGTAAGATATGTATGGATATGTGCATGATTGATCTTACTGACAAGATGAACGTGGACGTTGGAAGCGAAGTTGAGATATTTGGTAAAGCTAATCCCATTGAACATATGGCACAGCTTGCGGGAACTATTCCATACGAACTTACATGTGCAGTAAGTAAGCGTGTTCCTAGAATGTACATAAAGGACGGTAAAGTTTACGAGAAAGAATTATTATTACGAGGATAAATGAATGAAGAAAATATTATGTATATTAATGTCCTGTATGTTGTTTGTTATGGCAGGCTGCAGCGGACATAGTAAGAACCTGAAATTTGGCGCAGCGGATATTGGTGGAATGTATTATTCGTTTGCAAGCACATTTACAGAGCTTGCTGATAAAGAAATTGATGGATATACATTTGAAACTACGACTACTGCTGGTTCGGTTGCCAATTTAAGACTTATATCTGATGGCTACATTGATCTTGCTATTGTTCAGGCAGACCTGTTAAGTGATGCCTATAATGCAACAGGAGCATTTGCTGATAAGAAGTATCAGAAAGGCTACAAAGCAGTAGCTTCTCTTTATACTGAAGGTTGCCAGATTGTTGTAAGAAAAGATTCTGGTATTACAAGTATTGATGATCTGATTAATAAGACGGTAAGTGTTGGTGCTTCGGAATCAGGTACAGAGAAGAATGCAGAACAGATATTAAAGATGAGTGGCATTACAGATGAGCTTATTAATAAGGTTAATATGGATTATACTGAAGCTGCAGAAAAACTTAAGAATGGAGAGATTGATGCATTTTTCTGTACTGCAGGAACAAGAACCGGAGTTATTGATCAGTTGTCTAAAGAATGTGATATACGCCTTGTAAGTCTGGATGACAAATGTATTGATAAGATGTTATCAGCATATTCCCTCTGTGAAAAGTACACTATTCCGGCAGGAACTTATCAGGGACAGGATGCTGATGTTACAACAATAGGTGTTAAAGCGGTTCTGATTGCAAAGCAGTCATTATCAGATGATGTGATTAAGAATGTGACTAAGACTTTATACGAGCATACTAACGACTTTAAGTATGCTACTTCTCTTGATATTACATTCGATGTTAATGAAGCATCCAGTGGAGTGGATATTCCATTTCATTCAGGTGCGGCGGCTTATTATACAGAGCATGGCATCAAAGTTTTGACAGAATAATTAATTCTGTATATCAGGTTAATGTAATAAAGAATGGAGAAATTTAATGAAAGTTCAGTTAGATATGTATCAGACGCTTGCTATCGCAGTACTTGTACTGCTTCTGGGCAGCTATTTACGAAAGAAAATCAAATTCCTTGAAAGATTCTGTATACCAGCTCCGGTTGTCGGAGGTCTGTTATTTGCTATATTTACATGTATATGTTATGTAACACATATATTGGAATTCTCATTTGATGACACACTTAAAGAAGTATGCATGGTATTCTTCTTTACATCAGTTGGTTTCCAGGCTAATCTTAAGGTACTTAAGAAGGGCGGAAAGTCAATGGTTATATTCTTAGGACTGGTCATTGTGCTTATATTTACACAGAACTGTGTTGCAGTTGGCTTGTCTAAAGTCCTTGGACTTAATTCACTTATAGGTATGTGTACAGGTTCTATTCCTATGGTCGGTGGACATGGTACAGCAGGTGCATTTGGTCCGGTACTTGAAGATTTTAATGTTCAGGGTGCAACGACAATATGTACTGCCGCAGCTACATTTGGACTTATATTCGGAAGTCTTGTAGGTGGTCCATTGGGTAAGAGACTGATTGAAAAAAGGAATCTCTTATCTACAGCTATTCCAGAGGATGACAGCCTTCTTGTTGAAGATGAGAAGAAGCATGAAAGACACTCAAGAATGTATGCTTCAGCCGTATTCCAGCTTATACTTGCTATAGGTTTAGGAACAATCTTTTCATGGGCACTTACTAAGACTGGTCTTACTTTTCCTATATATATAGGTGCCATGATTGCAGCTGCTCTTATGCGTAATATTGCAGAATATGCAGGTCATGGAAAGCTTGTTATTCACATGGGCGAAATCAATGACCTTGGTGGTATCTGTTTATCATTGTTCTTAGGTATGGCGATGATTACACTTAAGTTATGGCAGCTTGCTTCACTTGCTTTTCCACTTGTTATACTTCTTGGAGCACAGGTTATTGTTATTGTTTTATTTACTTATTTTGTTGTATTCAATGTTATGGGAAGAGATTACGATGCGGCTGTACTTGTTGCAGGAACTTGCGGATTCGGTATGGGTGCTACTCCTAATGCCATGGCTAATATGCAGGCTGTATGTGACAAATATGTTCCGTCAGTTAAGGCTTATCTTCTTATTCCACTTATAGGAAGCCTTTTTGCAGATTTCCTTAACAGTCTTGTTATTACATTCTTTATTAATATATTATAATTATTGGGGAGGGAATGCTATGTTTAATATATTTAAAAGAGTTAAGAATAAAGGTAACACTCCTAAGAAAGATTATAATCTGTCATATGATAATCTGGCTATTCCAGAGATACATAAGGGAGATTCCGACGATGACGATGTTGATATATCTTCTGATATGATTACAGATGAGAACAGCGATAAGACACATGTGACATATGATAGTGTAGCTGTTCCGGAAGTACATTTTAAGAAAAAGAAATAATATAACCTATTAAAAGCTGATTAATATAATCTAATTCAAAAGGGGACTGATAATTAATATCAGTCCCCTTTTGTGATGTAAATATATTATACCGGAAAGGATATATATGGCAAATTACTGTAAAGCCTTGAATGCTTCATCAAGATCTTCAATGATATCATCAATATTCTCTGTACCAATTGAAAGTCTGATTGTGTTAGGCTTAATTCCCTGGTCAAGAAGCTCAGCTTCGTTGCACTCTGAGTGAGTTGTGCTTGCTGGGTGGATTGCTAATGACTTAACATCGGCAACATTAGCAAGAAGTGAGAATAACTCAAGGTTATCAATGAACTTCTGTGCTTCAGCAGCGCCGCCCTTGATTTCAAATGTGAAGATTGAACCACCACCGTTAGGGAAGTATTTCTTATAAAGAGCCTGCTGTTCCTCGTTAGTAGAGATTGAAGGATGATTTACCTTCTCAACTAATGGCTGATTCTTTAAGTACTGAACAACCTTTAATGCGTTCTCTACATGTCTCTCAACTCTGAGTGATAATGTTTCAAGTCCCTGAAGGAAGATGAATGAATGAACTGGAGAAATTGTAGCTCCTGTATCACGAAGAAGGATAGCTCTGATATATGTAACGAATGCAGCAGGTGCTGTATCCTTAGCAAAGCTTACACCGTGATATGATACATTTGGTTCAACAAGCCATGGGAACTTATCAGCAGCTCCAACCCAGTCAAACTTACCACTATCAACGATTACACCACCAAGTGTTGTACCGTGACCACCGATGAACTTAGTAGCTGAATGAACAACGATATCAGCACCATATTCGATAGGTCTTACAAGGTAAGGTGTTGCGAATGTGTTATCAACAACAAGTGGAATGTTGTGTGCATGTGCAATCTTAGCAATTCTTTCGATATCAACAACTTCTGAATTAGGATTTCCAAGTGTCTCAATCTGAACAGCCTTAGTATTAGGCTTGATAGCTGCTTCGATAGCATCATAATCAAAAGGATCTACGAATGTAGCTTCAATTCCGTAATCTGGAAGTGTGTGGGCAAGAAGGTTATATGTTCCGCCGTAGATGTTCTTAGCTGCTACGATGTGATCTCCTGCATGAGCAAGTGCCTGGAAAGCATAAGCTAAAGCTGCTGCACCAGAACCAACTGCAAGTGCTGCTACACCACCCTCAAGAGCTGCGATTCTCTTCTCGAATACATCTTCTGTTGGGTTAGTAAGACGTCCATAGATGTTACCTGCATCCTTAAGACCAAATCTGTCAGCAGCATGCTGGCTATTATGGAATACATATGATGATGTAAGGTAAATAGGTACTGCTCTAGCATCTGTTACTGGATCAGGCTGTTCCTGTCCTACATGAAGCTGTAATGTTTCAAACTTTAAATTTCTTTCTGAATAAGGTTTCTTTGCCATAGTTAATTACCATCCTTCTTAATTTATTTCAAAAAATGTATTGCTTTCTTGATGTTGATGATAATATAAACCTTTATTCCTACTATGTCAATAGGTTTGTGTGATTTTTTAAAAATAATTTGAAAATTTTACCCACGCAGCCTTGCAACAGCGGACTTCAGTGAATCTACTGCATAGTCAGCGTCTTCCTTGGTTAAATCCTTATCTATGCTTAATCTTAAAGCACCTTTAGCTTCATCACTGCTTCGTCCTATGGCAAGAAGTACATGTGAAGGGTCAATTGAGCCTGCAGCGCATGCTGAACCACTTGATGCACATATGCCATTCATATCAAGCATTATAAGTAAAGAATCGCCGGAAACATCTTTAAAGCAGAAATGCATATTAGACGGCAGACGATTGAGACTGTCAATTCCCGGACCATCAAAAGTTACATCAGGAATCTCACCAAGAATCCTGATAACTATATAATTACGCATATCAATAATTGTCTGTGTCTCTTTATCAAGAGTGCTTAAAGCAAGCTTTACAGCCTGTCCCATGCCGACGATGCCAGGAACATTGCTTGTGCCGGCGCGTCTTGCACGCTCCTGTGCCCCACCATGGATGAAAGGTTCTAACTTGGCGGAATTCTTCATATACATAAAGCCCACACCTTTAGGACCGTGAAACTTATGTGCGCTTGCGCTTAACAGGTCAATGTTCATCTCTGTGACATTGATTGGAACATGGCACATAGCCTGAACAGCGTCAGTGTGGAAAAGAATACCATGCTTATGTGCAATCTCGCCTATTTCACGGACAGGTTCAATAGTTCCGATTTCATTGTTGGCAAACATAACACTTATAAGGATTGTTTTGTCAGTGATGGCATTCTCGACATCTTCTAAAGAGACGAAGCCGTCGCTGTCAACATCAAGGTAAGTTACCTCAAATCCATGCTTTTCAAGATATGCACATGTATTAAGAATCGCATGATGTTCTATTTTAGTTGTTATTATATGGTTTCCTTTATCTCTAAGTCCGAATGCAGCAGACTTTAAAGCCCAGTTATCAGACTCGCTTCCACCACCTGTAAAATATATTTCGTTGCTTTTCGCAGCACCAATACTGTCAGCTATAATTTCTCTTGCGTCTTCAATAGCCATCTTGCTTTTCTGTGCAAAATTATATACAGAAGAAGGATTGCCATAATATTCAGTAAAAAATGGAAGCATTGCAGACACAACCTCTGGTGAGGTTGATGTAGTTGCTGCATTGTCCATATATATAAGTTTTTCCATAATATTGTCCTTATTAATTAAATAATATAATTAAATAATAGTTCCGCCGCCAAGAACATTGTCCCCGTCATATAATACAAGCGCCTGACCCGGTGTTATGGCACGAACAGGCTCGTCAAATGTACATTCAAGAGTATTCTCATCGAACATTCTTATAGTACACATAGCACCCTCATGGCTGTAACGGATTTTGCCTTTAGCACGCATTTCACCTTCAAGAGAAGGTATAGACATGAAATTAAGATTGTTAGCATAAAGCTTAGGTGAGAATACATCTGAATTATCACCAATTACAACTTCATTGGTTTCAGGTCGTATAGCAACAACAAATGCTGGCTTTCCAAGAGCAAGTCCAAGACCTTTTCTCTGACCAACTGTGTAGTGGATAATGCCCTGATGCTTTCCAATTACATTGCCGTTGACATCAACAAAGTTACCGGGAACAGAAGTATAGCCTGTTTCACGGGTTATAAAGCCTGCATAGTCATTATCAGGAATAAAGCATATTTCCATGCTGTCCGGCTTCCTGGCAACAGTAATACCAATCTTAGAGGCAATCTCACGCACCTGATCCTTAGTATAATCACCAATAGGAAGAAGTGTGTGTGATAACTGATCCTGTGTAAGATTATAGAGAGCGTAAGTCTGGTCCTTCTTGGCAGTTACTGAATTACATATAGTATATCTTCCATTAGGAAGCTGGTGAATTCTTGCATAGTGTCCTGTTGCAATGTAATCAGCACCTATTTCAAGGCTTCTCTTAAGAAGTGACTCCCACTTTACATAGCGGTTGCAGGCGATACATGGATTAGGTGTACGCCCCTTTTTATATTCGTCAACAAAGTAGTCAATTACATTACATTTGAACTCATTCTTGAAATTCATTACATAATATGGAATGTCAAGCTGACCGGCAACACGCCTTGCGTCATCAACAGCACTGATACCGCAGCAGCCATTCTCAGCAGCTTCTGTTGCATCGTCCTGCCATATCTGCATAGTCACACCGATTACATCATAGCCCTGTTCCTTTAATAGATAAGCGGCAACAGAGGAATCAACACCCCCTGACATACCGACAACAACTTTCTTCTTCATTATTACTCCTTATTTCTTATATCCCTGATTTCATCTGCAAGCGCGCAGATTTCATGCCAATGCTTCTTGGAATCTTCATCATATACGGCACATATTTTGAATCCGCCCTGCTTGGCTGATTCTATGCCGTGAAGAACATCTTCATATACCCATGTATCTTCCGGTTTAAAATGCATTTTTTCAGCGATAAGCTTGTAGCTTTCTGGATTCTTCTTGTTATATGGAATGTCATATACTGTAAAAATGTTGTTAAAACAGTCAGCTATTCCAAGGCGGTTAAGTGCCGCATCAACACAGCCTCTGTCAGAACTTGTAAATATACACATATGAGAACCTGCTTCATGCTCACGTCTGATTAATTCAAGCATGCCGTCTTTAGCCGGAATATCATTGCTGTAGTGTTTTGTCATAATATCCACGGCAGTCTGTCGCATAGTTGCTGCGTCAGTACTTATGCCTAATTCATCACGGAAATAAGCAGAACATTCATCAAGATCCATTACATAAGTACGCTCATCAAAATCATCAGGCAGCTTATCTACATACTGCATTGCATATTCTTTGGAAACATTTCTCCAGTAAGGCATGGAATCAAGAATAGTACCATCCATGTCAAATATGAAATCTCTGTGATAGTTTAATACACTGCCTGTCTTTAAGTAAAGCTCTTTCGTTGCAAGTCCCGGATTATCTGCAGCAAATATAGCTGAAACAACGGCAATTCCGTCAACACCAGTACCTGCAAGCTCACCACAGTTATCGTAATCAATGCCGCCGATTGCAACGACAGGTATATTAACCGAACCGGCAACTTCAATTAGTCGTTCACGCGGCATGTATACAGCATCCTTCTTGGTGCTTGAGCCAAATACAGCGCCGGTGCCGATATAGTCTGCACCTAGTCTTTCAGCTTCTTTCGCCTGTTCTACTGTCTTGGCAGTCATGCCAATAATTTTATTATCTCCAAGAATACCTCTTGCAGTCATATAGTCAGTGTCGCTTTGTCCGATATGTACTCCGTCTGCATCTGCTTCAAGCGCAGCCTGCACATCATCATCAATAACGAATGGAACTCCATATTTTTGCGCAATTGGTTTAATTGCCTTTGCTTTGGCAACAATTTCTTCATGTGTAGCATTCTTTTCTCTTAATTGTAAAAATGTAGCTCCGTTTTTTAATACATTTTCAACAACATCCGTGAGACTGGCACCATTAAGCCAGCTTGTATCTGTGATTGCGTATAGACGCATCTGTTCTTTTCTAATCATAATCTGTCTAAATTCTCCTGAATCAAATTCAATATGTATAATAACACATCTGCATGTACCTTTGGCATACATTTTTTGACACATTTTAAAAATTTCTATAAAATATTTTGAAAAATGTTGTAACGAAAATCCATTTCATACGTCTAACCTATGTAAGACGGAAGGAGGTGACCAGTTCTGAATTATGAGAAATTGTACAATTCCTATTATATGCAGGTGTATTCTTATGTGTTTACGATAGTAAAGAATCAGTCTCTCGCTGAGGAAATCACGCAGAATACTTTTTACAAAGCCATGACCGCCAAGAGACAATACGAAGGCAAGGCGGGTGAGCTCACATGGCTGTGCAGTATAGCAAAGAATCTGGCAATTGATGAGTGCCGGAAGAATAAGAAATTTTCTGAACTTGACGAGACATTGCCACAGCAGACGGCTGATCTGGTGGATAAAGTATCGGATACGGATTCTGCTTTGCGGATTCATATGGTTCTTCATGAACTTCCAGAGCCGTATAAGGAAGTATTTCAGTTAAGAGTTTTCGGAGAACTCACATTTGCACAGATTGGAATGGTATTTGGAAAAACTGAGAACTGGGCCAGAGTAACTTATCATAGGGCCAGACTGAAAATAAAAGAAAGGATTAATTAGATATGAGTAATAAAGAATGTAATATCGTGCAGGATTTACTGCCCCTTTATTATGACAATGCATGCAGCGAAGAAAGCCGCAGATTTGTTGAGAAGCATCTGGCAGGCTGCAGTGACTGTCAGAAAATATATGACGAATTAAAAGAAAACAACGTCGATGAGGTACTTGCAAAAGAATCAAAGGGTGTACTTGAAAGACATGCAAAAAAAGAGCGTAATGCAGCATACAAGGCTGGAGTTGTGATTGCGGCAATACTTCTGCTTCCGATTGTCATTACATTTATAGTACAGCTTGCTACAGGCATGGGATTAGGCGTATTTTCGGTTGTTACTGCCTCTATGATGCTTGTTGCAGCACTTACGGTAGTTCCGCTTATGTCCACTAATAACCGTCTGTTAAAATGTATTCTTGCCGGAGTTGTTTCACTTATGCTTATATTGTTTTTCGTTGACCAGATGAATGGTGGAGGCAACTTCCTGTTATGGGCTATACCTACAGTATTCGGAATATCAATAGTACTCTTTCCAATTGTGATATGTCTTGTATCACTTCCACCGGTACTTAGTGACAAGAAAGCACTTATAACAATGACATGGGATACTTTGTGGCTGTTCCTTACTATGTTTATAGTGTATTATCATTCAGGTTTCGTAGGCATGAAGGACGGATATACAGTTGCAGCCGTACTTTTGCTTGGTGTATGGCTTGTATTTCTTGTAATCAGATATCTTCCTGTCCATGGACTGATAAGAGCTGGAATTAGTACAATAATATCAGTGCTATGGTTTGTTTTTGCTAATGATTTTCTTGAGTTTATTATTTATAAAAATAATGTGCTTACATTAAGCCATATGAACCTGTCTGACTGGAGGACCAATATTTGTATTAATGGAAATATATTTTTCATTACTTTAGTGTCTGGCTGTGCAATAGGTTTGGTACTTATAGGTATTGGTGTGTTGTTAATGAGAAAGAAAAATGTTCAGAAGATGAGATAATAATAATCCCCTCACAAGGTTGATGCTTTGTGAGGGGATTATTTAACGCAGATTAGGAATTCTGTTCTTATTATCTCATGCTTTTAATATACGCTTTGTAATTCTTAACAAGCAACGGAACTTCCGCAATAAGCATGCCAATCCATCCGGCAAGGTAAGAGAAAGGAAGTGCTTCTATTCCCATTCCTAATGCAAATACAAGTGGGATTGCGGCAAGCACGCGGACTCCCATATTGATAAAGCTTGAAAGAAGGGTAATCTTTAAGTCACCTATACCTCGGAAATATCCCTGAATACCATTAGTAATAGCTGGAAGTATGTACATTACAGAGATAAGCTTAAGGTAGATTACACCGTGTCTTATAACTTCTGTATCTGAAGTGAACAGCTTCATAAGCGGTTTTGCAAATACGAAACATACAAAGAATATGAATATTCCGTATATGATTTCAAGAATAATACCGGCTTTAAAGCCTTTGATTACTCTGTCATCTCTTCCGGCACCTTTGTTCTGTGCCATCATTGCTGTCATTCCGTGTGCAATGTTCTGCTCAGGTGTATATGCGTAGTCATCAATTCTGTTTACTACTGCAAATGCGGCCGAAACCGAAACACCCATTGTATTAATAATAGCCTGTATTCCTATTTTACCAAGCTGTACTGTAGCCTGCTGCATGGCAGACGCCCAGCCGTAGCTTATTGTTTTCTTAAGCAGTGAGCGGTCAAACACAAGCCACTTCTTACCAAGACACAGAATAGGTACTTTGAACTTAATATATATCATGCAGAATACACAGCAAAGTGCTTCACTTACTACAGTTGCAATTGCACATCCGTTGCTTCCAGCTTTTAAGACAACAACAAAGAAAAGGTCTCCGAATACATTTAAAACAGCACTTATGATAAGGAAATACAGCGGCGTTGCGCTATCCCCTAATGCTCTTAATGTGCTTGAGAAGAAGTTATAAAGGAATGTAAATACAAGTCCTAACATGATTATTCTTAAGTACTGTGTTGTAAGTGTCATGATTGATTTGTCAACCTGAACAAGCATAAGAATTGGTCTTGTAAATACTATTGCCAGCAATGTAAGTGCCAGAGAGAATATCATACCTGATATCATTGTTGTGCTTATCTGGCGGGAAAGTGTGTCCATCTTCTTGCCGCCGAAATAATTACCCATAAGAATACTTGCACCCATGCATAATCCATTAAGGAAAAGGATAATAAGTGTTGTTATTGGATTACATATACCAACCGCAGCAAGTGCTTCCTTTCCAACAAATCTTCCGACAATAATAGAATCAACTGCATTATATGTAAGCTGAAATATATTTCCAAGTATAAGCGGAATTGTGAATTTAATTAACATAGGCATGATTCTGCCCTGCGTAAGATCTTTTGCCATAATTGATGAAACCTCTTGTTTGAATTTCGTAGATGGGGCTGTCCCCTAGCTGTTAGATTTTAGCCTTTAAGAATTGTTATGTCAAGAAATGATTAATACTTTGATAATCAAATTACTATTGACAACTGTTTATTATCATGTTACCATTCACATAAAGAAGCTTTGAATATCAAAATATATTAAGGCGTTTTAAAGGAGAATGATTATGTTAAGAATTATTGCTGATAGTACATGTGATATATCTAAAGAAGATGCGAATAAGATGGGAGTTCAGATTGTTCCTATATCTGTAAGGTTTGGGGATGAGGAGTTCTTAGATGGAGTTGAGATTACACACGAAGAATTCTATAAAAGACTTGCTGAATGTGATGAATTACCTAAGACTTCACAGCCAAGCCCTGATACTTTTATGAAAGTATTCAATGAAGCTGTTGCTGCCGGAGATGATGTGTTAGGAATATTCATATCTTCTGATTTGTCAGGAACATATCAGAGTGCATGTCTTGCTGCTTCTGATGTTGAAGATGAAACAGGAAAGAAATTATATATGGTAGATTCAAGAAGTGCTTCAATTGGAACTGCCCTTCTTATAAGAGAAGCTGTTAAGTTAAGAGATGCTGGTAAAAATGTGGCTGATATCGCTACAGCATGTACAGAGATGGCAAAATATATCAAACTTACTGCTGTTGTCGGTTCACTAAAATATCTTAAAATGGGTGGAAGACTTTCAGGTGCTGCTGCATTAGCGGGAACAATGCTTCATATAACACCAGTTGTAAGTATTGAAGACGGAAAAGTTGTTGTAATTGGAAAGACAAGAGGAAAAAAAGCAGCTGAAAAACTTATGCATGATAAACTCACAGAAGACGGATTAAGTCTTACAAGAGATTTCATGTTCGGTCATATCAACTGCTCTGAATCTTTAGAAACATTTATTAATAAGAGTCTTACTTACATATCAGACGTTAGTGGAAATGTTGGTGTAAGCTCTATTGGGTGTTCTGTTGGAACTCATGTAGGTCCGGGAACATATGGAATTGCTTATGTAGAAGCTGCTGAATCAGGAATGAATCGTGAAAGCATCGTAAAAACAGCCTGATTCTTATAGCGTCGCTGTTCTGACGGAACGAATCTGTCAGAATTAACAAGTTCATCAAATTCCTTATATGGAACATACATGTAGTCCATGGTCTCTCCTTCCTGAAGGGTGACATGGACTTCTTCTTTTATTAAATTAAGGTAACTGTGATATATGGCATGCTTAGGCTTGTCTACATAGCTGTAAAGAGGAATAAGGTCATCGGTTGTAATCTTAATGCCAGTCTCCTCATATAACTCGCGGATAGCCCCCCCGGCAGCAGTCTCACCTTTAAGAATAGAACCTCCTGTAACTTCCCATTTTAATGGGTAAGTTTTATTACGGGAACGCTCGGTAGTAAGAAGCTTGCCATCCTTAGTCATAGTATATACATTGACAATTACATGATATACACCTTCTGGTAATGATTTAGCCTGACTTCTCTTCAGATCAAAGCCGAGAAGCTGCTCATTCTCATCATAGGCATCCCATAATTCTTCGTCTACTATCTCTACATAGCTGTCATAGTACTGTTCTTCAAAATATATCATTTCTTCAATCTGCTGGATTGTGTAAGTAATATTCTCAGGAGCAATTATCCAGACAGTCTCAGAATCATCACGTCTTCTTGCAATAGCAATAAGCTCGCCAACATATTCGTCAACAGCAACATCAACACCTAACAGATAAACCTTCTGTTTATCAAGCTCGGAAAAACCGACAGTTCTTTCAGTGTCTACATAGCCACAATTAATAGGATAGACCACCGAGGGGTTATCGTCATCAGTACTTCCTAAGGGGTGATCGATTTTCACGGTTACAGTTTCTTCTTTCATTATATCTCCTTGTTAAATGTTTATTAACTTGATATTTGTTATTGCGTGTGTGAGTCATTATTGTAGTCATTTTATCTGTGTCTGGCATATGTGTTTGAACACGTTAAGAATTGCTAATTTATCGGTATTATTTTCGGCTCTTTCGATTGTTTATGTTCATTCGACAGCTGTACACTTTCTCCGAAGCTGTTCGTCTGAGACACACTCTCGATTTATTGTGAGCTGTGTGGGAGTTAATGCCGCTATATACTTAAGGGCGGTGCGGGAAAGCACGTTCAAGCGGAGCGCGTTTGATTTACCGCACCGTAATAAACTTTGTAGATAGCAGCATTTACTCCCACTAAGCGAAACACTCATGAGAGAGTGTGTCTCAGGCGTACATCTAGGTGAAAGTGTTCATCTGGCGAATGTACACAAACATATGAGCCGAAAATAACACCTGATAAATTAACACAATTCTAACGAATCGTTCAAACATATATGCCAGACACAGACAAAATAATTAAAAGCTGAATCTCACACACGCAATAACAAATATGAATATACACCAATTAGAACAAAGGTGCAACCAGTCTTAATATACATTGTCCGATTCTTAAGATTCTCGGCTTATTAATGTACTTGGCGGTTACTTCCTCGCTTCTTCTGAAAATGTTGTAGAAATCATTAAGTACATCGGCAGCAGTTTCCTTGCCGTATACATATGCTGCATTCTCAAAGTGAAGATAAAGGCTTCTGAAATCCATGTTGATTGTACCGACAATGGACACTTCTCCGTCGCTAACCCACTGCTTTGCATGAATGAAACCAGGTGTGTATTCGTATATTCTTACACCATATCTTACAAGGTCTGCATAATATGATCTTGTAAGGCTGTAAGTAAGCTTCTTATCTGGAATACCAGGAGTTACGATTCTTACATCAACACCACGCATGGCAGCCATTGCAAGTTCTCTTGACATCTCTTCTGTGATAAGAAGGTATGGTGTTGTAATGTAAAGGTAATGCTTTGCACTCTTAATGATATTAAGATAAACATTTTCAGCAACCCTGTTATTATTAAGCGGGCTGTCAGCGTAAGGAACAACATACTGGTTGTTATTAACAGCCTTGTAGCCGTAATCAGAGGCTTTGATATATTTGACATAATCGTCCTGAGGCTCATCAGTTTTTTTAATAGAATTCCACATAGAAAGAAACAGCATAGTAAGAGTCTTAACAGCATCACCAGTGAGTTTAAGACCTGTATCTTTCCACTCGCCGTATGGATGGGTAATATTAAAGTACTCATCGGCAAGATTGTAGCCTCCAGTGAAGCCGACTTTACCGTCAATTACAGTTATCTTTCTGTGGTCACGGTTATTCATAAACATGTTGAAGGCAAGCTTAATTGGATTGAATACACGGCAGTCAATGCCATTTGCACGCATTTCTTTGATGAAATCCTTGTTAAGGAAGAAGATACTTCCGACATCATCATAGAATAATCGGACTTCAACGCCTGCTGCGGCTTTTCTTATAAGAACATCTTTAATTCTGTCAAAGCTTGAAGCTTCTTCAATAGCATGATATTCCATGAAAATGAATTTCTCAGCCTTTTCAAGTTCTATAAGCTGTGCCTCAAGACCTTCCTCACCTATTGAATAAAATTCTATATCCGTATTCTTATATACAGGATAGCCTTCATGGTTACTAAGATAATGGAACTGGTTATAAATGTATATATCCTTATCTTTAACCTCATTAAGAATAGCTTCGTCCTGTGAAAGGGATTTCTTATAGGATTCTTCTATTGAGTTAAATCTTTTCTTTACAGCCCTTGTAACTATAGAACGTCCAAAAAGCAGATAAATAAGTACACCTAATACAGGAAATGCGAGAATTACAATTATCCAAGGCATTTTCATGGCAGAATTAGTGGATGTTCCGTATATCTTAAGTGCAAGAACAACTGCTATAAATGTGCTTATTAACGAAATCCATGCGTAATCCCTGTAAAAATATAATAAAAGATAAGCCAGCCATGCGACCTGAATAAGTACGAAAATACCTGTAGCCACAAGTCGTCCAAAGCTGTTTTTTACGGCTGTTTTCTTTTCGGTTCTCATGTGCTTGCGATTGCTCATATTTTATCTTATCTCCTTGTCTTAATATTAGATTGCTTTTTCAGCAAAGTATTATATTGCCTTACCGGCAAACTGTGTCATGTACAGGTCATAATATCTTCCTCTGGCAGCAAGTAAAGACTCATGATTACCTGTCTCTTCGACTCTTCCTTTATCCATAACAACTATGATATCAGCGTCCTGAATAGTTGACAGACGGTGTGCAATAATAAGACTTGTTCTGTTCTTCATAAGATTAGTCATTGCATCCTGAATCCTTTTCTCGGTTCGTGTATCAACGCTTGAGGTTGCTTCATCAAGTATAAGTATCTTAGGACTTGCAACAAATGCTCTTGCAATTGAAAGTAACTGGCGTTGTCCCTGCGACAGATTCTGTCCGTCTTTGGCGAGCATGGAATCATATCCGTCAGGAAGGTGCATAATCATATTATGGCAGTTAGCCTTCTTCGCTGCAGCAATAATTTCAGTATCAGTTGCATCCTGTCTTGAATATAGAAGATTATTCTTTACAGTGTCGGCAAAAAGAACAGTATCCTGTAATACGATGGCAGTATTCTTTCTAAGATTCTCACAGTCAATATCTTTAATATTAACACCGTCAATGGTTATACTGCCGTTGTCAATATCGTAGAATCTCATAAGAAGATTAACAACAGTGGTTTTGCCGCTTCCTGTGCTTCCTACAAGTGCAACCTTCTGACCAGCTTTAACCTTAAGATTGAAATCATACAATACCTGTTTGCCAGGTATATAAGAGAAATCAACATGGTTAAATTCAATGTTGCCAGTAGAGTTATCCATCTTAAGTTCACCGGATTTGTCCTCAGAAGGTTCATCAAGAACAGCAAATACTCTCTCAGCACCGGCTATTGCAGTCTGAATCTGACCCCATATATTGGCAAGCTCGTCAATAGGTCTGCCGAATTGCTTGGCATATACGATAAATGCTGATATTACACCGATAGATACATATCCTTTAATTGCAAAATATCCTCCGGCTCCGGCGATAATGACGAAACCGATATTGTTAATGACATTCATAACAGGTCCCATAGAACCACCAAGAATCTCAGCTTTAATACCAACCTTAGTCAGTTCATCAGAAGTCTTGTTGAAATCACTGCATACGCTTTCCTGTCTGTCAAATGCTGTAACAGTTCTGATACCAGTGACCATCTCCTCAACAGTTCCGTTAAGCTGGCCTAAAAGAACCTGCCGTCTGGTATAGAATTTTCTCATTGCTTTAGATAAATTCTTAGTTGCCAATATAGTAAGAATCACTGTTGCGCATGAACATAATGCAAGCTGCGGTGATAAAACAACCATCATAATGACAGTTCCGATAATAGTAAGGACACCTGAGAATAACGAACTCATCGACTGGGATACAGTGTTAGAGATATTCTCAACATCATTGGTCATACGGCTCATAATATCACCATGTGAGTGCTGGTCAAGATACTTAACTGACATACCGACAATCTTATTAAAAAGATCCTGTCGCATATGCTTAACAATTCTCTGGCTTAGTATGGCGCTTAGTCTTGTCTGTATAAATGTACATATACTGTATATTATGTATACCACCAACATGAAGAGAAGTATATGGTTTAAATTATTAAATTTTCTTAAAGAAATATAATCAATTGCCTGACTCTGAAGCTTTGGAGCATAGACAGAGCATACAACCATTACAACCACGGCGATAAAAAGAGCAATAATTACAGGTATCTCTTTAGCAAAATACTGCATAAGACGCATAAATGTTTCTTTGCCGTTGACAGGTTTTTCAACAACAGCGCCTCTGTTTCTAGGACCTCCCTTCATGCCGGGAATTCTCATATTAACTTGTGTAGTGTTCTTATCCTCAGCCATAATATCTCTATCTCCTTGATTAGATTCTAACTCATGTTTTGTACAGACTACTTTTTATTCAACTGCGAATTATATATATCCTGATATATAGCACTGTTTTTCAGCAGCTCTTCATGAGTACCGACAGCACTTATATGTCCGTCATCAAGAATTACAATTCTGTCTGCGTCTTTAACAGAGGCAATTCGCTGTGCAATGATAATCTTGGTAGTGTCCGGATATGCATTTTTAAGCATTGAATACAGAGTAGCTTCTGTTTTTAAATCCAGTGCACTTGTTGCATCATCAAATATAATAATCTCAGATTGTTTAAGAATAGTACGGCTTATGGCAACCCTCTGTTTCTGACCGCCGGAAAGACTTGTTCCCTGCTGTGTTACAGGAGTGTCAAATCCATCTGTTGAAGTGTTGATAAATTCCATAGCCTGTGCGATAGAAGCTGCATATGCAATATCGGTATCAGTTGCGTCCTCACGGCCCCACTGGATGTTCTCCTTAATGCTGCTCTGGAATATTTCACTTTTCTGCAGAGCGACAGATATACGCTCACGCAGATTCTTGAGGTTATATTCCCTGACATCAATATCATCAACAAGTACGCTTCCTCCGGTCACATCGTAGAATCTTGGAATCAGGTTAATAAGGCTTGTTTTACCACAGCCGGTTTCTCCAAGAATACCAATAGTTTCACCGGGATTGATAACAAGATTAATATTATCAAGAATCTTCTTATCGCCAGTTAATGGATATGCAAATGTTACATTTTTAAATTCAATCTTACCCTTAATGGAAGGTGTTCCATTAAACGAACCGTCTTTGATAGAAGGCTCGCAGGCAAGTACCTCATTAATTCGTCTGCCGGAAGCAATACCTCTTGAAGCGGTCTGGAACATATTAGTCATTCGCATAACAGCATTGAGGGACTGTGTAACATATGTAATTGCAGCCATGACATTACCTGGTGTTACAGAACCGCTGGCAACCTGAATACCACCCACCTTGATAACTGCAACTACAGACAGGTTAAGAATAATATTCATAATTGGCTGCATATATGAGAAAATCATCAGCACGTTAAGCTGAGTATTTACAAGGTCGTCATTGGATTTGCCAAAACGTTCTTTTTCATAATCTTCTTTGACATATGCTTTGACAACACGGAAACCTGATACATTTTCCTGCATTACATTATTAACATTGTCGAGCTTCTGCTGAAGCTTTGAAAACAGTGGATTAGCTTTAGAAAGAAAATATATAACACATATGGTTACAAGCGGCAGGGCGCACGCGATTACTGCACCAAAGCTTAAGTTAAGGGATAACATGCATATTATGCCGCCGGCAAAAAGCATGATTGTCCTTATAAAACCACGCATGCCCATCTGTATGAAATTCTGAAGCTGTGTTATATCGTTGGTAATTCTCGTGATAAGAGAACCTGTAGAGAATTTGTCAGTCTGTTCGAATGAGAATGACATAATCTTTTTAAATGCGTCTTTTCTTAGATCATTACCAAAATTCTGTGATGCAATATTAGAGCACACACCACATAAGACACCTGATAATCCTCCAAGAATTACGAATATTATCATCTTTAGTCCTTCAGTAAGCACAAGATTAAGATTACCAACTCCATTATTAGATAGACCTAAAACACCTTCATCCACGATGGTGCTCATTAAACGAGGCTGAACGAGGTCCGCAAGAACCTCGCCCACCATGAATAAAGGTGCAAGAATGGCAAAAAGCCAGTATTTTTTAAGATATTTAAGCATGTAAAAACTCCCGTCTTTAAATCATTTATTTAAAAACCTTCTTGATGCTGTCGTAATGAAGAAATTCTCCCTTGTCAGCGATTGCCTTGATTTCATCTGTTGTAGCGAATCTGAAACCGGCAGTTTCTTCTGTCTGTAAATGTATATCTGCTTCTGTAATATCCATGTTGAACTTATAGATATCTACAAAGTAGTTATCCTTTTCCTCAGGATTGTCTCTTCTGTAAGAAAATTCAAAGCCGCCGTCAGCGTGTGACACATCAACGCCAGTTTCTTCTAATACCTCACGGCAGACAGCCTCAAAAGATGTCTCTCCTGCCTGACATGCACCGCCTGAAACTTCCCAGTGTCCCGGTGCCCATGCTTTAGTTAAGACTCTCTGTGTTATTAAAAATGTATTGTCAGGTCTTTTAATTATGCCAAGAACAGTTAAGTGATAGTCACCATCTTTCATGTTCCAGTCATTTCTTTTCATTGTACGGCCTGTAAGCTGTTTATTGACATCATAGATATCCCATATTTCACCCATGTTTATTGCTCCTGTTGTTAGTTAGATTTTATCTGTTTCAAATATTCAAGTACACTGTGTACGGCAACATTTCCTTCACCAACAGCCTTTGCATACTGATAAGGTCTGCCTGTGCAGTCGCCTGCCGCATATACACCGTTAATATTAGTTTTCTGTGTTCTGTCAACTGTTATATGTCCGTCAGCCATATCAAGTCCTGATAATAACACGCCCGGATTGATAGAGTCCTTTAAGAAAAATGCACCGCTTACAGGGATTGCTTCACCCTTAAAGGTTACTGAAGCTACTTTCTTATCTCCATCAACACTTGCAGGAAGTCCATGGTAATGTGTAATGTTGTCAGATTTTAACCCGGTTTCTTTGTATGGTGTAAAGAGGTATACATGGTTTGCAAGTCCCGCAAGAAATGTGACTTCATCCTCGAATTTAGGTGATGCACATATAACAGCAATATCCTTATTCTTATATAATGCACCGTCACAGGTTGCACAATAGCTTACACCACAACCTAAAAGTTTTGCCTCGCCTTCAATCTCTCTTGTTGTTGTCATACCGACAGTCATTATGACAGATCTGGCTTCATATATCTCATTATCAGCTCCGGCTGCAAAATAACCGCCACAGTCATATATAGAATTAACCTGAGCTTCTGTTATAGTAATGCCGCAGTCGTCAATCTGCTTTAAGAACACAGACTGCATTTCGCTGCCTGTAACAGCAGGAAGCCCCGGATAATTCATGATTTTCTCAGCTTTTTCTATCTTAGTGCTAAGTGTTCTTGAACCAAACCATATAAAGTTAAGATTTCTTGCTTTAGCAGTGAGTGCAGCAGATATTCCCGCAGGTCCGCTGCCAATTATCATAAGGTCATACATATTACCCAACCTCCTTATTATGTTGACATATAAACTAGTATTAATTAAAGGAAACGGCTTATACGCTCTTTCATCTGATCTTCGCCCATGATATGAACGATAGTCCATAAATCAGGTGTGTTAGCTCTGCCTGTTACAGCAATTCTTACAACCTCTGCAACATCTGATACATTACCCTTGAAGTTCTCTGGGTTAGCCTTGTAAGCCTTCATATCAGAAGCGTAGCCGTTCTTGTCAGCTATTTCCTTAAGCTTGTTAAACCACATGCTGTTATCATCATTATGGTCATAAGCTGCAAGATAATCATTAAGAATAGCCTTAACCTCGTCATCAGCTAACCTGAACTCGTCTCTTTCACCAGACTCGCCATCAAAGAAGAAGCTGATAAGTTCAAATATCTGCTTAGCATACATGAAGTCTTTTCTTCTTCTCTTAGCACCAACGCCCATGTAAAGTCTTAATATAGCAAGTAACTTCTCTTTGTCAGCAAACCATATCTTTTCCATCTCTGGCTCATTCTCTAATGCCCAGTTGTGAAGGAATTCGTATAAATCATCCTCTGATAACTTAGAAAGTTCATTCTTACAGATGTTATGAAGCTTTTCCTTATCAAATAATGCACCTGAAACACTCATCTTATCTACAGAGAATGGGAATTCATTGATATCCTTGTCAGGGAACTTCTCATGCCATTCCTCGAAGTTAGAGTTAAGGAGTGTAAGAAGATAAACCTTCATTGTGTATGGATGATATCCGTCTTTTCTATAGTAATCAAGTGAAAGCTCTGGATCTTTTCTCTTAGAAAGCTTTCTCTTTCCGCCTGTCTCCTCATCAAACTTCATAAGGTGTGCTGTATGTGCGTATTTTGGCATCTTAAAGCCTAATACATGGAATAATTCGTAGTGGATTGGAACGGAAGCAAGCCATTCACCACCACGGACAACTGTTGTAGTTCTCATAAAGTGGTCATCAATTGCATGTGCAAAATGATATGTTGGAATACCATCTTTCTTAAGAAGAACTACATCATGGATATTCTCTGGAAGCTTAATCTCTCCCTTAATGCTGTCTGTAAATGTGATTTCATTCTCAGGACTTCCCTGTGAACGAAGTCTTAATACATAAGGCTTTCCTGCCTTAAGATTTTCCTCGATAGTCTCTAAAGAAAGGTCACGGCACACAGCATATTTGCCATAATATCCAGTAAGAACCTTATCAGCCTCCTGCTGTAATCTTACAGCCTCAAGCTCTTCCTCTGTACAGAAGCAAGGGTAAGCAAGTCCTTTAAGTACAAGTTCCTTTGCAAATGTATGATAGATATCAACTCTCTGTGTCTGATAATATGGTCCGTATGCATTAACAGGGTCAGAATCTGGGAATCCTGCACCCTCATCGAATTCAATATCAAAATATCTTAAAGAATTGATTACGAGGTCAACAGCACCTTCAACAGTTCTTTTAGCATCAGTATCTTCAATTCTTAAGTAGAATACACCGCCGTTTTTGTGTGCAATTCTCTCATCAGCTAAAGCACTGTAGAGATTGCCAAGATGGATAAAGCCTGTAGGGCTTGGACCTAATCTTGTTACCTCTGCCTTGTTAGGAAGTTTTCTATATGGGTATTTCTCCTCATAATAATCAGGTGTCTTATCCACATCAGGGAATAAGAGCTCTGCTAATTTCTTACAATCCTGCTCGTTCATTATTAATCTCCTTATATGCTATTAAATCTCATAATATTTTACACATTTTGCAGACGCATTTCAACCTTGAAATATTAACATATATTAAGTATATTGCGGAATGCGTATGCTACGCCGTCTTTATCGTGGTGCAGCGTTATGTGGTCAGCTATTTCTTTTAGGTGAGGTGCGGCGTTTTCCATTGCTATTCCTACGCCGGCGTATTCTATCATGTCTGTGTCGTTGTCTGCGTCACCGAAGGCTGCTACATTTTCACGGGACAGACCGAGGTATTCTGTTAAGAATTTGACGCCTGATTTCTTGCCTGCGTCTTTATATGATATCTCAAGAAGCTGGCTGATAGAACTTGTCATATATATTTCATCAGTTGCCTTGCGGATTCTGTCCATTATGTCTTTCTTTAATTCCTCGTCGCCGACTATTATGTCCATACTGTCTAATTCATGGCAGTGTTCAAGTATGAAGGATACAATGTCGTCTTTAAGAATCCTTGTTTTCTTGACATAGGCAAGTGAGTGTTCTGTAGCACCGTATTTTTCAGGGTGGGCTGTATATTCTGTTGAAGCGAATGCCTGTCCTTTTATAAATGCTTCATATGTCACAATATCATTCTCAGTGAGTTTAAGTATTGTCTTTACTGATTCCGGTGTAAGGACATAGGATTTAAGACACTCTTTGCCTGTAATACGGTAGATGGCAGCACCATTGCTTGTTATTGCATACTCAATTCCGGGAACTGATATGACATCTTCAGGAAGTGTGTCAAATGCACGTCCACTCGCGATACACACATGTACTCCGTTATTAATGGCATCAATTAATGCCTGTCTGTTTACTTCTGATAGATGGCTTTCTGAATTAAGAGTTGTCCTGTCTAAATCAAGAGCCACGAGTTTAATATCTGTATTCATAATAATCACCTGTTTTCGTACTTTTCATAGTAATAGCCATTATAAATAAATAAGGCTGTCCCTTTAAGGACAACCTTATATGTATAGTGATGATATGTCAATATTTTAAGCTGATTTTTCATTATCTTTTGATGGCTTAATCTGCCCCTGAACGATTTCAATAATTTCGTCAGATAAGAATTATTACAAATGTGTTCTCTGTCGTAATATTTCCATTAGGTATAAAATTTCTTGCAACACTGCCCTCTTCCAGCCAGTTACAGTTAATAACTGAAGGATAAGATAATGCACAGTCTGTCAGTACCATTGAATTCATATCTGATAATGGATATAATCATGAAAGCTGCAACAACAAGTTCGAGATTGCATAGAAAAATGTTGCTTGGAAAATCATAAAAATACAAAAAAGAAATCCGAAACACAAGGTACTGCGTTATCAAAATATCTGCTTGTGTATGGCAGAGTCCTGATTAATATCGCAATTATAATTGTGAATAAACATTTATATTTTTTTATAGATTAATGTGTGTATTCATGTTATTATTATAATAATTCTATTGAGACGGAGATTGGGGATATGATTATTTCAGAGAATCATTTTGGAAAAGAGAATTGCGTAGCGTATGGAGATGTTTTAATAAGAAGAAATTATGAGGTTATTAAAGCGGACGAGCATTTTTATCATTTTGTTGAGAAGCTTGTTGGTATTAATTTCCTTGATATTGTCCATCAGGACCATCTTAAGGATTTCAAGATGTCTTTCGAGACACTTAAGCCAGGCGAGCACTGCCGTATGATAATTCTTTTAAGAAATGGAATTGGAGAATATTATTGGACAGACATGGTCCTTTCTAATAATGGAAAGATTCTGTCAGGTGAGAATGTTATTGAAGCAAGATGCTTTTTCCTTTCAGCAGTAGAAAGCAGATATATGATGGCGCTTGATAATGTTAACAAGTATAGAATAATATTAGCAACATATAGAAACTATCTGTTTGATTACAATTCATATGATGATTTTTTTACTATTTACAGATATAAGGGTAATCAGTGTACAGCTTTTGTTAAAGAGCCATTAGAAGATTTCAGATACAGAATGTTACAGCTTCTTGAATCTGATTCAGAGAAGAAGGAATTTGCCACATTTTATAATTATTTAAAGAATGGAGCGAACACATTTAGTTGTCTGGTTTACCTTCCCGTTGATGAAGTGACCAATAAGCTGCATAAGTTCAAGGTTACAGGAGACAGCTTGTTCTCAACCAAGAAGTCTCCTATAGTTGCAGGTTACCTTGAGACTGTTGATGATGATGCATCAGATGTTGTTCCATATTATTCAACAAGCGAAGCAATTGATTCTGCTACAGGTCTTCTTAATAAGAGAGCCTGCATGGAATACACTAAGGCTGTTATTGCTTCCAATGATGATAAGATTCACTATATGATTATGTTTGATGTAGATAATTTTAAGAGTATCAATGATACATATGGTCATCTGTTTGGTGATGAAGTTCTTGGTAAGATAGCCAACATTATTAATGCTAATCTTAACGGAAGAGGAATTGCCGGAAGATTCGGAGGGGATGAATTCTATATATTTACCAATAATGTTAATGATGAGGAAACTCTTAGAATTCTTCTTACAACTATGAGAAAAGAATTACAGTATGCTTTTGACAGCAGAATTGAAGATTTTGGTGTTACTCTTTCAGTTGGTGTCAGTCTGTATCCTAATGATGGCAATGATTATGAAGAATTATTCAGAAAAGCAGATAAATGTCTCTATCTTGCTAAAGAGAAAGGCAGAAACAGATTTATCATCTATGATGAGAAGAAACATGGTTCTATAGAGGATAATGATAGACATATTCATAAGATACTTGATTTATCAGAACATTCTGAATATATGTCAGGTGTTGTATCAGATATGATTCTTGATATAATTTCAAGAGGTAAAGATGCAATTGATGATGTTGCTAAGAATCTTCTTGAACAATTCGAGATAGACGGATTGAGAATATATAATGATAATGCCGAACTTGTATATTCTTGTGGAGACTATAAGAGAATGCCAGATATGACAAAAGTTATTAAAGATCAGGCTTTTCTATCGCGTTATGGCAAGAATAATTCGATGTCTATAGGTATGGTTCCATCAGTTGAAGCCTGGCATAAGGTATTATTTAATGAGTTATCAGAAAGTAATATCATGGCATTCATAAGTGCCTGGTTTGAATTTAATTATAGAAGATATTATTTCTTTTATGATGTATTTAATCATAAAAGCCGCTGGAATGATTCTGACAGGAACTTTGTCCTTATTATCAGCAAAATCATTGCCAGCGTGCTATAGAACAAGATATATTTACACTGTTATTATATTTGGCAGCTTTGCGAAGCTGCCAATTTTCTTATCTGTAATAATAGTTGCTTCACCTATATTTCCAAATGTTACTGCACTTGTTTCACCGAATTTGGAGCTGTCTGTGAGAATGTATTTGAAGTGGCAATGTGCAAATGCTGTTTCTTTAACAAGAGCTTCATTAATATCAGGAGTTGTAAAACCTGATTTTTCAGTAATTCCGTTAGTACCGAAGAATCCCTTATTAAAATTCATTCTGTCTATGGTAATAATTGCCTGATTACCGACAACAGCTTCAGTTATTCCTTTAAGTTCTCCTCCAATAAGAATCACCTTAAAGCCAGCAATCGCAAGTTTTCTTGCATGTGTTACAGCGTTAGTTACATAGGTGGCAGTTTTCTCTTCAAGATAATCAATAAGATATTCTGTAGTTGTTCCAGCGTCTATATATATGAAATCATTGGGAGAAACAAGTTTTGCTGCATACATAGCAATCTTTTTCTTTTCTTCAATATTAACTGTAGCTTTCTGGGAAACAGATAATTCTGTAGTTGAGATGCCGGTATTCTTCTCTACTGCTCCACCAAATACTTTATTAAGCTTACCTTGTTCATCAAGAGTATTAAGATCACGTCTTATAGTAGATTCAGATGTGTTAAGTAAGTCCTTAAGTTCAGTGACAGTTATGCTTCCTTTTTCAGATAATAGATTAAGAATTATTTCGTGTCTTTGTTCTGTCAGCATATTAGTATAACTCCTTTTCCATAAAATCTTTAACATTATTAATATTATTAAAATGTGCTAAAGACCACATAAATTTCATCGTTAGATTTTCTATTGTCATGTCTTTTCCGTTAATGACATTTTCTCTGGCAAGATTACGGCCAACTTCGTAAACATTAAGATTAATGCCCTCATACATGCATTGTGTTGTGACGACAACACATATGCCGTGTTTAATAAGATTGCGAATATGTTCTGTAATATTGTCCGGCATACCGCCGATGCCATATCCCTGAATAATAACCCCTTTGCATGAGGATTCAATGTAATCAAATATCTTATAGTCCATGCCTGGAAAAAGATTGATAACCATTATGTCAGTACACATATCAGTTTCAATATGAAAGTCTCCGGTACATGTAGGTTTTATATTGTTATTATAGATAACTTTATTATCATGTATTGTTGCGATAACAGGATAATTAATGCTCTCAAATGCATTGAAACTCTGTGTTTTAAGCTTCTTGGCATGTGTTCCTGATATAAGTTTATTGCAAAATGCAAGAAATACACCAGAAATATCTTCACATGAATAAATAAATGCATGCGTAAGATTATAGGTTGCATCTGAACCATCTGCATCAATTGGTAACTGTGAACCTGTGAGAATAACAGGTTTAGATAGATTAACAAGCTGATAAGATAATGCAGCTGCTGTATAAGCGCAAGTATCAGTTCCATGTGTGATTACAAATCCATCGTATTTCTCATAGTTATCTTTAATACATTCTGATATTCTGGCAATATAACCAGTATTCATATTGCTGCTGTCAATATTCATGATAGATATTCCGGTAACTGTACACATATGTCTGATTGCAGGAATATATTCAAGTAAAACATTAACATCAATAGATGGTGTCAGACCATCTCCATTATCTTTGGATGCTATTGTTCCACCAGTAGCTATGAGCAATATATGCTTCATATTATTTTACCTTCTTACCTTCACCATTAAAATAATCTTTTACAAGCTGTACAACTGTGCCAGAAAGCAGGAATACTGCAATAAGGTTAGGAATTACCATAAGTCCGTTAAATGTTTCTGCAATGCTCCACATAAGACCTAAGTTCATTGTTGCTCCAACAACAGCAACAAGTGAGTATGCAACCATGAATGGTTTGGTTGATTTAGGACCGAAGAGGAATTCAATACATCTCTGTCCATAAAGTCCCCAGCCGATAACTGTCGAGAATGCAAAGCAGCACATAGCTACAGCAGTAAATATTGATACCCATCCACCATAAGTAGATGTAAAACCTGATATTGTAAGTTCTGCACCAGCAGCCTGACCATATCCTACAGGTACACCACTACATAATATAACAAGTGCAGTTAATGTACATATTACAATTGTATCCACAAATACTTCAAAGATACCAAAGAAGCCCTGCTTTACAGGTTTTCTTGTATCGGCACAGGCATGTGCAATAGAGCCTGTACCAAGACCTGCTTCGTTAGAAAAGATACCTCTTGAGACACCTTTTTTCATACTCATGAAGAAGCTTCCTACAGCTCCACCTGTTACTGATGCAGGTGAAAATGCACCTTCAAATATTGACTTAAATACAGCAGGCACATTTGTTATATTAGTTATAACAACGCCAATAGCAAGAATTATATAAAGTACAGCCATGAATGGAATAAGCTTTTCTGTTACTTTACCAATTCTCTTAATTCCACCAATCATGATAAGTGCAATAAGAATCATAATTATAATTCCAATTACAAGATTAACGATATGTGTTGAATCTTCCGATATGATGTTATAATTAAGTAAAGCTGAATCTACTGCGGCTGTAATTGTATTAACCTGTGTTGCATTACCTGTTCCAAATACAGTAAGTACTCCAAGTGCTGAGAAAAGATAAGCAAGCCAGTGCCAGTGCTTTTTAAGACCATTCTTTATGTAATACATTGGTCCACCGACAAGTTCACCCTTTTCGTTGGTCTCTCTGAAATGTACTGCAAGAACAACTTCTGAGAATTTAGTACACATTCCAAGAATAGCTGATATCCACATCCAGAATACAGCTCCCGGTCCGCCTATTGCGATGGCTCCGGCTACACCGGCAATATTACCAGTTCCTACAGTAGCAGCTAAAGCTGTACAGACTGCCTGAAAAGGCGTAAGGGCGCCGTCAGAAGCATTACGCTTCTTAAGCATGCGCCCTATAGTTATCTTCATTGCATAAGGAAATTTCCTTATCTGGATAAATCTGGTTCTTATACTTAATACGATACCGACACCGATTATACATATCATAGCCGGAAGTCCCCAGATAAAGTTATTGATTACGCTGTTTATTGATTCAATTGTTGAAAGCATTAATTAGTCCATCCTGTTATATTTCTCGTATTTAGCTGATTATCTCTTCTTTCCACCAAAGAATTTAGAAAATAAGCCTTTCTCTTTAACTTCAGAATTCTTAGAAGTCTGATTGTTATCTGTTGTAGATTCTGTTTCATCCGTATAATTGAATGTCATGCCTGTTAACTGGCTGAATTCATGTAAAGCAGAATCATATGCAGTTTTGGCTGCATCAAAATCTGTTTTATTATAGTCACTTCGTGTAGCTTCATAATTAAGCTTATAAAAGACTTTTGAAAGCTGGTTACATATACTGCTACTCTGTGTATATGTATAATTAGCCTTTTCATATTCTGTCTTGGCATTATCATAAGCTAACTTCAATGATTCAGCTGTTCTTCCATCGGCATCAGAATTAGCCTGAGCTTTACTAAGTTTTTCTTCTGCTTCATGAAGACGGAATCTAATCTGATTGATTTCATCATTAGTCTGTTTTATTTTCTTGCGCATATTCATTTCATTTGCAAGAGCGTCTTCCATGGCTTTTTTCTTAGCCTCTTCATCTTTGATACATTCATCAAGATCAGCTTTTATCTGTGGCATGTTCTCAGCAGCATTCTGCTGGGCATCTATTACTTCATCATAGCGAGCTTTTGCTTCTTCATATTCCTGCTTGGCATTGTTAAGTACTGTAACAGAATTATTATCAAATTCCTCCAGCTTTTTAATATTGCTTTTAGTACTGTCAATATCATTAAGAATTTTCTCAACATTCTTTCTGGCGTTCTCATACTCAATATTAATTGAAGAGGTTGTTGATGTTATTCTATTATATTCTTCCAATATGGCATCAGCTTTTACTTTGTATTCTTCAAACACTTTATATGCATCAGCAGATACCTTTGCAGCTTCATCATAATCAGCTTTAGATCTGTTAACCATAGCACGCTGGGTGTTATAATTCATTTTGATTGATTCAGCATTCTTAACCGCTTTTTCGTATTCATCTTTAAGTCCTGGAACATTCTTTTTCTTTTCTTCAAGGTCAGATGCTGCATTATCTGTTGTTGTCTTAGCTGTGTTATAAGCTATTTCCGCATTATTAACATCATCCTGAATTGACTTAAGGCTTAACTGATAGATATCTGTACCGGAAAGAAAATCTTTCTCAGTAAAGAATGGTCTCTTAATTACATTAGACATATCTGTAATATCACATTCCTGTATATCTATTCTTCCTTCAGGATCATTCTTGATTTCACATGAATAATTAGTCTTTTCAGGTATATTATTCTTGGTATATCGTACCTGTATATACGAGAGGCCCGGTAAACCTCTTAAATTACTTACCCATTCGCCAAAAGATATATCTTTATATCCATTCACTGTGAGATTATATAAAATCAGGTCTTTACAGTAATTCTGAATATCCGGATTATTAATATTATAATCCTGTATCATTGAAACTTTTTTCTGCTCTGCTCTTAAATTATCGAGAACTGCATCGTAATCGTAATTATGAGAATCACGTCCTATATCAACCTGCGAATTGTAAAACTTTTCCTTATTGGCTTCATCGTTAACAGCATCGTCATAAGCTTTTCTGGCTTCTTCAAGCTCTCTTGCAGCATTTTCATAAGCTTCTTTGGCAGAATTCTCTGCTGTAACTGCTTCTTCATAAGCAGGTTTAAGTCTGTTCTGAGCTTCCATGGCACGATCATAAGCAACTTTTTTGGTTGTTTCTGTTGTGCGAATCTGCTCATATTCTTTTTTCTTTTCAGCTTCTTCAGCTTCAGCTTTTTCAAGCATGGCTTTTCTTCCGGATATCAAAGCTGAATTACGATCATACTCTTCCTGAAGATCCTGAATAGAGGTAACTGTATTAGTATATTTTTCTTGTAAATCCTTAAGCAGAGCTTTTGCTTCATCTATTTTATCCTGAGAATTATCAGATGCACCAATATATTCATCATATATAGCTTTCTTAGCATTAAGTGTTTCGGTTACCTGGTTAATGCTGTCTTTAAAAGAATCAGCCTTTTTCTTAACAGAATAGAACTTATCACCCATTTCAATAGTTTTCTGCTTAGCTTCAGAATGAATATCTGAAGCATGCTTAGAGTTTTCTTTGGCGTTCTCAATCTCATCGTTAAGAGACAAAAGGGATGCTTCTGCTTTATTCAGTTCAATCTTTATAAGATCTACCGACAGAATTAATTCATGAATACCAGAGTTGTCTGTTGAAGCCGTATTAATATTTTTTTCATAATCACTTTTGGCTTCTTCAAGTCTGGTTTTAGTGTCTGTAATATTCTGTTTAAGGACAGACAAATGTGCTTTTGCTTTAGCAACGTCCTGCTCGGCTTTGGTTATAACAGTGAAATTGTTCATAAAAACACCCTCTTTAACTATATTGTCGTTTTATTATCCTGACGGAAAATGTTTATTTAAGAGCATTAGCAAGTTCATCTAATGCTGGAATATCACTTTCTTTAAGTGTTGATTTAATTGTGACAACTGGTTCAACAATTGTAATATTCTTCATTGTATCGAGTATGCCACGCATTGTTTTAGCGGCTGTAGGAGCCCATGATCCATTCTCTATAAGTCCTATAGTTCTGTTCTGATAAGCTTTAGCCTGAAGATGATGAAGGAAATCCTGCATAATTGGGAATACACCTGCATCATAACTTGCAGCAGCTAAAACCATTCTGTCATATCTGAATGCATCCTCAACTGCCTCTGCAATATCACATCTTGAAAGGTCTGTAACAACAACCTTTTCAACACCTTTGTCACGAAGCATATCTGCAAACTTATTGGCTGCAACAGCAGTATTGCCATGAATAGATGCATATGCTATAAATACACCTTTACTTTCAGGCTGATAACTGCTCCATGTATTGTACAGATTGAGATAATATCCGAGATTATCAGATAATACAGGACCATGCAGAGGACATATTGTTTTAATATCAAGAACTGAGGCTTTCTTAAGTAAAGTCTGTACTGGTGCACCATATTTACCAACTATATTAAAGTAATATCTTCTGGCTTCGCATGCCCAGTCATCATTCTCAGTAAGAGAAAGTGCTCCGAATTTTCCGAATCCGTCTGCAGAGAAAAGAATCTTCTCACTGCTCTCATATGTTACCATAACCTCAGGCCAGTGAACCATTGGAGCCATAACGAATGTAAGAGTATGAGAACCAAGATTAAGAGTGTCTCCTTCTTTAACTGTAAGAGAATTCTTAATGTCAATACTTTCGAAGAACTGATTAATCATAACAAATGTTTTGGCATTGCCAACAACAGTTATATCAGGGAAAAGTTCAAGAAGTCTTGCAAGGCTTCCTGCATGATCAGGTTCCATATGCTGGACTATTACATAATCAGCTTTCTTTCCGTCTAAAGTCTTTAAAAGATTATCTTCCCATTCTTTCATTCCACGTTTATCAACGGTATCCATAATTGCAATCTTTTCATCAAGTATCACATATGAATTGTATGAAACTCCATCTGGAACAACATACTGACTTTCAAATAAATCTATTGTAGTGTCATCGACACCAATATATTTTACAGATTCTGATATGTTCATAATAAATATTTCTCCTTTTAATTTAATGTTAAATTGTTAATTACGTTTGTACAAATTAAACTCTGATTGTTATAAGTATAACATTTATTACCAAGAAGATAAAGGGTAATTGTTTATAAGAAATCATTATTTTATTATACTTTTTTAATAAAACGCGGCTTGTTATTTTTTTGTCATAGTGTTAAAATATAATCAACTTGTTAAAAGTGAACAATTTTATAATTATGGAGGCGTTTTTATGGCACAGAGATTTATTTTGAACGGAACTTCTTATCATGGAGCAGGTGCAATACAGGAGATTGCAACAGAAGTTAAGTCAAGAGGATTTAAGAAAGCATTTGTATGCTCAGATCCTGATCTTGTAAAGTTTGGAGTAACAGCTAAGGTTCTTAAGGTTCTTGATGATAATGGATTCCCTTATGAATTATATTCTAATATTAAGCCTAATCCAACTATTGAGAATGTACAGACAGGTGTAGAAGCTTTCAAGAATGCAGGAACTGATTACTTAATCGCTATTGGCGGTGGTTCTTCAATGGATACAGCCAAGGCAATTGGAATTATAATTAATAATCCTGAGTTCGCAGATGTAAGAAGTCTTGAAGGAGTTGCTGATACTAAGAATCCTGCAGTACCTATCATTGCTGTCCCTACTACTGCCGGTACAGCAGCAGAGGTTACAATTAACTATGTAATTACTGATGCAGAGAAGAATCGTAAGATGGTATGTGTAGATCCACATGATATCCCTGTAGTTGCCGTTGTTGATCCTGATATGATGTCAAGTATGCCTAAGGGTCTTACTGCTGCAACAGGTATGGATGCACTTACACATGCTATTGAAGGTTATATTACAGCAGGTGCATGGGAATTATCTGATATGTTCCATCTTAAGGCAATTGAGATTATTGCTAAGAGCTTAAGAGGTGCAGTTGATAATACTCCAGAAGGAAGAGAAGGAATGGCTTTAGGCCAGTACATAGCAGGTATGGGCTTCTCTAACGTAGGTCTTGGTATTGTTCATTCTATGGCACATCCACTTGGAGCACTTTACGATACACCACATGGTGTTGCCAATGCTATCATCCTTCCAACAGGTATGGAATACAATGCACCATGTACAGGTGAGAAATATCGTGATATTGCTAAGGCAATGGGCGTTGAAGGTACGGAGAAGATGACTCAGGAAGAATACAGAAAAGCAGCTGTTGATGCTGTTAAGAAGCTTGCTGCTGATGTTGGAATTCCAGCTGATCTTAAGGCTATTGTTAAGCCAGAGGATATTCCATTCCTTGCACAGTCTGCATATGATGATGCATGCCGTCCTGGTAACCCAAGAGAAACAAGTGTTGAAGAGATTACAAAGCTTTATGAAAGTCTTATCTAATCATAATATATGTCTGATTAATGCTCATTAAAATATGAAACCGCGATATAGCTTAATGCTGTACCGCGGTTTTGTTTTTTTTATAATATTGGCATTTCAATTATTCATTTTCAGACATTTCAATAAACATAACATTTAATTCTGGAAGTGAACGCTTTAATGAGACAGGACGACCTGATGTATCAAGGAAACAATGTTCACTTTCACCGGTACATCTGACTTCACCTGTCTTTTCATCAACCACTGAATACTCAAGTGTAATCTTCACTCCGTTATATTTTACAACTTTGACATTAATAATTACTGTATCATAGTAATGTGTCATTGATTTATATCTGGCATTAACTGATAACACAGGGCTTATTATGCCTAATTCTTCCATCTTCTTATATCCAAAACCATTCTCTTCAAGAAGATATGATCTTGCCTCTTCAAACCATCTTATGTAATTAGAATGATGTACTATTCCCATCTGGTCTGTTTCGTAATATTGAACCAGATGCTTATATGGCTTATATATCATAATATCCCTCCTAAGTCTGTTAATTTCAAAATGTAATTATAGTTATTCATGTCTGTTATTGTCAATTCCAGAAATATTAATATTAATAACATTATAATTAGCAGCTACATTTATAACATCTGAAGCAATAATACGATCATATCTGTTCATCCATTTTCCAGTAACTCCTGTATAAGCGGCAACCTCATCTTTAGAAGCACCACCCATTAACATATAACTTATTGCTGCGTGGCGTAGGGTCTGCATTGTGTAATGCTTGCGCAGTTTTCTGCTTTTTACCAGCTTTTCTGTATAGGAAGCAAGTAATCGTTCAGTATCACGCATCTTAATCCTGTTCTTTCTAATATTCAGAAATATTGCACCGCTCTGGATGTTCTCAGCATCAATATATGTATCAAGCAATATTCCAAGGTCATCAGGAATAACAAGAAATCTGCTTATGTGATTCTTTGGCGGCATATTAAAGCACAGATGTCCTTCACTGTCACGGCAGATGAATTCTTTATTAAGACTGCATATTTCCTGATTGGTAAGCCCCATCTTAATTACAAGTGAGAATATTAAAAATGCTTTATTGTCATTGGCATTAAGTGCTGCACCGAGCAGATTGTCAATCTCTCTGGCATCTGGAATAGCATCTTTAGGAAGTATCTTATCCTGTTCAGGAAGAGACATGCTTTCAAAATAATTCACATAACGTTTTCCGTGATTAACAGTATAAGTTTCTATAAAAGTACATACTGATTTCATAACCGATAGGCGCATAACAGCAGTATTGTATGAAAGTTTATTAGCATTAACTTTTTCTATAAGGTTGTTGTAATAATTCAAAGCTTCTTTTCTTGTAAGCCTAAGTGGGTCGTGACCTGTTAATCTGTCAAAATCTCTTACAACGTTCCAATATTCTTTTCTTGTTCTTGTGCTTAGATTAGTCTGGAAATATATCCATATTTCATCTTCAAATTTAACCGAAATCATATGTATTCCTTTCGAAAGAGTAGTAGTTTACTTATATTTTACACTCATTGACGACATATGTCTACACCCAAACAAAAAAACATACCTCCACTTCAAACTCAAAATAAACACATAAACAAACCAAAATAATTAAGAAATGCTTCCGGATTGAACTCAGTTCACATTTGCTTTTTATGTCGAAAGTCCGTATAATATACTTATATTTAAATTGAAGGAGTTAATATGGAACAGTATTCTAGGCGATTTATAGAAGAGCTGGCCAAACATATCAACCCTGCTATTCTTGAATTCTTTAATAAGAAAAAGAACCTCATGAATTTCCCAGCGGATAATGTGGCAGAGCTTATCGATGAAACTCTCATGGAATATCTTGAAGGTAAGACAAGCCGTGAAGATTTAATGCCGATTATTAATAAGATTAAGAAGTCGCGTTTACAGAAACGTGCAAGATGGTATAAGTCATATAACAACGATATTGACAGTATGAACTTTGATGATCCTAAACACCCTCTCGCGAGCTTCATTGCACTTGCCAGATCTTTAAGACCTGATGAGTATGCAAAACTATATGGTGATAAGGAACTTGATGATATTATCAAGGATAAGAAGGATGCAGCTAATGAATGGAAGAATGATTCTGGAAGTCTGTTAATCGATTTCCCAGGTCTCTACTCTTTCACTAATAATTCAATATATAATTCTCTCAAGAATGATTTAATTATCAGCGCATGGAAATATATTGAAAGTGAACTGGCCGGTAACATTGATTCATATCTTAGAATGTATCCGGTTGACCTTGTTGATAAACCGTTATTCAGCCCATCTTCTTTTACCTTGATGATGGAGACCGCATCAAACAATTTATTAAAAGAGATTATTACCGATGATGAAGGTGATGAACTTCTGGAGGTTACTGTTGATAATGGTAAGCTTACCCCTCCGAAGTCAATGGATACAGATGACCTTAAGCTGGTTAATGCATTTATATCTAATATTAATATGCAGGAGTTCTCTAAAGAGAAATCAGTAATCGTTGATCTTAATACGCTTGGTAAAGAAGTTGTAGATTATCATGTAGGCAAGAATGTTCTTAACAAGATTAGTAATTCGTGCCGCAAACTTGTCGAATATAACTTTTCTTATGAAGCTGAAGGAAGTAAGATTTATTTCAACTTATTTGATAATATTGTTATTAAAGAAGATGCTGAAAGACCATATGCAATTGCACAGTTCGGAGAAATTCTGAGTAATGCTATTATCCAGAAGAAGCTTATCTCTATTACTTCTGCTTCTTATGATGTTCTTGATAATAATCTTTCCAAGATTATATGTTACGCTATAAAGCGTGAGCAGATTGCTAATCAGGAAACAAGAGTTAATGAATATAGCTATACTTACTTCCAGAAGATTGTAAGATTCAAGCTTAAGAATAAGAAGAAGAACCTGCAGCTTATCCAGGAAAGTCTTCAGGAGTTTGTAGATAACCATATTGCAATTGAGAAGTTTGAATTAAAGAACGGTGTATTTATTATAACTTTCCTTCCATTATCTGATGCTGAGATAGAAGATCTTAATTCTGATAATGCTAAGAATGATAAAGGACTCTTGATTGATGGTCTCAATATTTAATAAAGTCTACATTTTTTTATTTCAAAATGTGATGTAGAATATTAAAGGATAATTGATTAATTTCAATTGTCCTTTTTTTATTTGCCATAAATAAGCCTTTTTAACGCATTTTGTCGTTT
>JAUNOK010000017.1 GCA_030537195.1 Eubacteriales bacterium | reverse complement strand
AAGTATTTGCAAAGACAGATACGATATGATATATTTAATGTGCAGTTTTGAAGGAGCAATCCTTTTTAAAGTAAGCTGCTATGTGGCTTACATTTTTTCACATAATGGAAACATTAGTGATAATCCTCGATAGCTCAATGGTAGAGCACTCGGCTGTTAACCGAGTTGTTGTAGGTTCGAGCCCTACTCGGGGAGCTAAGAATAAGTGGCGTTCACTTGCCCATGAATTCTTTAATGCGGCTCCATGGTCAAGCGGTTAAGACACCACCCTTTCACGGTGGTATCAGGGGTTCAAATCCCCTTGGAGTCATTTATTAATAATAAGGCGACATAGCCAAGTGGTAAGGCGTGGGTCTGCAACACCCTGATCACCAGTTCGAATCTGGTTGTCGCCTCTGTAAGCTTTAATCCGTAAGGGTTAAAGCTTTTTTTAATTTCATCGTGAATGGGAATATTGAAGAATAATTAAACATTTTCTTTCTGAATAATAATAGGTATGTTATAATTATGAAAAATGTGCAGTATGGAGGATAGAATGAAAGGACTTGTAAAATATAAGACCGTAATTGCTTTATTGTGTTTTACTGCAACAATTTTTAGTGGTTGTGGGAAAAAACCAGATGCTGTAATTACAGATGGGGGTGATGTTACAGCAGTAAGTGTAGAACATGAGACGGTAGAAGAAAGTAGTGCAGATATATTTACATATAAAGATCTGAAGATAGGTAATGTATCATATCTGATGACAGAGTCGCAGGTCAGAGCAATTTTTGGAAAGCCAACAGAAGAAACGGAAGTTAATGGTAAGAAAATCTATTCGTATAATGAGATGTCTATAGGATTTCAGAAATTGAATGATAATAATAAACCAGACTGGAATGGTACTTATAAAGTAGTGCAGGCGGCATCGATAGGTAATAATGATGTGTTTTCAAGAGAATTGCGGGTTGGTAATTCTACGGAAGATATATTGAGGTGTTATTATAGAGAAACAGATTATCAGGATCATTTATATACATCAGAAGATAAATCAGTTGAATATGGGAAATTTCTGTATGGAGATAGTACTATTTCGGAATTAAATAAGGCTGAGAAAACAGATGCATTTGCGTATGGACTAATTAATTATAAAGGCTATAGCAGTATGGAGACAGCCGAAAGTTATAATATTGAGTTCACATATTTTGATGGAAAATACAAGGGTGACAAGGCAACAATTTATGATGATTATGCCACACTTGATTTTGAGATAGATAATAATGGTAAGATAACAGCAATTTCATGGGTTTATAATCCAGAACGAAATTGATATGAGGAGGACAATTATGAAGAAATTTGCTAGATGTGTATTAATACTTATATTAGTTGCGGTACTTAGTGGAGTCGGAGGATATATATATGAGAATAATACAATAACTCCTATGTATGAATCAGTTTCTAAGCTCTATATTGTGCCCGGATCACAGAATGAGGCATCTATAAGAGCTAAGAATGGTGGGCTTAATCAGGATTTTACAATTATATTCTCTAGTAAAGTTGTAATTGAATCAGCACAGAGGCTTGCAGGGACATCAGAAGATATCTCAGAATACCTGACAGTATCTTCACCAGCAGATAGTAATATTGTAGAACTTAAGGTTACTAATCCGGATCAGAACACTGCCAAGACATACGTTGATGCAATTGCCAAGACTGCAGTTAAGACAACAACTATAATTCCGGTTGAGTCAATACAGATTCTTTCAGAGGGTACAAGTGATGGTGTGGCAACTAAACCACATTTATATTATAACACAGCACTTATTGTGGCTGCAGCCAGTGCGGTATGTGTATTTATTGAGTTAGTGGTGTGCCTTATATTGTGTGCATTTAAGAAAAAAGAAGACCATAGTGATGACGAATATGAATATGAGGCAAGATTTGGAAGATATGCATATCCGGGAGCAGGATATATAGAGGATAAAACAGATTCGACTAAGAAAATATCATATGATAACAGTACACAGGGAAGTCATAGAAAGATTAAGACTGATGATATTCTGGCAGAATTTGATGATGAAGACGATGACGATGAGTATGATGATTCATTTTTATATAATTCGGCAGACAAGGGCGGATATAATAAGACTGACATGGATGCAGTTATGGAAGCTGCTGTAGCACAGGAGGAAGTTACAGAGCCAGAGGTACAGGAAACAGAACCGGAAGTTACGGAGCCAGAAGTACAGGAAGCAGAACCGGAAACAACAGAGACAGACGTTGCAGAATCATCAGAAGGAACTGAGGATGAACCAACTTTAGTTGACGAAGAACCAGCTCCTATTGAGGTTGAAGAGCCTGTGGCAAAGCGGGATGAGTCAGGTGTTAAAATTCTTGGAAGAATATATAAGTAATATTACGGAAGGAGGAAGGATATGTTCAGTGTAAATATAGATAAAATTGTTAATATGACAGACAATGAAAAGAGATGTCACGATGAAGTCAGAGAAACTGTGAAATCTGAGCTAAATGGTGGAAAAGTTCTTGCTGTAACAAGAAATGGAATTGGAGCATTTAAGATAGCATACAGCTTTGTAAGCGATGGAGAGAAAGTCCTTTTTATTGATGCCGATATTATGTCCGAGATTTTCCTTGGAAAATATAAGCTTGGAAAGAATCTGAAGGGTGTCGCAGATTTCCTTAAAGATCCATCTAAGACAACAGATCTGATATGTAAGACCAATAACCCTAATTTCGATATTATATTTACCGGAGTATTAGATGATGGTGTTATTACACAGGATGAAGAGGCTGTTATGAAACAGCTTATTGATATATATTCTGCTGAATATGACAGAATTGTTGTAAGTTCGGATGAGGATGGAAGAATAGCAAAGTATTGTGATGGAACTGTAGTCATGTACGATGAAAGCGAGTTCGGTGAATTATCAGCAGAGAATTACACTAAAGAACTTGAGAACAATAAATGTAATGTTCTGGGTGTGGTAATTAATGAATAATATTGATAAATTTGTGCAATTAGTGCAGGAGAGTGACAATATTGTATTTTTTGGTGGCGCGGGAGTATCTACTGAAAGCGGAATTCCAGATTTCAGAAGTCCGGATGGATTATATAACCAGCAATATAAGTATCCACCAGAAACAATTATCAGTCATTCATTTTATCAGAGATATCCAGAGGAATTCTACAGATTTTATAAGGATAAGATGTTATATCCTGATGCAGAACCTGGGATTACACATTTAGCATTGGCCAAGCTTGAAAAAGAAGGAAAACTTAAGGCAGTTATAACACAGAATATTGATGGACTTCATCAGAAGGCTGGTAGCAGCAATGTAATTGAACTGCATGGTTCAGTGCTCAGGAATTATTGTGAAAGATGTCATAAATTTTATGGCATTGATAAGATAATTAATTCCGAAGGAGTTCCAATGTGCGACTGCGGTGGAAGAATAAAGCCGGATGTTGTATTGTATGAGGAAGGTCTTGACGATAACAATATAACAAATGCTGTGAATTATATAAGACATGCGGATATGCTTATAATAGGAGGAACATCTCTTGGTGTATATCCTGCGGCAGGACTTATAGATTATTACAGGGGAGACAAGCTTGTCCTTATTAATAAGTCAGCAACTCCTTATGATAGCAGGGCGGATATTCTTATTAATGAACCGCTGGCGGATGTATTTAAGAATTTTATGTAATTAAAATATAACGGAGGTTTTGAATGGCAGAAATTATTCCATACGAAACTGGTGATATTGTAGAAATGAAAAAAAAGCACCCATGTGGCAGTAGTGAATGGGAGATTCTCAAAGCTGGTGCAGATATTAAAATGAAGTGCTTAGGATGTGGTCATGAAATTATTATAAAAAGATCACTCGCACAAAAAAATACAAAAAAATTAAAAAAGGCTTGTAATTAACTTCTGGATATGATAAGATTTTGTCTTGTGATATATTTTTAATCCTTGTTCCTTCATGTACATTTATGTGTATAAGGATAGAAGGGACCAAAAGACCAGAAGGAGGTGCGACGTAGATGAATAAGTATGAATTAGCATTAGTTGTTAGCGCAAACGTCGAGGATGAAGTAAGAACAGCTACTATCGAGAAGGTTAATGAGTTAATCACTCGTTTCGGTGGTACTATTACAGATCCAGGCACAAGCGAGAAGAAGAAGCTTGCATACGATATCCAGCATATGAGCGAAGGATTCTATAGTTTCATTAAGTTTGAAGCAGAAGCTACTGCTCCAGCTGAGATTGAAAGCAGAATCCGTATTATGGATAATGTATTAAGATTCTTAATCGTTAAAGACGGAGAGTAATTTATTAATCCCGATTTTTAAAGATGACGTTTGACTTACAACTCTTTATAGAAGAGGAGATAAAGTATGAACAAAGTTATTTTAATGGGAAGACTGACAAGAGAACCAGATGTAAGATATTCACAGAATGCAGACGGTTCTATGGCAGTTGCTAGATATACATTGGCTGTAGACAGAAGACGCGGAAGAAACAGTGATAACGAGCAGTCTGCTGATTTCATAAGCTGTGTTGCTTTTGGAAGAGCAGGAGAATTCGCTGAGAAGTATCTTCATCAGGGAACTAAGATTGTTGTTACTGGCAGAATCCAGACTGGTAGTTATACTAACAAAGATGGTCAGAGAGTTTATACAACCGATGTAGTTGTTGAAGAACAGGAATTTGCAGAAAGCAAATCCGCAGCAGCTAATAATGGAGGAGACTCTAATTATGCTGCGTACACACCATCAAGACCAGAACCAAGCCAGGCGGCTGGAGATGGATTTATGGCTATTCCTGACGGAGTAGATGATGAGGGTTTGCCTTTCAACTAAGATAGGAGGTAAAAACCATGCCAGATAAGAAGGCTGAGAGACCAGAGGGTCAGATGAGAAGAAGACCAATGCGTAGAAGAAAGAAAGTTTGCGCATTTTGTGCAGATGCCAACAAGGTATTAGATTATAAGGATGTTGCTACACTTAAGCATTATGTTTCTGAGAGAGGAAAGATCCTTCCTAGAAGAATCACAGGAAACTGTGCAAAGCATCAGAGAGCTCTTACTGTAGCTGTTAAGAGAGCAAGACACGTAGCTCTTCTTCCATATTCAGTAGACTAATATATATTAAGACTACGAGCCGTAGCAGGGAAACCTGTTACGGCTTTTTTTGTGCGGGCAGCGATGAGAGAATACATATAAAATTCCCAGTCGTGCTTGCACGAACTGAGAACTTTATATGTATTCTCGAGGAGCGCCGCGACAATGCCAGAACGAAGTTCTGGCATATGAGCTGCCCGCAGCAGTGAGCCATGCAATCCAGAATGTGCTTGCACAAAGTATGCTTGTAGTATATTTGCAGACATGATATAATTACTCTAATTCGATTATGGAGATGTGTGTTATGCCAGATAACAAATATGGGAAAAAAGCATTTAAATATAGCGGACTTCTGAGGTCGTTTTTTGCATGGCCATTATATATTGGGGCAATTCTGATTATTGTATGTGGAATTATGTTCTGTGTTAATGTTATGGCGGCGACAGTCGTAAGCATTTTCATGGTTATATATCTGCTGGCATGTGGGCTTATGTATTTCTATATGAGGCCGAGAATAATGTCTGGAATGGTTGAATTTGCAGCCAATTATTCACAGGTTCAGAAACAGCTTTTGTATAATCTCAGTGTGCCATACTGCCTTCTTGATAATAATGGCAATGTTATGTGGACCAATAAGGCAATGCAGGACTGCCTGGGAGTTAAGAAGGATTTCAGAAAGAATATCAATACGATTCTTCCAGAAGTTACACCAAGTATATTTCCTGATGATGAGGTTGGATTCAAGGAGATAAGACTTACATTTCAGGACAGGGATTATAAAGCTGAACTTAAGAATATTGATGCAGACTCTATCGCAGATGGTGTCGATATAATTGAGAAAAGCATGGATTCTTCAATGTATGTAATGTATCTTTTTGATGAGACAGATATCAACACATATATACAGAAGTTAAAGGACGAAAGATTCGTTGTAGGACTTGTGTATATTGATAATTATGAGGAAGCCCTTGATAGTACTGACGATGTTAGAAGGTCACTTCTTGCAGGTCTTATTGATAAGAGAGTTAATAAGTATTTTTCTCCGGGTTCGGCAATCGTAAGAAAGCTTGAGAAGGATAAATATATTGTAGTATTCAGATATAGTTTCTTAGAGAAGCTTATGCAGGACAGATTCAGTCTGCTTGAGGAGATTAAAAGCATTAAGATTGGCAATGAGATGACTCTTACCCTGAGTATGGGCATAGGAACAGGTTCAGCAGAGTATTCTAAGAATTATGATGTGGCTAAGGCGGCTATGGATCTTGCACTCGGACGAGGCGGAGACCAGGCTGTAGTCAAGGATGGAGAGAAGATTCTTTATTATGGCGGCAAGAGCCAGCAGATGGAGAAGAATACAAGAGTCAAGGTTCGTGTTAAGGCACATGCTTTAAGACAGATTCTTGATAATAACAGTAATGTACTTGTTATGGGACATTCACTTGCGGATATTGATGCATTTGGTTCAGCACTTGGAATATATATTATTGCCAGGAAGCTTGGCAAGGAGGCGCACATTGTTCTTGGCGAGGTTACAAGCAGTGTAAGACCTTTTGTGAACAGATTCATAGGCAAGGAGGAGTATCCGGACGATATGTTTATAAAGCCGGAGGATGCGCCTTCCAAGATAAATGCATCAACAGTTGTTATTGTTGTTGATGTCAACAGACCACAGAGAACAGAGTGCCCTGAGCTTCTTGAGAAATGCAAGACTGTTGTCGTATTTGACCACCATAGAAGACAGAGCGACACAATTACCGGCGCAGTTCTTTCATATGTTGATCCATATGCTTCATCAGCCAGTGAGATGATTACAGAGATGATACAGTATGTTGATGACAATATTAAGCTTAAGGCATTTGAGGCAGATGCGCTGTATGCCGGAATTAATATTGATACGGATGGATTTAACAGTAAGTCAGGACCAAGAACTTTCGAGGCTGCAGCGTTCTTAAGAAGACATGGTGCTGATGTGACAAGAGTAAGAAAAATGCTTAGAAGCAATATGAATGAGTATAAAGAGATTGCAAAGGCTGTAAGCCGTGCAGAGGTGTATAAGGACGCATTTGCAATATCTATATTCAATGGTGATGGAATTGACACACCTACTGTTGGAGGAGCCAAGACTGCCAATGATCTGCTTGATATATCGGGAATTAAAGCTTCTTTTGTTATCACTCCTTACGAGGATAAGATATATGTAAGTGCAAGGTCTATTGATGAAGTTAATGTGCAGCTTGTCATGGAAAAGCTGGGTGGCGGCGGTCATATAAGTATTGCCGGTGCACAGTTTACTGACTGTACAATTGACCAGGCAATTAATAAGATTAAGATTACACTTGATAATATGATTAAGGATGGTGAAATATAATGGATGTTATTTTATTAGAGGATGTTAAGACATTAGGAAAAAAGGGACAGATTGTTAAGATTAATGATGGATATGCAAGAAATTATGTGCTTCCTAAGAAGCTCGGAATCGAGGCAACAGCGAAGAATCTTAATGACCTTAAGTTAGCCAAGAAGAGAGAAGAGAAAGAGGCAGCAGAAGAGCTTGCAGCAGCTAAGGAGCTTGCAGCAAAGATTAATGAGTGCACAGTTACTGTTTCTATGAAGACAGGCGAAGGTGGAAGAACATTCGGAACTGTTTCAACTAAGGAAGTTGCAGAAGAAGCCAAGAAGCAGTTAGGTCTTGAGATTGATAAGAAGAAAATGAAGCTTGATGTGCCTATTAAGTCTTTAGGTAATTATATTATCCAGGTTAAGCTTCATAAGGATGTGACAGCAGAATTAACTGTTAAAGTTGTTGAGAAATAAGTTATAGGATACATTTGTAAGAAAGGGAGTTACTATGGACGAGTCAGTGGTAACACGGGTAATGCCGAACAGCATAGAAGCTGAGCAGTCTGTTGTTGGTTCAATGATTCTGGACAGACAGGCGATTATAACTGCCGCTGAAATCTTAAGGCAGGATGATTTCTACTACAGACAGTATGGAACAATGTTCCAGACTATGGTAGACATGAATAATGAGGGTAAACCTGTAGATATAATTACTTTGCAGGCAAGATTGAAGGAGACAGACGTTCCGGCTGAAGTCTATAGTATCGAATTTATCAGGGAACTGGTGATTTCACTGCCTACATCTGCCAATATAAGACAATATGCGGGTATTGTTAAGGAAAAGGCAATACTCAGAAACATCATAAGAGTTAATGATGAGATTGCCAATCAGTGTTATGCAGGCAAGGATAAGACAGAGGATATTCTTGCTGATACAGAAAAGAAGATATTTGAACTTGTCAAGAATAAGGGAGGCAAGGAATATACACCTATTGATAAGGTCGTTCTTGAGGCACTTGACAGAATATCTGCGGCAGCCAAGACCAAAGGAGCTGTTACGGGTGTTCCTACAGGTTTCAAGGACTTAGATACTTATCTGTCAGGTCTGCAGCCATCAGATTTTATTCTTGTTGCAGCCAGACCTTCAATGGGTAAGACCGCATTTGTCCTTAATGTTGCTGAAAATGTAGCTATCAAGCAGCAGATTACAACAGTTGTATTCAGTCTGGAGATGTCCAATGTCCAGCTTGTAAACCGTATGTTATCTCTGGAATCAACAGTAGATGCGGATAAGATAAGAAAAGGACATCTGGATTCTAATGACTGGGGCAAGCTTATCGAGGGTGCGGACAGCATTGCCAAATCAAAGCTTATAATTGATGATACTCCGGGTATCTCAATCGCAGAATTACGAAGCAAATGCAGAAAATACAAGATGGAGAATAATCTTGGACTTATTATTATCGATTACCTCCAGCTTATGAGCGGTAGCGGAAGCGGTCGTTCTGAAGGCAGACAGCAGGAAGTATCTGACATATCAAGAGCTTTAAAGGCGCTTGCGAGAGAGTTAAATGTTCCTGTAGTAACACTTTCACAGTTAAGCCGAGCAGTAGAGCAGAGACCTGACCACAGACCTATGCTTTCGGATCTTCGAGAGTCAGGAGCTATCGAGCAGGATGCCGACGTTGTTATGTTCCTTTACAGAGATGATTATTATAACAAGGATACAGAGCAGAAGGGCATCGCAGAGATTATTATTGCCAAGCAGCGTAACGGTCCTATCGGAACAGTTAAGATGGCATGGCTGCCAGAACAGACAAGATTCGCAGATCTTTCAAGAGACTTAAGACAGTAATTGAATATGCTATAAAAAGAATATATTATAAAATAAAACCCCGAATCAGTATTAAACTGGTTCGGGGTTTTATGTAAGTACCGTTCAGGTACATTGAACACCATCTGGTGAACGTTATTCCGTATCTTGTTCAGACTACTGTGGGTTAGGAGCGCCAACTGGACATGTTCCAGCACAAGCACCACAATCAACACAAACATCAGCGTTGATTTCGTAATGAGCAGCACCCTCGCTGATTGCTTCAACAGGACATCCTGCTGCACAAGCACCACAACTGATACAATCATCATTAATTACATATGCCATAGTATATATCCTCCTTAATAATCTCTTTATTAACTGCTTTAGCAGTTGCTTTAGTGATATTATACGATAGCCTGTCGTAAAATTCAACATGAATTTTTATCAATAAAATATATTATTATGGTTAGGTATAACTAACTTTAGATAGAATAGTAAAGTAAAATTAGTGTATTATTGACATTTATTCGGGGCAATATTATAGTAGATATATTGAGCGGTACGAAAGTACCGACTATATTAACCTAATAACAGGAGGTCAGTATGGCAAGAATTACTAAGGACACTACAATTGGAGAAGCTCTTCAGATAGATGCAGGAATTATACCTATTCTTATGGGAATCGGTATGCATTGTGTTGGATGCCCATCATCAGCAGGTGAGACATTAGAGGAAGCTGCTATGGTTCATGGCATTGATCCAGATATGCTTATTGAGGAGATCCAGAATTATCTTCAGTCTGTTGGATAATTAAGAGAATAACAGATAATAATAGAGCCGGGGCAGTTACTGCTCCGGCTCTGTTAATATAAGGACAGACTATTAAATACAATCTGCAATTATAATGTGCGTAGTATATGAAGGGCGTGTTCTGCGACAATACAGTCACAGTGTTCAGTAAAGAATCCTGTGTGATTATCGAATCCGGGCTCTTTCTTACCGTATTCAGAAAGTATATTGCATACTTTATTGAAATCTTTCGCGCTGCATCTTTTCTTGGTGATACAGAGATAATATTTTCTATCAGATGGATTCTTGTATAAAGAATTATTGTCATGATAGAAAGTGTCAACAATAACCGCAGCATGGCTTATATCATCCATGGAGTTAAATGAGAATACTCTTGAAATATTCTCTTTAACAGGAACCTCATATTCAGCTCTGGCAGCAGATTTGGCCGACTGTGCGGCTGGTTTGCCGGTCTTGGTATCAGAAGATGCATTACTTAAATCTTTGTTAAAATATTCTTTCACACGGTTGAAGATATTCATAAGTTCATCTTCAGGTATTCCTTCCTCTTCCTCTGAAGCGGCACATTCATCCAGCTCATCATCAGCTGTCGGAAGTGAATAATCAGAATAACTGTCACCTTCGATTGTCTCAATATCATCAAAATCTAATTCATCATCATCTGAATCAGATAGTGAGAAACGTGAAAATCTTGTATCAAGTTCTTCAGGGTTGTCCACCTTGGTAACAATAAGGACAATACATTCTGATGAAATAGGAATAGCCTCAATCATAACAGGCGTATCCTCAGCCTCAAATCCTAATTCATATGAAGCCTGCTGCATCATATCGCGGAAGAGCTCTTTCGCTTTATCACTGCCATAGGCAAGCTCATTGATCTTTAATTGTCTTGATGCCAGATCAGACTTGTTAAGTGTACATCTAATCTGGTTCTCATTAAGTCTTTCTATTTTCATAAGCCACCTCTGACTATACTTCATTAATATTATTAAAGATATAATACCCATTTTTGATGGATATGTAAAGGTGGTGGGATAACCCATGAATAAAATAAATATAAAAATTTTTGAAAAATATATTGAAAATTAAATTATTATAGTGTACTATCTGTTTAGGAGATGTTTTTCATGTATCGTCGTAAGAGGAGGTGCATAACGAATTTTACGACAAGTATGAAATCATAAAGGAACTATCTTGTTCCACACATTCTAAAGTTTATCTTGTAAGACACCGTATACTTGATGTGTACAGAGTTGCCAAGATATTTTCGGGTGACCAGCAGGATGCCGGAAGGCTCATGAAGGAGGCCCATCTTATTAAGAATTTGAAACATCCCCATATCCCCGTTATTTATGATATTGAACAGAATATTGGAGAAGATAATGATAGTATCTGCATTATCGAAGAATATATTGATGGTAAATCTTTGCGGCAATATGTTCATGACGAAACAGATACCAGAGGTTATCTGAGCGTACATGAGATATGTCGTATTGGCATTGAATTGTGTTGTATACTGGAATATCTTCATGGTTATAATGGCAATGGAATATTACACATGGATATTAAGCCGGATAATATTATGCTCGATAAAGACGGGAAAGTTAAATTAATAGATTATGACAATGCGGTTGCAGGTAATGCCGGATTGACAGTAGAAAGCGGTAGTCCGCTTTATGCTGCACCGGAACAGTATAACAGGGAGAAGGCTGTAATCCAGTCAGATATCTATAGTTTGGGGATGGTCATTTTATTTATGGTTTCTCATGGACATATTGTGACCGATGAGAATCATAAGTTGTCTGAAATATCTTCCAGATATTCCAGTTTGTACCATGTTATCAATAAGTCACTGCATCATCAATGGGGACTTAGGTATAGCAGTGTCACATATTTAAAGAAAGAATTACAAAGTATAATGAATTGGGGCGGCGGTACGGATGAAAAACTCTCTTATATAATACAGGTAGCAGGGGATAAGGCAGGTATAGGAACTACACATACAGTAATGTGTATGGCACATTTTTTAAAGAAAAAAGGCATTAACTGCGTTGTGGCAGACAGGTCAGGGAACAGAAGGGCTATGCCCGCATTTGTAAAAGCAGGACTTATGGATGACGGCTCTTATATATATAAGGGTATCAGAATAATTCCAGATTACAACGATGCGATATCGGTTACAGGAATAAAAGCAGAGGTTATTCTTGTAGATTCAGGGCATAACATGAGATGTCTTAGGCATGATAAATGTATTGTGGACATGGCCGGTGATAATTATTCATACATGATGGTTTATGTAACAGGGAAGCACATATACGAAGAGAGGAATAGATTCGCAAAATGTAGTGATGATGTCGTTTATATGCTGAATCTGGTGAGTGCACAACAGTTTTATGAACTGTCAGGTATGTTTAAAGGTAAAAAATGTTACAGAATGCCATGCATATATGACTGGTGTGAGGATAATCCTATATTTGACGAAACAATGAATGATTTCTTACAGGATAATCTTTCCGGATTATGGGAAGTTTACAGGCCTGGTAGAATTAAGGAGTGTATTGGCAGGTTATATGAGAAGATTAGTGGTATCAGATATATTAAGGGGTTTAAGAAAAAGAAAAGTGAATAATGATGAAGCGGCTATGAATTATAAGACTGTCGGACTGATTGGCTTATGCAGCGGTGCCGGAACAACGCAGCTTGGTATCATGCTTGCTAACTATTTTTCTAATGGACTTCATCTGAAAACAGCTATTGTAAGTTCTGGCTTTGATGACTCATTTGACAGGATTAAAGAAGAGGAACATGTGGGTAAAGTTAAGAACTATGCAGGAAGCAGACGAGGGTTTTCATATAAGGGGATAGACTTCTTTGGGGGAGTCAGAGAAGGTTTCGTCCATGTTATATCGGAATATTATGACGTGGTTATTGTTGAGGTTAATCTTGCGGATCTGAAAGAAAAGCTTGCTGATGGTCTGAGAGATGTTATGTCTTGCGAGTGCCGTATACTTGTTGGTTCAATGGTTCCGTGGAAGTATGGTGAGTGTGTTAAGAGACTGGGACGAATAAGAAGAATCTACAGTGTCAGAAACATGCCAATAGTTTCAGTTACATGGCAGGAAAAACGGGCAAAGTGCATGGAACGTGAATTCGAACTCAGAGCATATAAAGCACCTATGGAGGAGAATCCTTTTGAGATGAAGGGAAGTGCCATTAAGGTTTTAAGGCAGGTTGTAACCTGATAATTATTCTGCGTCCGAAACTTCTAAAGAAAATATATCACAAATCATGCTCTATGGGAAATCCCTTTTGCGTAGCGTATGATTAGGGCTATGGCATATTTTTATTGTTGGTAATTCCGGGAATAAAGGTATGCCATTTTTATTGTAATATGATACAATGACAGTATCTTAGTGCAAAGGAAAGGCAGATAAATGGAAACACGTGGTAGAAAAAGAGTTAAAGGAATTACCATTGCAGTTGCGGTGTCAGGACTTGTTATTATTATAGCAGCAATGTTTATGGTAGTCAGATATACTCCTACTAAGGAGAAGATGAGCGGATATACGTATTTTGATATAGATAAGAATACGGACAAAGTAATGGTAATGATTGATGGTGAAAGTTATCCAGATACAGGAATTAATATAGATGGCAGGTTGTATCTTCCACAGGAATTTATAGCAGATAATATTAATGTCGGTTTTTATTATGATAAGGAGTCTGATGCGATTTTGTATTCAGATACTTCATATATCTATGCATTTAAGAAGAACCAGAATGATTATTCAGATGATACAGGTAAGACTTACAGCATGGATTATAATGTTGTCCGTGATGTTGACGGGGAGTGCTTTATTGCGTGGGATTATGTGGCAGAGCGTACTGATTGTGAATATTATTATTTTTCAGAACCGGACAGACTTAATGTGACTCTTGAAAGAGATGCTAAGCAGTGCGTAACAGCAGATAAGAAGGCTGCTGTAAGATACAGAGGCGGAATCAAGAGTCCTGTGCTTGAGTATGTGAACAAGGGTGACAGACTTGAATATGTTGATGATATTGATGAATGGGCTAAGGTTACAACGGTATCAGGGTATACAGGTTATGTAAAGAAATCTGAGATTTCTGATACATTTGAATATGTAAGAGAAGAAAAGGCTGACGAGGAACATAATTATATACTTAAGAATGAAAAGATTACGCTTGCATGGTTCCAGGTGAGTGGAACAGCAGGCAATTCAAGTATAGATAATAATATTGCCACTGCCACGGGAGTTAATGTGATTGCACCAACATGGTATTCTGTGACGGATGAGTCAGGTAATATGTCAAGTTATGCATCATCAGATTTTGTTAATAAAATGCATCAGAGAGGTATTGATGTATGGGCACTGGTAAGTGATTTTGATACAAATGTTGATTTTACCAAGCTTTATTCAAGTAAGGCGGCAAGAACTAACATGGTTAACAAGCTTGTTGGTGAAGCTAAGAGTTACGGCTTTGATGGAATTAATCTCGATTATGAGAATATTAAGAGTGCGTATGCAAAGGATTATCTGCAGTTTGTAAGAGAATTATCTGTTGCATGTGAAAGAAACGGACTTGTGTTATCGACAGATAATTACAAGCCGGAAGCATATAACAGATGCTATAATCTTAAGGAACAGTCAAGATTTGTAGATTATGTTATTGTAATGGCATATGATGAGCATTATGCAGGAACTAATGCTGGTTCAGTAGCATCTTTGCCATTTGTTAAAGAGGCTGTAGAGGATACGGTTGCCCTTGTAGGACAGGAACATGTGATTGCAGGTATTCCTTTCTATACAAGAATATGGACAACAGCTGATGGGAAGACTACAAGCAGAGCAGTTGGAATGCAGGCAGCAATTGACCAGTTAAACAGTGATGGACAGGTGGCATTATGGAATGACGACTGCGGACAGTATGTGGCTTCATACACAGTAGGAAGTTCTACAAGACAGATATGGTTTGAAGAAGAAAAATCTATAGAAGCCAAGATGCAGGTTATCCAGAATGAGAATACTGCAGGTGTTGCATGCTGGAAATTAGGACTTGAGAAATCCACGGTATGGTCTGTTATCAGCCAGTATAATAAATAACTTTAAAGACATTTTAATAGTAATAAGTGGCTTATTTCTGTAATAAATTAGTAGAGAATTACAGGTTTCGGGGATGCTATGCCAGAAAAAGCCAATATAAGCAGGACACTGATTCTGCCGTTAATGTCAATAATACTTCTTGTTGCTGTATATATGACAGCTAATGTACTTCTGCCGCTAAAGGCGGATGGCAAAGGAAGCGTGAAGGATGATTATGTGGGTGATAATCAGCATTTGTCAGATGATGCAGGAAGCGGTGAAGCCGTTGAGATGAATATTGATTTCTCAGAGAAATGTATTGTTATTGACAGCGGTCATGGCGGTGCTGATCCGGGAAAGGTTGGGGTTGCCGGAACGAAAGAGAAAGAAATTAATCTGGCAATTGCAAAAAAATTGCAGGAACGTCTTGAAGATGTACAGATTAATGTTATTATGACAAGGGACTCTGATAATGATCTGAGTGAGGAGTCTGATAAAAGTAAAAAGAAGGCTGACCTTGACAGAAGATGTGATATAATAAACAGCAGCGGTGCAGATATGGTTATCAGTATTCACCAGAACAGTTATGTCACACCTAAGGCAGAGGGAGCTCAGGTATTCTATTATAAGAAGTCCGAAGAAAGCAAGAAAATCGCCCAGATTATGCAGAATGTTCTGGGAGAAAAGCTGGGTTCAACCAGACAGATTAAATCTGACGTAAGTTATTACATACTGCTTCATTCGCAGGTGCCGACAATTATATCCGAATGTGGATTCCTGTCTAATCCTGAGGAGGAAGAGAGACTGTGTACAGAAGAGTATCAGGAAAGAGTAGCTGATGCACTGTATTGTGGAATAATAGAGTATCTTATGATGAATATGAATTAATGAAAGCTGGCGGAAAGTTTTATGAAAACTATAGTAAAGACAATAACACACACAGAAGAAGATAAAAAAATATATGAACAGGCAGGAAAGATTCTAAGGGATGGAGGGCTGGTTGCATTCCCTACAGAGACTGTATATGGACTTGGAGCAGATGCTTTGGATGCGAAGGCGTCAGCCAAGATATATGCGGCAAAGGGAAGACCATCTGATAATCCGCTTATAGTCCATATTGCAGATGTCAATGCATTATATGACTTAGCGGCGGAAGTACCAGAAAAGGCTCTTATCTTAGCAAAGAAATTCTGGCCGGGTCCACTTACAATGATTCTTAAGAAACAGGATAAAGTACCGGATTCTATCACAGGCGGACTTGGAACAGTTGCGATAAGAATGCCAAGTCATCCTGTGGCAGCAGAACTTATAAGAAGCTCAGGGGTGTATATTGCAGCACCAAGTGCCAACACATCAGGAAAGCCGAGTCCGACAAGAGCAGAGCATGTAATTAATGACCTGTCAGGACGTATAGATATGATTATTCAGGATGATACTGTAGATATAGGTGTGGAGTCTACGATTATTGATCTTAGCGAGGAAGTTCCGACTATATTAAGACCTGGATATATCACACAGGCTATGTTTGAGGATGCTATAGGAAAGACAATAATTGACCCGGCTATTATGGGAAGCCTTAAAGAAGGCGTTGTTCCTAAGGCTCCGGGAATGAAATACAAGCACTATGCACCTAATGCAGATGTTACTATTGTTGAAGGCCCGCATGAAAAGGTTGTTGAGTATATTAACAGCCAGATTGCAGAGAAGGAAGCAGAAGGTCACAGATGTGCAGTTATGGCAACTGATGAAACCAAGGGTAAATATATCTGCAAAGATATTGTTTCAGCAGGTCATAAGGATGATGAGCTTAGTGTTGCAAGAAATCTGTATGCAATATTAAGAGATTTTGATAAGCAGAATATAGAATATGTATATTCTGAGAGCTTTGAGACGAAAAATGTAGGTCAGGCTGTTATGAACAGACTGATTAAGGCAGCAGGTCACAAGATAATTAAGCTGGATTAATACATTTTTATTAAATAAGATATGAGGGTTTACGATGAACACATTTGATAAAGTGATATTCGTATGTAATGGGAATACCTGCAGGAGTCCGATGGCGGCAACTGTCATGGCTAATCTTAAGCAGGATATTATTGCTGAGTCCAGAGGAATGGTTGTGCTTTTTCCAGAACCGTATAATCCGAAGGCAGTTGCGGTTGCAGCAAAGCATAATATGATAATTCCGAATAATTCAGCAAAACAGTTGTTGAATGAGGATTTCGGAAATGATACACTTGTACTGGCTATGGATTCATCTATGAAGCAGAAGATATATGATGAATACAGCGAGGCAATTAATGTGTATACTCTGAGTGAATATGCCGGTGAACCGGAGCAGGAGATTAAAGATCCTTATGGTAAAGGAATTGAGGAATATAATGCCTGTTTCGAGTTGATATACAGGCTTGTCAGCAATGTAGCAGAGTATCTGGATAAGTTATCAGAAGAAAAAGAAGATAAAGGAGAAGAACAATGATAGCAATTGGTTGTGATCATGGAGCATTAGAGTTAAAGGAGCAGCTTATAGAGCATCTTAAGAAGAGAGGTATTGAGTGCAAGGATTATGGCACATATACTAAGGATTCATGCGATTATCCTGTATATGCCAAGAAGGTAGCTGAGGCTATTCTTTCGGGTGAGTGTGAGGAAGGAATCCTTCTTTGCGGAACAGGAATAGGAATGAGCATGGCTGCTAACAAGATTAAAGGAATCAGAGCAGCACTCTGCAGTGATTGTTTCTCAGCACAGGCAACCAAGGAACATAACAATGCCAATGTATTATGTATGGGTGCAAGAGTTATCGGACCAGAGCTTGCTTTCAGAATTGCAGATACATTTTTAGATTCCAAGTTTTCTAATGATGAGAGACACATCAGAAGAATCAGCATGTTAGAGGATTAATTAATGGGCGATAAGAGAAAAGATTATATATCATGGGATGAATATTTCATGGGAATTGCAACACTTTCAGGTATGAGATCCAAAGATCCTAATACACAGGTTGGTGCATGTATAGTAAGTCAGGATAACAAGATATTATCCATGGGATACAACGGACTGCCAAGAGGCTGCTCTGATGATGAGTTTCCATGGAACAGAGATGGTGAAGATAATAAATATTTCTACACAACTCATAGCGAGCTGAATGCAATTCTTAATTACAGAGGCGGAAGCCTTGATAATGCCAAGCTTTATGTTACACTTTTTCCATGCAATGAGTGTGCAAAGGCAATTATTCAGGCAGGCATCAAGACAGTCGTATATGACTGTGACAAATATGCAGACACAGCATCTGTAATTGCATCCAAGAGAATGCTTAATGCAGCAGGTGTAAGATATTACAAGTATGAACGGACAGGAAGAACTATTAATATAGACCTGTAGAAAAGAGGCTTAGGAACAAAAGATGAATGTTCCTAAGCCTTTTATGCATTATTATAATACTTCAGATTAATGTTATTGTAATGTGGCTTCATGTGATTCAAGCACTTCCAGATAATGTACAAATGAACCGTCATATATTGTTGCAAGAAGATTGTTAAGCTTATGGAGCGCATCAGACATAAGAGCACTGCTTAACACATTGTCTGTCAGTGCGTCGCCTAATTCGTCAAGGTCAACAACGCGTACACGACCGTCATTCTCGATTATTACATCAGCGAGAAGGTCGGTAAAGACATATGTGTCAGAAGCTTTATCATATGATGTGCTGATAATATCACAGTATATATATGCAAGAGAATTATCTGCTTTATAGAATTTGCTTATCTTAAAGCCTTCTTTCAGGACATAATAAGATGTACCGTGAGTAAATTCAGCTTTGGGACGGAAAGTGTTCCATGAGGTTATAATTGTTTCGTTATCAATAAATATAATCTTATCGTCCTTAAGATTCACACATTCGTCGGGAATGAGTCTTTTTCTGTATAATGTAGGCATAAAAATCCCCCCTTTTCGGGTATAGTTAATAATACACAAAATATAATGACAAAATTATATCAGCAGATTCATTAAAATTCAATAAAAAGGCTTGAAAAATATACCCCTAAATTGGTAAAATTAGTGCAGACTTTTGTGAGGAATAGGATATGAAGAATGATGGCAAAGCATTACGCAATATTGTGCTGATATCACAGCTTGCCATATGTGTCATGGTACCGACGTTTATATGCCTGGCACTTGGAATATGGCTCGATAAAAGATTTGGAACATGGTTTACTGTTCCACTGCTTTTCATAGGGATGGCAGCAGGTGCGAGGAATGCTTATGTTCTTGCAATGAACACGGTACGACAGGATAAGGCTAAGAAAGATAAAGCCGAAGAGATTGAGATCGAGAGAAAGGTAGAAGAATACAGAAAGAAGCAGGAAAAAGATTCCAGTGATATTAAGAGGTGATTTATGTTAAAAAGAATTAAAGATATTAATGAAGCTCTTCCGGGAATGCTGCTTATAGAATGTATTTATCTTGTCATTGCGCAGATAATTATATTTGTTGCTGTTCCGAATAAGATTATGTGTGCAGTAGGGCTGCTTGCCGGTGTTATATACGCGGTATTCAGTTCGTTTCACTTGAGCTTTACAATACGAAAGGTTGTGTATGGCGGACATAAACAGTCTACAACACTTGTACTTGGATATATTGTAAGATTTATGGTGATGATATTACTGCTTGCATTATTGTATTTCTTCAAGGCAGGTGATCTGTTGTGTGCAATTATTGGCATGTTCTCAGAGAAGATAGCAGCATATCTGTCACCTTTACTGGACAGGAAGAAATCCACAAAAGGGGAAAACAGTGCTGGGGAAATTCCTCAGACTGATAAAAATATAATAGAAAAGGAGAGTGAGTAGGTGGGAAGCGAGAGTTTGACTACGATGGTGGCCGGAGATTCAAGTTTCATGATTAAGACGCTGTACACATTCAAGCTGAATGGCGTTTCATTGAACATTGACACAACGCATGTGGCTCTGCTGCTGGTATCAGTCTTTATCCTGATTATGGCTATAATAGCAAGGGTTAAGATTAATAAAGTCGATGCTTCGGATACACCGGGAATGTTCCAGAATGCCATAGAAATCATCGTTGAGATGTTAGGTACTATGGTTGATGGTATTATGGGTAAGAATGCCAACAAATTTGTGAATTATATATCCACATTGTTCTTGTTTATAATAATTTCTAACATATCCGGTTTGTTTGGGTTAAGACCACCAACGGCTGATTATGGTGTTACTTTGTGTCTTGGTCTGATAACATTTATACTGGTTCAGTTCAATGGTATCAAGAAGAACAAGATTAAGCACTTTACAGCATTATTCCAACCAATATGGTTTTTGTTCCCGATTAACCTTATTGGTGAATTTGCGGTTCCGTTATCATTATCATTACGTCTTTTCGGTAATGTAATGTCAGGAACAGTTCTTATGGGATTGATATATGATTTGCTCAGTCCATTCACAGTTGCATACCCGGCAGTTCTGCATGCATACTTTGATTTATTCTCAGGCTGCATTCAGGCGTATGTATTCTGTATGTTAACTATGGTTTATGTTAACGACAAGATAGCCGATTAACGGCAAATATTTTTATTAGACGGAGGATTTTTAGATGAATATTTCAGGAAGTGAATTTATTAGTGCTATGTCAGCAATTGGAGCAGGTATTGCAATGATCGCAGGTGTTGGTCCTGGTGTTGGACAGGGTATTGCAGCAGGTTATGGTGCATCTGCAGTAGGACGTAACCCAGGAGCAAAGTCTGATATTACTTCAACAATGCTTCTTGGACAGGCCGTTGCCGAGACAACAGGTCTTTACGGTTTCGCCGTAGCTATTATCTTAATGTTCGTTAAGCCTTTCGGAAACTAAGAAGAGGTGCGAAGATAATAGAAAGGAGGCCTACAATTGAATTTGTCAGGAAATACATTTGTTGCCCTAGCGGCTGATGGACGATTATTTGGTCTGGATCCGCAGCTCCTTTTTGATGCAGCAGTAACTGCAGTCAATGTATTTATACTGTTTCTTTTACTTACATTCATTCTTTTCAATCCTGTAAGGAATATGTTAAAGAAGAGACAGGACAAGATAACAAGTGACAGGGAGAACGCTGAGAACGATAAGAAGGAAGCGAGTGCCCTTAAAGCAGAATATGAGGCTAAGTTAAAGGATGCCCACAAAGAGGCAGAACAGATTCTTAGCGATGCAAGAAAGACAGCTATGCACAATGAAACCAAAATCATTGACGAAGCCAAGGCTGAGGCAGCAAGAATCATAGAGAGAGCTAATGTTGAAGCTGAACTTGAGAAGCAGAAGGTTGCTGATGAAGTTAAACAGCAGATTGTAACTGTAGCAGCTGTTATGGCATCTAAGTTAGTTGCCAGATCTATTGATGAGAAAGACAGTAATGCTCTTATTGAAGAGACTTTGAATGAAATGGGTGAGAAAACATGGCTAAGCTAATTGAAGCAACATACGGTGATGCTTTGTTTGAGCTTGCCGTAGAAGAATCCAGGGCGGATTCACTGTATGATGAGGCCGGGGCTGTCATTGAAGCTTTTAATGATAATCCGGAGCTTGGCAAACTGCTTAATCATCCAGAAGTTGAAAAGGGAGAAAAAGAAGAACTTATTAATAACATTTTCTCTCAGTTTGTTTCAGGAGATATGACAGGGTTGCTGATAACCATGGTCTCAAAGGACAGACAGAAAAAGATTGTTGATACACTCGAGTATTTTCGAAAGAGAGTTCTCGAATACAAGAAAATAGGAGTTGCTTATGTAAGTACAGCAAAGCCACTCACTGTTGAACAGAAGAAGGCAGTTGTTGGAAAGCTGCTGGAGACCACACAGTATGTGGATTTCCAGATGAACTATACTGTTGACGAGAGTCTTATTGGTGGAATGGTAATAAGAATCGGAGACCGTGTAGTAGACAGCAGTATTAAGCATAAAATAAACGAACTTTCCAAGAGTCTGATGAAGATACAGTTATAGGGTTATCAGACGGGTTAGTTTAATTAATCAGAAAGCGGGTGCATAGAGCTAATGAATTTAAGACCGGAAGAAATCAGTTCAGTTATAAAAGAACAGATAAAGAGATATTCTACCGAACTTGAAGTATCAGATGTTGGTACTGTTATTCAGGTAGCAGATGGTATCGCACGTATTCATGGATTAGAGAAGGCCATGCAGGGAGAACTTCTTGAGTTCCCTGGAGAGGTATATGGAATGGTGCTTAACCTCGAGGAGGATAATGTTGGTGCCGTTTTACTTGGTGATTCAAGAAATATCAGTGAGGGCGATACTGTTAAGACAACTGGACGAGTTGTTGAGGTTCCAGTTGGTGACGCATTAACAGGACGAGTTGTTAATGCATTAGGACAGCCTATAGATGGAAAAGGACCAATCGTTACAGATAAGTACCGTAAGATTGAGAGAGTTGCATCAGGCGTTATTACAAGAAAGTCAGTAAGCGTACCACTTCAGACAGGTATTAAGGCTATTGATGCCATGGTTCCTATCGGAAGAGGTCAGAGAGAGCTTATTATCGGTGACCGTCAGACTGGTAAGACGGCTATCGCTATTGATACTATTATTAACCAGAAGGGTCAGGGCGTACATTGTATATATGTTGCTATCGGACAGAAGGCTTCAACTGTTGCAAGTATTGTTAAGACTCTTGAGGAATATGGTGCAATGTCATATACAACTGTAGTTGCATCTACAGCCAGTGAGCTTGCTCCTTTACAGTATATCGCTCCTTATTCAGGATGCGCTATCGGTGAAGAGTGGATGGAGAACGGCGGAGATGTATTAGTTGTTTATGATGATTTAAGTAAGCATGCTGCAGCGTACAGAACACTTTCTCTTCTTCTTAAGAGAGCACCTGGACGTGAGGCTTATCCTGGTGATGTATTCTATCTTCATTCAAGACTTCTCGAGAGAGCAGCAAGAATGTCAGATGAATACGGTGGAGGTTCACTTACAGCACTTCCAATCATTGAAACTCAGGCAGGAGATGTTTCAGCATATATTCCAACTAATGTTATATCTATCACAGATGGACAGATATATCTTGAAACAGAGATGTTTAATTCAGGTTTCAGACCAGCTATTAATGCCGGTTTGTCTGTATCACGAGTTGGTGGTTCAGCACAGATTAAGGCTATTAAGAAGATTGCTGCTCCTATTCGTACAGAGCTTGCCCAGTACAGAGAGCTTGCATCATTCTCACAGTTTGGTTCAGAGCTTGATGCTGATACTAAGGAAAAGCTTGCACAGGGCGAGAGAATCAGAGAGATGCTTAAGCAGCCTCAGTACAAGCCAATGCCGGTTGAGTATCAGGTTATAATCATATATGCAGTTACCAAGAAGTATGTTATCGACATAGATGTTGACAGAATTCTTGAATTTGAGCAGGGATTATTTGACTTTATTGATACTAAGTATCCACAGATTCCAGAATCTATCAAAGAGACTAAGGAACTGACAGCAGATAATGAGAAGGCACTTATAGCTGCCATCGAAGAGTTTAAGAAAACATTTATCCAGTAAATGTTTTGGAATGGAGGTAATAGTTTATGGCCTCAATGAGAGACATAAAAAGACGCAGAGATAGTATTCAAAGTACCGGTCAGATTACCAAAGCCATGAAGCTCGTATCTACTGTTAAGTTGCAGAAAGCTAAAGGAAAAGCAGAGAGTACCAAGCCGTATTTCGACCTTATGTATGACACTGTTAAGAATATGCTTGCCAAGTCAGGTAATATTAATCACAAGTATCTGAAGGCTGGTGAATCAAGTAAGAAAGCAATTATTACTATCACAGCCAACAGAGGTCTTGCCGGAGGATATAACTCTAATATTACCAGACTTATAACAGGAAGTGATATTCCTAAAGAGGACGCAGTTATATATGCAATAGGAAGTAAAGGAAGAGATTTCCTTTCAAGAAGAGGTTATGAGATTAAAGCGGATTATTCAGAGATGGTTGAAGAACCAGCATATACTGATGCAAGAGATATATGTAACGAGGTGCTTGAGGCATTTACAAGTGGAGAAGTCGGAGAGATATATCTTGCTTATACATCTTTTAAGAACACTGTAGTTCATGAACCTAAGCTTATCAAGCTGCTTCCTGTTGACGCAGAAGCTATGAAACAGGATGGTACAGAGACTGATAACACACCTATGAATTATGAGCCGGGTGAAGAGGAAGCTCTTAACCTGATTATTCCTAAGTATGTGTGCAGTCTTATATATGGAGCTATGGTTGAATCCGTTGCAAGTGAGAACGGAGCGCGTATGCAGGCAATGGACAGCGCAACAAGCAATGCAGAGGATATGATATCAGATCTGTCGCTTAAGTTTAACAGAGCGCGTCAGGCTTCAATTACACAGGAACTTACAGAGATTATAGCAGGAGCGAATGCTATCAATTAATAAAACAATGGAGGGAATAATGGCAGAGAATAATATTGGTAAGATTACTCAGGTTATCGGCGCTGTAATCGATATTAAGTTTACAGACGGTAATCTGCCAGAAATCAATTCGGCCATCAATATTAAGACTAATGACGGCGGTAAGCTTGTTGTAGAGGTTGCCCAGCATCTTGGTGACGATGTAGTAAGATGTATAGCCATGGGTCCTACAGATGGCCTTGTCAGAGGTATGGATGCAGAGGCAACAGGTGCCCCAATTTCTGTACCAGTAGGTGAACAGACTTTAGGAAGAATGTTCAATGTATTAGGTGAGCCAATAGATAATAAGCCGGCTCCAGAAGTACAGGAGCATATGCCTATTCACAGAAAGGCACCTGCATTTGCAGAGCAGGCAACTAATACAGAGATTCTTGAGACTGGTATCAAAGTCGTAGATTTACTTTGCCCTTACCAGAAGGGTGGTAAGATTGGACTTTTCGGTGGTGCCGGAGTAGGTAAGACAGTACTTATTCAGGAACTTATCAGAAATATTGCAACTGAGCACGGTGGATATTCAGTATTCACAGGTGTTGGTGAGAGAACCAGAGAGGGTAATGACCTTTACCATGAAATGATGGAATCAGGCGTTATTGAAAAGACTACAATGGTGTTCGGACAGATGAATGAACCACCTGGAGCAAGAATGAGAGTTGGTCTTGCAGGACTTACAATGGCTGAGTACTTCAGAGATAAGGGTGGAAAGGATGTACTTCTTTTCATTGATAATATCTACAGATTTACACAGGCTGGTTCAGAGGTTTCAGCGCTTCTTGGACGTATGCCGTCAGCCGTTGGTTACCAGCCAACATTACAGACAGAGATGGGTGCTCTTCAGGAGAGAATCACATCTACTAAGAACGGATCTATTACATCTGTTCAGGCTGTATATGTACCAGCCGATGACCTTACAGATCCGGCTCCAGCTACAACATTTGCACATCTGGATGCTACTACAGTTCTTTCAAGATCAATCGTAGAGCTTGGTATCTATCCAGCTGTTGACCCATTAGAGTCTACATCAAGAATTCTTGATCCAAGAATTGTTGGTGAGGAGCATTACAAGGTTGCAAGATCAGTTCAGGAAATTTTACAGAAATATAAAGAATTACAGGATATCATCGCTATCCTTGGTATGGACGAGCTTTCAGAAGATGATAAACTTGTTGTTTCAAGAGCAAGAAAGGTTCAGAGATTCTTATCACAGCCATTCTTCGTTGCAGGACAGTTTACTGGTCTTGAAGGAAGATATGTCCCTGTAAGCGAGACAATCCAGGGCTTTAAGGAGATTATCGAAGGAAAGTATGATGACATTCCAGAGAGTTACTTCCTTAACTGCGGTGGAATTGATGATGTTTTAGCTAAGGTAGAGAAGTAGAAAAGAGGTTGTAATGGCAGATTCACAGACAATAAAGCTTCTGGTTAATACGCCGGACAGAGTTTTCTACCATGATGACGCTACATTTGTTGAACTTTCTACCAGTGAAGGCGATATAGGTGTTTATCCGGGACATATTCCGCTTACAGCAGTTGTTATTCCTTGTGTTCTGACTATACACAATGGCAATGATGTTAAGAAAGCTGCGGTACACGGTGGAATTATAGAGATTCTCAAGGATAAGATAACTATTCTTGCTGAAGTGGCAGAATGGTCAGATGAAATCGATGTAGAAAGAGCTAACGAGGCGAGACTGCGAGCTGAAAAGAGACTTGCCAGCCATGATTCTAATCTGGATATGGTAAGAGCTGAGGCGGCGCTTAAGAGATCCCTTGCGAGAATTAAGGCTGCTAATTAAATAATATGTATAAACCTTCCATTATCTGGGAATATTTCAGGTGATGGGAGGTTTTTTATATGGTAAAGATATATAGATTTCAGAGGCTGATGGTAGCAGCCGCAGTAATTATATGGGCAGTATTTGCCGGAAGACTTGTATATAAGGGAATAAAGGGTGAGACAATGGATGTAGTAGATACATTTTGTGAAAATGTGTACTACGATATAAGCGCAGACATATCCGCGACAGGGAAGCTTGACAGTGGAATATCTGATACTGCTAAAAAGCTGATGATGACACAGATGGCAAAGACAATCGGACTTAACAGATACAATATAACAGAGAATGAGACAGGAATATATCTTACACAGAACTCAGTTAATGGCAATGTCGATATATCAATAAAAAAGACTGATACAGGTGAGTACTTCAGAACCAGTGTGCAGCTTTATAAAGGATTTGACAGTGTTACAGATTATGAGAAGCTGATAAAAGATGTACTGGATGAATACGGAATTGATACTCATGTAACAGTGAGCATGAAAGGAAGCATAGCAGGAGATATGTCACAGTATGACAAGAGCGAGGTCAGTGGCAATATGCTTAAAATGTTAGGTGCAAAGACGGTTACGACAGGACAGATACAGGATTCATATGTTGTGTATGCATATGCTAAGAGTGTAAAGGATTCTGTAAGTATAGGAAAGAATAAGATAAATGTTAATATAACAATGAATTATGATGAGACAAGGGGAGTGACAGACATACAGCTGTCAACACCAATATATAATGAGGATTTCTGATGTTGATTACAGATGCAGATTTCCGGGACATAAAACTTGCTATTGTGGTTTTTGGCTAAAGAGATTAAAATAACCATGTATATCCAGATGATAATTAAGAAAAGATGAGGCAGATATGGAATTAAAAGAGCTTTTAGATAAATGTATTAACGACAGGCTTATTGATCTTACAATAAGCGGACAGAAGGTTAAAGATGAAGAAGGTGTGATGAGGGTTAAGATACGCCCTGTCCAGCTTAAAGATGAGATAAAGTTTCAGGCATCTGAATTCGTGGGAAGAAAGGTGCTTCACAGCAATTATTCAGAAGAAGAGATAAAGACAAGAATTACAGAATATATGGAGAACACATTTAAACAGGCGCAGTTTAATATGACAGATGCAACTGCTACGGTGCTTAGTTCCAAGAAAGGCGCTTGTACATGCAAGTATAAGAAACTTACACAGATTAAGAGCCAGAAGGACCTGTCGCATAACAGAACCAAGACATATATTCTTAAGGAGGGCGAGAAGGTAGATTTCCTTGTTGACCTCGGAGTTATGACTAAAGAGGGCGCAATCGTAAGGACAAGATATGATAAGTTCAGACAGATTAACAGATTCCTTGAATTTATTGAGGATATCCTGCCTCAGTTAGATAAGGACAGGGAGCAGACAATAATTGATTTCGGATGTGGAAAGTCATATCTTACATTTGCAATGTATTATTATCTTAAGGTGCTTAAGGGATATAATATAAGGATAATTGGACTGGGTCTAAAGAAAGATGTTATTGAGCATTGCAACCAGTTAAGAACGAAATACGGCTATGACAGGCTTGATTTCTATGAGGGCGATATTGCGTCCTACAAAGGCGTTGATTCAGTAGACATGGTTGTTACACTTCATGCATGTGATACGGCTACTGATTATGCACTTGCCAAGGCTGTAAAATGGGGTGCTAAGGTGATACTTTCTGTGCCTTGCTGCCAGCATGAGGCAAACAGGACGATAGCAGATAAGAACCTTTCACCTGTTATGGATTATGGAATCTTAAAGGAAAGATTTGCGGCGATAGCAACAGATGGTGCGAGGGCAAAGCTTCTGGAGTCTAAGGGATATCAGACACAGATACTTGAGTTCATAGATATGGAGCATACACCAAAGAATCTGCTTATAAGGGCTGTTAAGACTGGAAAGCCTGATGCTAAGGCTTATGAGGAAGTTCTTGATATGAGCAGGACACTTAATATTGACCTTACGCTTAAGAAGCTTCTGGAGGATTAAAGTGAAAAGAATCAGAAATTATAATATATCGGGTTCCAAGTATTTTATACTTGGAGTTATATTCTTCGTGACGGTTATAATAACATTTATATCAATGAAATTCGAACAGATTATGCCATCAGCAACTACTATGGCGGATGCTACGCTTCCGACAGTTGCGATAGATACTGAATCAGGGACTCAATATAATGTTATGCATGGTTATACTATGGAACTTGATTCTACATTATTCTATGGCAATATTACACCTGTTGCGAAGGATAGAAAACTTGCAATAACAATTAATACATATGGAGAAGACGTTGAATCGGTAGGCTATAAGATACGTTCAATAGATGACAGATCTCTTATAGAGAATACTGAGGTCAGCGGATATCAGGTATCTGGCAATAAGATAGATGTCACTTTGAATATTAAGAATCTTCTTGATACCGGAAAAGAGTATGCTCTTGAGGTTGTTCTTAAGACAAAGAAGCATGATGCAGTTTATTATTACACAAGGATTATGTATGGAACAGACTATGACCTGCAGAAGAAGCTTGATTTTGTTATGGATTTTAATTCATGCACATTTGATAGTGCAAGACTTAAGGATATAGCTGGATATCTTGAGACTTCAAGTGTTGGAGATAACACTAATTATGGAAAGGTTAATATTAACTGTTCGCTGAGTCAGGTTGGATGGGGAGATCTTGAACCATATATAGAAAGTGAGATTACCCCAGAGATTATATCTATTAATGATGATGTTGCCATAATAAGGCTTGATTACAGAGTAGGAGCTGCTAATGATTATTCTTCAAGTGATACATATAATGTGAATGAGTATTACAGAATACGTCAGGCTAACAATGGCTTCTATCTTCTTAATTTTGAAAGAGAGATGAATCAGGTATTTGATGCCAAGAATGACCTTACTTCTTCGTCAAAGATTAATCTTGGAATTAATTCATCTACAGAAGTTAACTGTGCTTCAGATGAAAAGGGAGTATACACATACTTTGTGAATCAGGGTTCACTGTGGTGTTTTAACAGCAGCTCACAGACATTCACAAGAGTATTCTCATTCAAAGGGGAGGAAACAGATTCTGTAAGAGAAGGCTATGATGCCCATAATATCAAGATAATGAAGATAGAAGATAATGGGGATGCAACATTTTTAGTATCTGGATATATGAACAGAGGAGAGCATGAAGGAGAGGTTGGAGTATCCTTATGCAGATATTCATATGCGGATAATGATGTTACTGAAAGATTGTTCATTCCGGTAGCAATTCCTTATAATATTCTTACACAGAATGTAGGCGGAGTATCTTATGTTTCTAACGACAAATTCTATATACTTATAGATGAGACATTGTATTCAGTTGACCTTGTAAGTAAGGAGGTCATGACTGAGATAACAGGGCTTAAGGAAGATAGTTATGCGGTGTCTGATGCTGGAGATGCCATTGCATATAGTACTTCGGGAGATATCTACAACACAGATACCATAAGAATTCTTAATATGAGCAACGACAGTGCATATGAGGTGAAAGCAGATGAGGGCGATACATTAAGACCTCTTGGATATATAGATTCTGATTTCATATATGGAACAGCACATAAGAACGATATAATATCAGGAACAGACGGAAGCAGAACTTATGCAATGTATAAGGTTGGTATTATAGATGTTGACTATAATATAATCAAAGAATACGAACAGCCAGACATATATGTTTCTGGTACAGAGGTTCAGGGTAAAAGAATTACACTTTCAAGAATCGTGAAATCGGGAAGTGGATATATATCGACAAGTATAGATCAGCTTATTAATAAAGATGAAAATGTAATAGAAAATGCAGTAAAATCCGAGACAATAAGTACAGACGCGAGAAAACAGGAACTGTATATTGATCTGATAACTAAAGTGAATGATATATCAGTTACTTACAGAACTTCCGGAGAGATAATATTTAAGGATAATACAAAGCTTGAACTTGAGGATGATTTCTTGTGGGATGGAAGATATTATGTGTATGGTTATGGTAAGTTCCAGGGAAGCAGAACGCAGCTTGATCAGGCAATAAATCTTGCATACGACACATATGGAACAGTGGTTGACAGTAATTCCAAGCTGGTATGGAAGAGATACAGAAGTACGCAGGCATCAATAGACGGTATTGTACCGGTGACATCAGGCAGTTCAATTACTAATGCAGTAGCAGCGGTAAGTAATTATCTTGGTGCCGATTTCAATGCAGTTTCTTATATGGAGCAGGGACATACCGCTGTTGAGACATTTGACAATATAAATGGCGTACATGGAATCAGTCTTACAGGAATAACTTATGAAAAAGCACTCAGCTATGTAGGCGATGGAAGTCCTGTCATAGCAAGGATTGGAGAAGACGAATATATTATCATTACTGCATATAATTCAAGTGAGATTGCATATATTGAAGCATCGACCGGAGTACAGAAGACGGTTTCAATGAATGATGCAGGTAAAATGTTTTCTCAGGGTGGTAACATATATGTAACTTATTACAAATAATGATGTGCATAAGGATTGAGTATTATGGCTAAGAAGAAATTATCTAAGAAGAAAAGAAGACGCAGATTAATAAGAAGGCTGGTATTATTAACTATATTACTTGCTTTTGTTGTAACACTGGCAATATTCTCACCAAAGATAATCAAAGTTATACAACTGGCACAGGATGCTAAAGAACTTGTTAATGATAGTTCAGCAGATACATTTATGTCATCTGGAACTACACTTATATATGATGCTGATGGCAATGAATTATGCTCAATGAGGGAATCAAAGGACATGTATTATGTTGATATAGGTCAGATTCCTGATACACTGGCAGATGCATTTGTTGTAATGGAAGATAAAGATTTCTATAAACACAAGGGAATCGATATAAAGGCCATAATAAGAGCTGTAATAGCTAACACTGAGAATGATGAGATTGTTCAGGGAGCGAGCACTATAACACAGCAGCTTGCTAAGAATATATTCTTAAGCCAGGAAGTTACATGGCAGCGAAAAGTCAAAGAGATATTCGTTGCGACATATATAGAGAAGAAGTATTCCAAGAACGAAATACTTGAGTTTTATCTTAACAATATCTATTTCGCTAATGGATATTATGGAGTCGGAGCTGCGGCAAGAGGATATTTTGACAAGGAAGTAAGTGAACTTACACTTGCTGAGCAGGTATTTATAGCTGCAATTCCTAACAGCCCTACGAGATATAACCCTCTTACCAATTACGATAATACGATGACCAGAAGAAATCTTATACTTGAGAAGCTTCTTGAGAATAATAAGATAAGTCAGGAAGATTATGATACAGCGGTCAATACCCAGATAGTGCTTGCACAACAGCCGGAGGTTTCTAAGAATAATTCAGTGGAAACATATGCAAGACATTGTGCCATAGAGGGTATGATGCAGGCCAACGGATTTATGTTCAGAACGGATTTCAGCAGTGATGAAGACTATGACCAGTATAAAGATCTGTATGAACAGAGTTATACACTATTCCAGCAGAAACTTCTTTCAGGTGGATACAAGGTATATACAAGTATTGATATGGATGTGCAGCAGAAGCTTCAGGATGCAATAGATGACAATCTTAAAGGTTATACAACCATGAAAGATGATATATATGAGATGCAGGCAGCAGCTACATGTATAGATAATGAAACAGGAAATGTAGTGGCTATTGTAGGTTCAAGAAGTCAGGAACTTGAAGGATACACATTAAACAGAGCGTACCAGAGCTACAGGCAGCCGGGAAGTTCTATTAAACCAATACTTGATTATGTTCCATATCTTGAGCGTGGTAATACACCTGATACTATCGTAAAAGATGAGTATATTGAGGATGGTCCTAAGAATGCTGATGGAACATATATGGGCAGTATTACATTAAGGACAGCAGTAAATCTGTCACGAAATACAGTTGCATGGAATGTACTGAAGGAAATCACTCCTCGAGTTGGAAGTTCATATCTTCTTAATCAGGGATTTCACAGGATATGGATGGATAAAGATTATAATGCCATATCAATTGGCGGATTCACATATGGAGTATCAACAGAAGAGATGGCTGGTGCATATGCAACGATTGCTAATGATGGACAGTACAGAAGGGCTACCTGTGTATCACAGATAAAGAATGTGCGTGGAAAAGTTATATATGATTCATCTAACAGGCAGCAGAAGATATATGATTCAGATGCATGCAGAATGATGACAGATATGTTAAAAACAGCAGTAACTAACGGTACTGGACGGGAAGCAGCAACAAACAATGCGATTGTTGCCGGAAAGACAGGTACAACCAATTCTAACTATGATTCATGGTTCTGCGGATATAGTGCATACTATACAGTTGCTGTATGGCAGGGATATGATTATCCTGCAACAATACCACAGACTTATACCAAGCAGATATTCAGGCAGTTTATGGAGTCTGCGCATGAGAATCTTGCCAAGAAAGATTTTCCATCATATGGTAATAAGAGTGATGTGCAGGAGACAACGAAGGAGACAGAGTCAGAGACTGAATCAGTAAAGGAAACACAGAAACAGACACAGTCTGAGACACAGAAGCCTTCACAGACACAGAAACCAAGTCAGTCGCAGCAGGAATCACAGAGTAGTTCATCAGGTGGAAATACTGGTACTGATCCGGATAATACAGGTTCAACACAGGAAACTAAACAGAATAATAATGAGACAGATAAAAAGCCGGACGCATAAGCGCCCGGCTAAATTATTATATTAATTAAGTTGTAAGTGAATAATTACAATTACTTACCATAGTGAAGTTCATTGTATTCCTTAACTCTCTGCTGGATTCTTTCAACAGGGCTTAAGAGGTTGCTGATTGAAGAATCATGGTTAAGTGTATCAATAAGAAGAGCCATGTATTTGCTCATATCTACATTGATGTACCAAGGCTTAGAGAGAAGCTCTGCTGGCTGGTATACAAGGTTAGTTGTAAGAATTCTGTCAATAATACCATTCTCATAAGCTTCATCAAACTTCTTGAATCCGTTAGTGAAAAGACCGAATGTTGTAGCACAGAATACTCTGCTTGCACCACGCTTCTTAAGCTCAGAAGCAACATCAATCATACTCTCACCTGAAGAAATCATATCATCAATGATAATAACATCCTTGCCTTCAACATTAGTTCCAAGGAACTCATGTGCAACGATAGGATTACGTCCGTTAACAATCTTAGTGTAATCTCTTCTCTTATAGAACATACCCATATCAAGACCAAGAACGTTAGCAAAGTATACTGCACGTCCCATACCACCTTCATCAGGGCTGATAACCATCATATGGTCACTGTCAATGTGAAGATCATCCACATTAAGAAGGAGATACTTGATAAACTGGTATGTGCATGATACAGATTCAAATCCCTTAAGAGGAATAGCATTGTGTACTCTAGGATCATGTGCATCGAAAGTAATAATATTCTCAACACCCATATCTGTAAGTTCCTGAAGCATAAGTGCACAGTCAAGAGACTCTCTTCCTGTTCTCTTGTGCTGTCTTGATTCATAAAGGAAAGGCATGATTACATTAATTCTTCTTGCCTTACCACCTGCAGCGGCAATAACTCTCTTAAGATCAGCGTAGTGATCATCAGGAGACATATGGTTCTTGAAACCGCAAACAGTATATTCGAGACTGTAGTTGCAGACATCAAGCATAATATATAAGTCATGACCACGAACAGAATCTACAAGAACGCCCTTTCCTTCTCCTGAACCGAATCTAGGAGTCTTAGCGTTAACAATATAACTGTCTCTCTTATATCCTGCAAAATTGAGGGTAGAAGTATTCTCATTCTGACGCTGCTCTCTCCACTTTACAAGGTACTCGTCAACTTTCTTACCCATCTCAGTACAGCTTGCTAATGGGATAATACCTAATGTTCCGTAAGGAATAGTTTCAGTGTGTCTTTCATCACGTGGCATAATAAATAATCCTCCATAAAGTATAATAATTAAACATACATATAAAAATATAAACATTGACGCGAAATAAGTCAATGATATATTTGACATAAATAATCGTTAAGCTCTTTTTACTGGTGATAATTTCTTCATACAGCGTATATCATCACCAAAAAGTCTTAATATAGAATAGGCACTTACAAGTCTTGAGAAAATTCTCTGAGAGTACCTTGTCTCAATATCAGGCATCTCAAGGTTAGAAGAGATAATAATACTCTTTCTTCTAAGAAGCCTTTCATTAATAGTATTAAACAGATTAGAAAAATTATAGTCTGAAGCTTTCTCGGTTCCCAAATCATCAATAATAAGAAGATCACATTCAACAAAGAAAGAAGTATCAAACTTGGAACTTCCAAACTCCTTAAAATCATCGCTCTTAAAAGAATCAAAGAATTCTCCGGCAGTAAGATATATTATGCTGTGGCATGAATCCATAAGAGCCCTTGCAATACAGTTGGAAAGAAATGTCTTTCCAACACCAGTCTGTCCAATAAATAACAGATTAGAAAATTCAGTATCAAAGTTATCGACGAAATCGTGACATACTTTGAGAACTTTCTGCATATTATTATAAGGTGTGAGCCCTGTTGCTGAATCAACATCGGTATTGTTGTACCAGCTAAAAGAGAATGTGTTAAAATTCTCGTCAGCAGTTATGTTCTTGAGATTAGAGTCCTTATATATAAGATCAATGGCTTTTTTGTTAAAGCACATGCAACGTTTACCATCAACATAACCAGAATCCTTGCAATAAGGACATGTAAATATATCGTCAAGATAATCAGCGGGCTTGCCTATAGAAGCCAGAGCAGCCACTTTTCTGTTGTTGAGTGACTTAAGGCTGGAAGCTAATTCATCAGTAGTCGTGTCCGATGAGTCAGCTTCTATACGCGCTCTGGCAGTTTTCATGGACAAGTCTATAATCTCAGAGTCAATATCTGCTATATCAGGACACAGGGCAGTGACTTCTTTATAACGGTCACTTTGCAAGTGCCTGTTGGCTGTTTTAATATCATCATATTGTCTCATAATAGAGGCATATTGTGTATTGGTCAAAGGCATAGCGCCCCTCCTTATAATTAATTATTATTGCTTAGCAGAGAGTTATACCAGTCGTCAGATTTCTTAGGACGCTGCTGGTAATTATTGAAACGGTTGGCATTCTGCTTAATAACCTTAGATGACTTGGATGTTGTGGCAGTCTTACCAGCTTCATACTGGGCATCAGCTTTCTTGATATCATCAAAACTTTTTATGTTAGAATTATCCCAACTGCTAAGAATAGATTCAACATATTCAAAGCTTGGCTGATGTATAGCATTTATGGTTCTGTTACAGGCTTCGATAATTATATCAGTTTTAAAGCCGTATACATCAGTCCACTTAGAGATATATTGCTTTTCAGCAGGAGCCGGATCTCTGTTAAGGCCGAGTGCTTTCATGATACCATAAACAGATTCATTATAGTTGACTACTTCTTCCTTGGCAGCGTCAACTGTGCTGATACCTTTTTCAGCCCATGCGAGAGCAACTGTTTCTATGTATCTTATTGAAGTCTTACCCTTGGATATGCAATATTCAAAGAGGTACTCAATAAGAGCAGTAGAGAAATTAAGAGTGTCATAGAAATATACAATGGCATTAGTAGCAGGCTGTGAAAGCGTTTTTCCAAGATATGTTTCAATTGCGAAAAGTGACATTGAAAAATCATCATCGGAATTAAGCTCATTAAGTCTGTCAGCAGGTACAGTTACTTTCGAAGGCTCTACATTGTGTGCTGATGATGCTGAAGATGCAATGGCAAAATCCATAGAGACAACATTGGATGATGAGTCTGATATAGTATTGCCGGATGCAGCATTATCAGAGACAGGACTGCTGGAAACTGGTTCATTATCTGTGACAGCTTCTGAAACAGCATTGTCAGCAGCATTATTAATATCAGGGGCAGCATTATTGTCATCAGGCTCAGGTGAAGAACCATGGTTAGCAATATCCTTCAGAGTGATACCGCAAAGCTGGTTATTGTCGTCGTAAGAAAGCTGGACAAGACCTGATCTGTCCCAGTATCTTAAAGCACGCATTACATCGTTCTCAGTCTGGTTGAAAGTATCGGCAAGAGAAGAGATGCTTAAGTTACTGTTCTTTCTTGTGAGAAGTCTCAAAAGATAAAGATAGACCTTAACAAAGTCTCCGTTGGCTGATGGTACATATTCGTCTATGAAAATATCAGAAACTGCTGTATAGCCAGAAACAGTCTCTGAGTACAAGTTCAGATTATTCATGGTATTAGTCTCCCCAAAAAGTTATGAGCAGATTATACCACTGAAAAAAATAAATGCAAAGCGCGTCCAGTGCGGAAAGGAGAAATGTGGAGAATGTGGAAAATGTGGATAAATAAAAAATATACATAGGAAAACCGCTTAAAATGTGGGTTCATAAAAATGCCAGAATAAAAAATTATCCACAATCATTCTGAACAATTTAGTAACAGAAAATTGTGGATAATGTGGATAACTTTGTTGAAAAAGTTCAGGCAAGTGGAAAACGTACTATTTAAGCAAGTCTTCGCCGATTTTATATACGTCACCGGCACCCATAGTTATTAACAAGTCACCGTTGATACAATTTTTTAATAAATATTTTTCAATGTCCTCAAAATTGTCTATATATATACATTCTTTACCAAGAGACTGTATCTTCTCACACAGGTCAGCAGAGCTGATTCCGAGAGTATCAGTTTCTCTTGCAGCATATATCTTAGCGAGGACAACCTTGTCAGCGTGGCTTAAAGCATCAGCAAATTCATTGAATAAAAGCTTGGTACGCGAATATGTATGAGGCTGGAAGACTACCCATATATGATTGTGTGGATAGTGGGCGGCAGAACCTAAGGTTGCGCGGATTTCGTCAGGATGATGAGCATAGTCATCAATAACAGTAACTCCGTTAAATGTGCCTTTTTTCTCAAATCTTCTGTTAGTACCCTTAAAGTTAGAAAGACCTGTTTTGATATGTTCCATATCAACAGAAAGCTTTCTGGCAGCGGCAATAGCAGCAAGAGAATTATAAACATTGTGAAGTCCAGGTACACCAAGAGTTATGGTGTCTGCTTTCTGACCATTAATAAGAAGAGAATAAGTACATCTTCCAAGTTCATCGTAAGAGATATCAGAAGCACTGTACATGCTCTTTGCAGGGTCAGAACCAAATGTTATGACCTCGCAGTCAGTATCCTGATAGAAATATTCATAGTTATCAATGTCAGTGTTGATGATAAGAGTTCCATCAGAAGGAAGCTTTTCAGTAAAAAGCTTGAAAGAATGACGGATATCATCAATATCCTTGAAGAAATCAAGGTGATCTTCTTTGACATTAAGAATAATGTTCATTGTAGGATTAAATGATAAAAAGCTGTTGGTATATTCGCAGGCTTCTGCAACAAAATACTTATCACCGCCTACTCTTGTATTGCCGCCAATGCTGTTAAGGATACCACCTACGGAAATAGTAGGGTCCATGCTGGCTGCAAGTAATATTTCAGAAACCATGGAAGTAGTTGTTGTCTTTCCGTGGGTACCTGCAATGTTAATGGCGTTCTTGTATATAGTCATAATCTGACCAAGAAGCTCTGCACGGGTAAGCATTGGAAGACCAGCCTCCTTAGCTGCCTTGAATTCCGGATTGTCCGGATGAATTGCTGCTGTATATACAACAAGATCTATATCATTAGTTATATTACCGGCGCTCTGTGGTACGGATACGATACAGCCGTCACCTATAAGTTCGTCAGTAAGAGCTGATGAGTGAGCATCAGAGCCTGAAACAGTAAAACCTTTAGATAAAAGAATCTTGGCAAGTCCGCTCATACTTATACCGCCTATGCCAATGAAGTGAATATGGATAGGGTTGTTGAAATCAATCTTGTACATGATATTGTCCTTCCTTGAAATTAGTGTTTGTTATATTGTATGTCTTATCGGCTTATTTTTCAAACCTTTCTTATTATATACTATACGATTTAGAAAATGTGCATAAAAATGTGTATAAAAAACGTTAATTTCTTTTTACTTAATGAGAATAGTATGATATAATCAAAATATCTAAAAGCAGTAAAAATTTAACATCAGAGGTGATAGCATGATTAAAAAAGAGATGATTGCAATGCTGTTGGCTGGTGGCCAGGGAAGCAGATTAGGAGTTCTTACTTCTAAAGTGGCAAAGCCGGCGGTAGCATTTGGAGGAAAGTATAGAATAATTGACTTCCCTCTCAGTAACTGTATTAATTCAGGAATCGATACAGTAGGTGTATTGACCCAGTATCAGCCACTCCGTCTTAATACACATATAGGAATTGGTATTCCTTGGGATTTGGATCGTAATGTTGGAGGTGTATCAGTTCTTCCTCCGTATGAGAAGAGTCAGAATAGTGAATGGTATACAGGAACAGCTAATGCCATTTATCAGAATCTTGAATATATGGAACAGTATAATCCGGAATATGTACTTATTCTTTCTGGTGACCATATATATAAGATGGATTATAAGATAATGCTTGATTATCACAAAGCTAATAATGCAGATATAACAATTGCCGCTATGCCGGTACCTATAGAGGAAGCAAGCAGATTCGGTGTAGTTGTAACAGATAGTGATAATAAGATTACTGAATTCGAAGAGAAACCAGAACATCCAAAGAGCAACCTTGCTTCAATGGGTATATACATATTCAGCTGGAAAGTTCTTAAGGATGCACTTATCAAGCTTAAAGACCAGCAGGAATGTGACTTCGGAAAGCATGTAATTCCATACTGCTTTAATAATAATAAGAGAATATTTGCTTACGAATACAATGGATACTGGAAGGATGTAGGAACATTAAGCTCATATTGGGAAGCTAACATGGAGCTTATAGACATTATCCCTGTATTTAATCTGTATGAAGAATTCTGGAAGATATATACCAAGACAGATACAATTCCACCACAGTATATAGCTAAAGATGCATATATTGAGAAAAGTATCATAGGTGATGGAACAGAAGTATACGGACGAGTATTTAATTCTGTAATTGGTTCAGGTGTAGTTATTGAAGAAGGTTGTGTAATCCGTGATTCAATAATCATGAATAATTCTCATATTGGAAAGAATACAACAATTACCAAGTCTATTATCGCAGAGGACGTAACAGTCGGTGAGAATGTTGAACTTGGCGTTGGTGAAGAAGCAGAGAATGTCAAGTTCCCTAAGATATATAATTCTGGACTTGTTACAATCGGTGAGTGGTCAGTTATTCCAGACAATGTTAAGGTTGGAAAGAATACTGCTATATCAGGAGAGACAACATTACAGGATTATCCTAATGGTGAGTTACCAGGCGGAGGCATAATAATTAAGGCAGGTGATAATTAATGAAAGCAATAGGTATTATATTAGCTGGCGGAAATAACAGAGCGATGCGTGAACTCTCTAATAAGAGAGCGATTGCAGCCATGCCGATTGCCGGAAGTTATCGCGCCATAGATTTTGCATTAAGCAACATGACTAATTCAAGAATCCAGAAGGTAGCAGTTATTACACAGTATAACGCAAGATCACTTAATGAACATCTAAGCTCATCTAAGTGGTGGGATTTCGGAAGAAAACAGGGAGGATTATTCGTATTCACTCCTACAATTACTGCAGAGAGCAGTAACTGGTATCGTGGAACAGCGGATTCATTATATCAGAATATACATTTCTTAAAGCAGAGCCATGAACCATATGTAGTTATTGCATCAGGTGATGGTGTATACAAGCTTGATTACAATAAGGTACTTCAGTATCACATTGAGAAGAAAGCAGATATAACAGTTGTTGTGAAGAAGCTTCAGGATCGTTCAGACATAGGACGATATGGTGTTGTAGCCATGACAGAAGAAGGCAGAATCACAGATATTGATGAGAAGCCAATAGAGACTAACCTCTCAACAGTTTCAACAGGTATCTATGTAGTAAGAAGAAGACTTCTTATTGAACTTCTTGAGAAGGCTGCTGAAGAAGACAGACATGAATTTGTAAGAGATATTCTTGTAAGATACAAGAATATCAAGAAGATATATGGCTATAATATTGATTCTTACTGGAGTAATATCTCAACAGTAGATGCATATTACAAGACTAATATGGATTTCCTTAATAAGGATGTAAGAGATTACTTCTTCAAGCAGTATCCGGATGTATACTCTAAGGTAGAAGATCTTCCACCAGCAAAGTATAATTTCGGGGCTAACGTAAGAAACAGCCTTGTTTCAAGCGGATGTATAATTAACGGAACTGTTGAAGATTCAGTGCTATTCAAGAAGATATATGTAGGCAATAACAGTGTAATCAAGAATTCAATTATTCTTAACAATGCATATATTGGAGATAATGCTTATATTGAGAACTGTATCGTTGAAAGTAACAGTACAATCAAAGCTAATTCAAGATATGTCGGAGAGAATGGTACAAGGATTGTTGTGGAGGATAGTCCTTTATATTATTAAGAATAGTTGCAACAGAAGGTGTTTAAACCAAAGTATAACAAGGTTAATATAACCTAAAAAGGGGTGCTTTATGAATATAACAGATGTAAGGGTAAGAAAGATTGCTAAAGAGGGCAAGATGAGAGCTGTTGTGTCAATCACAATAGATGACGAATTCGTAGTACATGATATTAAGGTGATTGAGGGAGAGAAGGGCTTGTTTATTGCAATGCCAAGCAGAAAATCATCAGACGGAGAGTATCGTGACATTGCTCATCCAATTAACACTCAGACAAGAGATAAGCTGCAGAAGCTTGTTCTTGAAGCCTACGAAAAGGCAGAGGACGTAGAGGAGTAAAGCAGTCGAATACAAGACGAGTAAGGGCCAGCCTGTGAAAACAGACTGGCTCTTTTGTACTTGCTTTAGTTGAAATGTGAAAGTATAATCTCAATAAATCTTATAAAAGAGAGGAAAATACAATGTATATAATAGCGGGACTTGGTAATCCGGGTAAAGAATATATGGGAACAAGACATAATGCAGGATTTTCGGTAATAGATGAGCTTGCAGACAAATATAATATCAGCGTGGATACAGCAAAGCACAAGGGACTTATCGGAAAAGGCGTGATAGCAGGGCAGAAGGTAATCCTTGTTAAGCCTATGACATATATGAATAATTCAGGTGAGTGCATAAGAGAAGTTATGGATTATTACAAATGTGATATAGATGATTTTCTTGTTATCTTCGATGATATAAGTCTTGATGTAGGAAAGTTAAGACTCCGTGCAAAGGGAAGTGCCGGTGGACACAATGGAATCAAGAGCATAATAGCACATCTTGGAAGCGACAAGTTCAAGAGAATTAAGTTCGGGGTCGGTGACAAGCCTAAGAACTGGGACCTTGCAGACTGGGTGCTTGGAAAATTCCCTACAGAGGAATATGAAACATTAAGAGAGGCTAATAAGAAAGCCTGTGAAGCTGTAGAATGCATACTTTCAGAAGGAATTGAAAGTGGTATGAATAAATATAACGGATAACTGGTGGTATAATATGAAAGCAATATTTGAGCCGGTGTATAATACGGCCGGAGTGGAACAACTTAATAAAGAGCTTGCTAAAGATGGTGGCAGAACAGTAATGGTAAGTGGCTGTATTGACACGCAGAAGCTGCATTTTTCAAGTGCCATAGCTAACAATTATAACTTTCAGCTTGTTATAACCAGTGATGAGGGCAAAGCAAGGGATATGGCAGAGGATGCCAGATTCTTTAACGGCGGTAATGTAATGTATTATCCTGCAAAGGATGTAATATTCTACAACGCTGATGTGCAGGGACGACAGATTGCCGGAGAGCGAATCAGATGTATAGCAGCCATAATTGACAGATTGAAAGAATCGGACATAAAGGAATCAGACGGCCCGCTTACGATTGTGACAACCATTGACGGAATATCAGATATGCTTCTTCCGATAGACAGATATCAGAAGGCGGTTATCAATCTTAAGAATGGGGACATACTTGATGTCGAGGATATGGCAAAGAAGCTGACAGCTATGGGATTCGAGCGATTCGGAATGGTTGAATCAAAAGGACAGTTTGCCATAAGAGGCGGAATAATAGATATATTCTCATATACAGATGAAGCACCTGTGAGAATTGAGTTGTGGGATGATGAGATAGATTCAATAAGGGCATTTGATGTAGACAGCCAGCGTTCCATTGAGAATTACAAGAGCTATACAGTATTTCCTGCGACAGAGTTCCTTTTTACAGAGGAAGAGATAGAGCAGGGAATTGAAAAAATCAGACATGAAAAAGACGAACAGATGAAGCTGTTCGGAGTAGATAAAAGAAAGCGTACCAAGGAACAGATAGAGGCGGGCAACCATCTTAACAGAATGTTTGATGATGCGTTAAGGACAGGAGATTACAGTAAATTCATATATACATTTGCAGACAGAGTGAGCAGTCTGGCAGAGTATTTCCCTAAGGGAGATACTCTTATTGTCGTGGACGAACCTGTAAGGCTTAAGGAACACAGTGACATGACTTTCTATGAGTACAGTGAGAGTATGAAGAACAGATTAGAAAGCGGTTATGTGCTTCCAAGCCAGACCCATATGTTTATGGATATGGAGGCAGCCGTTCTTTCCATGAACGGACATAAGCAGCTTGTGATGACGACACTTGATTACACGCCTGAGTTCTTTGGAATAGATTATTCAATGCATATTGAAGCGCGAAGCATAAGCTCATATAACAACAGCTTTGAGTATCTCTCAGATGATATAAGAAAGTATAAACGTAACAAATACGCAGTTCTTCTTGTGTGCAGCTCAAGAACCAGAGCTAACAGAATTGTTGATGACCTCGGAAGGCTTGGAATTGAGAGCTTCTATACAGAGGACAGTAACAAGTCGATGACAGGCGGACTTGTAATGGTTACTTACGGAAGCCTGCACAGGGGATTTGAGTATCCGCTGCAGGGATTTGTGTGCATTGCCGAGAATGACATATTTACAGAGAAAAAGCGCAAGAGAGTCAAGAAGAAGGAGTATGACGGCAAGAATATTGCCGGCTTTAATGAACTTAATATTGGAGATTATGTTGTTCATGAGAATTACGGTATAGGTCAGTACAAAGGTATTGAAAAGATTACTGTTGAAGGCGTTGAGAAGGATTACATCAAGATATCTTATGCTGATAACAGCAACCTCTATGTGCTTGCAACACAGCTTGACCGTCTGCAGAAATTCGCAGGCTCTGATGTCGAGAAGAAGCCGAAGCTTAACAAGATTGGCGGTTCAGAGTGGGGCAAGACCAAGTCAAAGGTTCACTCAGCAGTTGAAGAAGTGGCTAAAGACCTTGTTGAACTGTACGCCACAAGACAGAGAATAGAAGGATACCAGTTTGGTCCTGATACGGTATGGCAGCAGGAATTTGAGGAAATGTTCCCTTATGAGGAGACGACAGACCAGTTAAATGCGATAGAAGACACGAAGCATGACATGGAAAGCCGTAAGGTAATGGACAGACTTATATGTGGGGATGTTGGATATGGTAAGACAGAGGTTGCGATAAGGGCAGCATTTAAGGCAGTTCAGGAAGGAAAGCAGGTTGCATATCTTGTACCGACAACAGTACTTGCAAGCCAGCATTTCACCACATTTGAACAGAGAATGAAGGACTTTCCGGTTACAGTAGCCCAGTTGTCGAGCTTCAGAACCTCGGCACAGAATAAGGAGACTGTCGAGGAACTTAAGAAGGGCATGATCGACATTGTAATAGGAACACACAGGCTTCTGTCTAAAGATGTGGTGTTCAAGGACTTAGGACTTCTTATTATTGATGAGGAACAGCGTTTTGGTGTTACTCACAAGGAGAAGATTAAGAAGTTAAAGAACAATGTTGATGTGCTTACACTCAGTGCTACTCCGATTCCCAGAACGCTTCACATGAGCCTTGCGGGAATCAGGGATATGAGTGTTCTTGAGGAGCCTCCGGTTGACCGTGTTCCGATTCAGACTTTCGTCACTGAGCATAATGACGAGATGATAAGAGAGGCAATCACCAGAGAGCTTGCCAGAAACGGTCAGGTGTACTATGTATACAACCGTGTAAGAAGTATTGATGAGGCGGCTGCGCACATTCAGGAGCTTGTTCCTGATGCAAATGTGGCATATGCCCACGGTCAGATGGCAAAACGCGAACTTGAGAAGATAATGTGTGATTTCGTTAATGGCGAGATAGATGTGCTGGTGTCTACAACTATAATCGAAACAGGAATGGATATATCCAACTGTAACACAATGATAATTGAAGATGCAGACCGTTTCGGACTTTCTCAGCTTTATCAGCTTAGAGGAAGGGTTGGCAGAAGCTCAAGGACTGCGTATGCATTTTTACTATATAGAAGAGATAAGGTGCTGACAGAGGTAGCGGAGAAGCGACTCAGCGTAATCAGGGAGTTTGCGGATTTCGGTTCTGGATTTAAGATTGCGATGAAAGACCTTGAAATCCGTGGTGCAGGAAATGTGCTTGGCAACAGCCAGCACGGACACATGGCGGCTGTCGGATATGACCTGTATTGCAAAATGCTTAATCAGGCAGTCAATAATCTTAAAGGAATTAAGAATGAATATGAGTTCGAGACAACAATAGATGTTGATGTGGATGCTTATATTCCGGCAACATATATCAGGAGTGAATACCAGAAACTTGATATATACAAGAGAATTGCCGCACTTGAGAACATGGATGAATTGTCAGATATGAAGGATGAGCTGTCAGACAGATATGGAAGTGTGCCATCATGTGCCGACAATCTGCTTATGATTGCACTTATCAAGTCTAAGGCTCATAAGCTTGGTCTGATAGAGATAAAAGGCGGTGTGGTACATCAGGAATCAGGTACTGCGGTGTGGCGTACAGTGATGACTGTGTATCCTAAAGCTGAACTGAATCCTGATGCTATCAAGAAGCTGCTTGAAGAGTATGGCGGTGCAATCCAGATGAGAGCAGATGCCAATCCGGCATTCATATGGACTGTGACTAAGAAGAAATTCACTAATGCTAAGGAATATTTAAGGGGGCTTAATGCGCTGATGGATGTGTTTATGGAGAGGCTGATGGTGAAATCGTGAGGAAGTAAGGCGGAAGATGTTTTTGGTGTGTGGGAGAGACCTACTAAACAGGCATAGCGGGCTTGTTTAGTAGGTCTTTTACATGAAAAGTGCCAGCATATGTAAGAGAGGATCAGGCGAAAGACCTACTAGGATGAGGTGTTAAGGGAGATTAGTAGGTGAATGGGCTAGGGAAAAGAGATAGGAGAGCAGGAGTTGACCTACTAAACAGGCAGAGATAGGTAGATTAGTAGGTCTTTTACATGAAAAGTGCTAGCATATGCAAGAGAGAATCAGGCGAAAGACCTACTAGGATGAGGTGTTAAGGGAGATTAGTAGGTGAATGAGCTTTAGAAAAGAGATAGGAGAGCAGGAGTTGACCTACGAAACAGGCAGAGATAGGTGGATTAGTAGGTCTTTTACATGAAAAGTGCCAGCATATGCAAGAGAGAATCAGGCGAAAGACCTACTAGGATGAGTTGTAATGGAAGATTAGTAGGTGAATGAGCCTGGGAAAAGAGATGGGAGAGCAGGAGTTGACCTATTAAACGTGCAGAGATAGGTGAGTTAGTAGGTCTTTCATCAAAATCAAAGAGGGCTAAAAATCTCACATCAACAGTTGACAACCTCAGCAGATGTGTTATAATTCAAAGCAGTTTAACGCTTTAAAGCGTAACGGTTTAAAGCGAAACATTTCTGAGCAGAAATATTTTTAGGCTGAAATATTTCTAGACGGAAATTCCTTTAGGTGGAAGTGCTTTCAGAATGAAGCGTTTTCAGAAGGAATCTTTTTAAGAGGAACTTTTAGGAGGAAACAGGTTATGGCAGAAAACAGGGGTAATTTGACATCATACAGACCAGACATCAAGGTTATGGACTGTACATTAAGAGATGGAGGTCTTGTGAATAATTTTGAATTCACAGATGAGTTTGTTAAAGACCTTTATGAAGCTAATGTGGCAGCAGGCGTTGATTACATGGAATTTGGATATAAGGCTGATAAAGATATATTTGACGAGAAAGAGTTTGGAAAGTGGAAGTTCTGTAAGGAAGAAGATATCAGAGCTATCGTTGGAGAGAATGATACATCACTTAAGATATCAGTTATGGCAGATGTTGGAAGAACTAATATGAAGAGAGATATTCCACCTAAGTCAGAATCAGTTGTTGATATGGTAAGAGTTGCAACATATATTAATACAATTCCAGCAGCTATAGAGATGGCTAATTACTGTTCAGATATGGGATATGAAGTTACAGTTAATATCATGGCAATATCTACAGCAGGGGAGAATGAGTTAGACCTTGCATTAGAGCTTCTTGCATCACAGAGCAAGGCACAGTATATCTATCTTGTTGACAGCTATGGTTCATTATACCCAGAGCAGATAAGAAGACTTGCTGACAAATACATCAAGATAGCAGAGAAGTACGGAAAGAGCGTTGGTATACATGCACATAACAACCAGCAGCTTGCATTTGCCAACACAATCGAGGCATGCTCAATCGGTGTAAGCCTTCTTGACGCAACAGTAAGCGGAATGGGAAGAGGCGCAGGTAACTGCTATTCAGAATTATTGTTAGGTTTCTTAAGAAATCCTAAGTTCAATATAGTTCCAGTGCTTAAATTCATTGAGAAGCATATGGTTCCACTTAAGGCATCAGGCGTTGTATGGGGATGTGATGTACAGTACATGCTTACAGGTCAGACTAACCAGCATCCAAGAACAGCAATTGCATTTACTAAGGCAGAAAGAACCGATTATGCGAAATTCTACACAGAAATTACCGGAGATGAGTAATGAAATGTTGACATGGCATTTTTAAGAGCGTAAAATGTTTTCAACATCGTGTAAAACATATTTACATCGGTATCTTTAGATGAAAGGAAGTACTAACAATGGAAAAGAAGAATATTGATTGGTCAAGCCTTGGCTTTGGTTATGTTAAGACTGACAAGAGATTCGTAGCCAACTATAAAGATGGCGCATGGGATAACGGAACACTTACAGAGGATGACAAGGTTGTCATTAGCGAGTGTGCAGGTGTCCTTCAGTATGCACAGACATGTTTCGAAGGTCTTAAAGCTTATACAACAGAGGATGGTCACATTGTTATGTTCCGCCCAGATCTGAATGCAGCAAGAATGAAAGATTCATGTGAGAGACTTGAGATGCCAGTTTACCCAGAAGATAAGTGGGTAGAGGCAGTTGCTAAGACAGTAGAAGCTAATGCAGCATGGGTACCACCTTTTGGTTCAGGTGCTACACTTTATGTCCGTCCATATATGTTCGGAAGCAACCCAGTTATCGGAGTTAAGCCTGCTGATGAATATCAGTTCAGAGTACTTACAACTCCAGTAGGTCCTTACTTCAAGGGCGGCGCTAAGCCTATTACTATCAAGGTTTCAGATTTTGATAGAGCAGCACCACACGGAACAGGACATATCAAGGCTGGACTTAACTATGCAATGAGCTTACATGCAATTATGACAGCACATGAAGAAGGATTTGCAGAGAATATGTACCTTGACCCAGCAACAAGAACTAAGGTTGAGGAGACAGGTGGCGCTAACTTCATCTTCATCACTAAAGATGGTAAGTTCGTAACACCAAAGTCTAATTCAATTCTTCCATCAATCACACGCCGTTCATTAATGGTTGTTGCTAAGGAATACCTTGGATTAGAGGTTGAGGAAAGAGAAGTTCTCTTCGATGAAGTTAAGGATTTTGCAGAGTGTGGTCTTTGCGGTACAGCTGCAGTTATCTCACCAGTTGGTAAGATTAACGACCATGGTAAGGAAATCTGCTTCCCAAGCGGAATGGAGAAGATGGGTCCTACAATCCAGAAGCTCTACGATACATTAACAGGTATCCAGATGGGCAAGATTGAAGCTCCTAAGGGATGGATTTACACAATCGCTTAATTCACATTCTTTAAATAATTATTCGGTCTGGACAAGCGTTCAGACCGATTTTTTAATTTTCTAAAGTGGATTTTACATTAAAAATGTGGTAACATACTAACATAACAGACGTTAGTAAAGAGGTGCAGCAATATGTCAGGAATCGGAACTAATGAACGTTTATTGCGTTCTGATGTAACATTAGAAGAAAGCAGAAAGATAGAGAGAGTTCTTAGAAGAAACAATATATCATATTTTGAGAAGTGGAACTTCCACACAGGAGTGTTTAAGTTTCTTAATAACAGTAAGAATTCCAAATGTGATATATATGTTCATATGGATTCTATGGAGAAGGCTAAAGAACTACTTGCAGATATGTAATTAAAAGCTAATGTGAAATAAATAAAATCGTCTATGACTGAAGCTCGATTTAAGAGCCGTGTCATAGACGATTTTTTATTGCAGAATATAAATGTGTAAAATATAAATCCCCTTATTCTTCATCTTTCGGCAGAGACTGCATATACTGGTGCATTGACTCTGCTACAATCTTGCTGTGTGCAACAGCTTCTACTACGGTTCTTGCGCCGTTGACAACATCACCTGATGCGAAGATACCAGGACGGCTTGTGTGTCCTGTCTCGTCTGCGTCAAGAAGTCCTCTTGCAGTAGCTTTAAGACCAGTTGTTGTGTTGACGATACGGTTCTGAGGTCCCTGACTGATAGAGATGATAACACTGTCTGAGTGATGAAGTGTATCAGTTCCTTCTACGTCAGTGAAAGTACCGTCCTCGTTCTCAATAATATCCCTGAATATAACACCGTCGTCCTTAATCTCAACAGGACGCTTATTATATTCAAATGTGATTCCCTCAAGCTGTGCATAGCTGAATTCGTATTTGCTGGCAGCAACTTCCTTAGTGATAGAGAAACAGATGACATTGCGGGAGCCTTTTCTCTTGGCAGTCCTTGCAACGTCCATAGCCGCATTACCAGCACCGATAACAATAACAGTTTCACCGAGGTGGTAGCTGTCAGGGTTATTGAGGTAATTGATACCAAAGTGTACATTACCAAATGTCTCACCCTTAATGTGAAGAGAATTAGGCTTCCATACGCCAGTACCGATGAATATAGACTTATAGCCATCACGGAACAGGTCATCAATTCCGATTGCACCACCGATAGTTGTATTCGGACGAATCTTGATACCCTTTAAGGCAAGATGTCTGTATTCAATGTCATCAAGAACAGTCTTAGGAAGTCTGAATTCAGGAATACCATATCTTAATACTCCACCAATCTTGTCCTTTCCTTCGAATATAGTAACCTGATATCCGTATCTTGCAAGAATAATTGCAATAGTGATACCGGCAGGACCAGAACCGATGATTGCGACTCTCATGCCGTTAGATGGCTTAGGACCTTCGGTCATCTGGTTGGCATATGTACTAGAGATATAATTCTCAATAGTAGAAAAATGTACAGGTGCGCCCTTTCTTCCAAGTACACAGTGACCTTCACACTGGTTCTCATGATTGCAGATAAGACTGCACACGGTAGTAAGCGGATTGTTCTCGAAAAGCATTTTACCAGCTTCGTTAAGCTTATTCTCTTTAAGTAAACGGATTGCCACAGGAATGTTAGTGTTAATAGGACATCCCTTCTGACACTGAGGCACTTTGCACTGTAAACAGCGGTTGGCCTCGTCCATAACATGTAATGCCATAATATATCCCCCTTTAAAAAACGTTTATAGTAATTAAATCATAGCATTTTTCAATGTGGAATTAAAGGGGAAGTTTGACGAAAGAGGGGAGAAAGGTTGGGAGTTTCCTAGATTTTTTGAGTGAAATATAGTATTATATAGCTTAATGAAATTGTATGCTGTCGGGGGCAGCAGGGAAGGAATTAATATGCCAGTTACAGAGTACTTAGAGCGTAATGCAAGAGAATATCCAGACGAGGTTGCATTGGTAGAACTCAATCCAGATGAAAAGGATACGAGAAGAATGACATGGAAGGAGTTCGGACTTATTGAGCCTACAACTTACTCACCATATCGAAGAGAGATTACATGGAGTGTATTTAACGAGAAAGCGAACAGATTCGCCAACATGCTTATCAGCAGAGGAATCAAGAAGGGCGATAAGGTAGCAATTATTATGTATAACTGCCTTGAATGGCTTCCTATATATTTCGGAGTGTTAAAGACAGGTGCGATAGCAGTGCCTTTCAACTTCAGATATGATTCAGACGAAATCTATTACTGCGCAGAGCTTGCAGAGGTAGATGTTATTGTATTTGGACCACAGTTTATAGGACGAATCGAAGTAAATGCTGAGAGATTATCAAGGGGCAGACTTCTTATCTATGTTGGAGATAACTGTCCAAGCTTTGCAGAAAGCTACCGTGAACTGGTTGCTGACTGTTCAAGCAAAGCACCTGATGTAACAATAACAGAAGATGATTACGGTGCAATATATTTCTCATCAGGAACAACAGGATTTCCTAAGGCTATCCTTCATAAGCACAGAAGTCTTACACAGGCTGCCGAGATGGAGCAGAAGCACCATGGAACAGGAAGATATGACACATTTTTATGTATTCCTCCTCTTTACCATACAGGAGCGAAGTTCCACTGGATGGGAAGTCTTGTGGCAGGAAGCAAGGCCGTACTTCTTAAGGGAACTAAGCCTGAGACAATTCTTAAGGCGATATCAGATGAAGAATGTACAATCGTGTGGCTGTTAGTGCCGTGGGCTCAGGATATATTAGATGCACTCGACAGAGGAGACATCAAGTTATCAGATTACAGACTTGACCAGTGGCGACTTATGCATATAGGTGCACAGCCGGTTCCACCTTCACTTATTAAGAGATGGAAGGAATACTTCCCTAAGCACCAGTACGATACCAACTACGGACTTTCAGAATCAACAGGTCCGGGCTGCGTACATCTTGGTGTTGAGAATATCAATAAAGTTGGTGCTATCGGAATTCCGGGTTACAGATGGGAATGTAAGATAGTTGATGAAGACGGCAAAGAGGTTAAGCAGGGCGATGTCGGAGAACTCTGTGTTAAAGGACCTGGTGTCATGACATGTTATTACCGCAATGAGGAAGCTACTAAGGAAGTCCTTAAGGACGGCTGGTTATATACAGGTGATATGGCTATGCAGGACGAGGACGGTTTCTACTTCCTTGTAGACAGAAAGAAAGATGTTATTGTAAGCGGTGGAGAAAACATTTATCCGGTTCAGATAGAGGACTTCATCAGAAGATTTAACAAGGTTAAAGATGTAGCTGTTATTGGACTTCCAGACCACAGACTGGGTGAAAAGACAGCGGCTATCATAGAAGTTAAGGATGGAGTTACATGTACTAAGGAAGAGATAGAAGATTTCTGTATGGAACTTCCAAGATACAAGCGTCCGAAAGAGATTATATTTGCAGATATTCCGCGTAATGCTACAGGAAAGATTGAGAAGCCAAAGCTTCGTAAGATGTACGGCGCAGACAGACTTGTAGAACAGGAAAATAAAGGCTGATAAGAATACATAGAATGGAGATTGTTATGAAAGAATTAATGCTGGGCAATAAGGCAGTTGCAAGAGGAATGTATGAAGCAGGCTGTAAGGTAATATCAAGTTATCCGGGAACACCAAGCACAGAGATAACAGAAGAAGCAGCGAAATATGATGAGATATACTGCGAGTGGGCGCCTAATGAAAAGGTTGCATTAGAGGCAGCACACGGAGCAACACTCGGCGGAGTAAGAGCAGCATGTGCAATGAAGCATGTTGGTTTAAATGTGGCAGCAGACCCATTATTTACAATATCATATCAGGGACTTAATGCAGGACTTGTAATCTGTGTAGCAGATGATCCGGGAATGCACTCATCACAGAACGAACAGGATTCAAGACATTATGCATTTGCAGCCAAAGTACCTATGCTTGAGCCTGCAGATTCAGAGGAATCAAGACTTTTCGTTAAGGAAGCATATGAGATATCAGAAAAGTACAATACACCAGTATTTATCAAAATGTGTACAAGAGTTGCACATTCGCAGAGTGTTGTATGTCCTGAGGAAAGAGTAGAGCCTGCACAGGTTCCTTATGTAAAAGACCCAACTAAGGTCATGATGACTAAGAACTCAAGAGATGCACATGTAAGAGTTGAGCAGAGAACTCTTGACCTTATTCAGTACGCCGAGACAAGTGGAATTAACAGAATTGAAGAGTGTGCAGAGGGAAGCCTTGTCAATGGCAAGAAGATTGGTGTTATCACATCTTCAACATCATACCAGTATACTAAGGAAGTATTTGGAGATAAGGTAAGTGTACTTAAGCTTGGTATGGTATATCCACTTCCAGAGAAGCTTATCAAAGATTTCGCAGAGGGCAAGGACGAAATCTATGTAATAGAGGAGCTTGACCCAATTATTGAGAACCACTGCAAGCAGTTAGGAATACAGGTCCATGGTAAGGATACATTTCCAATATGCGGAGAATTCTCACAGAATCTTATTAAGAAATGTATGGGAATGGAAGAACCTGAATACACAACAATAGATGCACAGATTCCGGGCAGACCACCTGTTATGTGTGCCGGCTGTCCACACAGAGGAATATTCTACATTCTTCACAAGAAGAAGATTATGGTATACGGAGATATCGGCTGTTATACATTGGGCGCAGTTGCACCACTTAACGCGATGGACCTTAATGTCTGCATGGGTGCGTCATGCTCAGGACTTCACGGCTTCAACAAGGCTATGGGAGAAGCAGGCGAGAGTAACAGCGTAGGTGTTATCGGAGATTCAACATTTATGCATTCAGGAATGACTGGAATTACAGACATATCTTACAACATGAGTAATTCAACAGTAATCATTCTTGATAACTCAATCACAGGTATGACAGGACATCAGCAGAATCCTACAACTGGTAAGAATTTAAGAGGAGAGCCAGCAGGTAAGGTTGACCTTGAAGCATTATGCAGGGCTTTAGGCTTTAACAGAGTAAGAGTTGTTGACCCATACGACCTTGCAGCCGTTGAGACAGCAGTAACAGAGGAGCTTGCAGCTAAAGAGCCATCTATAATCATAAGCAGAAGACCATGTGTAATGATTAAGGGAACTGTCCATAAGCCTGCAATCGCAATTAATCAGGACAAATGTAAAGGCTGTAAGGCATGTATGCAGATTGGCTGTCCTGCTATATCATTCAAGGATAAGAAAGCACATATTGACCCAACATTATGTATCGGATGTGAAGTGTGCAAGCAGATGTGCAGATTCGATGCAATAGGAATGTAAGATTAGACAAGTAACTGAAGGGAGATTCAATATGACAAAGAATATTATGATAGTTGGTGTTGGTGGACAGGGAACACTTCTTGCCAGCAAGATGTTAGGATATGTATTATTAAAGCAGGGATATGATGTTAAGGTTTCCGAGGTACACGGAATGAGCCAGAGAGGTGGTTCAGTTGTAACTTATGTAAGATATGGAGAGAAGGTATATTCACCGGTAATCGATAAAGGTGAGGCTGATGTTATCATCTCATTTGAGCAGTTAGAGGCTGCAAGATGGGTTGAATTCTTAAAGAAGGACGGAGTTATCATCACCAATACACAGAAGATGGAGCCAATGCCTGTAATTACAGGGGCAGCAGAGTATCCGGAAGGACTTATCGAGCAGCTTACAGCAGCAGGCTCTAAGGTAGACGCCAAGGATTTCCTTGCACTCGCTGAGGAGGCAGGTTCTTCTAAGGCTGTTAATATAGCACTTATGGGAAGATTCTCAACATACTTCCCTGATATCACAGACGAGCAGTGGCAGGATGCTATAGAGAAAAATGTTCCTGCTAAATTCCTTGAGCTTAACAGAAAAGCATTTGAATTGGGAAGAAATGCTTAAGTAATTCACACAGGGGGAGAGCATTTGACGAGATTTACTATATGCGATGATGAGCCGGAGCATGGCGAATTAATAAGCAGATACATAAAGGATGAATATGTAAAGCATGTGCCAGAGACTGATATAGCAGAAGTTGTGGTATATCAGTCTCCAGAGAAAATGCTTGAGGAAGCGGTAGAAGATACGGATATATACATACTTGATATTGAGTGTGGGAATGTAAGCGGATTAGATATTGCAAAGGAGATACGCAGATTAAAGAAAAATGCAGGAATAGTATTCTGTACATCACATAGCAATTATGTGTATCAGGTATTCGGACTTACACCTATTGATTTTATAAGAAAGAATAATATTGAAAAAGATATTGAACAGACAATGTATAATATCATGGATTTTCTCAGAGAAAAAAAGAAAATACTTGTAATTGAGAAAGGCGATATAATAAGACTTTCAGATATTGTGTCTGTGAATGTAATAAAACATAATCTTATATTCAAAAGTGAGAATGGTGAGAGAAAAATAAGAGCGAACCTAAGTACATATGAAGAGCAATTAAAACAGTTCGGTTTCATTAAGATATCACAGGGCGAGATGGTTAATAAGGATTATATAAAGGAAAGAAAAAGAGATAACATTATTATGAAGGATGGCACAATCTATCACATAAGCAGGAGCAGAGTTGATGAGATAAGGAGAATGTTTATATGATGGATATAATATTTGAAAATGT
>JAUNOK010000040.1 GCA_030537195.1 Eubacteriales bacterium | reverse complement strand
AAATCCCTCAATATGCAAGATATTATGGTATTAGTGATGAAATATTATATCTTGATGTCAACAAAGATGATGTTTCTGAATCAGAGGAAAAAGATAATAATAAAGGCGATAATATTATATATCTGTCAGATATAAGAGATGGTCAGAACGGAAAAACCAGACCTGAATATTATGGAGATACTTCTGGCGCAGAAAATAATCTTAAAAAGAACGTTAATTATGATTCATTAAAGAAAGCAACAGAAATGTCTGGTGTTATAGGCGGTGCTGCTGCGAGAACTGGTATATATAACGAAGTAAAGAATACAATGGACGGAAGCCAGGGGCATGGCTACGCTGCTGAATATGGTAATAATACAATTGACAGACTGCTTGGTAAGGATGTTAAGAATGTTGGCGTAGGGAATGCTAAAAATGGTGCAGACAGATGTGTTAATGGTCAAATGATTCAGACCAAGTATTGCAAGAACTTCGATACATTATGGGCAAATGCTTTTCCGGATGGAGAAGTAAGGTATATTGATAATGGAAAGCCGATGACAATAGAAGTTCCGAGAGATAAATATGCAGATTGTTGTCATAAGCTTCAACAAAAGATTGATAGTGGACAGCTTGATGGGGTAGAACCGGGGACAAGGGCAGATTCTATTCTGAAAAAAGGGTTCTTTACTTATGAAGCAGCCCAGAATATTGCAGTTGCCGGAACAATTGAGGGATTAACTGTTGATGTGTTTAATGGTGTTATTACATCAGTGTATCCTACAGCTATTAGTGCAGTTATTACATTTGCAATTGCTATATGGCAGGGAAAAGATACTAAAGAGGCAGCAGAGGCTGCGTTAGAGGTTGGCGTCAGAATAATGGGAAGAAGTATTCTTATATATACAGCTACGATGCAGCTGACGAGAGCTAATATTGCAGTTCCTTTTATGACAGAAACTTTAAGCAATCCTGTAAAACAATTGAGCAGTAAGATGGTAAGCAATATCAGAAATTCCCAATTGGCTAATACATATATTGGAGAAAAAATGGGACTTAGAACAATGACAGAAAGCGTGCTTATGTCTAATGTGGTAACAGCTGTTGTTGTATTTGGCCCAGATATATGCAGTTTCTTCACTGGTAAAATTTCAGGTAAACAGTTATTTAAGAATTCAGCTGTTGGAGCAGGTGGCCTGGCAGGTGCAGCAGTTGGAGCGGCAATAGCAGGTCCTTTGGGAGCAGTTGCAGGAGGAATATTGAGCTCTACAGTTACTAAGAAAACATTAGATAAGTATATAGAAGATGATGCTATAGCTATGTTTTATATATTTAAACAGGAATATATAGATATAATTATGCAGTCGTGTCTGAGTAATGATGATATAGAAAAGGTTGCCAACAGGACATTATGCATGGAAAGCAAACAATTGCAGAAATTCTTGAAAAATATGTATGCGGCATCTTCTTCAAGGCAATACGCAGCTGATTACATATCAGGAGAAATAAAGACAATTCTTAGAAATAAAAAGAATGTAAATGAAGATGATTATAATAATGGATGTCAGAAATATCTTATAGCCAATAATGTAGCAGTATAAAAAGATGAGAAGCCATTGTGCATGTATATCTGTAATATCAGGTATATAACATGCATAATGGCTTTTTATTTTTGCATAAAATGCGTTCACAAAACTACACCAATTTTACTCATTTTTTACATAGTTTGGTCACATTTTCCAATTAATATCTTACTTGTAAGAACGAAAGAGACAGAAAGGAGTGCTTGATATGGCAATCGAAGTTTTCAACCGTTATGAGAAGAAATACATGATGGACGAAGATACTTTTCATAAGCTGACGGCACAGATTGCTGATTATATGAATCCGGATGCATATAACAGAAATGGTGAAGCGTATAGAATCAGTAATATATATTATGATACTGAGAACGATCAGCTTATAAGAGCCTCTATCGAAAAACCGGTATACAAGGAAAAGTTAAGACTGAGAGCTTATGGGACGCCAGAGCTTACAGATAATGTCTTTGTAGAGATTAAGAAGAAGTACAATGGTATTGTCAATAAAAGAAGAACTTCAATGACACTTAAAGAAGCATATGATTTCCTGAATGACGACATATGCCCAGAGGATCATGAAGGAAGAATAAACAGGCAGGTGCTTAAAGAAATAGATTACTTCAAGAATTTCTATCATTTGCAGCCTAAAGTTTATCTTTCATATGACAGATTCGCGTACTTTGAAAAAGATGATGGTGATTTCAGAATTACATTCGATAAAAATATTACGACCAGAAGGGAAGATGTGAGACTTGAACATGGAAGCTATGGCAATAAGCTTCTGCCGGATGGTCAGTATTTAATGGAAGTTAAGATAAGCGGCGCTGTTCCGATGTGGTTTACCAGGATAATATCAGGACTTAATGTTTATCCGGTATCGTTTTCCAAGTATGGTACTGAATATAAACACTATGTCCTTACCAATTACACAAGTTTAATGTATAAAGGAGAAAATATATGTTTGAATCAATCTTTACATCAACAACAGAAAATGCAATCAGCATTAGCCAGTCAATGTTAGGAATATTAGTAGCAGTTGTTATCGGACTTGTGATAGCAGTTGTATATACACTTGTATCAAAGAAAGACGGATACAATAAGAGCTTTATAATCGGACTTGCCCTTTTACCAGCAATAGTGGCAGCAGTTATCCTTCTTGTAGGAAGTAATGTTGCAAGAGCGTTCTCAATGGCTGGAGCTTTCGCTTTAGTAAGATTCCGTTCAGCACCGGGAAGTGCCAAAGATATTTCAGTAGTGTTCTTTGCAATGGCAACAGGTCTAGCATGCGGACTTGGATTTGTGACATTTGCAGGGTGCTTCGCAGTAATAATTCTTCTGGTACTTATAGTGCTTTCAGTAACAGGCTTTGGAGCAAGAGATGAACATAGAAAGCAGTTAAGAATCACAATTCCAGAGAATCTTAACTACATGTCAGTATTTGATGATATATTCGCTAAATATCTTAGTGAGAATGAGCTCAGAAAAGTAAAGACAACTAATATGGGCACAATGTTTGAGCTTACCTATGAATGCAGGATGAAAGAAGAGAGCGAGCAGAAGCAGTTCATAGATGAGTTAAGAGTGAGAAACGGTAATCTCAATATTACAATGGGTACGATGCCAAATTCAGATGGCGGAAACCTTAATTAATATGTATAGCTTAAGTACAGGCTGTCAGGGCAAATACACGCCGTCCGGGCGGCTTTTTTAAAATTTTTTTACAATATTTTTTATGTTAAATACTTGTATAATTGGCTTATTTATTATATTATAGTCAATATACGAAAGGGCGTGGTAGATATGATAGATAACAACACTCAATTTTTTAAAACTCAACCAGAAAAGACAATTTCAGTAGAAGGAATACTTGAGCAGGTATATCTTGCTCTTAAAGAGAAGGGGTATAATCCGGTTAACCAGATAGTTGGATATATTATGTCTGGTGACCCAACATATATTACAAGTCATAATAATGCAAGAAGTCTTATTATGAAGGCTGAGAGAGATGAACTTGTAGAAGAAGTTGTAAGATACTTTATAGAAGGTAAAGGCTTATAATATGAGAATTATAGGCTTAGATGTCGGAACGAAGACTGTGGGAGTTGCCTTAAGTGATCCGCTTGGGATAACTGCACAGCCTTTCGAGACGATAACAAGAAAAGATAATAATAAGTTACGAAGAACTTATGCCAGGATAGAGCAGATTATATCTGAGTATGATGTAACTGAAATCGTGGTTGGTTATCCTAAGAACATGGACGATACTATTGGGGAAAGAGCGAAAGCTTGTGAAGAATTTGCAGCAGCACTGGAGAGACGTACAGGATTGCCTGTTACACTGTGGGACGAGAGACTTACTACAGTTGAAGCAGATGAAGTCCTTGAAGAATGCGGAGTAAAGCGTGAGAACCGCAAGACAGTTATTGATCAGATTGCCGCTGTTTTTATTTTGCGTGGATATATGGAATCTAAGCAGAAGAAGTAGAATTTTGGAGGATTTGTTTTTCATGGAAAGTCTTGAGTTTATTGACGAGAACGGTGAGAAGACACAATTTTATGTGATTGAAGAAACTAGAATTAACGGAATTAATTATCTGCTCGTATCAGAGTCAGATGATGATGATGAGGAAGCAGAAGCTTATATTCTTAAGGATACATCTGATGCAGCAAGTGAAGAAGCTGTTTATGAGTTTGTAGAAGAAGACAGTGAGCTTGAAGCGGTAGGCAAGGTGTTTTCTGAATTAATGGATGATGATGTCGAACTTAAATAAGGTGTGAGCCTTATTCATATTTTATATTTTATTATTATTATGAGGTGTTTATGAAAAAAGCAGAGAATGCGTCTGTCAAGATTATACCTTTGGGAGGTCTTGAACAGATAGGAATGAACATTACTGCCATTGAATATGATGACAGTATTGTTGTTGTGGATTGTGGTTTATCTTTCCCAGAGGAAGATATGCTTGGTATTGACCTTGTTATTCCAGATGTTACTTATCTTAAAGAGAATCTGGACAAGGTTAAAGGATTCGTTATAACACATGGACATGAGGATCATATCGGAGCCATTCCTTATGTGCTGAAAGATGTTAATGTTCCTATATATGCAACAAAGCTTACAATGGGACTTATCGAGTCAAAGCTTAAAGAACATAATATGTTAAAGGCAGTTAAGAGAAAGGTTGTCAGATATGGACAGTCTGTTACTCTTGGAGATTTCAGGGTTGAATTCATAAGAACCAACCATAGTATTGCAGATGCAGCAGCACTTGCTATATATTCTCCAGCCGGAATTATTGTCCACACAGGAGATTTTAAGGTTGATTATACTCCAGTATATGGTGATCCAATAGATCTTCAGAGATTAGGCGAACTTGGAAAGAAGGGTGTACTTGCTCTTATGTGCGATAGTACTAATGCTTTAAGACCAGGATTTACTATGTCAGAAAGAACAGTTGGTGCTACATTTGAAAAGATATTCAATGACAATAAGAACAGCAGAATTATTATCGCAACATTCGCATCTAATGTAGACCGAGTACAGCAGATTATTAATTCAGCAGTTAAGTATGGAAGAAAGGTCTGTGTTGAAGGCCGAAGCATGGTTAATATTATTGAAGTTGCTGAAGATCTTGATTACCTTAAGATTCCAGAAGGAACCCTTATTGAGACAGACGAGATGAAGAATTATACACCTGAGCAGATTGTACTTATTACAACTGGTAGTCAGGGTGAGTCTATGGCAGCTCTTTCAAGAATGGCAGCTAACCTTCACAGAAAGGTGTCTATCCAGCCAGGTGACTGTGTAGTATTCTCATCAACTCCTATTCCGGGTAATGAAAAGTCCGTTGCCAAGGTTATCAATGAACTTGGTATGAAGGGAGCTAAGGTTATATTCCAGGATACACATGTATCAGGACATGCATGTCAGGAAGAGATTAAGCTTATATATTCACTTGTAAAACCTAAGTATGCTATTCCTGTACATGGTGAATACAGACATCTTGTTGCGCAGAGGGATGTTGTTATGTCACTTGGATATGACAAGGATCATGTTATTATTGCCAAGTCTGGTGATGTTCTTGAACTTAATGATGAGCGTGCACAGATTGTTGACCATGTTCAGACAGGTGCTATATTTGTAGATGGTCTTGGCGTAGGTGATGTAGGTAATATCGTATTAAGAGACAGACAGAATCTTGCTGAGAACGGTATCATTATCGTAGTTCTTACACTTGAGAAATACTCAGGCCAGCTTATTGCAGGTCCGGATATTGTAACAAGAGGTTTCGTATATGTAAGAGAAGCTGAGGAACTTCTTGATGAGGCAAGAGCAATTGTATCTGATTCAGTTGAGAGATGCCTTGATAAGAATATTACTGACTGGAGCAAGATTAAGAATATTATTAAGGATGACTTAAGCGAGTATCTCTGGAAGAAGATTAAGAGAAATCCAGTAATACTTCCAATTATCATGGAAGCTCAGGTTTAATCTATGCGTAGGATTGATGAACTTAAGAAAGAAATCATTCACGAGATTCTTAATAGTGAAGAATATAGGGAATATAGAAGACTGCAGGCAGAGATTGACAGAATACCGGATCTAAAGAGACAGGTTAATGAATTCAGAATGAAGAATTTCATGCTGCAGAATTCGCCCGATGAACAGGACATGTTTATAGCAATGGAAAATCTTAATAAAGAATATGCCGATATGAGAAATCAGGATATAGTAAACAGATATCTTATGACAGAAATCACATTTTGCAGATATATAAGAGATATATTTAAGGACATAGCAGAGGTGATAGACGTAGACCTTGATTTTTTAGGGTGAATCATATATAGTGTAGCTTATTAAGGAAGAGGAGATACAGGTTTTATGAGCAATAAATCAATCAGAATGCTGATATCAGTATCACTGAATATATTAATAATTGTATTAGGAATATACCTTGTATTTATCGCTGGAAGCAGGGCGTATTCATTTGGTGAGAAAGTATTTAATGAGCAGTCAGTTGATTCAGAGGATAATGCCCGTACAGTGGAAGTTACTATAACAACAGATATCCAGCCTAAGAAGCTTGCAGCACTTCTTTATGACAAAGGGCTTGTAAGCGATAAGACAATAGCATTTTTTCAGATTCAGTTCTCTGATTACAAGGGAAAGTTCGTTGGTGGAACTTATGAACTGAATACTGGAATGACACCTACAGATATTATGGAGGTGCTGTCACAGGCTGACAGTGAAGAGGAATAACTGAGTGAAGGGGAATATATGATAGTCAATGAAAGAGTAGTTGCCTACATTAATTCTCTTGATTGTGGTAATTCTGATATATGTAATACAATTGAAAAAGAAGCGATTGCGGATGAAGTCCCAATCATTAGAAAAGAGATGGGTAATTTGCTGAAAGTGCTGTTACAGCTTGTACAGCCTGAAAGAATTCTGGAAGTTGGAACAGCAGTAGGTTACTCATCTATTCTTATGAGTGAGAATATGCCACAGAATTGTACGATTACTACAATAGAGAATTATGATAAAAGAATACCGGTTGCAAAGAATAACTTTAAGAGAGCTGGCAAAGAAGATGTAATTACCCTTATAGAAGGGGATGCACTTGAAGTGTTAAAGACTCTTGATGGTCCATATGATTTCATATTCATGGATGCAGCCAAAGGACAGTATATTAATTATCTGCCTGATATTAAGAGAGTTCTTAGAAAAGGCGGACTCCTTATATCGGATAATATCCTGCAGGAGGGAGAGATAGTGGAATCCCGCTATGCAGTAACAAGAAGAAACAGAACAATTCATACAAGAATACGCGAATATGTATATGAGCTTACACATTCAGAAGATTTCGTGACATCTATAGTACCTATCGGTGATGGAATTACATTGAGCGTAAAGCAGTAATATATAACTAATATAGCGCTAAAGCAGCGCAGAAATGAGGATAATATGGCAGGACATATGTATAATGGCAGAGAGATAGAACTTCTCATACCAGCAAGCAGTCTTGAAGTTTTAAAGATAGCAGTAATATTCGGTGCGGATGCTGTATATATCGGCGGTGAAGCATTTGGATTAAGAGCTAAAGCTAAGAATTTTTCAATAGAAGATATGAAAGAGGGCGTTAAATTCGCCCATGAAAGAAATGTCAAGGTATATGTTACAGCTAATATTCTGGCACATAACTATGACCTTGAAGGTGCAAGAGCTTACTTTGAGGAGCTTAAAGAAGTAGGACCTGATGCACTTATTATATCTGACCCGGGAATGTTCACAATAGCAAAGGAAGTGCTTCCTGACACAGATATCCATATAAGCACACAGGCTAATAACACTAACTACATGACATACAATTTCTGGTGGAATCAGGGTGCTAAGAGAGTTGTTTCAGCAAGAGAATTATCTCTTGAGGAGATTAAGGAAATCAGAGCACATATTCCTGATGAGATGGAGATAGAGACATTCATGCATGGTGCAATGTGTATCTCATATTCAGGAAGATGCCTGTTATCAAGCTTCCTTGCAGGAAGAGATGCCAACAGAGGAGCATGTACACACCCATGCCGCTGGAAATACGCCGTTGTTGAGGAGAACAGACCAGGACAGTACATGCCTGTATACGAGAACGAGAGAGGAACATATATATTCAACTCTAAGGATCTGTGCATGATTGAGCATATTCCAGAGATGGTAAGTTCAGGTATCGACTCATTTAAGATAGAAGGACGTATGAAGACGGCTCTGTATGTGGCAACTGTTGCAAGAACATACAGACTTGCTATTGATGACTTCATAGAAGATCCTGAGAAGTATAAGGCAAGAATTCCATTCTATAAGAGCGAGATAAGCAAATGTACTTACAGACAGTACACAACAGGTTTCTTCTTCGGAAAGCCTGATGAGAATACACAGATATATGACAGCAACACATATATCAGGGAATACACATATCTTGGAATAGTCGGAGATACTAACGAACAGGGACTTTATCATATTGAGCAGCGTAACAAGTTCTCAGTAGGCGAGACAATTGAAGTTATGAAGCCGGATGGACAGAATATTGAGGTTACAGTTAAGCGTATTGTTGATGAGAATGGAAAGGATATGGAGAGCTGTCCACATCCTAAGCAGAACCTCTATATCGACCTTGGAATCAAGCTTGATAAGTATGATATTCTTAGACGTCAGGAAGAAGAGACAGAAGTTAACAGTTAAATTAAAGATACAGTTGGATATGCAATTAAAGGCATCTTTACACATATGATATATAAAAATGTGTAGGGGTGCCTTTTTGAAAACATTTGAAAAACCGTTATCGGCACAGGAAGAGAAAGAATTGCTGATAAAATTACGTAAAGGCGATAGCGCGGCCCGCAATGTTCTTATTGAAAAGAACATGCGTCTGGTTGCACATATAGTAAAGAAATATACCTCTACGGAACGTGATTACATTAATGAAGATCTGATTTCAGTGGGAACAATAGGCCTTATAAAGGCTGTTGATTCATTTGACATAGAAAGAAACGTCAGATTTGCCACGTATGCCGCCAAATGCATAGACAATGAGATTCTTATGCTTTTCCGGCAGGATAAGAAAAAAGAGCGGGAAGTGTCATTAAATGAGCCTATAGGCAAGGATAAAGAGGGTAATGAGATAAGTCTTAAGGATATAATCGGTGAAGATTCGGGAAGAAAACAACCCGATGCAGTAGAAGATTATATGTTTTATGAGCAGATGAAGTGTATATATGATAATATAGAAAAGGTGCTTGCACCAAGAGAGATAGAGATACTAAAATACAGGTATGGGCTTTTTGGTGCCAGCGAATGTACACAGAATGAACTTGCTGACAGACTTGGCATAAGCAGAAGCTATGTTAGCAGGATAGAGAAGAAGGCACTTGGCAAGTTAAGGCAGGTGCTTATAGAACGAAAATTAATGTGACAATACAGTCAGGAGGACAGGTCATGGAGATTACAGATGCTAAGGTAATAGCTGGGAGATTATCTAAAGTAAGAGATATTATGAAGGCAGAAGGCATTGATATATATGTAGTTGTAACAGGCGACTATCATATATCAGAATATGCAGGGGATTACTTTAAGGAAAGAGAATTCATTACAGGATTCACAGGTTCTGCCGGAACTGCGGTAATAACACAGAATGATGCAAGGCTTTTCACTGACGGAAGGTATTTCGTGCAGGCTGAAAAGCAGATAGAAGGGACAGGCTTTTCTCTTATGAGAGTAGGTGCTCCGGGTGTTATGAATGTGGCACAGTACTGCGAGAGTATAGTGAAAGATGGAATGTGCATGGGGTTTGACGGAAGAACAATGCCGGCAGAAGAAGGGATTGAGCTGTCTGATATATGCAAGAAAGCAGGAGCAGGCTGCAGATATGACTTCGATGCGATAGAGACAATCTATGATGACAGGGCGCAATTCCCACACAGTAAAGCATTCTATCTTGAAAAAGAATATTCGGGTGAAAGCATAATAAGCAAGCTTTCAAGAATAAGAAAGTATATGAATAATAAAAATGCTGATATCCATATTATGGCAACTCTTGACGACATATGCTGGACTTTCAACATAAGAGGATGCGATGTTGAGTGCAATCCTGTAATTATGGCATATTCAGTGATAACTAAGGATAGCGCATACATTTATACTGATAAAGACAGATTCGATGATAAGACGCTTGCAATATTGGAAGAAGCAGGTGTAAAGATTCAGCCATATGACAAGCTTTATGATGATATTGCCGGCATGGATGGAACGGTTCTTATAGATAAGAAACGTGTCAACATGCGCATATATAAAGAAGTCATATCTGCCGGAAAAGCCAGTGTGGTGCTGGCTGACAATCCGGCAATGCTTTTTAAGGCAGTAAAGAATGAGACAGAGATAAAGAATCTGTACAGTGTGCATGTTGATGATGGTGTGGCTGTAACGAAATTCATATTCTGGCTTAAGAAAAATGTAGCATCAGGCAATATAACAGAAGCGAGTGCGGCAGCATATCTTGATAATCTGAGAAGCAACATAAAAGATTACATAGAACTTAGTTTTGACACAATCAGTGCGTATAATGCTAATGCAGCGATGATGCATTACCATGCAGATGAAACCAATGCGGCTGTGTTAAAGCCGGAAGGCATGCTGCTTGTAGATTCAGGCGGACAGTATCTGAGAGGAACAACTGATATAACAAGAACAATAGCATTAGGACCTGTAACTGATAAGATGAAGATGTATTATACACTCACACTTAAAGGAATGTTAAGCCTTGCCAATGCCAAATTCTTAAAGGGCTGCAACGGCTTCAGTCTTGATATACTTGCGAGAGCGCCGCTGTGGAATGTCGGAATGGATTACCGCTGTGGAACAGGACATGGAATAGGCTATCTTCTTAATGTACACGAGAGTCCTAATGGATTTCGATGGAAGCATAATCCGGGAAAGAATGACCTTGCAGTTATTGAAGAAGGTATGGTTACATCCGATGAGCCGGGTGTGTACATTGAAGGCGAGTTCGGCATAAGAATTGAAAATGAAATTGTATGCCAGAAGGATTACGACAATGAATATGGCACATTTTTAAAGTTCGATATGCTTACTGTTGTACCAATAGACTTGGAGCTTGTAGATGTTAATTATCTTGATTCTGTGGATATTGAGAGACTTAACAGCTATCAGGAAAGAGTATATCAGACGCTTGAACCGTATTTTGATGGAGAAGAAAAGGCTATGTTAAGAGCGGCGACAAGACCAATAGGAGTTTAATATGGAATTAAAAGAATTTTCACATAAGGGTGAAGCAATTGAGAAGGAGATTAAGAAAGAGTTCCAGTTCATGGGACGAACAATTAAGAAACGCAGAGTCGGACTGATTATTGCAGCAATCGGAGTGATAGCGGTTATTGTAGTGGCACTTTTTATCCGTTCACAGCGCTTTGATGTGTGGAATTATGTCACAATAAGTTATGATGGAACTAATGGTTATGCAAGTCCGGTGTTTACGCTTAATAAAGACAAGCTCTATAAAGAACTTATGGGAAAAAGCAATGATTCCGATAAGTCTTACAATGTTAAAATGCTTATTGCATCTATAGATATATCTTCAGATGTGGAAGATGTGTCTAATGGTGATACATACAAGGTAAGACTTGAGGCGGATAAGAAATACGAAGATGCTGTTGGAATAAGCATAAGCAGTGGCAACAAGAAGATTAAAGCTTCAGGAATATCCAAGGGAACATCAATTGAATTGTTCGATAAGGTAGATGTTATGTTTACAGGTGTGAGTCCGGAGGCTAATGTTGTTATCACTAATAACTGGGATGATGAGTATCTTGCGGGGCTTACATTCAGTGCGGATAAGACCAACAATATAAGTTATGGCGAATCGGTTAAGATAACATGCAATTCCTCATATGAAGATATTGCAAGACATGGATTCATTGCACAGAATATGGAAGCTTCATATAGTGCAGATAAGCTGCCGGGATATATCGATGATGTGTCTAAGATAGATAAAAGTGTTATAGAACAGGTCGGAAAAGAAGTGCTTGATACAATCGCTACTGAGACGGCAGATACAACATTTCACATGCTGTATAAGGCAACAAAGGATACATCATATCTGTATCATATTAATGAGGAAACAGCCAGTGATGCGAAGATTACTGCGACATATTTCCTGTCAAGAAAAGGAACTGCCGGTGACAATAATAATTATGTATACATAATTGCACAGGCGACGATATCAGATTCGGAAGACAGCAGAACAGTCTACTTTGCATTTTCATACAGCAATGCATATGAAAATGTTGATGGTACATTTGACATGAATCACGACAATGAAAGCAAGAGATACATATGCAGCACCGATTATGATGCATTGTACAATGAATGTATCGGCAGCAGGAGCGAAAATTATACTATAAAAGAGGTTAAATAGCCGTTTGTATAATGTATTCTGTTGTGATATAATCTATCTATAAATGTGCTAATAGCAGGGGGGATTAGCCTGCGGAAAGAGGTTGAAGGTGAATTACAGAAAGAAAGTTAGATTAGGTGACGTTCTGGTTAAGAAGGGAATAATAGATGAGAACCAGTTGCAGACTGCACTTTCAAGACAGAGAGAGCAGGGAAAGATGCTTGGTGAGATGGTTATAGCACTTGGATATGCTAACCAGAGAGATATTAATGAAGCACTTTGCGACAGTCTTGGAATTGATTTTGTCGATATGAGAGAGACTGAAGTAAGCGACGACGTTCTTTCTATGCTTGATGAGAGCATCATGAGGAAATATACTCTTGTGCCATTAGGTGATGCACCGGATAATCCAGGAGCTATAAGAGTTGCCATGGCGGATCCTACTAATATTCTTGCTATGGATGATATCAATATTGTAACTGGAAAGCAGGTTGTTCCAGTTCTTGCCAATGCTTCAGATATCAATGCGTTCTTCGATAAAGCATTTGGACAGAAACAGGCTCAGAGTATTGTTGATCTGTATAAGAAGGAACAGGGAGAGACAGTAAGAGAAGAGTCTAAAGAAGATAAGGCAAGACGAGAAGAGATTGAGAATGCGCCTATCGTTCAGCTTATTAACAGCGTTATTGAGCAGGCTGTACGACAGAGAGCTTCCGATATACATATTGAACCAATGGAGAAGGATATCCGTGTAAGATACAGAATTGATGGTAACTTACGAGAGATTATCCAGTATGATAATACACTTCTTGGTGCCATCACAACACGTATTAAGATTATGTCTGGAATGGATATCTCTGAGAAGAGAAAACCACAGGACGGACGTATTACAATTACTGTAGATGGACGAGAGTATGATATCCGAGTATCTAACCTTCCTACAGTATACGGTGAGAAATGCGTTATGCGAATCGCTTCCAAGGAAGGATTCAACATTGATAAATCAAAGCTTGGACTTACACCGGCAGACCTTAAGGTATTCGATGATATCTTAAAGAATCCACATGGAATTATCCTTGTAACAGGACCTACTGGATCTGGTAAGTCTACAACACTTTATACAGCTTTAAGTGAACTTAATACAGAAGATGTTAATATTATCACAGTTGAAGACCCAGTCGAGGCTAATATTGATGGTATCAATCAGGTTCAGGTTAATAACAAAGCTAACCTTACATTCGCAACTGCCTTAAGATCAATCTTACGACAGGATCCGGATATTATCATGATCGGTGAGATTCGAGATGGTGAGACAGCTGAGATTGCGGTACGAGCTTCTATCACAGGTCACCTGGTTGTTAGTACACTGCATACTAACAGTACTGCAAGTTCTGTAGCCCGTCTTGAAGATATGGGTATTGAGTCATACTTAATTGCTGATTCACTTGTTGGTATTATTGCACAGCGACTTGTAAGAAAGTTGTGTGATTGCAAGATGCCTAAGGAAGCAAGTGCAGCAGAAAAGCAGATGCTTGGTCTTGATCCTGATGAACCATTTACAATATATGAGCCATGTGGCTGTAAGCTGTGTAATGGAACAGGATACTATGGACGACTTGGTATATATGAGATTATGAAGATAACTCCACCAATCAAGAGACTTGTATCAAGACATGCAGGAGCAGAAGAAATTAAGAATCAGGCTATAAGCGAAGGTATGAATACTCTTAAGATGGCTGCTATCAATGCAGTTAAACAGGGTGTTACAACAATTGCAGAGATGGTTAAGGCTACATATGAGGCAGAGGAAGATGACTCGCAGCCTAATCCTAATGCAACAAAGGCGTCAGGTTCAGGTGTAGAAGAGATTGAACTTGAGCAGATAAATTAATTAACAATACAATGGGGGCAAAAATGTTATTTACAATTGAAGAGTTACTAACAATAGCAAAAGAAAAGAAAGCGAGTGATGTCCATGTCACAGTAGGACTTCCGCCAAGAGTCAGAGTTAACGGAGAGCTTGTTGATCTTGATTATCCTAAGATGATGCCAGCTGACTGTGAAGAGCTGATTCTGTCTATAATGGATGAAAGGCAGAAGGACATGTTTAAAGACAGGGGAGAACTTGATTTCTCTTTCTCATCCCCTAATATAGGAAGATACAGAGTTAATGTATTCAGACAAAGAGGTTCGGTTGCCTGTGCAATGCGAGTTGTAGGAACAGTTATTCCGAAGCCGGAAAGTCTTGGTGTTCCTAAGTCAGTTATAGAGTTATACGCCAAGAAGAGAGGTCTTGTCCTTGTAACAGGTCCAACAGGTTCTGGTAAATCTACAACACTTGCATCACTGATTGACAGAATTAATGATGAACGTAATGCGCATGTAATAACACTGGAGGATCCTATTGAGTACCTTCATACACATAGAAAGGCCATGATTAACCAGAGAGAAATCGGGCTTGATACACATTCTTATGCAGATGCGTTAAGAGCAGCACTCCGAGAAGATCCGGATGTTATTCTTGTAGGAGAGATGCGAGACTTAGAGACTATCTCAACTGCTATAACGGCAGCAGAGACAGGTCACCTTGTATTCTCGACACTGCATACAATTGGTGCGGCTGCAACAATTGACCGTATCATCGATGTATTCCCACCGCATCAGCAGCAGCAGATAAGAATCCAGCTTGCCGTAGTACTTGAAGCTGTTATATCACAGCAGCTTATCCCTACAGCAGATAAGCATGGACGAGTAGCTGCATTTGAGGTAATGCACGGAACAATTCCAATCAAGAACCTCATCCGTGAGGCTAAGACATATCAGATATCAAGTGTCCTTCAGACAGCAAGAAAAGAAGGAATGCTGTCAATGGATGATGCCTTGCTTGACCTCTACAACAAAGGTCTTATCGATGCAGAGAATGCTATGGGATATGCACAGGATGTTAACTATGTTGCTAAGAGAGTTAATCAGTTTTTCTAAGGAAGTTAATAAGTATTCTGAGGGTGAGATATGCAGATAGGAGAGAAAATATATAAATATCTTGAAGAGAAGGGAATGTCTCAGGCTGAATTTGTCAGTAAAACAGGAATTTCACAGAGTACAGTAAGCGATTGGAAAAGAAAAGGAAACAATCCATCAGCAGACAAGATAATGGTAATATGTGATGCTCTTGAAATTACCCCATATGAACTCCTGACAGATACAGAAGGAGAGAATAATCCGCGAAAACAAGTGGATTATGTAGCTGTTGATAAAGATTCCAGGGAATATATGTTAATAGAGACATATCATGAGCTTAGTGATAACGGAAAACAGAGGCTGGAAGGATATATTGATTCTTTAAGAAAAGCTGAAGAATGATGTAATTGTAAGTGGATTGGAAATTGAATAAAAAGAATTGAAAGATGGAAAGCAATGCTGGAGATAATGTTCTGGCATTGCTTTTTGATTTATTTGTGCTTTAAGGGCTAGGACAGATGCTGGCTAAATCGTAGTGGATTGGGCATCTAAGCAGAAATAACATGTGAAAAGAAAAAGTCCAATAAACAAAAAGTACGAGTTCTAGTTGTAACTTCTGATTAAATATAAATAAAATAATTGACATATATAAATGAAAGTGATATTAATATATTAAAAGAATTGCGAAAGCAAATCTTTTATCTTAAGCAATGTACACGAATATACAATTGTTCAATATATGTTCAATGTGCATTGCCTATCAGGGCTGAATATTCATTCAGACTAATCCACAAGACACAATTAAATAAAGCAGGCTTGTATTAGATATTCGTAAATGCTAATATACTATACATAGAGACACAAT
>JAUNOK010000039.1 GCA_030537195.1 Eubacteriales bacterium | reverse complement strand
TCACTCCGCCTAACAGCTTTATTACCTCTTTTCTAGCCTCATTGGTTGCTGCTTCTATTACCTCTGCCTTAATGTCCTCAATATCCGCTGACCGAATATATTCAGCCCTTTCATTATCTTTTTTCCTTGCAATAAAAGTCTCACTTCCATAATTGTCAATGTAAAACTTACATGCATCCAGTATAAACTGGTTCTTGGACTTAAAAATCTTTGGATCAAGATTCTGAATGACATTATTAATTAGCACATGGTCTGGATTATGCATATTTAGTCTAATTGTTGTTTTTACTTCATAATCAAACTGTTTTGCCATCATGCCACCTCCTAAGATAATCTCCTTGCACTTTTAAGCCCCATCGTAGCAAGCTGCTCATATCCTCTTGCATTTGCCTTTACATCAAGGTTATAGGTAATGTTCTTGGCATCGTGACTACCAAAATTCTTCATCACAACTGCCCCGCCTCCGACAAATACAATCGGTGTAGTCTTTAAGTTATACCCAAACTCACGGATTGAGTTATATACCTTATCGACAAAATCCTCTATCTCTGCCTTGATAATGGCAAAGTATTCATCATCAATATCTGACCTACCATATCGCATGATGTTCTGTATCTCTGACTCGTCTACCTCTCCGTTAAGCTGTCTTACACACTGCTCATTGATAGAACGCATACAGGTAATAAGACCTTTTGGAATCGTCACACACTTTGATTCATCCGGTGACTTGTTGATTACCGGCATAATGTCGATTGTCCAGCTTCCAATATCGACAATCAATGTCTTCTTTGCCATAGCAGGAATCTTGTCCACTACTGCTGCATAGCACTGAGGGAATACTGCCACATCATCAATTTCAATATGATACGGCTCATTCTCATATTTGAAGCTCACTCGCTTATTCTTTGTCAGGTACTTGATAAAATCATTCTTCTCTGCACCAAACCTTGTAAGTGGAAGTCCTACAGCAAGGAATACCTTTGCCTCTTCAAGACCTCTTCTTTTAAGTTCCTTAGCAACTGCTGCAAGAGTGAGAAGATAAAAGCTGTCATCTTCGACCTTTGTATCCTTTACTTCCTGCCTCACAGTTCCTACCTTATAGAACTTTCCATCATACTCAAGTACATCTCCAAACAATGCCGGAGTAGTTGTAATCTCCTTTACTCCTGTGACAAATACCTGAGTTACGGTTTTCATCATCGACCAGCCGTGGTCAATTCCAATTATAATATCATTCCTAATCACTATTCATTCCTCCTTTATCTCCTGTTTGCTTGATTCTGATATTTCATTATCATTAAATTGTTTGATAGCTTTGTCAGATTCCGCTGACACTTTTGCACATGCAAAACAAAAAACTAAGTTTAAAATTATAACAACAATAATAATTGCTTTCATACAAATACTCCTTTCTTATATGTAAGAAGTACCTATGAATTAGAACTCTTATCTTAATATATATCTGGGAAATATATACAAAGATGTATGTATGCGTGATTCCTATGAATCCCCATTACGCCCGCATACTTGGAACTACCGTCTAGTCGCATATGCGTTCACGATACACTAATTATTAATCAGCATAATCTCCTCTTTTGCCTTCTGAGGATAAGGACTTTGACACCCTTTGTGGTTTATTATCCATCCGCCATATATCTTTCCCTGCTCGCTATGCACCTTCATCTCTCGATCCATCAATTCTCATCGCGTAAGCTTATGACTGATATTTGTCAGGAACTACACCGGATTTTTACCAGAAGAAATTACTTTCTTTTACAGTAGTTGAATATTCAGTTGTATGCGATATTCTTACGAACATCGTAAGCATATCTTAATACACTATATACATATTGTCGGTAACATCATATGCACTAAATTAATAAATTTAGTAACCTATTATGATTTTTATGCGCGCATACAAGTTCTCTTTTGTGAACTTATATTTTAATTATAGCTTCTAAAAATTTATTGTCAAGAAAAAGTTCCTTTTTGTGTTCTTTTGTGCTATCATATAATATGTATTTAATGTTTTTATTTGTGGAGGTTATTCAATGGAAGATATAGAAAGATCAAATCTAGCTAGAACAATAAAAAGATATAGAAAAGCTCGAAAACTTACTATGGAGCAATTAAGTGAAAAAAGTGGAATAAATTTATCAACATTAAAGAAATATGAAACTGATAATAGAAATCCTAAACTAGAACAGCTTTCTAAAATTGCAGAAGCATTAGAAGTAAGTGTATTTGAATTTTTAGACATAGAGATAAAATCTGTAAACGATATTATATCTCTTGTTAATAAAATGAATATAGCTACTGATATTGATTGGGATATTGATAATGATAAAGTATGTATTTCTTTTAAGAATAAAGAAATCAATAATTGTTTAAAAGAATACGCTGTAGATTACAAAAAAGATAATATATTAATTGAAAAATCAGAAACTAATCATGAATCTACACTTACAAGACTTATGCTTATAAATGACAAGCTTAGATAAAAATAAATCATTACACAGTCGTCAAATTCTCATACAAGCACAGATTTTGGCTCATTGCTCTCATAAACTCAAAAAAGCAGTACAATCATCTTAGATTGTACTGCTTTTTTTGAATACAGGTGGCTTTTTCATTTTTTGTTATAACTTAATGTAACTTATCACCAGTAAACAAGCAACTTAAAGCCACTTTTATCTGGTTCAGTTTTTTAAGCAGTTTGGTTCAGTTTTGGTTCAGATTAAAAACCAAACTGTACTAGTTTACACCAATTTACATTAAGTATTAGTATATACATTTTTTGCCAAACCGCTTAAATACTGCATTCTAATTTCAAGCAATTATACTATTCGTATGATTACATTCTGTCGTGGAATGTTCTGCTGATAACATCCATCTGCTGTTCCTTTGTAAGGTCGATGAACTTAACAGCGTATCCAGATACACGAATTGTGAAGTTAGCGTACTCAGGCTTTTCTGGATGCTCCATAGCATCAAGAAGCTTATCCTTACCAAATACGTTAACGTTAAGGTGATGAGCACCCTGATCGAAGTATCCATCCATTACGTTAACAAGGTTGTTAACTCTCTCGTCGTCGTTATGTCCAAGAGCATCTGGGTTCATTGTCTGTGTATTAGAGATACCATCAAGAGCCCACTCATATGGAAGCTTTGTAAGAGAGTTAAGTGAAGCAAGAAGTCCGTTCTGCTCTGCACCGTAGCTTGGGTTTGCACCTGGAGCAAGTGGTGTACCAGCCTTACGTCCATCTGGCATGTTACCTGTATACTTACCATAAACTACATTAGATGTAATTGTAAGGATAGATGTTGTAGGCTCAGAATTTCTGTAAGTATGTCTCTTCTTAATCTTGTCAAGGAATGACTTAAGAAGCCATACAGCGATATCATCAGCTCTGTCATCATCATTACCATACTTAGGGAAATCTCCCTCAGTCTTGAAGTTCATAGCAATACCTGTCTCAGGATCTCTCTCTGATACAGTAACCTTTGCATACTTAATAGCTGAAAGTGAATCTACTACATGTGAGAATCCAGCGATACCTGTTGCGAATGTTCTCTTAACATCTGTATCGATAAGAGCCATCTCAGCAGCTTCATAGTAGTACTTATCATGCATATAATGGATAAGATTAAGTACATTAACATAAAGGTCTGCTAACCAATCCATCATCTTATCAAACTTAGCAACTACTTCATCATATTCAAGAACATCTGAAGTGATTGGCTTATAAGCTGGTCCAACCTGAACCTTAGACTTCATATCTACACCACCATTGATAGCGTAAAGTAAGCACTTAGCAAGGTTAGCTCTAGCTCCGAAGAACTGCATTTCCTTACCTGTCTGTGTAGCAGATACACAGCAGCAGATTGAGTAATCATCGCCCCATGTTACCTTCATAACATCATCGTTCTCATACTGGATAGAAGATGTTGTAACTGAGATATGAGCAGCATACTTCTTGAAGTTCTCAGGAAGTCTTGATGAATATAATACTGTAAGGTTTGGCTCTGGTGAAGGTCCCATGTTTTCAAGAGTGTGAAGGAATCTGTAATCGTTCTTAGTAACCATAGAACGTCCATCGATACCTGTACCACCAACCTCAAGAGTAGCCCATGTAGGATCACCTGAGAATAATTCGTTGTATGATGTAATTCTTGCGAACTTAACCATTCTGCACTTCATAACGAAATGATCGATAAGTTCCTGTGCCTCAGCCTCTGTAATCTTACCAGCTTCAAGATCCTTATTGATATAGATATCAAGGAATGTAGAAACACGACCTACTGACATAGCAGCACCGTTCTGTGTCTTGATAGCAGCAAGGTAACCGAAGTATAACCACTGAACAGCTTCCTTAGCTGTTGTAGCTGGCTCAGAAATATCATAACCATAAGCAGCAGCCATAGCCTTCATTCCCTTAAGAGCATTAATCTGATCTGTAAGCTCTTCTCTTAACTGGATAACATCGTTAGTCATAACTCCGCATCCGCAGTTAGCCTTATCTTCTTCCTTGCACTTGATAAGGTAATCAATACCATAAAGAGCAACTCTTCTGTAATCACCTACGATACGTCCACGACCATATGTGTCTGGAAGACCTGTGATGATATGAGATCTTCTTGCAGCTCTCATCTCTGGTGTATAAGCATCGAATACACCCTGATTGTGTGTCTTATGATATTCTGTGAAAATCTTGTGTAATTCAGGATCTGGTGTGTAACCATAGTTCTCGCAAGATTCCTCAGCCATCTTAATACCACCATATGGCATAAATGCTCTCTTAAGTGGCTTATCTGTCTGAAGACCTACAACCTGCTCGAGATCCTTCATTGATTCATCTATATATCCTGGGCCATAAGCTGTAAGACCTGTAACTACCTTAGTCTCCATGTCTAAAACTCCGCCCTTAGCTCTTTCTTCTTTCTGAAGTTCCTGTAATCTTCCCCAAAGCTTGTTAGTTGCTTCTGTTGGACCTGCAAGGAAACTCTCATCTCCATCATAAGGTGTGTAATTGTTCTGAATGAAATCTCTTACATTGATTTCTTCTTTCCAAAGTCTTCCCTTGAATCCAGCCCACTGTGTCTTCTCAACCATTTGAATTGATCCTCCTTAAATATAATATATTTCAATGTACTCTTTAAGAAAATGTATTGTATTTCCTTTTGTACACTGTATACAATTTCGGTCAAAATAAAAATTGCCATGCATTATAGGATACTTATTGTTCCTATAAATATACATTGACAAATCCATAACAATTTGACCATGATTACTCTAACATGCTTCAGATAATAAATCAATAGATTTGTCAAGAGTATTTAATTTTGTACAATTTAAGGGGAATACTCTTTGAATATCCCCCTTAAAACAATCCAGTATCTATGCGCTATTCCAGCGATATTGATACTTATTTACCAATAAATTCCATTACCTGTCCTTCACTTATAAAGCCAACGCTCTTTGCAACGCATTCTCCATTCTTGAATAAAAGAAGTGTAGGGATAGACATAATATTATATTTCTCTGCTACTGATGATTCCTCATCCACATTAATCTTAACAATCTGTACATCGTCAACCTTAGCTGCTACCTGTTCAAGAACAGGTCCTAACATCTTGCATGGGCCACACCAGTCTGCCCAGAAATCTACAAGCACAGGATTGTCTGCCTTAAGTACCTCATCATTAAATTCACTTGCTTTAACATGCTTAATTTCCATAGTATATCTCTCCTTATCTTTAATAATTATTATTTCATATTTCTTCGCATATATTCAAATCTTTCTCTTCTCATCTCTACAAGCATCTGATTAATATTCCATTTCTTGTTAGTATCTGTCAATACCGCCTTGAATGTTATACTAAGCTGCTTCTGTCTTATCTCAAAAAGAAGTTTATCCATATGCTTATCTGAAACATCACAGAATACAATAAGGCTTTCTTTATCTAATAAAGCCTTGTGTCTGGTAATATCTGCCAGTGTGACTCCTTTGACACCTGATGCAAGTTCTGCCAGTGTTTTATTAGTATCTGATTCATCTATAAAACCACTCACAATTCTCATATTGGATGCTGCTTTAATAATGTCCTGCGGATTCTTAACATTATACAATAATATCTTTTCTGCCATTACTTATCTCTCTTTGCCTTTCTGTTAGCAATAATTTCCTTAATCTCGTTAATAGATTCTCTATGTACTCTTGAAACGGCATTAGGATTTCTCTTAATGATACTTGTAATATGTCTGTATCTTCTGTCTGCCTTCTCTGAAAGCTGCTTTCTCTCTTCAGCAACTGCCTCCATGAACTGTTCCTTTTTCTTATTAAACTCTTCTTCTGCAAATGTAGCTGTAATTTCCATTCTTCTTGCATACATCTGGAGCTGCTCATTCTCTTTAGTAAACTTCTCCAGTGTAGCTTTAAGATCCATAGCCTCATTAATAGAAACAGCAAAGTCTGCTGCCATGTATATTGCCAAAACCACCGCAATAATATCTGCAATAGTCTTAGGTATCATAAGTACAGCTGCTTCAATAGGCTTATGAATTACACATACAAGAAGAATCGAAAAAGCTCCCCACGCGAGAGATATAAAGAAACATATATGTCCTTTAAAATTGAGTGGAAGATTACTGTAATCCCAGTATCTTACTCCAAAAAGCTTTTCCATACAGCATCCTGTACAGAATTCAAGTATAGTAGATGAAATCATACCAAAAAGAAACACTAGTGGTACAATATCTTTTACTGCTATCGTGCTAATCAGTATAACAATCGCTCCTGAGCCATATATTGGTAAAAATGGTCCATGCAGGAACCCCCTGTTTACCCACTTTCTCTTTCTGACAGAAACATAACAGCATTCCCATATCCAGCCAAGAAAACAATATATAAAGAAAAAAATCAACCACTGTGAAACAGTGTAATATCTCATACGCATACCTCCAGTTTGTATTTAGCAAGAATGCGTCCAGCTATTAAATCATTTCAGGGTTTCACAGAATTTATGCATTATAAAAGTTCTCCTTGCCCTGCTAATCTCAATACAATTGCCATCTGCAATTCTTGCAAAGTTATTCTTAATATTAGTTATATGGAATAAATTGACAATCACAGACTTATTAATATAATAAAATCCTTCTGAAAAAAGCAACTCATAAATCTCGGATAAACTGCAATATAACTCAACAGCTCCCAATTCTCTTGAATACATAGTAATCCTTCTGCCACTTCTTGCAAAATACATAATATCTGTAATTCTCACCTTATATACCTGTCTTGTTGAACGGTATACAAAATAAATTCCCTCCTGGTTCTTAACCAAACTTATCCTCAAGTAAATATTCTCCTCTCATATGTAATTAACATCTTCGTAAAATGTATACGTTAATTATATATGATATACAAAATATTTCAATGGAATAATTCAGTACCTATATACCTAATTAGGTCTAAAAAATCTATGCCTGGTAAACAATCTTTCCTGAGCATATAGTGTAATGAACTTTACCTAGAAGTTCCCATCCGATAAATGGACTGTTAGAAGCTTTCGATGCAAAATCTTCTTTCCTTACTGTCCATGTTTCTTTCTCACCAAAGATAACAAGGTCAGCTGGCGCTCCCTTTGTTACACTTCCTGGAACCATTCTATAAAATTCTGCTGGATTCTTGCTCATTAATTCCATCAGCTTTATAAGAGTTATATGTCCCGGTTCTACAAGAGATTTGATTCCCAGAGCCAGTGATGTTTCAAGTCCTGTTATTCCACTAGGTGCATTCTCTAATGGTTTTGCTTTCTCCTCTTCACTGTGTGGTGCATGATCTGTCACAATCATATCGATTGTGCCATCTTTTATTCCTTCAATTATCTTAGCCCTGTCGTCTTCTGTCCTTAATGGTGGATTCATTCTTGCGTTAGTTCCATACTTAAGAACAGCATCTTCTGTAAGTGTAAAATGGTGTGGTGTTGCCTCTGCATGTACATCAGCACCTAATTTCTTAGCTGTTCTTACAAGTTCAACAGAATTTCCTGAGCTTATATGCTGTATACATACTGATGCTCCTGTGTGTAATGCAAGTACGCAATCCCTTGCAACCATAACATCTTCTGCTGTTGATGAAGCACCTCCATATCCAAGCTGTTCTGCTACTTTACCCTGATTAACACCTGGTCTAATGATAAACTCTGGATCTTCTTCATGAAGACTTATTGGCAAATCGAGCTCTGCTGCCTTCTTCATAGCCATAGTAAGAATATGCTCATCCATAATAGGAATTCCATCATCTGTGAAACCTACCGCACCTGCATCTGCAAGGGCATCCATATCTACAAGTTCTGTTCCTTTTAATTCCTTCGTTACAGTAGCTGTCTGCATAACATGTATTCCAGTAGTCTCACCCTTCTTCTGTATATAATCAAGAGTTTCAATATTATCTACAGCAGGTTTAGTATTAGCCATACATACTACACTTGTAAAACCACCTCTTGCTGCTGCGGCAGCCCCTGTTATTATATCCTCTTTATAAGTAAATCCAGGATCTCTGAAATGAACATGTGTATCCATAAGTCCAGGTGCAACCACCAGACCAGCTGCATCTATAACTGTAATATTGTCCGTATTATTCTCATCAATACTAATATCATGCCCAACTTCTTCAATAATATTATCTTTGATGATAATATTCATAACTTCATCAGTTCCTGTTACAGGATCAACTACACGTCCATTCTTTATAAACATAATAGGCAAAGCTTCTGACTTGACATCTTCATCTGCTTCAACATGTTCTGCTTCCTGATTAAGTCTTGTTCCACATTCTGAACAGAATAATGAATCTGAATTATTATCAGCACCACACGACGGACATATCTTTACCTGAATATTCTTTTCCTTATTATCTGTATTGTGCTCTTCTGTATTAACAACAGCCTCAAGTCTTGAGCCACATCCTATGCAGAATAATGCATCTGGTGATGTACTATACATTCCACATACAGGACATATCTTTTCTGGCTGGTTATTATTCACATATGTATTATTCTGTTCCTGGGCAGATGGCTGAACCGGATCCGAATAAACCGATGGCTGTGAATATACTGGTGTTGCGTACATAGAAGGAGCTGGCTGCACAGATACCGGTGATACGGGTATCTGCTGATATACAGTCTGTGGCATAACACCTCTGTTTACAGCTGGTACATCTATAGATTCTGCATATTCATCCAATAAATCCCATGTCATATTCTCTGGATGCTTGAGAAGTTCTCTAAGTTTCACCATGAATGATACATCTGTATTCGCTGGTATTCTCATCATACTTAGAAGATCTTCAAGAAACATATTGAAAAACATTCCATTCTGATATCCATCTGCTGGATAATACATGAATAAAGCTTTTCCTGTTGTTGATTCAACAAGAACAGTATCCATAGAAACTAACACATTACCATATTCCATATTGTAAGCAGACATCCCTGATAATGCTTTAACGCTGCTTTTCATAAATACTGAAAATGTATGCTGGTCAATAACTCTGTTCTTAAAAAACTCCTTAGCTGTCTCATATCCTGCTATACCATATTCAGCATAGAAACCACTTCCTTCTGATGTTATATAAAAAGGCAGAAATCCTTCAACTTCAGTTCTTGAAAGTAATTCAGCCATGTTCTGATTAAGCTGTTCACCCTTAGTACTCTTAACTTTGACACTTACCTGATTATTCTTGGAAACAACCTTTACTTTCCCCATAATAAATCCTCACTTCCTACTATCATAGCCTTATTATAGATATATTGTTCATTATACATCATAACCACTCTGTGTGTCACTCAAAAGTAACTATCTTAGACTTTCTGTGGAATAATCCATTAACAAATATAAGTACATGCTCCTTATATGTTATAGAATCCTTTGAATACATAAATGGCTCTTCTTTATACAGCAGACACTTATACCCCTGCTTAACATATTCAGACAACGTCGATAAAGCTTTTTTATGTATAACATTACATTGAATATTTTCCTCTGTTGTAAATATCCTGTCTGGATATATTGACGCGGCCTCTCTTAACTCACTTATTATTGCATCCACAAATTCAGCATGCCTTTTGCCACATAACATTCTTGCAATTATCCTGCTCTTTATTCCCCTTGGCTTTTTCTTATAAGAAACAAGAATTCTCTCCATTAAGCAATCCCCTGTCTTCTCAGCCAGTTTTATAAGATAATCAACAGCTTCCTCATAAACACAATCAGGATAAGGAACATAATATTTTTCCGGTACAGACCTATATCTCTTAATGGGTGGAAAATCAGCCAGTTTCATAAGAAGCATTTCCTTATCACTACATACATCCTCTCCAAGATATCTGTATTTATCTCTTATATCTGCAAGCTGATACTCTAACTGTCTAAGATATTCATATCCATCTATCCAGAAATGTCCCATACATCCATAATTAAACAGATGCGTTGTCAGCTTTAATTCCTTAAATTTTATGGTAAATGTATTCTCTCCTCCTTGATTAACTATAAGCATATATCCCTCATCCAGGCGCTGCAAATCTGGAACCTGCTCTGCTTCATTATCAATATAATTACCTGTCATAATCGAATCTGTGAATGTAAGGAAACTTTCTACAGCATCATTCATAAGATATGCAACTGACCAGTCATTATCATCTCCTATATGCACAGGATAAAATACGTTCAATTGAAATATCTGTTCCAGTTTAACAAATGCATCATAGTCATTCTCTCTTACATCATTAAATACATCTTCTAATATATAATACATCAAATACACATTCCTTAATAATATTGCGTGTTATTGAAATTCAGTTACATGCTTTCTCATCCATAAAGGCATAAGATTTCTCTGACATTCTGTATTGTGTCTCTGCTTAATTGCAATAGCCTCAAAAAAAGCCTTCCACATATCTGTGTATTCATCTTCCAGATTCTCTGTTTTCTGTAACAAAAGCATATCATCATCTGTGAAATACTTTATATACATATTATTATTAACCGGATGAACTACTGCTTTCTTTCTGTTATCATCAATAATCATCCAGTTCTCCGATGGCATTCTGTCAGCAAAATGCAGTGAAACCTCATATATCACATCACTCTTAGGTTCAAGATGACATACATATATCTTCCCCTGAATAGAATTAAATCTTGCAAATTCCCTAAAGTATCTGGCTTCATGAACAACCCTTCTCCTTATATCCTTAATCCTCATAACTGCAGGATCTGTTCTCATATATGCTATATCTGAACCAGCTTTAAATCCACTTATAAGGAACCGGTATGCCGCGTCCAATGCATCCTGTTCATATGATAAACAGGCATAATATACACATGCATAAGCTTCATTGGAAATCTTTTTCTTTATTGAACGAACCACCTTCTTATATTCTTCCGCATTATATTCTACATGAACATATTCATCAAACAAAGATGGCTGTTCTTCTCCACGCTTCTCAAGTCTAACACATCCATGTCCCACTTTCAAAGCCTTCTCCCATGCCTGATATATACAACACATCATATCTTCAAATCTGTCTTCACAAGTAAATATATACATTCTGTCATCCTCCATACTCAAAAAAGTGACAACTGTTCATATTTCTCATTCTGATGAACTACCTTCCAGTTATCTTTATGATTATCCTCTGTTAAACATTTGGTAATATATGATTCTTCTATCGGTATTCTATACATCATTCTTCCATTGCATGTTATAAAATAATGTGCCCTCTTAAGTACAACTCCCAATTTCTTTAATATATCAAAATCAAGATGTGCATATCTTCTTGTCTGAACAATTCTCTTAGCTGACTTAGGTCCTACCCCCGGAATTCTCAAAAGCATATCATATGATGCATTCTGCACTTCAACAGGAAACTGCCCAAGATGTCTTACAGCCCAGTCACACTTTGGATCTAATTGTTCATTAAAATTCGGTCTGCTCTCAGATAACAATTCATCTGCCTGAAAACCATAAAACCTAAGAAGCCAGTCTGCCTGATACAAACGATGTTCTCTAAGAAGTGGAACAGATGCATCAAGCTTTGGAAGTGCAGCATCTTCATTAAGCGGTATATAAGCAGAATAAAACACCCTCTTCAGATCATAATTCTTATACAAATGCTGCGTTGTCCTTATAAGCGTAAGATCAGTTTCCGGCGTTGCTCCTATTATCATCTGTGTACTCTGTCCTGCCGGTGCAAATGGTCTGTTAATCCCCATACTGCGTGCAACCGCTGGTAGCGAAAGCTTATCTCCTGATTCCAATGCAGTTCTTTCTATTCCAGATAAAGCAGACTGCCTTGACCCCGCCTGTGGATTAAATATGCTCCCCGACAGATACTGGTTAATACTGCTTCTTTCCATCCTTGCATCTTTTCCCATAGCAAGTCTGTTAGCTGCAATTGTACCTGTCATCTTCTCCATAGGTTCAAGAATAGTCTTAAAATTCTTGTTCGGTGCAAGCTTTGATAAACTCTGTGCTGTAGGCAGTTCAAGATTAATACTTACCCTGTCCGCCAGATATCCCGCTCTTGACAATAATTCATCCGGAGCTCCAGGTATTGCTTTGACATGGATATATCCATTAAATCTGTACTTAGTTCTTAGAAGTAAAAGTGTCTCGCATATTCTTTCCATTGTAAAAGCAGGATTCTTCAATACCCCAGAGCTTAAAAACAAACCTTCAATATAATTGCGCTTATAAAACTCTATAACAAGCTGACACAATTCATCTGGCTCAAATGTAGCTCTTGGTACATCATTAGAGCACCTATTCATACAATACTTACAATCATATACGCAATGATTAGTCATCAGAACCTTTAAAAGAGAAATACATCTTCCATCTGCTCCAAAACTATGACATACGCCACATGCCACACTGTTTCCAAGGAAGCCTTCCTTTCCCTTCCTGTCTACTCCACTTGATGTACATGCAACATCATACTTGGCTGCATCTGCCAGAATCTGTAACTTCTCCATTGTTGTTAAATCGGATATTAATTCGAACATGCGTTCATTATAGAAACATCTGTTCGGCATGTCAAGATAATTTTAAATCTGACCATATATTAATTAACATTTTCATTACATCTGACCATATAAAATATACTCACATTGGTATTTTACAATATGCCAGTTTGAATCTAAGATACATTTATCTCGAGAAAACAATAAAACTAAAGCGAGGAATAATTATGTCATCTAATAACACAAAATTACACGACAATATCAAATTTATCACGGTAACAGCGGTATTTATCGCATTAACATATGTATTTACAGCATTTGTCAATATAAGACTTCCAATAGCTGCTAATGGTGGACTTGTACATCTTGGCAATGTTCCACTATTCATTGGTGCAATTATATTTGGTAAAAAAACAGGTGCTATCGCAGGCGGAGTAGGAATGGGACTTTTCGACCTTCTGTCCGGATGGACTGCATGGGCTCCATTTACATTCATTATAGTTGCAATTATGGGATTTACTGTTGGTGCAATCACAGAAAAGCATCATGGTATCGGTTTTGATGCACTCGCTATAAGTGTTGCATGCGTTATTAAGGTTGTTGGCTACTATATTGCGGAAGTAATACTTTATGGTAACTGGCTTGCGCCTGTTACATCTATCCCTGGCAATCTTGTACAGATTGGTGTTGCAGCAGTAATCGTACTTATTGTTGTTGAAAAACTCCGCGCAGTTGCATTAAAAACAGCTCTTGCGTAACTGCATAATATTAAGTATATGCAATAAGAATTTATTAAAGAAATGAGATGACTATATGTATAAAGTTATGACACCCGGACCAACCCAGGTCTGTGAAAATGTAAGAATAGCTCGCAGCAGAATATGCACTAATCCAGATATTGATGCTGATTTTGTGGAATTTTATAAACAGACATGTGACAAAATCAGTAATCTTCTTCACTCATCAGGTGAAACACTTATTCTTAGTGGAGAAGGCATTCTGGGACTTGAGGCTGCCTGTGCCACACTAACTGAGCCTGGTGATAAGGTTCTGGTTATTGACAATGGAATATATGGAAGAGGTTTTGCAGATTTTGTAACAATGTATGGTGGTACTCCTGTTATGTATCATGCGGATTATCTTAATACCATTGATGTTTCAAAGCTTTCTGAATACCTTGAAAAAAATCATGATTTCAAATATGCAACAGTGGTACATTGTGATACACCAAGTGGCGTAAAGAACAACATAGGTCAGATATGTCCTCTCCTTAAGAAATACGGAATACTTACACTTGTAGATTCTGTATCAGCTATGTTTGGCGAAGAGGTTCATGTTGACGATTATCAGATAGATGTTTTATGTGGAGGTTCCCAAAAATGTGTTTCTGCACCTCCAGGTCTTACATTTGTTGTTATAAGTGATGATGCCAAGAAAGCTTTTCATAATAGAAAGACTCCTGTAGCAGCATTCTATGCTAATCTTAATATATTTGATAATTATTATGAAAACAAATGGTTTCCTTATACTATGCCAATAAGTGATATATATGGTCTTGCAACCGCAATTGACAATATTGCTGATGATAAAGATATGATAGAAAGACATGCAAGAATTGCTTCTTCCACAAGAAATGCACTTACACAGGCTGGAATATCTCTGCATCTTAAAAGTGGATTCTGTAATACAGTCACTGTATTTGATGTTCCTGACGGACTTACTGCTAATCAGATACTTGACAATATGAAAGCTGAAGGCATTATGCTTACAGGTTCATTTGCAGAACTTTCTGGTAAAGTAATACGAATTGGACATATGGGAGCTAATGCTAATATTGGTGACATGGTTGAAACATTACGATTACTTGATAAAGTTCTTCGAAATCTCGGTGTCTCTCTTAAAGTTCAGCTTGACACTACATTTTTAGCGAATCTATAAAAAGACGGGGTCGTACTTGATATTTAGTACGGCTCCGCCTTTTTCATAACAAATGCATCTACTATTTTCCTTATTGTAACCAGTTCTTCCGGGTCACACATCTTCAACTCATCAATAATATCTTTACTTGCCTTATTTCCTCTCATATTACCCAGCATGAGATAATCTGGTGTAACATTAAGATAATTACATATATCAGCCAGCAATGTAATACTGCAGTTGGCCTTTCCTCCTTCTATATTAGAAAGATATGCCTGTGATACACCCAGCTCCTTAGCCATCTCCGTCTGCTTTATATGCATTTCTTTTCTTCTCTGCTTAAGTCTTGGTCCAATATTAATAATTCGTTCCTGCATAATCTCCTCATACGAATTTCTTCAGATTATTGATAAAACTTAATATTATTTCCTGATCCTTTTCTGACATGCTGTCAAATATATAATCAAGCAGTCTGTCTCTCACATCATACAGATTAAGAAACATTGAGGGTAAATAGCCATATTGCTGATAAAGTCTTATCAAAACCATTGCATCTGGAAACTCTTTATTATTCTCAATCTTACTGTATTTGTATCTTGATATTCCAAGATTATCTGATATGACCTGCTGGTCCGTTATACCATTAACATCTCTTATACATTTTAACATTGATTCCTTAGTAGAATCTTTATCTATAGCCCGCAAAAGCTGGATATTCTTTAACATATCATCTGAAAAGCCATCTGACTTCTGCTCACACATATAAAGCACATGCTCACTTACAACTCCTCTGACATATTCTTTCTTTGATTCATCTCCAAATGTATCTATCGTAGAAGAAATCATATGTCCGCAAGGCTTTTCATCAACATCAACTAATAATTTGTCAATGTCAGCTCCTGAGTCCCATAACTTCTTTAAATCATTGCCTGATACCATACTTCTTCCAGATTCTCTATTGGAATATTCTGGTGTAGTCATGCCAACTCTTGCAGCCATTGCAACCTGGTCATAATTCATCAATTTTCTATATATGCTCATTCTTTTACAAAATGCTTTGTAATGCTCTGTATACTCCATAGCAACCTCTATACATTAGTATGATTACTATTAAATTTTAGTATACGCTACTTCCGCACATATATAGCGTTTGTTGCGAATTAGAATAGTATAAATGTTTATGCATAATTAATGATAACATTTTGATTTTAGCATATTAATTATTTTTTCTTAGTGTGTAGAATAATATTCATCACAGTTAATAAAATTATTGTAATTTTGTCCAAAAATACATTTAAGACATTGAGATTAACAGATGGGACATAGTATATTTAAAAATATTTTGCAACAAAATATAATAATAACTATCTTAAGAAGGAGGAAAAATTATGAAGAGAGCAATTAAATCTACATTAAGCAAAGGCGTTACTGCTGTACTTAATCGTACTTTAACTTCTAGTGCTAATGCTTCATCAAGCTATGTATACAGCCAGCCTGTTGAACCTGCATCATTAAAGAAGTTTAAGAAGACAAAATAATGCTTGAAAAGTTTTCTCGAAACGTCGCGGTATGGTTAATAAATATAGGACTACTGGATGAAACTGACATAGATTTATACAGCTATGCCATACAAAATTTATTTTTGATTATTAATCCGACAATTATTTTCACAATATACTGTATAGCATCACATAAAATTATCCTTGGACTTTTAGAAATGTTTTCTTTTTTGCTCATAAGAAAATATAGTGGTGGTTATCATTGTCAGTCTTCAACCAGTTGCCTTATATTCTCTACTATTATGTTAATATTAATGGCATGGATGTCTTCACAATTACATCCTTCTTTACCTGTTCTTATTATTTTATTATTAAGTGATTTGGAATTGAGTATAAAAGGACCTATAATATCAAAGAACCATTATGTATCATCTAAAGAAATAACATACTATCATAAGTATCTGTTATTAATATTATGTAGTTACAATATTTTGTTCTTTATATTATGGATGATTGGATTAGAACACCTTGCAAGCTGTATAGCTATAGTTATAATAGTATGTTCTATTTCCCATATTGTATGTATGTTTGGAAATAATAAAGCATTATATTAT
>JAUNOK010000038.1 GCA_030537195.1 Eubacteriales bacterium | reverse complement strand
TTTTAAGTCTTATTTGTTACCGCTTACCGCGGCGACTTGTATATAATATCACCCGGTCTACCCATTGTCAACAACTTTTTTCAAAATTTTTCAAAAAATTTGAAATTTTGACATCTGTCATATTATTCATTGTACGCAAAGCCGCTTGTTTACTGGATTTGTGCGTATTTTACAACATTTAAAAAGCATAAAAACATTCAAAAAAGCAAAGACCTACTAAAGTATAACATAAACATACTTTAGTAGGTCTTCTCCCCTCTAAGGACACAATTTTGCAATGCAGACTTCCCAATTGCTCATACAATTACAGATCAAACAGCGACAACTGGTTGCTGTCTGTCATATCACCGAGTATTCCAAGCTCTGAAAGCTTATCAATAGTTGACTGTCCTATCTTAGCGCGCTGGCGTAAGTCATCCTTTGATAAGAACTCGCCATCTCTGGCTGCTATCTCTATTGACTCTCCGGCAACTTCACCAACTTTTGATATAACCTTGAATGATGGCATAATCTTTCCATCAATTATCTGGAAGGTTCTGGCCTTCGCCTTGTATATGTCAACAGGAGTGAATTCATAGCCTCTTGCGTGCATTTCCTGAACTATACGCATTACACCAAGTTCGTCTTCCTCTGTATTAGAGATTGTACCTTCTGCTTTCTTGGCTTTGTATTCAGCAATATAGTGTTCAAGCCTTACAGGGCTCATAGCCATTTTTTCATAGTCAAATGCTGTGGCTCTTATGCTAAAGTAAGCTGTGTAATATGCAAGCGGATAGAACACCTTACAGTATGCAACACGCCATGCCATCATAACATACGCTGCGGCATGTGCCTTAGGGAACATGTACTTGATTCGCTCACATGACCATATATACCAGTCTGGTACGCCGTGGTCAATCATATCCTGCTTCCACTCCGGCCATTCTTTACATTTGCCTGATGCAACCTTACCCTTTCGAACCATTTCCATTATTTTAAATGATTCCTCTGAATCCAGTCCTTTCTGGATAAGATATATCATGATATCATCTCGTGTACATATTGCTGTTGAAATAGTAGCTTTTCCTTCTTTAATAAGAGTCTGTGCATTTCCAAGCCATACATCTGTACCATGTGCAAGTCCTGCGATACGGACAAGATCTGAGAAATACTGTGGCTTGGTATCCATAAGCATCTGCATGGCAAAATCAGTACCAAACTCAGGTATTCCAAGTGCTCCCAGCTTTGTGCCGCCTATATCCTCCGGCTTGATACCAAGTGCCGATGTGTTCTGGAACAGTGACATAACCTCTTTAGAATCAAGTGGAATCTCAAGTGGGTCAATTCCCGTCAAATCCTGTAACATTCGTATCATTGTAGGGTCAAGATGTCCTAAAATATCCAGCTTTAACAGGTTGTGGTCAATACTATGGTAATCGAAATGTGTTGTAACTATAGATGTCGACATATCATTGGCAGGGTGCTGTACTGGTGTAAATGAATGAATCTCCTCACCGATTGGAAGTACAACAATTCCGCCAGGATGCTGTCCTGTAGTTCTTCTTATATCAATACAGCCTTCTGCTATTCGTTCTATTTCACATTTTCTCTTAACAATAGGCGGCTTGCCCTCAAGTGCATTCTTGGCCGACTTCTCCTCGAAATACTTCATAACGAAACCATACGCTGTCTTTTCTGCGACAGTACCAATAGTTCCGGCTTTGAAGGTCTGGCCTTTTCCGAAGATAACCTCTGTGTAAGCATGAGCCTTACTCTGATATTCATTGGAGAAGTTAAGGTCAATATCAGGCTCTTTGTTTCCTTTGAAACCAAGGAATGTCTCGAATGGAATATCGAATCCCATCTTATTAAGCTTTGCACCACACTTAGGACATATCTTATCAGGCATATCGCAGCCTGCGCCTCCGGCAAATGCTTTAACATCATCTGAATAGAAATCATTATAATAGCATTTTGGGCACAGATAATGCGGGCTTAATGGATTAACCTCGGTAATACCAGCCATTGTTGCTGCTAATGAAGAACCAACCGAACCTCTTGAACCAACCAGATAACCGTCATCATTAGACTTCCATACAAGCTTCTGTGCAATTATGTACATAACGGAATATCCGTTGGAAATAATTGAGTTAAGCTCTCTCTCTAATCGCTCCGTTACTATCTGTGGAAGCTCAGGCCCATATATCTCGTGGGCTCTGTTTTCACAGATTGTACGAAGCATCTGGTCTGAGTTCTCAATGAATGGAGGGCATTTGTCCGGTCTTACAGGCTCAATCTCCTCACACATATCCATAATCTTATTAGTGTTGGTTACAACAACCTCATATGCCTTGTCACTACCGAGATAATCACACTCATGAAGCATTTCCTCGGTGGTATGAAGGTACAGCGGTGCCTGATTATCCGCGTCATCAAAGCCCTTTCCTGCCATGATAATTCTTCGGTATACTTCGTCCTCAGGATTTAAGAAATGCACATCACAAGTCGCCACAACAGGCTTGCCGAATTTATCACCAAGTTCAACGATTCTTCGGTTAAGATTACGCAGATCCTCCTCATTCTGGACATAACAGTCCTCTTTCTCAATCATGAACCTGTTATTTCCAATTGGCTGTATCTCAAGATAATCATAAAAATTAACTATTCGCGCTATCTCTGCTTCTGAACGTCCATTGACAAGACTTCTGAAAAGCTCGCCCGCCTCACACGCACTTCCTATAATAAGACCTTCCCTGTATTTATTAACCATGCTCTTAGGTATCTTAGGAAATCTGTTAAAGTACTGCAAATGTGATGCAGACACGAGTCTGTACAGATTAATTCGTCCCATCTCATTAGAAGCAAGAATTATACAATGGTACTGATGAAGCTTCTTAATGGCATTCTCGTCCATCTTACCTTCTTCATTAAGTTTATCAACGTCAGGAATATCCCTGTCATAAAGCATTTTAATCATCTTAACGAATATGTCCGCAGTCGCAGCCGCATCATCAACCGCCCTGTGGTGGCTTTCAAGTACAACATTAAGATGCTTGGTAAGCGTATCAAGCTTATAATTATGCAGATTAGGCATAAGAAACTGTGCAAGAAGCACGGTATCTATGATGGTAGTATCCACATTTATACCCATCTTCTCTGCCTTATTGATTATAAAGCTCGTATCGAATTCCGCATTATGCGCAACCATTACTGCACCCTCGCAGAATTCAAGAAACTTAGGCAGAATCTCTTCTATCTTAGGTGCATCCATAACCATCTGGTCATTAATATGTGTAAGCGTCTCTATTCTGAAAGGAATAGGAATCTCCGGATTGACAAATGTAGAGAATCTGTCTACTATCTCGCCATTGCACACCTTAACTGCGCCTATCTCTATAATTCTGTCAACTTCTGCAGAAAATCCTGTTGTCTCAAGGTCGAATACAACATATGTGTCATTAAAGCTCTGTCCTCTCGGATTGGTTACTATCTGCTTGGTATCGTCTACAAGATAAGCCTCAACTCCATATATTATCTTAAAGTCAAGCTTTTCGCCCTTCTTGGCATAAGAGCCTTTAAGGTCGCTCATTGTATGAAATGCATCCGTAAATGCCTGTACAACACCGTGGTCAGTGATTGCAATAGCCTTATGACCCCATCTGATTGCCTGTTTGATAATATCAGAAACATAAGACACGCCATCCATATCACTCATCTTGGTATGGCAGTGCAGCTCAACTCTCTTATGAAGTGCAAGGTCATTACGCACCTGTCTTGTATCAGAGCCTTTTCTTATGCCCCATACATTTGCTATTGATATTTCCTGATCGTATTTGTCAAATGTAGCATTACCCTTAATCTTTAAGAAATTCCCCTTCTTGATAACGCCTGAAAGCTCAGGTACCTGCTCATTTTTTGCAAATACTTTTACTGTAATTGTGTCTGTAAAATCTGTGACGTTGAACATAATAATAGTTCTTTCGTTACGGATTTCACGCATTTCAACATTACGGACCATACCTGAGATAATAACATCTCCGATTGCCGTATCTATCTGTTCTATCGGTGTAACATCACCGTCAAAGTCTCTTCCATATAAAACATCTTCGTTAGCAGGCTTTCTGCTATATGTCTTAAGTTCTTCCCTGCCTCTGTTATCACTGGCAAAAAATGCTGCTCTTGCCGCCTTCTGCTTGGCTGCTGCCTCAGCTTTCTTTGCCGCCTTCTGTTCAGGACTAAGCTTCTTATCGTCCTTGCCGTCAGCATTATCTTCTGCTGCCGCCATCATATTATTCTCAATTTCTTTGACACGAAGATTAATCTTGTATGCATTTTCTCTCTCGTACTGGCTTTCCTTCTTCTTGGCATACTGATACTCTACATCTATCTCAAACCCGAATCTGTTTAAGAATATCTTCTTGAAATAATCTGTCAGTGTATCCGCATACTGATGTGCAAGAAAACTGTCCTCAATCGTGAATACAAGCATATCCTCTTTCTCGAACTCCCACTGGGAATTCTTCAAAAGATTGTATTCAAGTGTCCAGTATTTCTCCAGCTCTGCTAAGATACTGTCATAATATATATCCATTACAGTCTGTGGAGTATACTGTGCTGACAAAACATATCTGTCAATAATTCGCACGTCCATGTTGGATATACGGAATATCTGCTTTTTCAGTGCATCCTCAACTTTGAATATTATTGGTTTTTCTATTACCCTGTCACTCTTTATATAAACGCGTGCCAGAGAATTGGTCGATGTTTTCGAGACTTTGGTTACTTCAACATTCTCAAAATACACCGCCAGATCCTCTGGCAGTTTCAGCGTCTTAAACACTTCAAAAAATTTGTACATATGTATCACTCATTCCAATTATCAAGTTCATACCTGAGTGTATCAAGAAGCTCCTCTTCCGGAACCTTCTTAATAATCTCTCCATGTTTAATAAGTACTCCGCAGCCGTCACCGCCTGCAATTCCAAGATCAGCGCCCTTTGCCTCTCCAGGTCCGTTAACTACACAACCCATTACAGCAAGTTTTAAGTCAAGGTCATATTCTGAAACCATCTTCTCAACCTTTCCTGCAAGGTCTATAAGATTAATTCTTGTTCTTCCGCATGTAGGGCATGAAACAACTTCTATTCCGCCTTTTCTTAAACCAAGAGTCCTGAGTATCAGTCTGGCAGCTTCAACCTCCCTTACAGGGTCATCTGTAAGAGAAACTCTTATTGTGTCACCTATTCCCTGATTAAGTATAAGACCAAGTCCGATTGATGACTTAATACTTCCTGAGAATATTGTTCCCGACTCAGTAATTCCTACATGAAGTGGATGATTAGTCTGCTTTGCAATAAGCTCATGTGCTTTAACACACATCATTACATCAGAAGATTTGATGCTGACAACAAGATTATCGTAACCTAAGTCCTCAATAATCTTAACCTTGTCCAGTGCGCTTTCAACAATTCCCTCTGCTGTTACTCCACCATATTTCTCAATAAGGTCTTTCTCAAGTGAACCGCTGTTGACGCCTACTCTGATTGGTATATTCCTTTCCTTGGCAACATCAACAACAGCCTTTATCTTGTCTGTTCCTCCGATATTACCAGGATTGATTCTAATCTTGTCAGCCCCATTCTCCATTGCCATAATAGCCATCTTATAGTCAAAATGTATATCAGCAACGAGAGGTATCTCTATCTGCTTCTTAATCTCTTTGATTGCGAGTGCAGCTTCCTTAGTCGGAACTGTACATCTGATGATTTCACAACCTGCCTTGGTAAGCTCCTTAATCTGTGCCACTGTTGCGTCAACATCCTCTGTATGTGTATTAGTCATAGACTGGATAAGTATAGGATTACCGCCACCTATAACACGGTTACCTATCTTAACAACTTTAGTATTATCTCTGTACATAACCCCTTCGTCCTTTCTGTATTAGAACAATGCCATTATATCCTTAAATAAAACAACAATCATAAGTATGACAAGAAGTATCATGCCTATGAAATTGACAATTCCTTCATGCTCTCTCTTAACCGGCTTACCCCTTAATGCTTCAATTATAAGAAATACAAGTCTGCCTCCATCAAGTGCCGGAATTGGCAGAAGATTCATAACGCCTAAGTTAGCACTGATAAGTGCCGCAAGATTCATAAGATTAAGAAATACATAAAATGCTCCATCAGCCTTACTCTCTTCTACAATCTCACTCATAGTGCTGACAGTTCCAACTGGTCCTAACAATGAATCAAATCCAATCTTTCCTGTGAATAACATTCCCAGGCTCTGGATTACAGTCTTAACACTGTAACCAACTTCATCTAATGAATACTTAAGAGTTCCAATTGGAGAAACTTTCACTCTGTCTCCATATACAACAAAGCCTGTATCATAACTTTCAACTTCTACCATCTTAGGTTCAACTGTTACATCAACATTCTTACCATCTCTTGCAACTGTGAATGTGACACTGCTTCCACCGCTTGATGTAATAGCCTCTGTTACATTGGAACTGTTCTCCATTGCAACACCGTTAACAGCTTTAATAACATCATTGGCTTTCAATCCTGCCTTATCAGCTGGAGAATCCTTGGTAACTGAACTTATGAGACAGTTCTCATTCATCATAATTCCAACCTGATACTTCTGCTGCTTGATATGCTGCGGAGTAACAGTTGTTGTCATCTTTTCACCATCTCTTGTAAACGTTATGTTAAGAGTCTTATCTGCGTTATAAGCTCTGTAGAAATAAAAATCTCTGTAAAATGTTACCTTATGACCGTTAACCTTAGTTATAACATCGCCTTCCTGAAGCCCTGCTTCTGTAGCCGGTGAGTTATCCTTAACAACATCTATGTCACAGGGATCATAGCCAAGACTTCCGACAATAACTACTGCACACACGAAAGCAAGAAGAAAGTTAAATACCGGACCTGCTGCTATAACAGCCATCCTTGCCCAGACTGATTTGCTTGCAAATGACTTTTCCATGTCATATCCATTCTCGATGGCAAGCTTTCTTTTCTTAGCTTCTTTCTCTTCATCTGTGAGTTCTTCATCGTTATCATCTTCTGACTGTATAACATTCATCTCAAGAAACTCATCACCAAGCATCGTACATGCACCACCGAACGGAAGTGCCTTAAGACAATATTCTGTCTCACCTTTTCTGAAATGTATGAGCTTAGGACCGAATCCTATTGAGAATTCAACTACAGTTATTCCATTAGCCTTTGCTATTATAAAATGTCCGAATTCATGGACAATAACAATTATACTAAGTACCAGAATCGCCAGAATTACATTAAGAACCAACTTCTACCACCTGCTTTCTATCATGTCTGTTACTATCTTCTGTGTAGAGAGAATCTCTTCTACTGTTGGATCTTTAATATAATCCACTTCATTCATGGCGTATTCTATAATATCCGGGATATCCAGATATTTTATCTTTCTGTCTAAAAATCTTGCTACAGCAACTTCATTGGCTGCATTAAGCGCAGTTGGAATATTACCTCCGCGTGCTGCTGCCGCATAAGCAAGCTTAAGTCCCTTAAAAGTCTCCATGTCCGGCTTTTCAAATGTAATCTTAGCCAGTTCATAGAAATCAAGTCTTTCTGTGTTAAGTTCTCTTCTCTCTGGATAATAAAGTGCATACTGTATAGGAAGTCTCATATCAGGACTTCCAAGCTGTGCCATTACAGCTCCATCCTTAAACTCAACCATTGAATGGATTATGCTCTGTGGCTGTACTATAACCTGAACCTTCTCTGCAGGTACTCCGAAAAGCCACTGTGCCTCCATTACCTCAAGTCCCTTATTAACCATAGTTGACGAATCTATTGTTATCTTACGTCCCATAGACCAGTTAGGGTGCTTAAGTGCGTCCTCTAACTGCACATTTTCAAGGTCACTTCTCTTCTTTCCTCTGAACGGACCTCCTGAAGCTGTAAGAAGAATCTTCTCTATCTCACCACGGTTCTCTCCATTAAGGCACTGGAATATTGCTGAATGTTCGCTGTCCACCGGATATATATTAACATTACATTCCTTAGCAAGGCTCATGATAATATGACCGGCACACACAAGAGTCTCCTTATTGGCAAGTGCAATATCCTTATGTGCCTTGATGGCCTCAACTGTAGGTGTAATTCCCATCATACCTACAACTGCAGTGACAACTATCTGCGCACTATCAATTGTTGCTGCCTCAATAAGACCTTCATCACCGCTTACTATCTTAACATCCATATCACCGATAAGAGTCTTTAACTCTGGAACAAGTTCTTCTTTGCCTATGCATACAAGCTGTGGCTTGAATTCACGAACCTGCGCTGCCAGGTCAGCAACTCTTGTACCAGCTGCAAGTGCAACTACGTTAATATCAGCATTTCTTCTGATAACATCTAATGTCTGTGTTCCAATTGAACCAGTTGAACCAAGTATCGAAACGTTCTTCATTATCAACCTCCAAAGACTTTGTTAATTACCTCAATTGACCAGTAAACAACAGGTGCTGTGAATATTGCACTGTCGAATCTGTCCATAATTCCACCATGTCCAGGTATTAACTTTCCATAGTCTTTCACATCATGATTTCTCTTAATAGCAGATGCAGCCAGGTCTCCGAATATAGACAGGAATGCACCTATAAAACTTGCTATTGCAAATGTATACACTGGATGTACAAGTACATCTGACATCTTGGAACTTATTGCAAAACCATACCCAAAGCCAAGAAGTGTAGCTCCTATCACTCCACCTACTGCACCTTCGTATGTCTTCTTAGGTGAAAGCTGTGGAGTCATCTTGTGCTTTCCAAGGAATACACCTGTAAAATATGCACATGTATCATTGCCCCATGAAGACACGAATATAAGCCATACGATATATATTCCGTCCTGCAACATTCTTACCTGATAGATATAAGAAAGTGTTACTGCAACATATACAATACTGAAGAATACCCACATAACATCTTCTGTCTTATATCTTGGGAATGTAAATACATAAACTGACATCATAAGTATGCATGAAGCTACAAGAAGCAGTAAAATATATGCCGGGTCATTAAGTAAAAGAATAAAATAATAAGTAATTGCCGCAATATACCCTACAACCGCAAGTCCTGTCTTTTCAAGCTTCTTAACTTTAATAAGCTCATACATTCCTACAAGCGAAATAAAAAGGCTGAATCCGAATGTAACCCAGCCTCCGAAATACAGGCATGTGAAAAGTATGACTATGAGCACAGCTCCACTCATAATTCTTGTACGCATAATCTATTACTCCTCCTTAACTCCGCCGAATCTTCTTTCTGTTTTATTGTATTTCTCAAATGCTTTAATAAGCTCTTCCCTGTCAAAATCAGGCCAGTAAACATCTGTGAAATAGAATTCTGTATAAGCAAGCTGCCAGCACAGATAATTAGATAATCTCTGTTCACCGCTTGTTCTGATAAGTAAATCTGGATCTGGTAACTCCCATGTATCAAGATTATTGCTTATCATATTCTCATCTATATCTTCAGGCTTAAGACTTCCTTCTGATACCTTATCGGCAATCTTTCTTACCGCTCTTGTTATCTCATCTCTTCCGCCATAGTTAATAGCTATAGTGAAATTAAGCCCTGTATTATTCTTAGTCTGTTCTTCAAGATTATTGATACTGTCAATAATATCCTGACTGAGTTCATCTTTTCTTCCAATAACCCTGCATCGTACATTATTCTTCATGGATTTCTTAACACAATCCTTAAGATATGTTCTTAAGATTCCCATAAGAGTACTTACTTCTTCTGTTGAACGCTTCCAGTTCTCCGTTGAAAATGCATATACGGTAAAGTACTTTACGCCAAGTTCATCAACAACATAAAGCATATCTTCAACAACTTTACTGCCCTGCACATGTCCCATTGTTCTTGGGAGGTGTCTTTTCTTAGCCCATCTTCCATTGCCATCAAGAATAACGGCAACATGCCCCGGAATCTTCAATCCAAGACTCTCATTAAATGTATCCATATATATGATTCCTCTCGCAATTCGTTTCAATTACAAAAAGGCTGTTGTAAAATATCCAACAGCCCTGACATTTTCTTAAACTGTAAGTATCTCTTTAGTCTTATCATCTATAGCGCTATCAATCATAGCAATGTACTTATCAGTAATCTTCTGAATTTCATCCTCTGAATTCTTAGCTTCATCATCAGAGATATCACCAGCCTTGTTCTCTTTCTTGATTGCATCGTTGGCATCTCTTCTGATATTACGGATAGCAACCTTGGCATTATCGCCCTTCTTCTTGATATCCTTAGCAAGTTCTTTTCTTCTGTCCTCTGTTAATTCAGGAAACACAAGTCTGATTGTCTTACCATCATTGTTAGGTGTAAGTCCTAAATCTGAAACAAGAATTGCCTTCTCAATATCCTTAATAAGACTAGCTTCCCAAGGCTGAATCTGAATCATTCTTGCTTCTGGTACAGAAACATTAGCAACCTGCTGGATTGGTGTAGGTGTTCCATAATAATCAACTCTTAATCTGTCAAGAATATGTGGATTAGCTCTTCCAGCTCTGATTGTTGTATATTCTTCCTTTAAATTGTCAACTGACTTCTGCATTCTTCCTTCAATATCTTTAATATTTTCCATAAAATCCTCCATTATTATTATATTAATCAACAGTTACTACTGTTCCATTAAACTTTCCTGATAAAGCATTAACTATGCTGTTCTCTTCTTCGAGTCCAAATACCATAAGAGGCATCTTATTCTCCATGCACATAACTGAAGCTGTCATATCAATAACTCCAAGCTTCTTCTCTACAACTTCATTGATTGAGATTGTATCATACTTCTTAGCCTCTGGGTTAATCTTAGGATCACTGTCATATATTCCGTCAATAGCCTTGGCTAGAAGAATAGCATCAGCATCAAGCTCTATAGCTCTTAATACAATACCTGTATCTGTTGAGAAATATGGATGACCTGTTCCTCCTGCAAAGAACACAACCATGCCTTTTTCAAAATACTTATTAGCTCTGTCCTTAGAGAAAAGTTTTGTCATGCTTCCACATTCAAATGGTGTAAGAATATTAGTCTTAAGTCCCTGAGAACGGAATATCTCTGAAACATAGATACAGTTCATAATTGTTGCAAGCATACCTATCTGGTCAGCCTTAGTTCTGTCAATATTATCATTAGAACGGCCTCTCCAGTAGTTACCACCACCAATAACTACGCCAACATCTGTTCCCTTGTCAACTATTGTCTTAACCTGATTAGCAATATTCTCTATAAGCTCATCATTATAGCCGCCCTCTTTCTTAGCAAGAGCCTCGCCACTAAGTTTAAGTATTACTCTTTTAATGTTATCCATACGTGCCTCCAGTTATTAATTCTTTTCCTATAATGTCATATATTGATGATTATAGCATATAACTGTCAAATATAGAAGTCTTACATCTCTGTTTTATTCCAAAAAATCCTCCAGAGTCTGATATAAAACTCCGGAGGATTATTAATACTCACCGTATATTATAATTAATTATAATTATATATTAATTACTTTAACTGAGCTGCAACTTCTGCTGCGAAGTCTTCATTCTTCTTCTCAAGGCCTTCACCTGTCTCAAAACGAACATATCCCTTAACTGTGAAAGCACCGTTAGCCTTAGCAACTTCTGCAAGATACTTAGCAACTGACTGCTTTCCATCCTCAGCCTTAACGTAAACCTGATCCATAAGGCAGATTTCCTTAAGCTGCTTAGATACACGACCTTCTACTAAACCGTTGAAGATCTTATCTGCTACGATATTAGCCTCATCAGCTAATGCAAGCTCTGCTAACTGTGCAGCTGCTTCCTTTGAAAGGAAGTTGAATAAGTACTGCATGTTGCTCTTATGCTCTTCGTATGTTGCAATATCAGCATCACTCCATACCTTATCGTCAACAGCCTTAGCAATTAACTTGTTTAAGATTGGCTTTGGAAGAGAAGCTGGATCATTTAATGCACTCTTCTCTGTAATCTCTCTTAACTTAGCAAGTTCGTCTGCTGACATATCTTCTCTGCTAAGGTACTGTGGGTTCATAGCTGCGATCTGCATTGCTACGTTAGTAAGTGCTTCCTTAATTGCATCGTTAGAAGCTCCGTCTGCTGCAACAAGGACGCCAATTCTTCCGCCACCGTGAATATATGAAGCTACACAGTCACCTGTAATCTTCTGGAATCTTCTGATAGAAAGCTTCTCACCGATTGTAAGAGTCTTCTCTTCAAGTTCTGACTGCATATCAAGGATAGCGCATACATCTTCGCCATCTCCAGCCTTATCAACTGAAGCCTTAAGTGCCTTATCAGCAACAGCCTGTACAAATTCCTGGAATGTAGCATTCTTAGCTACGAAATCTGTCTCTGAGTTAACTTCTACTACAACTGCTGTATTGCCTTCAGATGCAACTCTTGTAATACCTTCTGCTGCAATTCTTCCTGCCTTCTTCTCAACCTTAGCTGCTCCGCTCTTTCTAAGAACATCAACAGCTGCTTCCATATCACCATTTGTCTCTGTAAGAGCCTTCTTACACTCCATCATACCTGCGCCAGTAGACTCTCTAAGTTCTTTAACCATTGCTGCTGTAACTGCTGCCATTATCATATCCTCCAATAAATAATAATTTTAAAAATGCTTCAACCTGAACTTGCAGGCTGAAGCATACATAAACTTAAGTCGTTACTTAAATATTAAGCTTCCTCAGCCACTTCTTCCTCTACAGCTGGAGCTGCTTCTTCACCCTGATTAGCTTCGATAACTGCATCAGCCATCTTAGAAACGATTAACTTAACAGCTCTGATAGCATCATCATTACCAGGGATTACATAATCTAATTCATCTGGATCGCAGTTAGTATCTGCAATACCGATTAACTTGATACCAAGTGCATGTGCTTCCTGAACACAGATTCTTTCCTTCTTAGGATCAACGATGAAGATTGCATCTGGGAGCTTCTTCATTTCCTTGATACCGCCAAGGTTCTTCTGAAGCTTCTCAAGTTCCTTCTTAAGGTTGATAACTTCCTTCTTAGGAAGAACATCAAATGTTCCATCTTCCTGCATTGTCTCGATTTCCTTAAGCTTTGCAATTCTGCTCTGGATTGTCTTGAAGTTAGTAAGCATACCGCCTAACCATCTCTCGTTAACATAGAACATTCCGCAACGCTCTGCCTCAGTAGCGATAGCATCCTGAGCCTGCTTCTTAGTACCTACGAAAAGGATTGTACCACCTTCAGCAGCGATATCAGAGATTGCCTTGTAAGCCTCGTCAACCTTACCTACAGACTTCTGTAAGTCGATAATATGGATACCATTTCTCTCTGTGTAGATGTACTCAGCCATCTTAGGGTTCCATCTTCTTGTCTGATGTCCGAAGTGAACACCTGCCTCAAGTAACTGTTTCATTGAAATTACGCTCATTTTAATACCTCCATTGGTTAATTGATCTTTTGCGGGTTTCATCTTTTGCGACCACCGGCGCGTATACCGGCACCAGCCGTAAAATCCACCTGCATGTTTTTTCACACAAAGTGCATTATATCAAAGCATTAATTATATTGCAAGTACTTTTTATTCAATATTATTACAATATTCTTATGCATTAATATCAGTCATCTAATTTTCTTAACTCATCAAATACAACCTCATTAAGAACTTTAATCTTAGTCCCCTTCATTCCTGAAGACTTGGTTGATATAACACCTGCACTGTCGAACTTCTTTAAAGCATTAACAATAACAGAACGTGTAATTCCTGTATTGTCTGCTATACGGCTTGCGACAAGAATTCCTTCTGTTCCATCCAGCTCTGCAAATATAGCCTTGATTGCCTGAAGTTCTGATGCTGACAATGTCTTAATTGCTGACTTAACAATTTTCTTATTACGCTCATCCTCTGCATTCTCATTACTTACAGAGCTCATCATTTCAAGACCGACTACCGTTGCGCCATATTCACAGAGAATAATATCATCAATATCATAATCAGCGATACATTTGTACATGAATAATGTGCCAAGCCGCTCTCCTGCGATATCAACAGGTGCTATCAGAGCCTTGAACTTACGTTCATTGCCACTCGAGAATCCCAATGTAAGCAGATTAACATTCTCTTTAGTAGATAATACACCAAGAAGTCTTTCATTAAGCATCTTATCCACAAATCCGCCCACATCAGCAGTTATTAATTCTCCAATCTTATCTATGCCACTATATGTAGCTGCTCCAAGAATCTTACCCTTCTGGCTTATTACCAGAATATTAGACTCAAGTATTCCACTTAACACCTCACAGATATCATTGAATTCAACTCTGTCTGAATGATTATTGTGGAGCAGCTTATTGATTTTTCTCGTTTTATCGAGAAGCTGAACACTCATTGTAAATCTCCCATCCTTCTTCTAAAACAACAATTCCCGTATATTATTGTTCTTTATCATTCTTAGCTTCTACATAACCGCATGTTTCATCAGCACATACAAGCTTATTACCCTTCTCTATCATATAACCACCGCACTTAGGACATTTCTTGTCTGATGGTCTCTGCCATGAAACGAAATCACATTCCGGATATCCTTCACATCCGTAGAACATTCTTCCCTTCTTAGTCTTCTTAAGTATAACATCCTTGCCACATTTAGGACATGCTACACCTATCTTCTCAAGATATGGCTTAGTGTTGTGACACTCTGGAAAACCAGGACATCCTAAGAACTTACCATGTGGACCATATTTAATAACCATGTTTCTTCCACATTTGTCGCAGATAACATCAGTCACTTCATCTTCTATCTTAACATGCTCAAGTTCTTTCTCAGCATCATCAATAGCGACCTTGAGGTCAGGATAGAAATTTCTTATTATCTCCTTCCACTCAACAGTTCCTTCGGCAACACCATCAAGTAACGATTCCATATTAGCTGTGAACTTGACATCCACAATAGTAGGAAAAGCTGTCAGCATAATATTATTAACTGCATTACCAAGCTCTGATATATAAAGGTTCTTATTCTCTTTAATAACGTAATGTCTTGCAATAATTGTAGATATTGTAGGTGCATAAGTACTTGGCCTTCCAATTCCCTGCTCCTCTAATGCCTTTACTAAAGAAGCTTCTGTATAATGTGCTGGTGGCTGTGTAAAATGCTGTATTCCATTAACATCTTCAAGCGTAAGCACTGAATTCTCGTCTAATCCCTTAGCAAGAGTATTAGTTGCTTCAGCATCATCTTCATTCTTATATACTGACATAAAACCATCAAACATAACCTTAGAAGCTGCTACTGTAAATATATATTCTCCCGCTGCAATTCTTACAGATGTTGTCTCATAAACAGCCGGTGCCATCTGGCTTGCAACAAATCTTTTCCAGATAAGCTGGTATAATCTGAACTGGTCTCTCTGTAAAGATTCCTTTACAACTGCTGGTGAAAGTGTCAGGTCAGTTGGTCTTATTGCCTCGTGTGCATCCTGAATCTTCTTATCATCCTTCTTAACATTAGCTCCATTAGGAAGATACTTCTCACCATAATTCTCACTGATATATTGCTTAGATGATTCCAATGCCTCATCTGCAACTCTTGTAGAATCGGTTCTTAAATATGTGATAAGACCTACTGTTCCTCTTCCCTTAATATCAACACCTTCATAAAGCTGCTGTGCAATATTCATAGTTCTCTTAGTTGACATATTAAGAGTCTTGGCTGCTTCCTGCTGAAGTGTACTTGTTGTAAATGGCAATGGTGACTTCTTAACCTTCTCGCTTTTCTTAATGCTCTCTATTTCGAAATCACTCTTCTTAACCTTATCAAGAATCTTCTGCATCTGCTCCTGATTACTGATATCTATCTTTCCATTCTTATCGCCATAAAACTTGGCAACAAGTGGTTTCTTCTCACCCTTAATATTAAGAGTTGCCTCCATAGACCAGTATTCTTCTGGAATAAATGCATCTATTTCATTCTCTCTGTCACATATCATCCTTAAAGCAACAGACTGTACTCGTCCTGCACTAAGACCTCTTTTAATCTTAGCCCATAAAAGCGGACTTATTCCATAACCAACAACTCGGTCAAGTACTCTTCTTGCCTGCTGTGCATCAACAAGATTCATATCTATCTTTCTTGCTTCCTTAAGAGAAGCCTTAACAGCATTCTTAGTAATCTCGTTAAATGTTATTCTGTATATATCTTTATCTTCTAACTTAAGTGCCGCTGCAAGATGCCATGAAATAGCTTCTCCTTCGCGGTCGGGATCGGTTGCAAGATATACTTTATCCGCTTTCTTTGCTTCTTTTCTTAAAGCTGCAAGTATATCACCTTTTCCCCTGATAGTAATATACTTAGGTTCATAATCATGTTCAATATCTACACCCATCTGGCTTTTCGGAAGATCTCTTACATGTCCCTGTGATGCCATTACCTTGTAGTTCGCCCCAAGGAATTTACTGATAGTCTTAACCTTGGCAGGTGACTCCACTATAACCAAATACTTCATTAATAGTCCTCCAAATCAAATATGCTTCCTTATGTAATAATTCTTAGAAACCTCTTCTATAAGTCCATCCAACTCCAATTCAAGCAGAATCCCCTCCGCTTCTACAAGACTTAATCCAGAATTATTAACAATCGTTTCCAGACTCACTGGAAACAAATTGATTTGACTATACACCATATTTTTAGGGCTTGCAAGCCCTGATTTTTTAAAATTATCGTCAAATATACTGTTACTATCCAAACTATCCAGCTTGTTGTCAGTCATCTGGCGGTTATTATAATAAATCTCAATCGACTTTGTCGCCATAATATCCATCGGCGAAGTAATAACCTGTGCACCTTCTTTTATAAGTTTAAGACACCCTTCTGACAATGCATCACCAATACGTCCCGGGACAACATATACATCCCTGTTCTGCTCTAAAGCCTGATCAGCCGTTATAAGTGAACCGCTTTTCTGTCTTGCTTCAACAACAACCAGTGCATCAGCCATGGCACTTATTATCCTGTTTCTCATAGGAAACAATCCTGCTCTTGGTGCCGTACCAGGTGGATACTCAGAAATTATTCCTCCACAATCATGCAGATGTGTATACAATTCAATATTAGTTCGTGGATAAATTGCAATTGACGCTCCCACACTTGCAAGCATCATCAGTCCAAACACCAGAAGTCTTCTGAATCTTCTAGCCAGAATGTAGTATACGCAATACATGGCAGTTACAATGAATGCAAACGGCAAAAACAGATTCAAAGTAAAGCATCCTAATATATTTACAGCAAATATTTTTATATACAGACCAATACATTTGTCTTTATTATCTTTGCTGGCATATAAAACATGCATATAATACACAAGCATAGCTGCAAACATCGTTGCAGGTGCATATATTCTAAGAAATATTGTTATATTACGTGCTCCTGCAGTAAAGCCAAAGAAAAAGGCTGACAATAATCCTGCCGCTTCGCTTTTCGTTACTGATTTTGCAAGTCTGTATATGTATATCTGCATTATCACAAAACATATTATATTAAGTGCAAAACAATACCACTTCGACCATGTCCCCGGAAACAACGAGCATATAAAATGTAGCATCATATATCCTAATGGGGGATTATAATCATTTGCTGCATTCCTGTATATTGCTGCATAATTAAATATTTCATTCTTATCTACTGTTATGTAATTTCTTAGATTATCAGAACTTTGCCATGAATCGAAATTCTTTAACTGTTTTTCTACATCTGATTCATATACATGTTTTCCTTCTGTGCTGTTAGCGAATCCATAATTCCACATTTCATCCGAATGAAATCCTTGTTTATTAATTCCAAACATACAACTTATGTACACTACTTGAATTATAATAATAATCGCAAGCATTATTCTGTATCCATATGTCTTTTTCATTACCCCCTCCAACTCAAAGCTCCACACTTTGTTTCTTTCCAATATTTTCTAATATATTATTGCGGATTGTTCCATGAATTGCAAGTAAAAATGCTTATTTGCTTTTCCAGCTGCATAAAGTAACGCACTAAAAAAGCAATGCCAGTATTGTTGTGCTACCAGCATTGCTCTTATCTTACATATTCAATTTTGCTTTAATCTCTTCTAAGTCGTAATCCGGTGCTGATGCTACTACTG
>JAUNOK010000037.1 GCA_030537195.1 Eubacteriales bacterium | reverse complement strand
TTATTAATTTAGTATACCTGAAACAGAATAAATGTTTTGTTAATTATTGCAAAAAATGAAAAATCTTCCAAACAGCTATTGACATATTTGCATAAAATAATTAACGGACATACTTGTTAATTTACAAATATGTGATATAATACTTACATAAAATAAGTATACAGTAATGTATCTTAGGTCGTGTTAGCTGCATATGTAATATATTCTTTCGACATATGTAGTGATTGAAGAAGGAAGAATGTCTGATAGATTTTATAAAGAGAAGGTTGGAAAGGGTTTTACGATCAGATTCTTACCTCTGCCCACGATTATAAAACACGTAAAGGAGTTGGACATCATGAGATTTATAATTACAGGAAGAAATATTGATATAACAGAGGGTTTGAAGTCAGCAGTAGAGGAGAAGCTTGGAAAGCTTGACAGATTTTTTGCACCAGAGACAGAAGTTAACGTAACTTTAAGCGTTGAGAAGGAAAGACAGAAGATAGAGGTAACTATTCCGGTAAAGGGTAACATCATAAGAAGCGAGCAGGTAAGCAGCGATATGTATGTTTCTATTGACCTTGTTGAGGAAGTTATCGAGCGTCAGCTTAAGAAGTATAAGAACAAGATTGTTGACAAGCAGCAGAACGCAGCAGCATTTGCACAGGAATTCGTTGAGAAGGATTATGATGATGATGAAGTTAAGATCATCAGAACCAAGAGATTCGGCATTAAGCCTATGGATCCAGAAGAAGCGTGCGTTCAGATGGAGCTTCTTGGACACAACTTCTATGTATTCTTCAATTCTGAGACAGAAGAAGTTAATGTTGTCTATAAGAGAAAGGGCAACACATATGGTTTAATTGAACCAGAACTTGATTAATATTAAGACTGTTAGTTTTTTTAAAAACCTCTTTACGAAGTACCGCTTGCTGGTTTAACCGGCAGGCGGTATTTCTTTTTATTGTTAGTATTGTTGGTAGTATTTATTTAATAAAAATTTAATGGTTTAACTTTACTTGATAGAATAAGTAAATAGTGATACAATTACAACACAAATAGGCTTTTATAAGGAGAAGTATAAAGTAATGGGATTAGCTCAGAAATTATTTGGAACTCATAGCGAGCATGAATTAAAAAGAATATATCCAATTGCTGATAAGATTGAAAGCTACAGAGAATCTTATAGCAAGTTAAGCGACGAAGAACTTAAGGGAAAGACTAAGGAGTTTAAGGATAGATTAGCTAAGGGCGAGACTCTTGATGATATTCTGCCAGAAGCATTTGCAACTGTAAGAGAAGCAGGCAGAAGAGTACTTGGCATGGAGCATTATCGTGTTCAGCTTATCGGAGGAATTATTCTTCATCAGGGAAGAATTGCCGAGATGAAGACTGGTGAAGGTAAGACACTTGTGTGTACACTTCCAGCATATCTTAATGCACTTACAGAAGAGGGCGTAATCGTAGTTACTGTTAATGATTATCTTGCTAAGCGAGATGCTGAGCAGATGGGTATGATACATGAGTTCTTAGGTCTTAAAGTTGGTGTTGTATTACATGATTCAACAAGAGAGGAAAGACAGGCTGCATATGCAAGTGATATTACATATGTAACTAATAATGAACTTGGTTTCGATTATCTTCGAGATAACATGGCTATATACAAGAATGAACTTGTATTAAGAAACCTTAAGTACTGTATTATTGATGAGGTCGATTCTGTTCTTATTGATGAGGCACGTACACCACTTATTATTTCAGGACAGAGTGGAAAATCTACTAAGTTATATGAGCTTTGCGATATACTTGCAAGACAGTTACAGCAGGGTGAATATAAGGGTGAGAGAACTAAGATGCAGGCAATCATGAACGAGGAAGTTGAAGAAGATGGAGATTTCATCGTTAATGAGAAGGACAAGGTTGTTAACCTTACCGAACAGGGTATCCATAAGGTTGAGAAGTTCTTCCATATAGATAATTATGCGGATCCAGAGAATCTTGAGATTCAGCATAACGTTACACTTGCACTCCGTGCACATTATCTTATGTTCAGAGATAAAGATTATGTTGTTAAGGATGACGAAGTACTTATTGTTGATGAATTTACAGGACGTATTATGCCAGGCCGTCGATATTCAGATGGTCTTCATCAGGCAATAGAAGCGAAAGAGCATGTTAAGGTTAAGAGAGAGAGTAAGACTCTTGCAACTATTACATTCCAGAACTTCTTTAATAAGTTTGAGAAGAAGGCAGGTATGACAGGTACTGCTCTTACAGAGGAAAAGGAATTCCGTGAAATCTATAACATGGATGTTGTTGAAGTTCCAACTAACAAGCCTGTTATAAGAGTTGATTATAATGATGCTGTATTCAAGACTAAGAAGGGAAAGTTTAACGCAGTTGTACAGTCTGTTATTGAATCCCATGAAAAAGGACAGCCAGTTCTTGTTGGTACAATAACAATTGAGACTTCTGAACTTCTTAGTGAGATGTTAAGAAAGAAAGGAATTCCTCATAATGTACTTAATGCAAAGTATCATGAACTTGAGGCACAGATAGTATCAGAGGCAGGACGTCATGGTGCGGTTACTATTGCTACTAACATGGCTGGTCGAGGAACTGATATTAAGCTTGATGATGAAGCTGTTGCTGCCGGTGGTCTTAAAATTATCGGTACAGAAAGACATGAGAGCCGCCGTATAGATAATCAGCTCCGTGGTCGTTCTGGACGACAGGGAGATCCTGGTGAATCAAGATTCTATATTTCTCTTGAAGATGATCTTATGAGATTGTTTGCTCAGGAAAGACTTATGAATATATTTAACAGTCTTGGCGTTTCTGAGGACGAGCAGATTGAACATAAGATGTTGAGCAAGGCTATAGAAACAGCACAGAAGAAGATAGAGACTAATAACTTTGGTATCAGAAGCCACCTTCTTGAATATGATCAGGTTATGAATGAACAGAGAGAGATTATGTATGCAGAACGTAGAAGAGTTCTTGATGGAGAGAGCATGCGTAACTCTATCATGAAGATGATAACTGATTATGTAGAGAACGTAGTTAACCGCTGCGTAAGTGAAGATAAAGATGCCAACGAATGGGATTATGATGAGATTAATGAGCTTCTCCTTCCTACTATTCCTATTGAGAAAGTAGAATACAGAGAGAACATTAAGAATAAGAATGAATTAATACATGATCTTAAGGAGAAGGCTGTTAAACTTTATGAAGATAAGGAAGCACTCTTCCCAGAGGCTGAGCAGATAAGAGAAATCGAGCGAGTAATCCTTCTTAAGGTAATTGACAGAAAGTGGATGGATCACATCGATGATATGGATCAGTTAAAGCAGGGTATTGGTCTTCAGGCACTTGGTCAGAGAGATCCAGTTGTCCAGTATAAGATGATGGGTTATGACATGTTTGATGAGATGACTGCAGGAATCACAGAGGATACAGTAAGACTTCTTATGCATATTCAGGTTGAGCAGAAGGTTGAGAGAGAACAGGTTGCCAAGGTAACCGGAACTAATAAGGACGAAGGACCATCTGTTAAGGGACCAGCAAGAAGAACAGAGAAGAAGATATATCCTAATGATCCATGCCCATGCGGAAGCGGTAAGAAATACAAGAACTGTTGTGGAAGACAGGCGTAAGATATAAACATAACATTTAGACGCGGAATGCTTGAAATATCAGCGTCCGCGTTTATTTTTTTGGAGGATATATGGTAGAGTTAGATCAGTTCAGATACAGAATTTCAGGATATGATAAGCCTATGGCACAGATTAAGAATTCTCTGGATCTTGATAACAAGCAGAAAAGGATTGAAGAATTAGAGGCAGATATGGAGTCGCCGGGATTCTGGGATAATCCTGACAAATCACAGAATGCAATGAAAGAGCTTAAAGGGTTAAAGGACGCATTTGAAAGATACAATGAGCTTGAGACAGGTCTTGATGATGTTAAGACTCTTATAGAGATGGCAGAGGAATCCAATGACCAGTCGCTTATACCAGAGATAGAAGAAGAGATAACAAGTCTTGAAGATAAGATGGAAAGCTTAAGAATTGAGACGCTGCTTTCAGGTGAGCATGATTCATGTGATGCTATTCTTACACTTCATGCGGGAGCAGGCGGAACAGAGAGCTGTGACTGGTGCCAGATGCTTTTCAGAATGTATACAAGATGGGCAGAAAGCCATGGATATACTACAGAAACACTTGATTATCTTGAAGGTGAAGAAGCAGGAATTAAGTCAGTTACTATAGAGATACGCGGAGAGAATGCATACGGACATCTTAAGTCAGAACACGGCGTTCACAGACTTGTAAGAATATCTCCATTCAATGCGGCAGGCAAGAGACAGACTTCTTTCGTATCTTGTGATGTAATGCCTGATATCAATCAGGATATAGATATTGAGATTAATGATGATGATTTAAGAATTGATACATATCGTTCAAGTGGTGCAGGTGGACAGCACATTAATAAGACATCATCAGCAATCAGAATTACACATCTTCCAACTGGAATTGTTGTACAGTGCCAGAATGAGAGATCTCAGCACCAGAATAAGGATAAGGCTATGCAGATGTTAAAGGCTAAACTTTATCTTCTTAAGGAAGCTGAGAATGCGGAGAATCTTTCTGGAATAAGAGGAGATGTCAAAGATATTAATTTCGGAAGCCAGATAAGAAGTTATGTTCTTCAGCCATATACAATGGTTAAGGATAACAGGACTAATAAAGAAGTAGCTAATGCAGGAAGTGTTCTGGATGGTAATATAGATCCATTCATTAATGCATATTTAACATGGATCAGTACAGGAAAAACTGAGGAGTGAGGTATTGCTTATGGTTGAGACAAAGTTTAAAAGAAATGCAGGTATTCTTATGCCTGTAAGTTCACTGCCATCACCTTATGGTATAGGTACATTTGGCAAAGATGCATATGATTTTGTAACATTTGTTAAAGAATGCAATCACAAATACTGGCAGGTTCTGCCTTTAGGACCAACTACATACGGAGATAGTCCATACCAGTCATATTCAGCATTTGCAGGTAATCCGTATTTTGTTGATCTTGATATGCTTATTGAAGAAGGCTTCTTATTAAAATCAGAGGTTATTGCAAGAGATTGGGGCGATGGTGTTGTTCCGGTTAATGTTTCGGAAGATGATGCTATTAATGGAAGATTCGGAACATACAGAGATGGCAACATTGGCGATGACAGATATGTAAGCTATGAAAAGGTGTATAATAACAGGTTTGATATATTAAGAATTGCTTATAACAGATTCAAGGCTGCATGTATAGAGAGTAAGAAGACTCTTGCCAAGGGACTTCCACTTTATAAGCAGTTTGATAATTTTGTAAGGGATAATGCAGACTGGCTTGAAGATTATGCACTGTTTATGTCTCTTAAGACACATTTTAACTATGTATCATGGGGAGAATGGGAAGCAGATATTAAGTTCAGAAAGCCTGAAGCCATGAGTCGTTATAAGGATGAACTTTCAGACGACATAGGATACTGGGAGTTCATACAGTACGAGTTTTTCAAGCAGTGGACAGCACTTAAGAAATACGCTAACGATAACGGAATAGAGATTATAGGTGATATTCCAATCTATATGGGCTATGACAGTGTTGATGTATGGGCCAACCAGGGTGAGTTCCAGTTAGATGAGAACCTTACACCAACCAAGGTAGCGGGAGTTCCACCAGATGCTTTCTCAGATGCAGGTCAGAAGTGGGGCAATCCATTATACGATTATGAGAAAATGGAAGCTAATGATTTCAGTTGGTGGAGAAAGCGTATGAAAGCATCTGCAAGACTGTATGATGTTATCAGAATTGACCACTTTATTGGAATTGTTAAGTATTATACAATTCCTGCAGACATGCCGGATGCAAGACAGGGCGAATACAGACAGGGACCGGGACAGAAGCTTCTTGATGCAATCAATGAATCAATCGGTGATAAGAAGATTATTGCTGAGGATCTCGGAGTTGAAGTTCCTGAGGTTGCAAAGATTCTTAAAGATAACGGATATCCGGGAATGAAGGTTCTTGAATTCGCGTTTGGCGGAGACAGAAAGAATCCACATCTTCCATATAATTATACCCAGAATCTTGTGTGTTACGGCGGAACTCATGATAATGAAACTCTGCTTGGCTTCTTTGAAGACAGAGGTGACTGGGAATTAGGATACGCTTATGATTATCTTGATACAAGAGATAAGGGAAGAATGGTTGACCAGGTATTCAGAGCAGCTTATTCGAGTGTAGCTGTACTTACAGTATTTGCAGTTCAGGATATTCTTAAGCTTGGTAACTGGGCAAGAATGAATTTCCCTTCAAGCATGGGTAATAACTGGAAATGGCGTATGCAGAAAGGCCAGTTAGGACAGCATGAACTTGAGTGCATGAGATATCTTGCAAGTGTATTTGACAGAGAAAGAAAATAATATGCTTGTCCTATTTACAAATTGGTAAAAAGTGGTATTATATTAAAGTAAAGACAAGATAATATTTTGGCAAAACAGTCGAAAGGCTGTGACGCAAAGCCAAGGGTCTAACCTGATATTTATCAGAATGACAGCCGGTTGCATTACAATCAACGCAAATGATTCGTATTATTCAGGCATCCGGTTATCGGATGCCTTTTTTATTATGGTTCAACGGGGGAACTGATTATGAAAAAGAATAATTTTAAGAAGTTGATTAAGACAATAACGGTTGTAGCACTTGTATTTAGTACTGGAACAGCATTTGCATTGAATACAGCAGGTGCGGCAGGTTTTGATATTGTGGACAGGCTTGTCGTGGATGAAACTGTTGCAGAGCAGGAAACAACACAAAGTGTTAAGATGGAACCCCAGACTGAGACATCTCCAGTAAAGGAAGATATTGAAGAGACTCAGGAAACAACGGCGATTGAGGCAGAGGCTGCCAAAGAAGAGACAGAAGCTTCTGAATCAGACCAAGAAGATGAAACTGCAACAGAAACACAGGCTGCAGAGCCTGAAGTACAGGCACAGAATGTGGTTGAAGAGTCTGCTTACATAGAAGATACTAACGAAACACAGCCGGTTGTAGATTCAACTGTAATTGAAGTTATTGACAGAATTAATTCTGAAAGAGTGGCAGCAGGAGCGGCACCAGTAGTATATGATGCAACTCTTAACAGCATGGCACAGGTCAGAGCCTCAGAGAACGCAGATAATGATTATTTTGTCATAGAGAATGGTAAGCATAAGAGACCAGATGGAAGCAATGCTTCTTCTATCTGTTCTGATTATGGACAGGCTGGATATTTTGGCGAGGTTATGGGAAGATACCAGACAAGCCCTGCTGAGATAGTTGATGGCTGGCATAATTCAGCAACACATTATGCATGCATGACAAGTACTAAGTACAACAGAGTTGGTGTGGGTATTGCAGCAGATGCCGAAGGGTATCTTTACTGGGTAGCAATATTCATGGATTAATAAGAAGTAAGATTACATAATATAGATACAATTTAATATGGTAAGAACAGTGTATTTGCGGCATTGTTTTTATATAGCTTCGAAAGAAGCGAGAAGCCCTCACATTCCTCTCCCGTTGTGTGAGGGCTTTCTTTTTGCGCGAGTAGCGCGGAGAATATACTTAATGAAAGGACAGGCATGCTTGCATGGCCTGTCCTTTTGTTAAGTATATTCGAGAAGCACCGCGACAATGCCATAACGAAGTTATGGCATCTGCGCTACTCGCAAGGAGAATATAATTATATGCTTGCAATGTGTATATATATATGGTAATATTCTTTGTGCGATAGACAGTTGTATATCGTGGAAAGACAGCGGAATACAACTGTCTTTATAAAACGGACATTAGGAAGGTACAGACGCAGTATGGCAGATAATATTAAGTATTATGTTGTTAAGCAAAAGGCTCTGCCTGAGGTTCTGCTTAAGGTAGCAGAAGCCAACAGAATTATTGAGACTGAGAATATATCTGTTGCGGATGCTACAGAGAAAGTTGGAATAAGCAGAAGTTCTTATTATAAGTATAAGGATGACATTTTTCCGTTTAGAGAGAATGTAAAGGGGAAAACTATTACATTTGTATTGTCTATGGACGATGAACCGGGGCTGCTTTCCCTGGTGCTGAAGAAGGTCGCAGAATTCAAGGCCAATATTCTTACTATTCATCAGACAATTCCCGTTAATGGGATTGCATCACTGACGCTTAGTGTGGATATTCTCCCGACTACAGGAGATTCTTCAGAGATGATAGAGCAGATAGAACGACTTAAAGGGGTCAGATATCTTAAGATATTAAGCAGTGATGCATCTATCTGATATATTTACAAAGCGATTAAAGAAAACGGAGGCAGATATGGCAAAGATTGCAGTTTTAGGTTATGGAACAGTAGGATCTGGTGTGGTTGAAGTATTAAATACTAATGGAGCTTCAATTGCAAAGAGAGCAGGAGAGACTATTGAAGTTAAGAGCGTACTTGATTTAAGAGATTTTCCTGGAGATCCAATTCAGGAGAAAATCGTTCATGATATAGATCTTATAATTAATGACCCTGAGATAGAGGTTGTTGTTGAGGTTATGGGTGGTGTTGAGCCAGCATTTACATTTGTTAAGAAGGCGCTTGAAGCAGGAAAGAGCGTGTGTACATCTAACAAGGCGCTTGTTGCAGCACACGGACCAGAACTTCTTGAAATGGCTAAATCAAGAAAACTTAATTTTATGTTTGAGGCGTCAGTAGGTGGCGGAATTCCAATTATCAGACCACTTAACCAGTCTCTTACAGCAGATGAGATAACTAAGATTACAGGTATTCTTAATGGAACAACTAACTATATACTTACTAAGATGAGCAAAGAAGGAAGTTCATATCAGGAAGTACTTAAAGAGGCACAGGCACTCGGATATGCAGAGAGAAATCCGGAAGCTGATGTTGAAGGCTATGATGCCTGCAGAAAGATAGCAATTCTTACATCACTTGCATTTGGTAATACAGTTAAGTTCGAGGAAGTGTATACAGAGGGAATTACTAAGATTTCTAATGAAGATTTTGCATACGCTAAAGAGCTTGGCAGCGTTATCAAGCTTCTTGCAACAAGCTACAGCAAGGATGGCAAAGTATATGCAATCACAGCACCATTTATGATTGACAGCACACATCCATTATATAATGTTAATGATGTTCTCAACGGAATCTATGTACATGGCAATGTATTAGGAGACGTAATGTTCTTTGGAGCAGGGGCTGGAAAGCTTCCAACAGCAAGTGCTGTAGTATCAGATGTAGTTGACTGTGTAAAGCACAAGGGTAAAAATGTTATGACAATCTGGAGTTCAGTAAAACAGGAGCTTGGTGATACATTTGACGAGACAAGAAAGTTCTTTGTAAGAATCCAGGGTGACGATGTAGAGGCAGCCAAGGCAGCATTTGGCGAAGGACAGGTTGTTAAGGTTGATGGAATTAACGGAGAGTTTGGTTTCATTACAGAACCAATGACAGAGAGAGCATTTGAAGACGCTAAGGATAAAGTTCCTGTTATAAGCAGAATCAGAATAGATGATACTAAATTACAGTAATAAAATATAAGGGAGAAAGAGTAATGGTTAAAGTAGTTAAATTTGGTGGAAGTTCACTTGCAAGCGCAGAGCAGTTTAAGAAGGTTGGCAATATTATCCGCGCAGACGAGGATAGAAAGTATGTAGTTCCTTCAGCACCTGGAAAGAGATTTCCAGAGGATATTAAGGTTACTGATATGCTTTACAAATGTTATGCAGAGGCAGAAGCTGGCAAGAACATTGAGAAGAGTCTTAAGGCAATTGAGGAAAGATACAATGAAATCATCAAGGGACTTGGACTTAAGCTTTCATTAAAGGAACAGTTTGAGACAATCAAGAAGAATTTTGAGGCACTTGCAGGTAAGGATTATGCAGCTTCAAGAGGTGAGTATCTTAACGGTATTATCATGGCTAACTATCTTGGTTATGAGTTTATAGATGCTGCTACAGTTATCTGCTTTGATAAGGATGGAGAGTTCGATTCAGAAAAGACTAACGAAGTATGTGAAGCAAAGTTTGCTAACATCGAAAGAGCAGTTGTTCCTGGATTCTACGGTGCAATGCCTAATGGAAAGGTTAAGACATTTTCAAGAGGTGGTTCTGATGTAACAGGTTCAATCGTTGCAAGAGCACTTAAGGCTGATATGTATGAGAACTGGACAGATGTATCTGGCTTTCTTGCAGCAGATCCAAGAATTGTAAGCAATGCAAAGCCAATTAATGTTATTACATATAAGGAATTAAGAGAGCTTTCATACATGGGTGCGTCAGTACTTCATGAATCAGCTATCTTCCCTGTAAGAAAGGGTGGAATTCCTATCAATATCAAGAACACTAATGCTCCAGAAGATAAGGGAACAATGATTGTTGAAACAACATGTAATATGCCAGAATACACAATTACTGGTATTGCAGGTAAGAAGGGCTTCGTTGCAATCAGTATTGATAAGGATATGATGAATTCAGAAATCGGATTCTGCAGAAAGGTTCTTTCAGTATTCGAGGATAATGGAATCTCAATCGAGCATATGCCTTCAGGAATTGATACTATGACAGTATTTGTTCATCAGGATGAATTCGTAGAGAAGGAACAGAAGGTTCTTGCACAGATTCATAAGGCAGTTAATCCTGATTCTGTAGAACTTGAAGCTAACCTTGCACTTATCGCAGTAGTTGGACGTGGAATGAAGAACAGCACTGGTATAGCAGGCAATATCTTCTCAGCGCTTGCTAAAGCTAAGATTAATGTTAAAATGATAGATCAGGGATCATCAGAGCTTAACATCATCATAGGTGTTAGAAACAGATACTTTGAAGATGCTATTAAGACTATCTATGGAGTGTTTGTTCCAGAAGAATAGTAGATAAACAGGGGGATAAGGGATATGAAAGAAGCTAAGAATGAATTGTTACAGTTTGTCGGCGGTGTAATAATGCTTGTTGTTGGACTGTACATTTTGTCACAGAAAGTTATGGTATCGTCTTCGTATGGATTTTTCTCATTATGGGGCGGAAGATTTTCATCAGGTCTTATTATGGTGCCATTAATAATCGGTGTTGTATGGATGTTTGCAACAGGAGGCTCATTTGCATCTAAAGTATTTACTGTACTTTCAGTAATACTTATAATTGCAGCAATTGTTGCATCAACAAGAATCTGGCTTGTAACTATCACAATGTATGAGTGGGTTCTTATACTTGTTCTTATATTTGGCGGCGCCGGATTAGTGGCAAAGGTATTATTTGCCAATAATAAGTCTGAGAAATCCAAGAAAGACAAAACAGAAAGTACAGGCAGCTATACATCAAGTGTAGATGATGAACTTGATAAGATGAAAAAGAATATGAAGTAAATTACTTTCCCCGCACATAAAGTGCGGGGATTCTTACGTATATGCAACTGTTGATAAACTTTGATGAAATTGATATAATCAGATGTGATATGCGTAGGAAAACGGAGGAATATTAATGAATATCGCAAAGAAGATAGCAGAAGAACTGGAAATTAAAGTTACGCAGGTAGAAGCTGCTGTTAAACTTATAGATGAAGGATGTACAATACCTTTTATTGCAAGATACAGAAAGGAAGTTACAGGAGCGTTAAATGATGAACAGCTCCGTAACCTTGATGAGAGATTAAAATATTTAAGAAATCTTGAGGACAGAAAGGCTCAGGTTCTTGCAAGTATTGAAGAACAGGGTAAGCTCACAGATGAACTTAAGACTGCAATTACAGCAGCAGAGACAATGGTCCTTGTAGAAGACCTTTACAGACCATATAAGCAGAAGAGAAGAACAAGAGCAACAATTGCTAAGGAGAAAGGTCTGGAGCCACTGGCACAGTTCATATATGCACAGGATGCTACAGAAGACGTAGCTGTCAAAGCGGCAGAATTTATAAGTGTCGAAGAGGGTAAGGAAGTTGCTACAGCACAGGATGCAATAGCAGGTGCGTTAGATATAATTGCAGAGCAGATATCAGATGTTGCAGATTACAGAACATATATCAGAGATATCACAATGAAAGAAGGAAAGCTTGTTGTAACAGCCAAGGATGAAAAGGCCGAGTCTGTATATGAGAATTATTATGACTACAGCGAAGCACTTTCAACAATTCCGGGACACAGAATCCTTGCAATTAACAGAGGAGAAGATGAGAAGTTCCTTACTGTCAAGGTAGAAGCGCCGGAAGAGAGAATATTAAGATATCTTGAGAAGAATATTCTTAAAGATAATGAATTTACAGCAGAATACCTTAAGAACTGTATAGCAGATGCATATGGAAGACTTATTGCACCGGCTATTGAAAGAGAGATAAGAAGCAGTCTTACAGAGACAGCAGAGGATGGAGCAATCAAAGTGTTTGGAAAGAACCTTGAGCAGCTTCTTCTTCAGCCACCTATCGCAGGAAAGGTTGTACTTGGCTGGGATCCTGCTTTCAGAACAGGCTGTAAGCTTGCAGTTGTAGACCCTACAGGTAAGGTACTTGCAACTAAAGTTATATATCCTACAGAACCACACAATAAGGTTGCAGAGTCTAAGGCAGAAGTTAAGAAACTTATAGATAAGTATCATGTTAATCTTATTTCATGTGGTAACGGAACAGCTTCAAGAGAATCAGAGAAGATTATATCAGATATGATACATGAGATGAATCTTCCGGTTGATTATGTAATTACTAACGAGGCGGGAGCTTCTGTATATTCAGCAAGTAAACTTGCAACAGAGGAATTCCCTGACTTTGATGTTGCACAGAGAAGTGCTGTTTCAATTGCAAGACGAGTTCAGGATCCATTGGCAGAACTTGTTAAGATTGACCCTAAATCAATCGGAGTTGGACAGTATCAGCATGATATGAACCAGAAGAAGTTAGAGAACACACTTACAGGAGTTGTTGAGGACAGCGTTAATAAAGTCGGAGTAGACTTAAATACTGCATCAGCATCACTTCTTGAGTATATATCAGGTATATCTAAGGCAGTTGCCAAGAATATAGTTGAATACAGAGAGACTAACGGCAGATTCACTAACAGAAAGCAGCTTTTAAAGGTTGCAAAGCTTGGACCTAAGGCATTTGAGCAGTGTGCCGGATTCATGAGAATATCAGACGGGGATAATCCGTTAGATGCGACAAGCGTACACCCAGAAAGTTATGAGGCAGCAACAAAGCTTCTTACACTTTTAGGATATGACATTAATTCAATAACATCAGGAGAGCTTATTGGTCTTAAGGGCAAGGTTGAAGATATTGCTAAGATGGCAGATGAACTTGGAATAGGAACAATGACACTTGAAGATATCATTAAAGAACTTGAGAAGCCTGGAAGAGACCCAAGAGATGAGATGCCTAAGCCAATATTAAGAAAAGATGTTCTTGATATGAAGGATCTGACACCTGGCATGATACTTAAGGGAACAGTCAGAAATGTTATTGACTTCGGAGCATTTGTTGATATCGGAGTACATCAGGACGGACTTGTACACATTTCTCAGATGAGCAGCACAAAGAGAGTTGAGCACCCTCTTGATGTTGTAAGTGTAGGGGATATCGTAGATGTAAGAGTTATAGATGTTGATATACCTAAGGCAAGAATCTCACTTTCAATGATTCTTGACGAGAAAGAAGCTGCTAACAGAAAGTACACTAAGGATAATTCTAATAATAAGAATAACAGAAACAATGGCAAAGGAAACAGACAGGACAGAAAGCCTAAGAAAGAAGGTCTTAATCTTTCAGGTCTTGCCAAATTCATGCATTAATAGGAGTACTGTATGGAAGATAGAATTGAATTTGACAGCGTAGTCACAGAGAAAGCACTTAATGATTTCAAGATGTATCATGTGTTTCATAATGTTGGTGGAGTGTTCGGGTATGTATTTGCAGCATTTGCAATAGTTATGTGCGTGCTGGGTGTAATATTCGGAATGTCGCCTAAATATATAGTTATGATGGGGCTTTTTGGAGTATTTTTCTTCTTTTACCCAATTGTTAATATGAGACTTGGAACTAAGAAACAGATGAAAACTGTCGCAGCATTTAAAGAGCCGATGCATTATAGTGCCGGGGAAGACAAGATAATTGTAAGCCAGGGCGAGATGTCAGAGGAACTTGCGTGGGAGCAGATATACAAGATAAGATTCACTGGAAGCGACCTTATTCTGTATCTTTCATCTGTGAGAGCCAATGTGCTTACAGTTAACAGTATGGGTGAGGCAGCAGTTCCTTTTGTTAAAATGTGCCAGAAGAAATTAAAGCCTTTTCAGGTTAAGGTTAATATGGATAAGCTTGCTAAAGCTGCGGCTAAGTAAGCAGATAGGAATAATATGGTTAAAGAAACATTTAACGCTAAAGAAACATTTGAAGCAGGATATGAGATGGGGCAGAAGGCACTTCCGGGACAGATATACTGTCTTAATGGAGACTTAGGTGTCGGCAAAACAGTATTCACACAGGGCTTTGCAAAAGGTCTTGGGATAGAAGAGCCTGTCAACAGCCCTACATTTACAATTATTCAGGAATACCATGAGGGCAGGCTGCCGCTGTATCATTTTGATGTATACAGAATTGGTGATGTCGAAGAGATGGATGAGCTTGGATATGAGGAATATTTCTATTCAGATGGAGTGTGCCTGATTGAATGGAGCACACTTATACAGGAGATAATTCCAGATGATGCAATAGAGATAGTTATAGAAAAAGACCTTGAGAAAGGCTTTGATTACAGAAAAATAACTATCGGGCAGGAGGCAGTATGAGAATATTAGCGATAGAAAGTTCAGCAGTTACAGCGTCAGTTGCGATTCTTGAAGATGATACACTGGTTGCAGAATACACAATTAATCATAAGATGACACATTCACAGACACTTCTTCCAATGATAGATGAGATATTTTCAATGGTTCAGTTAAAGCCTGATGATGTTGATGTTATAGCAGTATCAAAAGGACCAGGTTCATTCACTGGCTTAAGAATTGGTGCGGCAACAGGTAAGGGAATTGCACTTGCGCTTGATAAGAAGATGGTTGCAGTTCCTACACTTGCGGCTATGGCATATAATCTGTACGGAGACAGCAGATACATATGTCCTGTAATGGATGCCAGAAGAAAACATCTGTACAGCGGAATATATACATTTGACGGTGACAGGCTTGTTACAGTAAGAGATGTTAATCTTGCTTCATATGAAGAGCTTACAGAAGAGCTTGCAGGACTTGACGGACAGGTTGTATTAGTAGGTGACGGTGTAGATGTTGCTGGTGATGTTCTTAAAGAGCAGCTTGGCGACAAATGTGTTCTTGCACCGGCACATATAAAGACTCAGAGAGCCGGTTCTGTTGCAATGTTAGCAAAGCAGATGGCAGATAATGGAGAATATACAGATGCTGATGAGTTAAAACCAGATTATCTTCGTCCTTCACAGGCGGAAAGAGAGAAGGCACAGCATGAAGCCTGAATATGAGATAAGACCTATGACGGAAGATGATACATTTGCAGTTTCCCAGATAGAACAGGGGATATTCTCACTTCCGTGGTCGCAGAAATCATTCTCAGATGCATGCAGCAACGCTGACAATGTGTATCTGGTGTGCGAGATGGATGGCGTGATTGCCGGATATTGCGGAATGTGGACAGTGCTTGGAGAAGGCAATATAACCAACATGGCGGTATCACCGGATTACAGGCGGTGTGGCATAGCACAGATGCTTATGCAGGCAATTGAAGAATATGGTGAGGCCAAGAAGGTTACATCATATTTTCTTGAAGTAAGACAGAGTAATGCGCCTGCAATAGCTCTTTATGAAAAAATGGGATATAAGAATATAGGAATAAGAAAAAGATTTTACGAAAAACCAGTTGAGGACGCAGTTATTATGTCCAAAACAATTGATATACAATAAAAGAAGGAGGTGCGGTTAGTGTTAGATGTGTGTTTACTGGGAACAAGCGGAATGCTTCCTTTGCCGGGGAGATGGCTGACATCGCTTATGACACGTTATAATGGAAGCAGCCTTATGATAGACTGCGGTGAAGGAACCCAGATAGCGGTTAAGCAGAAGGGATGGAGCTTTAATCCAATAGATGTTATATGTTTTACACATTATCATGCAGATCATATAAGCGGACTTCCGGGGCTTTTGCTTACAATAGGCAATTCAGACAGAAAGAAGCCTCTTACACTTGTTGGACCTAAGGGACTTGGCAAGGTCGTTTCGTCATTAAGAGTAATCGCGCCAGAACTGCCATTTGAGCTGAATCTTATAGAACTGACAGGTCCACAGGAGCATCTGTCAATATGTGGATATGAGATAGATGCATTCAGGGTTAACCATGCGGTTACATGTTATGGATATACTATAAGCATACCAAGAATTGGCAAATTCGATGTAGAGAAAGCAAGAACACTGGGAATTCCATGCAGCATGTGGAATAAGCTGCAGCATGGAACTACAGTTACAATAGATGATACAGAATATACACCTGATATGGTTATGGGAGAGGCAAGAAAAGGACTTAAAGTCACATACTGCACAGACACCAGACCTGTTCAGTCAATTGTAGATAATGCCAAAGATTCAGATCTTTTCATATGTGAGGGAATGTATGGAGAAGATGGCAAGGAAGCCAAGGCAAGAGAATACAAACACATGACATTCACAGAAGCGGCACAACTAGCAAAGAAGGCTTCTGTTAAAGAAATGTGGCTTACACATTACAGTCCTTCGCTGGTAAGACCGCAGGATTATGTAGATAAGGCGAGAAAGATATTCCCGGCTACAATAGCGGCAACCGATGGAAGAACAGTAGAATTAAAGTTTGATGATGAAGATTAGCAGACATTTACAGATATGTGCTATACATAGTGATAGGAGATAATAATATGGACAGAGAAGATGTGCTTATTCTTGCAATAGAGAGCTCATGTGATGAGACAGCAGCGGCAGTTGTGAAGAATGGAAGAGAGGTATTGTCTAATGTAATCAATACCCAGATAGCTATACACACAGAGTACGGCGGAGTAGTTCCTGAAATCGCATCAAGAAAGCATATAGAGAATATTAATCCGGTAATTAAAAAGGCGTTGTCAGATGCAGGTGTTACACTTGATGACATAGATGCAATAGGTGTTACATACGGACCGGGACTTGTCGGAGCATTACTTGTGGGAGTAGCAGAGGCTAAAGCCATAGCATTTGCAAAGAACAAACCATTAGTAGGTGTTCATCATATAGAGGGACATATAAGCGCTAATTATGTTGAAAACAAAGAGCTTGAACCACCTTTTGTGGCTCTTGTTGTATCTGGCGGACATACACATCTGGTTAAAGTTAATGATTACGGAGAATACGAGATAATCGGAAGAACCAGAGATGATGCGGCTGGAGAAGCATTTGACAAGGTAGCCAGAGCTATAGGATTAGGATATCCGGGTGGACCTAAGATAGACAAGCTTGCAAAAGAAGGTAATCCTGATGCAATAGAATTTCCAAGAGCTCATGTGGACGATGCGCCATATGATTTCTCGTTTAGTGGAATCAAGTCAGCAGTTCTTAATTACATTAATTCTGCCAACATGCAGGGAAAAGAGATTAATCGTGCGGATGTAGCTGCATCTTTTCAGAAAGCAGTAGTTGATGCACTTGTTTCGCGAGCTGTCAGACTGGCCAAAGAATGTGGAATGGATAAGCTTGCAATAGCAGGAGGTGTTGCTTCTAACTCTGCATTAAGGGCAGCAGTACAGGAGGAATGTGCCAAGAATAACATCAGATTCTATTCGCCATCACCTGTATTGTGCACAGATAATGCAGCAATGATAGGTGCGGCAGCATATTATGAGTATATAAAGGGAGTACGTCATGGCTATGATCTCAATGCTGTGCCGAACCTGAAATTAGGAGAACGTATATAATGAATACAGCAATTGTTCTTGCAGGAGGAAGCGGAAAAAGAATGAATAGTGACGTTCCCAAGCAGTATCTGATGCTTGCAGGAAAGCCGGTTATATACTATTCATTGAAAGCATTTCAGGACAATCCTCATATAGATAACATAATATTTGTAACAGCACAAGAATATATAGATTATGTCAAAGAGAACATACTCGATGAAACTCTTGATAAAGTTTCGCAGGTGATTCAGGGTGGTATGGAGCGTTATGACTCTGTTTATAAGGGACTTCAGAGCATTAAAGAGCCAGGGTATGTATTCATACATGATGGCGCAAGACCATGTATAAGTCAGAAGCTTATAGATGATTGTTATACAAATGTTATTAAAAACGGTGCATGCATAGCGGCAGTTCCAGTTAAAGATACAATTAAGATAGCGGATAAAGAAGGTTATGCTGCAGAGACACCGGACAGAAGTACATTATGGCAGATACAGACACCACAGGTGTTTCAATATGATATAATAAAAAAGGCATATGATGATCTGTATGCAGATGGCAGATTCAATGGGGTTACAGATGATGCAATGGTGCTTGAAAGGTATGGAGGGCATCGCATAAAACTGGTTAATAGTGATTACAGGAATATCAAGATTACTACACCAGAAGATATGAATACGGCAGAGATATTTATAAAAGATACATTTTAATAGATAATAATATTGAATGTTTAATAAGGAGACGGGTATGAGCAGTTTTTCAGTTAAGAGAATAAATGTTGTCGGGGCAATAGCGTCTGTATGGGCGTTTATATTTGCGTTCTTTCCATTTTACAGAATAAAACCATCAGATACATTCATACAGCAGGCAGGAAGTCAGGCGGATACATATTCAATAACAAAAAATATGGTATCGTATAACTTCTTTGGCGTGTTGTGTCTTATACTGGCTATTGCGGCTCTGATTTTATATGTATGGAACAGTTCACAGCTTGTAAGAGCTGCGGCTATAATAGTTTCTGCTGTTGATTTTATAAGTCTTATGCTTGCTGTAATAGTTGGCAACTCTGAGATTAAAGATACCAAGGCGATAATATCATATGCAGTGCAGTACAGTGGTTCGGGAATGAAGACCAGCATGTTTGTAAAGACATCGGTAGCATTCGGATTTGTTCTTGAACTGATAATGGTGTTAATAATGATAGGCTCATACTGGATTAATGAATTGTTATTCAGACCATATGTATTAGGAGACAAGTCAGAAGCAGTATTAAACCCTCTGGAAGGGCTTGTTGGAACAGCCAAAGCCAGCTATACAAAGCAGATGGCTGCTCATATGCACATGAAAAATGCAGTGTCATCAGAAGAGTCTGAACACACATCAGAAACACATGATGAAAAAAATTAAAAAAACTTTAAAAAAGCTGTTGACAAAGTTACACCGTGATGATAATATAATCAAGTCGCTGGTGCGACACAATTAAATAGCTATGGAGAGGTACCGAAGTGGTCATAACGGGGCGGTCTTGAAAACCGTTTGTCTTCACGGGCGCATGGGTTCGAATCCCATCCTCTCCGCTAAAGCCGTTCATTAAACATGAATGGCTTTTTATTTGCCAGAGGTGCTTATGAGCATAATGTACAACAAGCTAATGCAAATAGTGCTGGTAAGAGAGCTTGATATACAAGATATTGTCACTTTGAAAAAATATGACAAAAAAGTAAAAAAGTTCTTGACAAACAAGATTGGCAATGATATCCTAATTAAGCTGTCGGCGAGAAAAGCTGATAACACTTAATAAAGTTCTTTGATAACTGAATAGAAAGACAACCTTGAAATTCTTTGAGAATTTTAAA
>JAUNOK010000016.1:27887-66841 GCA_030537195.1 Eubacteriales bacterium | reverse complement strand
CAGCAGGAAATTCGTAAGAGAGAACATTACGAGAAGCCAAGCGTAAGACGTAAGAAGAAGTCAGAAGCAGCTAGAAAACGTAAGTTCAACTAATAATTAATATTTTTTGACATGAGAGAGCGGTGCTTAAGCATCGCTCTTTTTTTGGATTTTATTGAATCATATTTTAAATAATAACAGCATAGAATATAAAAATGATTAGTGGAAGTCTGCTTATATGGTCGATTTTATCAGCAGCGGAATAAGGCTCGGACAGATGTGTGATCTTAGCAGAGATGTTGTTGCAGGACTTCCTGTTATATCAATGCTGGGCGACTGCGAGGTTTTTATAGAGAATTACAGAGGTATACTTGAGTATTCGAGCGAATATCTTAAGGTTTCTACGAAGATAGGCAATATAAGGGTAAGTGGAAGCAATCTGGTGATATACCATATGAATCAGGACGAAATCCTTCTTAGGGGACGTATTGGCAAAGTTTCTCTAAAAGGAGAGGCTGATGAAAAGGATACATAATTATATTGTTATTGAAATATCTGGCTGGGAACGGGAGAGATTCGTTAATCTGTGCTGCCGGCGCGGAATTACATTATATAACTGCCAGTGTGTGAAAGAGACAATAAGAGCGAGAATAACAAGACAGGATTATTTTCAGACTAAAGAATTAAGAAGAAAATGTCATGTTCATATTAAAGTTTTAAAGAAACATGATATAGAGTTTCTATTTGCAAGATATAGAAGAAATTATTCGATAATTGCAGGCTTTGCCACTGCATTTGTACTGATGTTCATTGCAAGCAGATTCGTGTGGAGTATTGAATTTGACGGAAATTACATATATACAGATGATGCAATGTTAAGATTTCTTAATGAGCATGGCATCAGTACAGGAGATAAAGTTAAGAGTATAGATACAGAAAACATTGAGAAAGCAATTAAAGATGAATTGTCTCAGGTTACTTGGGTTAATGCAAGAATTGAGGGAAATATTCTGAAAATCAGCATTGATGAGTCGAAGGCTGATGAGCTGGATAATGTTAATACTGATGGTAATATAATATCAGGGTATTCCGGTGTTATTGAATATATTATAACAAGAAGCGGAACACCGAAGGTCACTGTTGGCGATGAGGTGTCAGAGGGAGATATACTTGTTGAGAATACATTGTATGTTCCTGATGATTATGAGGAGAACATACAGGAATTCCAGACGCAGGCACAGGCGGATATTCTGATAAGAACGCAGTTGACATGGGATAATGAGTTAAATGCTATATATGCCGATAAAATCTATACTGGACGAAAGATGACGACATATGCCATAAGTATAGATAAATATGAGATTTCACTCGGATTTCCACGACATTTAAAGGAATATGACAAGGTTGTTAATGACGGGAATATAAAGATTGCTAATCTTATTGCACTTCCTGTATCTGTACAGAAGATTACTCTTAATGAGTATAAGGAAAATGAGGCTGAATACAGTGAGGAGGAAGCAGCGGCTATTCTTAATGAAAAAGCTGAGAGATTTATAAAACATTTGAAAGAAAATGAAGTGCAAATAAATGATTATCATGTTAATATAGAAAGAAGTGGGGATAAGTATATTGCGCATGCTGATATAGATGCAACTGTTCCTGCGGATTTTGATGTTAGAAAGGTGGAGACATCTGATGAGTGAAGTGGAGAGTCTTATTAATATACCGGTTGAACACTGCTCCAATATATTTGGACAGTTTGATGAATATGCGAAAGTTATAGAGAAAACACTTAAAGTTACGATTATTGTAAGAGACAGCTCTGTGAAGGTTATAGGTGCAGAGGCGGCAGTGCAGAGGGCGTCAGGCGTGCTTAATTATCTGTATGAGCTGTCTAAGAGAGGCAACCAGATTACAAGACAGAATGTTGATTATTCCATTGCACAGTCTTTTGAGGAAAAGGCTGATGCGCTGATTGAGATTGATTCTGATACAGTGTGCAGGACGATTGCTGGAAGACCTATTAAGCCTAAGACATTCGGACAGAAGGAATATGTTGATGCCATAAGGGATAAGATGATTGTATTCGGTGTCGGACCTGCGGGAACAGGTAAGACATACCTTGCAATGGCAATGGCTATTAATGCATTTAAGAATAATGAGGTCAACAAGATTATTCTTACAAGACCGGCTATTGAAGCTGGCGAAAAGTTAGGATTCCTGCCGGGTGATTTACAGAGCAAGGTTGATCCATATCTTAGACCATTGTATGATGCACTTTTCCAGATTATGGGTGCAGAGAGCTTTAATGCCAATATGGAAAAAGGACTTATTGAGGTTGCACCGCTTGCATATATGAGAGGCCGTACACTTGATAATGCATTTATTATTCTTGATGAGGCACAGAACACAACACCTGCACAGATGAAGATGTTCCTTACACGAATTGGTTTTGGTTCTAAGGTTGTTGTTACAGGTGATATGACACAGAAGGATTTACCAAGGGATACAGTGTCAGGTCTTGAAGTTGCGACTAAGGTTTTATCCAAGGTCGAAGAGATAGCATTTATAAAACTTACTAATAAAGATGTTGTAAGACATCCTCTTGTACAGAAGATTGTCAAGGCATACGAGGATTACGAGGAGAATCAGGCTAAGGCTGCCAAGAGAAGAGAAGCAAGAAGAGGCGGTCAGACAGGAAGGAGAAAAGATTGATATGACTATTAATATAGAGTACGAAGCTGAGGAAAAGCTTGACTTAGATTATGAGAAGATAATTACTGATGTTGTTAATGAGGCAGTTGATTATGAAAAATGTCCTTATGAAGCAGAGGTTAATGTAACACTTGTTGACAGTGAATCTATCCACGAGATTAATAAGGAGTACAGAAATATTGATTCTCCGACAGATGTACTTTCATTTCCGGGAGTTAATTATGTTACACCTTCGGATTTTGACGCAATTGAGGACGAGTTAGAAAACAATGCTGAAGATTATTTTAATCCGGATACAGGAGAACTTCTTCTTGGAGATATTGTTCTGTGCGTCCAGAAGATTAAGGAACAGGCGGACAAGTATGGTCATTCTGAAAAAAGAGAGCTTGCATTCCTTACAGCGCACAGCATGATGCACCTTTTTGGTTATGACCACATGACACCTGAAGAGAGTGCAGTTATGGAAGCAAAGCAGAATGAAGTGCTTGAAAGACTTGGAATTACCCGTTAGTTAAGAGGTGATAATGTATGACAGATAATGAACTTATTGCTAAGGCTAAAGAAGCGCTTGAATATTCATATTCACCATATTCGCATTTTGCGGTTGGTGCAGCACTTTTAAGTGCAGATGGACAGGTGTTTACAGGCTGTAATATTGAGAATTCTTCTTTCGGGGCTACTAACTGTGCAGAAAGAACTGCAATATTTAAGGCGGTCAGCGAGGGAGTAAGGGATTTTAAGGCTATAGCGATTGTGTGTTCGGGAAATCAGCCTGCTTATCCGTGTGGAATATGCCGACAGGTGATGTCCGAATTTTTCAATCCTGACACGAGGATTATAGTTGAAGAAGGCAGAACTTTAAAAACTTATACAATGAGCGAGATTCTGCCAGACAGCTTTTCATTATAGTATAATATTGCTTATAGATGTTAATACTTCCCAGTAAGGACAACTTACAGGAGGGAGTATTGATGAATAAGAAATCATTCTGGCTTTATGTCGTAATTATGGCTATGGCTGTAATAGCTGTAGTTCTTGCAATAGTGATACTTGTGGTAACAGATAATAAGAAGCCTTCTAAGCAGCATTTTAAAGAAGAGGTAAGCTCACAGGTAACGAAAGTAACTGAAAGTGAAGAGTACCAGTATGTGTTAAAGTACGAAAGAGATACTTTAAGAATATACAGAAATATTGCGGATGAAGGACGGGAAGTGTTCTATGATTATGCGGATATTAACATTGATTCACTTCCGGATGATATAAGACAGAGACTTAATAAGGGAATATATTTTGAAGGAGAAGCACAGCTGTATGATTTCTTACAGACGTACAGCAGCTAGAAAGGATATACATTTACATGGTTAAGATTATTTCGGACAGTACAAGTGATTTAACTAAGGAACTTATAGATAAGCTGGATATATCAATTATTCCACTTCACATTCTGTTAGGCAATGATGAATACAGGGATGGAATTGATATTACACCTGAAAGAATATATGAATGGGCAGATGAGAATAAGACTACACCTAAGACGTCTGCAGTGTCTATTGATGATACATTAGAGATGTTTAAATGCGTTCTTGAAGAGGACAGGGATATTGTCGCATTTGCAATATCAGAGGATATGTCAACTACAGCCAATGTGTTCAGGCTTGCTGCAAGAGAACTTGAGGCAGAGGACAGGGTACATGTAATTGATTCGGAAAGCCTTTCTACTGGTATAGGACATCTGGTTGTTGAGGCGGCAGTTATGGCAAGAGAAGGCATGTCTGCAGCTGACATTGAGAAGAATATATTAGAATTAAGACCGAGAGTCAGGGCAAGCTTTGTTGTTGATACGCTTACTTACCTTCACAGAGGAGGAAGATGCAGCGGACTTGCTGCCATGGCTGGCGGCGTACTTAAACTTCATCCGAGAATCGAAGTTAATAACGGAAAGATGAATCCTGGAAAGAAGTACAGAGGACGCATGAAGAATGTTGTTCTTGATTATGTAAAGGATATGGAAGAGGACCTTAAGAAGGCCAAGAAAGACCGCGTGTTTATTACACATTCTGGCTGTGATAAAGAGATAGTTGACGAGGTGAAAGTATATCTTAAACAGCTTGATGTGTTTGACGAAATATATGAGACAAGGGCAGGCGGCGTTATATCTTCACATTGCGGTCCGGGAACATTAGGTGTTCTTTTTATTGCGGGAGAATAATTTCAGGAGAAATGTATGGCTAAATTTACGAAAAAAGCAATAATGGACTGCTTTCTTAATATGCTCAAGCATAAGAATATTGACAGAATTACGGTTACGGACATATGTGAAGAATGTGGGATTAACAGGAATACATTTTATTATTATTTCAGTGATATATATGATGTACTTGACAGTGTTCTTATAGAAGAAACAGAAAAGAATATTGATATTACGGAAGAGGCAACCTTTTACGAGACATACAGTAAGGCAGCTTCTGTTATTATTGAGTATAGGGCAGCGGTTATTCATGTCTATAATTCCAAGAACAGAGATATTATTGAAAAATATCTGCATAATACAACAGAATATCTTGTGGGACTTTTTGTTAATAGATATTGTAAAGGACATAAACTTACAGAAGATGACAGAGAGTATATAACATGCTTTTACAGCTATTCGATAGTTGGAATTGTGTCAAGATGGATTGGCGATGGAATGCCACCGTATGATAAAGATCTGATTAAGCGTTTTTCAGAATCGTTTGACGCAACGATAGATACAATGATTAATCTGTGTGAATCTAATAATTGATTGTTAAAAAACAGACAAAACATGTAAAGTGTTCGATTTTGGGACAAAGTGCATGCTTTGCCTGTTTTTTTATTTGGAGAAAAAATGTATGCTAAATACAATAAAAAGCGGCAAAAATAAATAGGAAAGCACAGAAAGGTGGAAAAGATTATGAGCAAAAAAGCATTAAAACTTGGAGCAGCTTCTATTCTTGCACTGGGGGCAGGTGCGGCAGTTGTATCAAAAAAGAACAAAAGGGATGAGCAGAGGAAAGTAACTAAGGATATTCAGAGAAGGGAACATGAAGAGTTCCGTAATACTGAAAGAGGGAAATATACTAAGAATAGTAAGGGGATATACTATTCCAATGGTAACTATGAAGCATTTGCAAGACCGGAAAAACCGGAAGGAGTTGACGATAAATCAGCTTATATTGTAGGAAGTGGTCTTGGCGCATTAGCTGCAGCGTGCTTTCTTGTAAGAGATGGACAGATGAAAGGCGAGAACATTCACATACTTGAGGCTATGGATATTGCAGGCGGTGCATGTGATGGAATCAATGATCCTACAAGAGGTTATGTAATGCGTGGCGGACGAGAGATGGAGAATCATTTCGAGTGTCTGTGGGATCTGTTCAGAAGTATTCCATCGCTTGAGACACCGGGAGCTTCTGTACTTGATGAGTATTACTGGCTTAATAAGCATGATCCTAATTATTCTCTTTGCAGGGCTACTGTAAACAGAGGTGAAGATGCACATACAGATGGTAAATTTAATTTAAGCCAGAAGGGCTGTATGGAGATAATGAAGCTGTTCTTCACGAAAGATGAGGATTTGTACGATAAGACAATTGAAGATTTCTTTGATGAGGAAGTTTTTGATTCGGATTTCTGGCTTTACTGGCGTACAATGTTCGCATTTGAGAACTGGCACAGTGCACTTGAGATGAAGCTTTATATTCAGAGATTTATCCATCATATAGGTGGACTTCCTGATTTCTCAGCATTGAAGTTTACCAAGTATAACCAGTATGAATCACTTATTCTTCCAATGCAGAAATACCTTGAAAATGCAGGTGTTGATTTCAGGTTTAACACAAGAGTCGATAATGTAATATTTGATTTCAGGGACGGAAAGAAGATTGCAAAGACTATTGAGTGTACTGTAAAAGGTCAGACTAAGACAATTGACCTTACAGAGAATGATCTGGTGTTCGTTACTAATGGAAGCTGTACAGAAGGCACTATATACGGCGACCATACACATGCACCTGTTGGTGATGCAGAGGTAAGAACAAGCGGCTGCTGGAGTCTGTGGAAGAATATTGCGGCACAGGACAGCTCATTTGGACATCCAGAGAAGTTCTGCGGTGATATATCAAAGTCTAACTGGGAGTCTGCAACTGTTACAACAAGTGATGAGAAGATTATTTCTTACATTAAGAAAATATGTAAGAGAGACCCAAGAACTGGAAGAGTTGTTACAGGCGGAATTGTAAGCTGTAAGGATTCAAGCTGGCTTTTAAGCTGGACAATTAACAGACAGGGACAGTTTAAGGAACAGAAGAAGGACGAGGTGTGTGTATGGGTATACAGCCTGTTTACTGATGTTGACGGAGATTATATCAAGAAACCTATGAAAGAGTGTACAGGAGAAGAGATTACAGCAGAATGGCTGTATCATCTTGGCGTTCCTGTTGAAGAGATTGATGAGCTTGCCAAGAACCACTGCAATACTACACCGACAATGATGCCATTTATTACCGCATTTTTCATGCCAAGAAGAAAAGGCGACAGACCTGATGTTATTCCTGATGGATGCGTTAATTTTGCATTCCTTGGCCAGTTTGCAGAAACTCCAAGAGACACAATATTTACAACAGAGTATTCAGTAAGAACTGCAATGGAAGCTGTATATGGACTGCTTGGTGTTGACAGAGGTGTTCCTGAAGTATGGGGCAGTGTATATGATGTAAGAGACCTGCTTGATTCATCTGTTAAGCTTATGGATGGCAAATCACCATTGGAAATTGACTTGGGACCACTTAACGGTATCAAGAAGGTTGTCTTAAAGAAGATAAAAGGAACTGTTATTGAAAAAGTTCTAAAAGACCATGATGTAATTAAAGATTATATGAAATATTAGTTAAAATATGTTGAAACATGAAGGGATACCAGTTAAACTTATGGCTGGTATCCCTTTTTGCAGGGAAATAATGCATCAGGAGATAAATGTGAAAAAGACTATAATATTAACTTTGTTGCTGATAACAGCACTGACTGTAAATGGCTGTGGCAACAAGAAAAAAGTAACAGATATGACGGATAAAGAAACTAATGTATCGTCAACACAGCAGGAAACAACAAAGTTAAGCGAACAGGAGACAACTGCTGGGGAGTCAACGGATTCAGAAGCACATCAGGAAAAGATAACAGAAGAAGAAAAACAGACGGCAGGGGTAGCTGGAGTTACAGATTCTTCGCAGACTGCAGATGAGACTGTGCCACAGGCTGTAGAGGCGGATAATAACAGCTTTGCAGCCGGATATGCAGCAGCATCACAGTATTCACAGCTTGTAATTGTTCAGTCGTATGGTACAAGAGCAACAGTTACTATGCATGAACTGCAGGACGGTGTGTGGACTGAGATTCTAAGAACAGATGGATTTGTAGGCTCCAAGGGAGTTGGTGAAGCGAGTGAGTTTACATCAGCTACGCCACAGGGAACATTTCCGTTGTATTTTGCGTTTGGAATTAATCCGGATCCTGGAACTAAAGTTCCTTATCTTCAGGTAGATGAATATGATTACTGGGTAGGAGATTCGTCTTCTCCTTTATATAATCAGTATGCAAGAGCAGATTCTGACACAGACTGGGACAAGAGCGAGTCTGAAAGAATAATTGATTATCCGACAGCTTATGGGTATTGTCTGTTTATCGGATATAACATAGAAGGCGTTCCAGGGAAAGGAAGCTGCTTCTTCTTACATTGCTCTAATGGAAGGCCAACGGCAGGCTGTGTGTCAGTACCAGAGTCTGATATGGCATTTATATTAAGAAATATTGGAGAGGATTGTGGGATAGTGATTGAGTAATCACTATCCCAATGCTATATCAAGAACCATCATAAGTGCAAATCCTACAGCAGCACCTATAGTTCCTATATTGCTGTGTTCGCCGTTCTGTGATTCAGGAATAAGCTCCTCTATTACAACATACATCATGGCTCCTGCTGCGAAAGAAAGCAGATAAGGAAGAACAGGTGTAATAATGCCTGCAATCAGAATTGTTATAAATCCTCCGACAGGTTCAACAACACCTGACAGTACTCCGCATACGAATGCTTTCTTCTTGCTCATGCCTTCACCACATAATGGCATTGATATAATAGCTCCTTCAGGAAAATTCTGTATTGCAATACCGATTGCAAGTGCCATTGCAGCAGTAGCAGTAATTCCAGAATCTTTCATCATTGCGCCGGCAAATGCAACACCGACAGACATACCCTCAGGAATGTTATGTAATGTAACAGCGAAAAGCATCATGGTAGTTTTGGATATGGAATTGGTTTTAATACCTTCCTGATTCCTGCTTTCAACATGTATGTGGGGAATAACTGTATCAAGAATAAGAAGAAAGAATATTCCGGCAAGAAAGCCTACCAGTGCAGCCAGCCATTCCGGAGCGCTGCCTCCTTTTGACATGTCTATAGATGGTATAAGCAAAGACCATACCGATGCGGCAATCATAACACCCGCCGCGAATCCAAGAAGCATTTTCTCAAACTTTGGAGCAATCCGCTTTTTTAAAAAGAATACCATGGCAGAGCCAAGAGATGTTCCGATAAAAGGAATTGCTAATATTATAAATTCTGACATAAAAACTCCTTTCATTTTTACATGGGTTAGTTGTAACTAACATAATTATTATAGCATTTAAGGCTTTATATTACAAATGTTTTATCGAAGGAGAGCGATAATGCATCAAAAGTTACCTATGGCGACTTTTTAAAATATAAGTTTCTTGCAGCGACTTTTTATGTTAGAATGTTTCCAGACAGGTTGGAGGTATCAGAAGTGGGAAATGTAGTTGATAAAGGAACTGGTTTTCTGTTTCATCTGAACAGGCATACGGCAGGAAGTGAAACCGATATACATAAGCATGATTATGCGGAGCTTTTATATGTGTCTGATGGAAGTCTTAACGAGCTTGTATGCGGGGATAAGGTGCATATAAAGAAAGGTGATGTGTGCTTTATTGATTCGGGGTGTGTACATAAGGAAAGCTTTGAAGATGATACATTTGTAATAAGACTAGAAGTGACAGATGAGATTATTGATGCGGTTGTAAGTAATACTATGGCGGATAAACAGACGGTGGATTATATTAAAGAGCTTGTTAAGGTGTTAAAGAACAGCGGGTACATACATTTTGGTTATAAAGTTGATTATGATAATGAGCTTAAAGATATGCTGACTGCCCTGATAAGTGAGTGCGGTGTGGCGGATATGGCGTCTGCATATATATGTCAGGGGCTTATACTCAGAATTCTGTGGCGGCTTGGTACAGTATACGAGTATGCACAGTCAAGATACATAAGAAAGAAAATCAACTGGCTTCTGCATCAGGAAATCACGGATTTTATTGAAGATAATATGAAAGATGTTACAATAGATATGCTTGTTGAGAGATTCGGATATCAGGAGGATTATTTCAACAGATTTTTAAAAGCACAGACAGGTATGACTTTCACGGAATATCTGCAGGATTGCAGATTGAATAAATCGGCCATTCTTTTAAAAGAAGATTCAATGGATGTTGATGAGATAATAAAAGAAGTCGGATATAGAAACAAAGGATATTTCTACAGGATATTTACTGAGAAATATAACATGACACCTGCTAAATTCAGAAAATATATAAAAGAAAAGGAGCTTACGATATGAGCAATATGTATAACAATCCAGTACAGAGAGGATTCTTTCCAGACCCTTCTGTAGTAAGAGTCGGCGATGATTATTATATGGCTAATTCTACATTTCAGTATTTTCCTGCTATTGCAATAAGCCATTCCAAGGATATGGTTCACTGGCATGTTATAGGACATGCAATTACAGATTCAGAAGAACTTGATTTAAGAGATACTAAAGATTCACATGGCATATGGGCACCTGATATTAATTATGTTGATGGTAAATTCATTATAATGGCAACTTTAAGACTTAACGGAGATGGGAAAAGAGACAATAATGTGTTAAGACGCCAGCTTGTTGTAACATCAGACAAGCCTGAGGGTCCATATTCAAAGCCGGCATGGCTTGAGGTTGATAATATTGACCCGTCTTTATTTGTTGATGATGACGGTAAGAAGTATCTCCTTATAAGTCCGGGAATTAATCTTTTACCACTTAGTGATGACTGCACAAAGGTTACAGGAGAAAGCGTGTGTGTATGGCCGGGAACAGGAGAGAGATGTCCGGAAGGTCCACACATTTTTAAGAAAGGTGAGTATTATTATGCAATGCTTGCAGAAGGCGGTACAGGTTATGGACATGGAATCAATGTTGCCCGTTCAAAGAACCTGTATGGACCATACGAGGAATCACCATATAACCCGGTGTTAAGGCAGTTTAATCCTGATGCACCGATTCAGAGAACAGGTCATGGCAACATATTATCTGCACAGGACGGAAGCTGGTGGTGCTATTATCTGTGCGGAAGACCTAATCAGGGCAATTATACAACGATAGGAAGAGAGACAGCACTTGATTCTGTAACATGGCTTTCAGATGACTGGTTCGTGATTAATGACAGGAAGGGACCAAGCCTTACACAGAAAGCACCTGAATTACCAGAATATACATTTGAAAAATGGACAAGAGATGATTTTGATGATGATACACTTAATCTTAACTGGGAATTTGTAAGAAATCCTGTTAAGGGTAACTATTCTCTTACAGAAAGAAAAGGATACTTAAGACTCTGGACAATGGACGGAACTCTTAACGAGATAAGGGCTAAGAATACACTTGTAAGAAGAGAACAGGAACTGTCGTATACAGCACATACCAAGGTTGATTTCTATCCAGAAAAGGACGGCGAACAGGCGGGTCTTACATGCTATTATAGTACTGCAACTTATGCGAGATTTTCACTGTGCTATGAGAATGGAAGAAAGTTACAGCTTGTGATTAACAGAAATCACGGCGAGGAGCTTATCTCACAGGTGGACAATATAAAGGAGCAGAGTGTATACTTAAAAGTTGTTGTAGACAAGCTGACAAGAAGCTTTTACTACAGCTATGACGGCGAACAATGGGAGCTTGCCGGAGTACTTGAGAATTGTATATATCTGTGTGATGAGGGTGTGCCTGATGACAGAAAACGTCATACAGGAACGCTTGTTGGAATATATGCCAATAATGGCGGCTGCGGAAGCAGGATTCCGGCAGATTTTGATTATTTTGAATATGAGGATTAGAATTTTATGAGTTTTGATTGTGTGGTTATAGGCGGAGGCGCAGCCGGAATGATGGCTGCCATACAATGTAAAGAGAATAATATGCAGACTGTGATTATTGAACACACAGCAAAGCTTGGAACCAAGATATTAAAGACGGGCAATGGCAAATGTAATTTCTCCAATACATTTATGACTAAGGAAATGTACCAGAATAATAATGCAGATTATGCGGTGGGGATTATTAACAGGTTTAATGTTGATGATACGATACATTTTTTTGAGGGATTAAGTGTATATAAGAAAGAACGAAACGGATATCTGTATCCGAGGTCAGAGATGGCGGTCTCTGTGGCACTGGCACTTACAGGAAAGATACAGGAGCTTGATATTCCAGTTTTCTTTGAGACATCTGTTAAAAGAATTGACAGAGCTGGCAGCGAGTATGTGTTACAGCTTGAGGGTGCAAAGACTAATACAATTAAGACTAAGACAGTGATATTTGCATGTGGTTCGGCGGCTTCACCGGCTTCCGGTTCTGACGGAAGCGGATATAAGCTTGTTAAGAAACTTGGAATAAGGGTTGTTAAGCCTCTGCCGGCTCTTACGGCGCTTGAATCGGACAAGAAGAATATGAAGCTTGCTGCAGGTGTAAGAGCAGCTGGTACTGTTAAGATTATGGCAGCAGGCAGAGTGGTTGCTGAGGATACTGGTGAGATTCAGTTTACTGATTACGGAATATCAGGGATTCCTGTTTTTCAGGTGAGCCGTTTTGCTGTCAGGGCGATGGAAGAAGGCCGTAAGGTTGAAGCATTGGTTGATGTGGCAGCAGATATTAAAGAAGATGAACTTGTATCAATGTTAAAATGTGCTGTTAATACAAGAAAACATCAGTCTGTAAGTGAAAGTCTTTCGGGAATGTTTAATAAGAAACTTGTAATGATGATATGTAAGGATATCGGAATTGAAGGTAATTCCTCGGCTTCTGATGTAGATGACGACATATGCCAGAAACTTGCAAAACATATGAAATCTCTCCGCTACCATATAACAGGATATAAAGGTAATGATTATGCACAGGTCTGCCAGGGCGGTGTGGATGTATCAGAACTGAATGAGAATCTTGAATCGGTTAATAATCCGGGAATATTCTTTGCCGGGGAACTTGTGGATATAGATGGCAAATGCGGAGGTTATAACCTTCAATGGGCATGGAGCAGCGGTGCTGTTGCTGCAGAGTCAGCATGTAATTATTGTAACGTACAGGAATAAGAATAATGGAAAAGAAATGTATTAAGATTAGTAATATAAAGATATCTCCCGATAAAGATGCAGCATTTTTAGAGGGAATCATAAGAAAAGAATTAAGACTTGGAAAAGATGCACAGGTTGATTATGAGATAGCAAAAAGGTCACTTGACTGCAGACACAAGCCTCAGGTTATGTATATATACAGTGTTGAAGTGTATAAGGTGGTGTGTTCCGGCAGGGAAGAAAAGCTTGAAAATGTACTTAAGAAATCAGGCTGTAAGAATGCGGTTATGTCTAAAAGGGTTGTTTATAAGTTTCCTGTTTCTGCGGCAGATAATATAAATGAAGATGACAGACCTGTAGTTATCGGGTTTGGACCGGCAGGGATTTTCTGTGCTTTGGAACTTGCCAAAGCCGGGCTTAAGCCTGTTGTGTATGAACGAGGTCAGGATGTTGATACAAGAACTAAGAAGGTTGCACAGTTCTGGGAGACAGGTGAGCTTGATACAGAGTGCAATGTACAGTTTGGCGAAGGCGGAGCAGGAACATTTTCGGATGGAAAGCTTAACACACAGATTTCAGATACATTTGGAAGAATAAGATATGTATTGCAAAGTTTTGTAAAGTTTGGCGCATCAGAAGAGATTCTGTATGTCAATAAGCCACACATAGGAACTGATGTGCTTGCGGTTGTTATTAAGAATATGAGACAGCATATTACCGCGCTTGGCGGTGAGGTTAATTTCGGAAGCTGTCTTAAAAAGATTGATATTAAGGACGGGAAGGTATGTGGTGTTGTCATAGCTGACAAAGATGGTGAACATACAAGAAAATGCAGCAGAGTGTGTCTTGCCATAGGGCATAGTTCAAGAGATACATTTGAATATCTTCACAATGAGAATATAGATATGGAGCCGAAGCCTTTTGCAGTTGGAGTAAGAATAGAACATCCTCAGGGAATGATTAATTATAATGCCTATGCGGATGCAGCATATGAGCTTCCGGCGGCTGATTATAAGGTTACTTATAAGACTAAGAACACGGATAAGGAGCGCGGCGTGTATTCGTTCTGCATGTGTCCGGGCGGTTATGTTGTTAATGCTTCATCAGAGAACGGCAGGACATGCGTTAATGGAATGAGCTATTCAGGGCGTGATTCCCGCAATGCCAACTCAGCAATAATTGTTACAGTCGGACCTGATGATTTCGGACATGGAGTGCTTGACGGAATAAAATTCCAGAGACAGTTAGAAACAGATGCTTATGCTGAAGGAAAAGGAAAAGTTCCTGTACAGTTATTCGGGGATTTTGAGAAAAATATACCAACAACAGAATTGGGAGAAGTTAAACCATGTATAAAGGGCGAGTACACATTTGCAAACTTAAGAAATGTTCTGCCTTCTTATGTAGCAGATTCAGTTGTTGAAGGTGTGCATGGATTTTCAAGATTCATACATGATTTTGACAGGGAAGATGCTGTACTTTCGGGCGTTGAGAGCAGAACATCAAGCCCTGTAAGAATAATAAGAAATGATGAACTTGTAAGCACATCTGTTTGTGGACTGTATCCGTGTGGTGAGGGTGCAGGATATGCCGGAGGCATAACGTCTGCAGCGGTTGACGGTGTCAAGGTTGCGGAGCATATGGCTGTGTGAGACCGCTGGTATGGCTTAATATGGACTTTTTGATTTAAATATAGTAAAATAGACCAGTATTTGAATTTTTTACTGGAGATATAGAATATGGGGAATTATAGAGAATTTATAAAAGACAAGAAAAGAATTGTTATAAAGATAGGTTCATCATCACTTATGCATGAGCAGACAGGAAGATTAGACCTTCTGAAAATCGAAAAACTTGTAAGAATCCTTATTGATATTAAGAATTCAGGCAAGGATGTAGTACTTGTTTCTTCCGGTGCAATAGCCGTAGGAAGGGCTGTTATAGGACTTAATGACAGACCTACAGAGCTTCCTGTAAAACAGGCCTGTGCTTCAATAGGACAGGCTAAGTTAATGATGGTTTACCAGAAGATATTTGCAGAGTATGGTGCGGTTGCATCACAGGTTCTTCTTACTAAGAATACTATCGTTAATGATGTGAACAGAACTAACGCACAGAATACATTTAACGAAATCTTAAAGCTCGGCGCAGTGCCAATCGTTAATGAGAATGATACAGTATCAACTTATGAGATTGAACAGCTGCAGGCTTTTGGAGATAATGACAGACTTTCAGCAATTGTTGCATCAATTATCGGAGCAGACCTTCTTGTTCTGTTATCTGATATTGATGGCTTGTATACAGACGATCCGAACACTAATCCTAATGCAAAGTTCGTTGAGACTGTATATGAGATTGATGATAAGCTTATGGGAATGGGCAAAGGCTCATCCGGCAGTAATATGGGGACTGGCGGTATGACAACCAAGCTTATCGCAGGAAAGATTGCAACACTGTCGGGGGCAGATATGATTATTACTAACGGTAATGATGTTGATAATATTATCAGGGTTATGGCTGGAGAGAATGTTGGAACACTGTTCTTGAATCACAGGGCATCTGATTTTGATCTGATGTCACTTATAGACTAGAAAGACTGGATATTACTTGCACAACAATGGGAGGTCATACATGGATATTAAGCTGATGAAGAATTCGGAGAAGGGAATTTTTTTTCCAATTAATGACAGACTTTTAATGCAGATAACAGATGATAATTATCAGTATCAGGGACTTCAGGGAAAGAAATATTTTATTCTTAATGCAGCAACTAATGAGAAGTATGAAGTGGCGTCACAGGTTAAGAAGTATCATTTCTGCAAAGTAAGGTATGCATGCCTTGAAAGAAATTATATGTTCTTTACATCACTGGAATCAGTGACTGAAAGCCGTACACTTCTTACTGTATACAGGTTTATGTTCGATACTGATGAGAATGAAGCTGTATTCAGTATGGAGATAGATAACACCGATATTTCACAGAAGTTAAGATATTATATATTTGTAATGGATTCCAACTATTTTTTTGTTGAGAAGCTTGATGCGAATGGAAAACTTATAGATATATTTTTACATGATATTAATTCTGAATCAGACAATGACCTGAGTGATACATTTGTAAAGAACCTGGGTATATACAAGGTCCTTCCTACAGGTGGTAATAACTGTGTGATTAAGTTCGGAGCTGACAGGCTTATATCAGATGATTCTCATAATGATGAGAAGATAGCAATTCTTAATGCCAAGCAGTTTGTATCTGAGATATCCTTTAACGGACAGATGATTACTATGGAGGAGCTGGACGTTTCTGATAAAGATACAACATTTCCATATATTAAAGCCTGTGCGGGGAAGATTATTTATTCCAAATATAATTTTCAGAGCCAGTCAGAGGAGATTGTAATATATGATGCAGCAACGAAGGTTAAACAGGTAAGACTTAACAATAATGTTGAACATGCAATGGACTTAAGTTTTACATATATTATCAACGATACTCCTTATATACTTAAGAATGAAGACAAGAGCACATGCTTTATTAATCTTAATACCCAGAAAGCAGAGTACAGGCTTCATTCAGATATGAATTTTAAATATATGATGAATGATATTGTTATTATTACAAGAATGAAACACAGATTCTTTTTTATAAAGAAAGCATCTGAATATATTGAGGCATACAGAATATCGGAACTTCATCATCCGATGTTTTCAACTAAAGCTGTATATAACAGTTGTGTTGAAAGCGGCAATGATTTGATTATATTTACTAATTAACAACAGAGGTTTTTATGGTTACAGAGAAAACAATAGAAAGAATTAATGAGCTTTATCATAAATCTAAAGCAGAAGGGCTTACAGAAGCTGAAGCTGCAGAGCAGAAACAGTTAAGAGCTGATTATATTAAAGCGTTCAGAGAGAACTTAAGGGGACAGTTAGAATCTATTAAGATTCAGAATCCTGATGGTTCTATGATAGATGTCAAAGAAAGACATGAAGAGAAGATGAAGAGATTGGCAGAGGAACAGGCACAGAAAGGCAACTAGATGGATAAGAATGAAGTGCGCCAGCTTATTAAGAGTTACAGGCAGAGATTATCAGATGAGGATGTCAAGATACAGAGCAGACTTATAATTGACAGATTGAAGAAATCGGACATTTATAAAAATGCTGAAAATGTTTTTTTATATATCAGTTATAACAGGGAAGTTGATACATATATGCTTCTTTCACAGTGCCTAACTGATGGTAAGAAAGTATATGCTCCGAGAGTTTTATCAAAGACACATATGGAATTCTATCGTGTATCAGATGAGAACGACCTTGTCAGTGGTTATATGGGAATTATGGAACCGTCAGATTCATGTAAGAAGACAGAGATAAGAAGCGGACTTTTTATTATGCCTGGACTTGCATTTGATTATGATTTTCACAGAATTGGTTATGGCGGTGGATTTTATGACAGATACTTATCAGATGATAATACATTTGTTAAGGCAGCACTTGCATTTGATTTCCAGTTATTAGAGAGTATTCCTTATGAGGAACATGATCTGAAGCCGGACTATATTATTACACAGACACAGTTTATAAGGAGGGAGAATTAATGGAATCACTTGAGCAGATTGGAATTAAGGCTAAGAAGGCATCAAGATATCTTGCAAAGCTTGGAATAGATGAGAAAAATAAGGCACTTGAGGCAGTTGCTGACGCACTTGTTGCGAATGCAGAACTTATAATTGCAGCTAATGAAAAAGACCTTGTTAACGCTAAGGCTAACGGAATGAAGCCTGCACTTATTGACAGGCTTACACTTGATGCTAAGAGAATTAATGCAATGGCAGATGGAATAAGAGTTCTTACAGGGCTTGAAGACCCAGTTGGTGAAGTTACCGGAATGAAGAAAAGACCTAACGGGCTTGTTATTGGAACTAAGAGAGTGCCACTTGGTGTTGTTGCGATTATATATGAGTCAAGACCTAATGTTACTGCTGATGCATTCGGACTTACATTCAAGTCTGGCAATGCCTGTATCTTAAGAGGTGGAAGTGATTCTATTAATTCCAATATTGCGATAGCAGATGTTATTGCAAAGGCCCTTTCAGATAACGGAATTAATCCTGATGTTATCAATCTTATTAAAGATACAGACAGAGCACTTGTTAACGAGCTTATGAAGATGAATGATTATGTTGACGTAATTATCCCAAGAGGAGGAGCTGGTCTTATTAAGAATGTTGTTAACAACAGTACAGTACCTGTAATTGAGACAGGTACAGGTAACTGCCATGTATATGTTGATGAATATGCTGATATTGATATGGCTGTCAAGGTTATATATAATGCCAAGACATCAAGAATCGGAGTATGCAATGCGTGCGAGTCGTTAGTTATTCATAAGGCTGTAGCAAAGCAGGCAATTCCGCTTATTGTTGATGCACTTAAGGAAAAGAATGTTGAAGTACGCGGAGATGAATATGCAATGCAGTGTGATTCAAGAATTGTTCCGGCAAGTGATGATGACTGGGGAATGGAGTATCTTGATTATATTATATCTGTTAAGACTGTTGATTCCATTGATGAAGCAATAGAACATATTAATACATATAATACAGGTCATTCAGAGTCAATAATTACTAAAGATTATAATAATGCTAACAGATTTCTTGATGAGATAGACGCTGCATGTGTATATGTAAATGCTTCTACTAGATTTTCTGATGGATTCGAATTCGGATTCGGAGCAGAGATAGGAATAAGTACACAGAAACTTCATGCAAGAGGTCCGATGGGACTTAAAGCACTTACAACGACTAAGTATGTTATATACGGAGAGGGACAGATAAGACAGTAGAATGTTTTATAAGTATTGGGTGTTTTTATGATTAGACGAGATTTTGACTTAGAGGAAATGAAATATTTCCTTTATCTTGTTGGCCAATGTACAGATGATTATCTGTATATATTTGATTTTACTAATGACAGGGCTGTGTATTCAAAGTCGATTACAGATGTATTTGCATTTGAGTCAAATGAATTTGAAAATGCTACAGCTAAGTTAGCAGGTATAGTTCATCCGGATGATATTGATATGCTTATGGAAGACCTTCAGGATGGACTTAATGGAAAAAAGAAAGAACATAATCTGGAATACAGATGGAGAACAGTTGATGGAACATATGTGGCAATAAGTTGTCGTGGACAATATGTTGTAAGCCATGGAGTAAAGTATCTTATAGGAAGAATATCAGAGATAGGAAAACAGAGCAGATTTGATAATAATACCGGACTTTATAGAGAAGTAGTTCTGGAAAATGTATATAATGAATACTGCAAAGTCAGACATTCAAGAGGTTTCCTTATGCTTATTGGCGTTGATAATTTTAAGGAACTTAATGAGAAATATGGAGCTAAAACTGGCGATGAAGTTCTTAATATTCTTACAGATACAATAAGAAGGTATATTGATACACCACTCAGAATATTCAGAATGCCAGGTGATGAATGTGCTGTATTTATGCCATATACAATAGAGAATGATATTGAGCAGGCCAAGAATTTTTATAAAAGAATAAGAAACAGAATTGACCGTGTTATTGAGCAGAGAAAATACGATATATTTTTTACTATATCTGCTGGCGCAGCTGAATTTGATACTGAAAGGGACAGCTTTGGTGATTTATTGAAGAATGCCAAATTTTCACTTCATGCGGCCAAGCTTAATGGCAAGAATAGGTGTGAAATATTTGATGCTGCCAATTATATGGAATATATTAAGAAACTTGGGATTCAGGATGAACTTCGCAGATGTATAAGCGAAGGTTTTGAGGGATTTGAATTGTTTTTTCAGCCGATATATAATCCGGAAAATGACAGACTCTCAGGAGCAGAGGCTCTTATAAGATGGAACAGTTCAAAATATGGATTTATGGGACCAGATAAGTTTATTTCGCTTCTTGAGGAAAGCGCACTTATTATTCCTCTTGGAAGATGGATAATAGATTCTGCTGCCAAAGCATGTAACAGATGGATTACTAATATTCCAGACTTTGTAATGCATATTAATCTGTCTTTCGTTCAGATTGTAAAGAGTAATATAATGAAAGATGTACTTGAATATATTGGAAGATATAGTGCAGCCAATAATCATTATGTATTCGAGATAACAGAGACAATTGAGATGGATCAGATTCCGGCAGTTGAACGGGTATTTAAAGAATTTGTAAAGAATGATTTCAGACTTGCTATAGATGATTTTGGAACAGGATATTCCAACTATGGATATATGCGTGATAAAACATTTGATATAGTTAAGGTTGACAGGTCATTTATAACTGACATAGATAAGCTTAAGAATAATTATCTTATGGTCAGTTTCATAATTAAGATGGCACATGAGATGGGGTTACATGTGTGTATTGAGGGTGTTGAGACAAAGGAAGAGCTTTCGTGTGTCAGGGAACTTGGCGCAGATTATATTCAGGGATACTATTATGGTAAGCCTGTATGTGTTGCTGATTTTGAAGAACAGCATTTGAAAAAGCTCATATTAGGATAAGTATAGAATGGAGAAATGTAGATAATGCAGGAAGTTAATAACACCAGTGCACTTGAAGAACAGCTTTATTATATCGGAGAATGTAAGAAGTTTTTAGAACAGAAAACAAAAGAAATAGGCAGACCATTGTATGCGTGTGTACACACATTTGGATGCCAGATGAATGCCAGAGATTCTGAGAAGCTTCTCGGTGTTCTTAAAGAGATTGGATATCTTGAGACAGAGGATGAAGATAAGTCAGATTTCGTCATATATAATACATGTACTGTAAGAGAGAATGCCAATCTTAAGGTTTATGGACGTCTTGGACATCTTAAGAATGTCAAGAGAAAGAATCCACATATGCTTATTGCAATGTGTGGCTGTATGATGCAGGAACCTGATGTCGTTGAGAAGATAAGAGATTCTTATAAGTTCGTTGATATTGTTTTCGGTACATTTAACATATATGCAATGGCAAAGCTTATATATAACAGACTTACATCTGGAAGTCAGGTTATTGATATATGGGAAAAGACCAAAGATATTGTTGAGGAGCTTCCTACAGAAAGAAAGTTCCCATTCAAATCAGGTGTTAATATTATGTACGGATGCAATAACTTCTGTACATACTGCATCGTTCCTTATGTAAGAGGACGAGAGATAAGCCGTGAGCCAAAGGATATAATTATGGAGATTGAGAGGCTTGTAAAGGACGGTGTCAAGGAAGTTATGCTTCTTGGACAAAATGTTGATTCTTACGGAAAGACGCTTGATAATCCGGTATCATTTGCGCAGCTTCTAAGAGAGATTGATAAGATAGAAGGACTTGAGAGAATCAGATTCATGACTCCTCATCCTAAGGATATAGAAGAAGAGACTCTTGAAGTTATAAGAGATTCCAAGAAGATATGTAATCATATACATTTTCCACTTCAGTCGGGAAGTTCAAGACTTCTTAAACTGATGAACAGAAAGTACACTAAAGAGCATTACTTAGAGCAGGTAGAGATGATAAGAAGAATCCTGCCAGATGTTTCTCTTACAACTGATATTATTGTCGGTTTCCCTGGCGAGACAGAGGAAGATTTTGAAGATACTATTGATGTTGTTAAGAAAGCAAAATTTGATAGTGCGTATACATTTATATATTCAAAAAGAACAGGTACGCCTGCTGCCAAGATGGAGAATCAGGTACCAGAAGATGTTGTTAAAGACAGATTTAACAGACTGCTTGCAACAGTCAACGAAGTGTCACATGAGCATATCAGAAGATATGAAGGAATGGACATGAAGGTGCTTGTTGAGGGAAAAGATGACCATGAGGAAGGCTTTGTTACAGGCAGAATGACTAACAATATTCTGGTACATTTCCAGGGAGATGAATCACTTATCGGAAAGATTGTGACAGTGCATCTTGACGAATGTAAGGGATTCTATTATATGGGCAGACTTATCGAGGATTAATCAGGGAGTAATATAATGGCAGAATATTCACCAATGATGCAGCATTATCTTGCTACTAAAGCAGAATATAAAGACTGCATACTTTTTTACAGACTTGGAGATTTCTATGAAATGTTTTTTGATGACGCTTTAGTTGTCTCTAAGGAACTGGAACTTACATTAACAGGAAAAGACTGCGGACAGGAGGAACGTGCGCCTATGTGCGGCGTTCCTTTTCATGCGGCAGAAACTTATATTAACAGGCTTGTTTCTAATGGTCACAAGGTCGCAATCTGCGAGCAGATGGAAGACCCGAAGCAGGCAAAAGGTATTGTCAAAAGAGAAGTTATAAAGGTCGTTACACCGGGAACTAACTTAAACAGTCAGGCACTTGATGAAACTAAGAATAATTATCTTATGAGTATTGTTTATCTTGGCGATGTACTGGGAGTTGCGATTGCTGACTATTCAACAGGAGACTTTTTCGTAACAGAGATTGAGACAGGTGCAGAACTTATAGATGAGATTAATAAGTTCGTTCCGTCAGAGATAATACTTAATGAGTATTTTGCAATGAGCGGAATAGATCTCACATTTATATCAGAGAAGCTTTCAATATCTGTGTCAACACTGGAGAACTGGTACTTTGATGATGATTCGTGCAAGGCAAAGCTGAAAGAACATTTTCATGTAAATATGCTGGACGGACTTGGAATTAAGGACTACTCGGTAGGAATTGACGCTGCAGGTGCGCTTCTTATATATCTTACACAGACACAGAAAAGCGACATGTCGCATATTACAAGCATTGTGCCTTATACAACAGGCAAATATATGCTTATAGACAGTTCTTCAAGACGAAATCTTGAACTTGTTGAGACTATGCGTGAAAAGCAGAAAAAAGGATCTCTTCTGTGGGTGCTTGATAAGACCAAGACTGCAATGGGGGCAAGAGCATTAAGAAATCTTGTGCTGCAGCCGCTTATTAACCGTGATGAGATTATAAGAAGACAGGATGCAATAGAGGAGCTTTCTGATAATGCGATTGACAGGGAGGAGATTCGTGAATATCTCGGTCCCATATATGACCTTGAGCGAATCATGACTAAGATTAGCTGTAAGTCAGCTAATCCAAGAGATTTAATTGCATTTAAGAATTCTCTTGAGATGATACCTCACATTAAGAATCAGATAGGACATTTCAAATGTGATGTATTCAGACAGTGCTTCGAGAAGATGGATGACTTAAAAGACTTATATAATCTTGTTGACACTGCGATTATAGATGATCCGCCTATTACAATGCGTGATGGCGGAATGATAAAGGATGGATTCTCAGCAGAGGCTGACGAACTTCGTAATGCCAAGATTAAAGGCAAGGAATGGCTTGCAGAGCTTGAGAGCAGGGAAAAAGAAAAGACAGGAATTAAGAATCTTAAGGTTAAGTATAACAAGGTATTCGGATATTATCTTGAGGTTACTAATTCATTTAAAGACCTTGTTCCTGCTGAATGGGTAAGAAAACAGACTCTTACCGGTTCTGAAAGATACACTACAGATGAGTTAAAGCATCTTGAGGATATTATTCTTGGCGCAGAGGACAAGCTGTACTCACTTGAGTATGACTTATTCTGTGAAGTCAGGGAGCGTATTGCAGCGGAGGTTGTAAGAATACAGAATACTGCCAAGGCTATTGCAATGATTGATGTGTATGCTTCACTTTCTGTTGTTGCAACACAGAATAATTTCGTAAGACCTAAGATTAATGAAAAAGGAATTATAGATATTAAGAATGGACGTCACCCTGTAGTTGAGAAAATGATTTCCAACGATATGTTCATTGCCAATGATACTTATCTTGACAATGGAATGAACAGGATTTCAATTATCACAGGTCCTAATATGGCTGGTAAATCTACATATATGAGACAGACTGCACTCATTGTACTTATGGCACAGACAGGTTCTTTCGTGCCTGCTGATTCAGCCAATATATGTATTGTGGACCGTATATTTACACGAGTCGGAGCGTCTGATGACTTAGCTTCCGGACAGTCTACTTTCATGGTTGAGATGACTGAGGTTGCCAATATCTTAAGAAATGCAACGCCTAAGAGCCTTATAATTCTTGATGAAATTGGAAGAGGAACAAGCACATTTGACGGATTAAGTATTGCATGGGCTGTTGTTGAATATATTGCCAACACTAAATACTTAGGAGCCAAGACACTTTTTGCAACACATTATCATGAACTTACTGAATTAGAAGGAACTCTTGACGGAGTTAATAATTACTGTATTGCTGTAAAGGAAAACGGTGATGATATCGTCTTCTTAAGAAAGATTGTAAAGGGTGGTGCTGATAAGAGTTATGGTATTCAGGTTGCCAAACTTGCAGGAGTTCCTGATGTAGTTCTTAACAGGGCAAAGGAACTTGTTGTTGACTTAAGTGATGCTGATATATCACAGAAAGCCAAGGATATTGCACAATATTCCAAGAAACTTGATAAGATGAATGACCAGTACAGAAAGGTTAATGACCTGGAAGTTAAGCAGATGTCGCTTTTTGATACTGTTAAGGATGATGATATAGTAACTGATATTATGAATCTTGATATAAGCAATATGACACCTATTGATGCACTGAATACGCTTTATAAGCTGCAGGGAAAAGCTAAGAACCGCTGGTAAAACAAGCAGAATAGGAGAAATCTATGCCAATAACACTTTTAGACCAGAATACGATTAATAAGATTGCCGCAGGTGAGGTCGTTGAGAGACCTTCTTCTGTAGTTAAAGAACTTGTTGAAAATGCTATTGATGCCGGAGCAACTGCGATTACAGTTGAGATAAAGGAAGGTGGAATTTCATTTATCAGGGTTACTGATAATGGAAGTGGTATCAACAAAGATGAGATTGAGATAGCATTTAAAAGACATGCTACAAGTAAAATTAAATCAATTGAAGATCTTATGGCAGTTTCGTCTCTGGGCTTCAGAGGTGAGGCACTTGCAAGTATAGCTGCTGTATCACAGGTTGAACTTATTACCAAGACTGCCAACAGTATAAGCGGTGTGCGTTATACAATTGAGGGTGGCGTACCCGGTGAAGTAGCAGAAATAGGCGCTCCGGAGGGAACTACATTTATTGTGAGAAACCTTTTCTACAATACTCCTGTAAGAAGAAAGTTCTTAAAAACTGCAACTACTGAGGGCGGTTATATTGGTTCACTTGTGGAATATCTGGCACTTTCACATCCGGATATTTCGTTCAGGTTCATAAGCAATAACCAGAATAAGCTGCACACATCAGGCAATATGAATCTTAAGGATATCATATATAATGTGTATGGCAGGGATATAACCAATAATCTGTATGAAATCAGCGGCAAATCGCAGGATATTGAGGCTTCCGGTTTTATCGGCAAACCTATGATTGTCCGCGGAAACAGAACTTATGAGAATTATTATATCAATGGCAGATATATTAAGAGCAGTATTATAACCAAGGCCATTGAGGACGCCTACAAGGGCTTTATAATGCCTCATAATTATCCGTTCAGTGCGATACATTTTAAGATTAATCCTGCCATTATTGATGTGAATGTGCATCCTACCAAGATGGAGCTGCGATTCTCGAACAATGAATATATATATAATTTCGTGTACGATACATGCTTAAAGGCTCTTAATTCAAAGGAGCTTATAGCAGAGGTTTCTGTGCCTGACCCTGTTGCAGTGAAAATGCAGGAAGCGCCCGTTGTACGAAATGTTATGCCAGATATTAGGCTTCCTGAGAAGAATATGGCAGGTAAGACACAATTACAGCGTCAGGAGACAGCAAAAGAAGAGCAGCCACAGTCTGGAATGGTTAATCAGGCTGTAACCTCGCCGCTTAGAACAGAAGTAAGACCAGAGATTAAAATGGAAAATAAGCCGGAGAGACTCCCTGAACCTTTTGAGATTAAGCGTTCTGAGCAGATGGTAAAGGAAGATAAAGCAAGATATGAGGCTGTTGCAAAGTCTGAACCGCCAAAGCAGATGAATCTTTTCGAAAATAAGCTTCTTGATGAGAGCAGCCGCAATAAATACAGAATTATCGGACAGCTGTTTGATACTTACTGGCTTATTGAATTTGAAGATAAGTTCTATATGATGGACCAGCATGCGGCACACGAGAAGGTGCTTTATGAAAGGACAATGAACAAGCTCCATAATAAGACAATTGGAACACAGATGATTCTTCCACCGATTGTATTGTCACTTAACATGCATGAAGAAGAGATATACAAGGCTAATCAGGACATATTTAAAAGATTAGGATATGAAATAGAAGAATTCGGCGGTAATGAATATAAAGTTACAGGAATTCCTGCCGGACTTCCTAAGATGGATTACAAGCAGCTTCTTATTGATGTGCTTGACGGACTTTCTGAAGAAAGTGCTAACAGAGACCCTGACATTATTACCGAAAAGGTCGCAAGCATGTCATGCAAAGCGGCTGTAAAGGGCAATAACCGGCTGTCGTTTAATGAAGCATTTGAACTTATGGACGAGCTTATGAAGGCAGAGAATCCATATAACTGTCCGCACGGCAGACCAACGCTTATTATGATGAGCAAATACGAGATAGAAAAGAAATTCAAACGAATAGTATAGAGGCTGATATGAAAAAAGAACCTTTAATAATACTTACAGGTCCGACAGCAGTTGGAAAAACTGAGCTTTCAATTGCACTTGCAAAGGCTGTGAACGGTGAGATAATAAGTGCTGATTCCATGCAGGTGTATAGATATATGGATATCGGAACTGCCAAGATAACCAGAGAAGAGATGCAGGGAGTTAAGCATTATCTTGTTGATGAGATTGAACCGTCAGAGGGATTTGATGTGGCAAGATTCAAGGCTATGGCTGTAGATGCAATAGAAAAAATCCGTAAGAACGGGCATATCCCTGTAGTTGTCGGCGGTACCGGATTTTATATACAGGCACTTTTATATGATTCCACATTTGAAGATGATGAAAGTGATTATGAATACAGAAATTACCTTCAGGGGATTGCTGATTCTAAGGGAGCAGAGGTGCTTCATGATATGTTAAAGGAAGCCGACCCTGAATCTGCAGAGGCAATTCATGCCAACAATGTAAAAAGAGTTATCCGCGCACTTGAATTTTATAAAACAACAGGCAGGAAGATATCTGAGCATAATAATGAGCAGAGGGCAAAGGAGTCTCCGTATAATTTCTGCTATTTTGTGCTTAATGATAAAAGAGAGATCTTATATGACAGAATAAACAGGCGTGTTGATATAATGTTTGACAACGGACTGCTTGATGAGGTAAAACATTTGTCGGACATGGGGCTTGTAAAGGATGATGTTGCCATGCAGGGAATAGGATATAAAGAGGTGTTCGATTATCTTGAAGGCAGATGTGACGAAGCAGGTCTTAGGGAAATGATTAAGCAGGATACAAGACATTTTGCAAAAAGACAGCTTACATGGTTTCGAAGAGAGCCATCAGTTACATGGGTGGATTTTTCCCAGATACGAAGAGAAGATGCGCTTGCATATATGCTTGAACAACTAAAAGAAAAGGAAATTATTTAATTATGAGAGAAATGTATAAGAATATGGGAATCTGCGATGAAGTATATGATTACTGCGACAATATAATTAAGTCGCTTCATGACAGATTTGAAGAGATAGATAAGAATGCAGAATATAACCAGATGAAGGTTATCAAGGCAATGCAGGATAATAAGGTTGCTGAGATGCATTTATCAGGAACAACAGGTTACGGCTATAATGATGATGGAAGAGATACTCTTGAGAAGGTGTATTCTGATATATTCAAGACAGAGGACGCACTTGTAAGACCACAGATTATCTGCGGAACACATGCGTTAAATGTAGCTTTATCATCTAACTTAAGACCGGGCGATGAACTTTTATCACCTGTTGGAAAGCCATACGATACAATGGATGAGATTATCGGTATCAGACCTTCCAAGGGAAGTCTTGCTGAATATGGAATTACATATGCACAGGTTGATCTGCTGCCAGACGGCGGTTTTGATTATGAAGGCATTAAGAATGCAATCAATGAAAGAACAAAGCTTGTTACAATACAGCGTTCTAAAGGATATGCATCAAGACCTACACTTTCAGTTGAAAGAATCGGAGAGCTTATAAGCTTTATAAAGGGTATCAAGCCTGATGTTATATGTATGGTTGATAACTGCTACGGTGAATTCGTTGAAAGAATTGAGCCATCAGAAGTAGGAGCTGATATGATAGTTGGCTCGCTTATAAAGAATCCGGGCGGTGGACTTGCTCCATGCGGAGGTTACATCGCAGGGAAAAAGGAATGTGTTGAACAGGCTGCTTACAGATTATCTTCCCCAGGACTTGGAAAAGAAGTTGGTGCAACACTTGGCGTTAACCAGAGCTTTTATCAGGGACTTTTCTTATCACCTGTAGTTGTTGCAGGCGCGCTTAAGGGTGCTATATTTGCTGCAAATGTATATGAAAAGGCAGGATTTGTAGTAAGACCTGATGGAAGTGAACCAAGATATGATATTATTCAGGCAGTTGAGCTTGGAAGTGCAGACGGACTTCTTGCTTTTTGTAAAGGAATTCAGGCTGCAGCACCGGTTGACAGTTTTGTTACACCTGAGCCATGGCCTATGCCGGGATATGATTCAGATGTTATCATGGCTGCCGGAGCATTCGTTCAGGGTTCATCAATAGAGCTTTCTGCTGACGGACCATTAAAAGAACCTTATTCAGTATTCTTCCAGGGAGGACTTACATGGTATCATGCAAAACTTGGAATTATGATGAGTGTTCAGAAAATGTTTGAAAAAGACCTTATAAAGCTTTGATTGAATTAATATTTGTGTTATAATGCATTGGAGTATGGATTTTTCCATACTCCAATTTATGGTTAAAGGGTGAAATCTATGAGTAACATTTCTAAATATAAGAACGGCTGGCTTTTATGGCTTTTTATTCTTATAGGCATTGTGCTGGGCGGTCTTATTGCAGAACTAACTGCCGGTGTGCATGCACTCAGCTGGCTGTCTTATGGACAGAGCTTTGGGCTTGACAGTCCACTGGTATTAGATCTTGGGGTACTTGTATTAACATTTGCGCTCCAGATTAAGATTACTATTGCCAGTATAATAGGAGTTATACTTGCAATAATTGTTTACAGATTTATTTAATCTGACTGCTGTTTAATTTATGGTCTATGAGAATATAATAACAGGTGTGGAGGAAGATAAGCTTCTTCCTTATGAGAAGTGTCTTGAGTATGGTGCAACAGCGCTGGATAATGCGGAGCTGTTAGCGGCTATTATAAGAACCGGAACGAACGGGCTAAGTTCTATCGAACTTGCCGAAAAGATACTGGAGAGTGCCGGTAGTCTTAACGGTCTGTATAATATGTCTGTTTCAGAACTTATGCAGATTAAAGGCATTGGCAAGGCCAAGGCTGTGCAGATATGCTGTATACTTGAGCTTTCAAGGCGTATTGCCAAGCAGAAGGCGAGAGAAAGACTTGATTTTTCCAATGCAGAGACAATAGCAGGATACTACATGGAAGACATGAGACATCTTGAGAAAGAACATCTTATACTTGTTATGCTTGACAACAGATGCCGTCTGATAAGAGATAAGGTACTGTCTGTTGGAACTTCCACGGGTTCAATGGTTTCAGTGAGGGAGATATTTAAAGAAGCACTTGATAACAGGGCGGCTTCAGTAGTACTTCTTCATAACCATCCTTCTGGAAATCCTTCTCCTAGCAGGGAGGATATGAAGGTTACAAGAAATGTGGCAGAAGCGGGTAAGATTATAGGAATTGAACTGTTAGATCATATTGTTATAGGAGATAATTCTTATTTCAGTTTTAAACAAATGCAATATATTAATTAACAATTAAGAAAGGAAGTAAGATATGGGTAACGCATACGGAATTGATATAGGCACAAGTAATTTCAAAATGTGCTGCAGTGACAAAGATAAGATACTTAATGAGAAGAATATTATAGCTATTGCTAATAAAACAGAACTTTTAGCTTTTGGAGATGAGGCATATGAGATGTATGAGAAAGCTCCTGAGCATATTGAGGTTTCCTTCCCTGTAAAGTTTGGTGTTATAGCAGATATTGAGAATATGCAGACACTGCTTTTCAGCTTCTTTAATAAGATTAATGAAGGAAAGAAGATTACAGGTTCAGATTTCTATATTGCTGTACCTACAGATGTAACAGAAGTAGAGAAAAGAGCTTTTTATGAACTTGTAGTTGATTCTAAGGTTAAGGCTAAGAATGTTTATGTAGTTGATAAGCCGGTTGCAGATGCTATTGGAGCAGGTCTTGATGTTACTAAGTCTAAAGGTATTATGATTGTTAATATCGGAGCAGAGACAACAGAGATTTCTGTACTTTCTTTAGGTGGAATTGTTATAAGCAAGGCTGTTAAGATTGGCGGTAACAAGCTTGACGACTGCATTATAAGCAATGTAAGAAAGGCATATAATCTTGTTATTGGAAGCAAGACTGCTGAGAATTTAAAGAAACAGTTAGGAAGCGCTGTTCCTGTATCAGAAAGCTTCGCACCTGGTTTTGGAAGAAATGTTTTATCAGGACTTCCTGTAAGTGTTGATATATCTTCTGATGTTGTATATCAGGCAATAATTGATTCATTACATTCTATTATGGATGCAATTAAAGTTATTCTTGAGAGAACACCACCAGAACTTGCAGCTGATATTATTAAGGACGGAGTTTATTTTACTGGTGGAACATCACAGATTAATAATCTTGAAAAGTTTATTAAGGATGAGACTAATCTTAATGTTAACATTGTTGAGCATCCTGCAGAAAGTGTTGTAAGAGGACTTATGGGAGTAGTATCTAATCCTGAATTTGCTAAGGTTGCATATACTCCAACAGAGAAAAATTTTGATTAAGGGCAGGTTTTAGAATGAGAAAGAACATTTCTTCACTTATGACATCGAAGAATATTCTCATTGCACTTACGGTTCTGTGCTGTTTTTTTATTGGAACAAGCTTTTTTACAGACACGCTTACCAAGCCTCTTAAAAAATGTGTTTCAATGGTTGTAGTTCCAGTACAGAAAGGTATGAACAATATAGGTTTCTGGGTTTACGACAAATATCAGACACTTCAGGAAATATCAGTTGTTCTTGATGAGAATAAGAATCTTCAGAGTCAGGTCGATGAGCTTACGGAAGAGAACAATCAGTTAAAGCAGGATTCATATGAACTTAACAGACTTCGTGATTTGTATGAACTTGATCAGCAGTATGCAGGTTATTCAAAAGTTGGAGCAAGAGTAATTGAAGTGACAACAGATAACTGGCATTCTTCATTCAAGATTGACAAAGGCACAGATGATGGGCTTAAAGTTGATATGAATGTTATTGCAAGTGGTGGTCTTGTAGGTATTATTTCTGAAACAGGAAGTAATTATTCTATTGTTAAGACAATCACAGAAAATAACAGTAATGTAAGTGGAATGCTTATTGATACTAATGAGACATGTATAGTTCAGGGTGATATTGAACTTATGGATACGGGAATGATACGAGTTGCTCATTTCAAGAGTGATGTTATTGTCAGAAATGGCGATAAAGTAGTTACATCTAATATAAGTGATAAGTATCTTCAGGGGATTCTGATTGGGTATGTTAAGGATGTTAAGCTGGATTCTAATAATCTTACCCAGTCTGGATATATTGTTCCTGCTGTTGATTTTAATAATCTGCAGGAAGTATTAGTCATAACCCAGCTTAAAGAATAAGTGTTTAGGACTATTGATTATGAAAAGAAAGATAACAGAATTAATTATTATATTGTTTTTCTATCTTATGCAGGTTTCTGCTGCAAGAGTTATTTCAATTGCTAATATTTCGCCTAACTGGCTTATCATTCTTCCTGTATTCTTTGGATTTTTCTGTGGAAAGAATGATGGAATGTTTGTTGGATTCTTTTCGGGAATTATGTATGATCTGTTCTATTCCGGATTATTCGGATTCACAGCACTTGTTTTTATTTACATAGGATATTTTTCAGGCTTTTTTTATCAGAAGTACGAGGTAAGGGAAATTCTTATCCCTCTCGCACTTGTGATAACGGCTGATTTTGGATATGGATTTATATCATATATTGGTAATTTCCTGCTTCATAACAGACTTAATGTAGGATTCTTTATGTCAAGATTTATTCTGCCAGAAGTTGTATATACAGCACTGGTTTCACTTCTGATATATCATCCTGTACATTATTTCTGCACAATAACGGAGCCGGGAAGAGAGAGAAAGAAGAAGGGTAAGATTGATGAAGGAAATATTTGATTATATTGTAAGTCTTCTTAAATCCAGAATTTTTCCTATGATTCTTGTGTTTATTGTTCTGATTTCTGTTCTTGTTCACAGATTATTTGTTCTTCAGATAATAAAGGGAGATTCATATGTTGAAGACTTGTCAAGCTCCATACAGAAAGATATGAGTGTTGCGGCTGCCAGAGGCCGTATCTATGACCGGAATGGTGTTCTTCTCGCTTACAATGATCTGTCATATGCAGTCAAGATAAGCGACTCTGGAAGATATTCAGATAATGCAACTAAGAATAAAACAATTAATAATTCAATTAATAAGACATTGGATATTATAGAGAATCATGGAGATACATATTCTAATGATCTTCCTATTATCTATAATAATGGTCAGTTTTCATATAATGTCGAAGGTACATCACTTTTAAGATTCTTAAGAGATTCTTATGGAACAGAGTCGATAGCTGCACTTTCTGATGAGCAGAAGGCTACATCGGCAGAGAATATGTTCAAGTATCTTTGTAAGACATATGATGTTAATTATGATGAATTTGGAATTGAACATTCTTTGATGATTGTTAATCTTCGAAGATATATGGCTGCCAATTCGTATAACAGATATCTTACATTTATTATTGCAAATGAGGTATCAGACGAAACTGTTGCAGCTATCTTAGAAAACAGTAATGATCTTGTTGGTGTTACTGTAGAGGAACAGTATATAAGAAGATATGTTGACAGTGTATATTGTTCGCAGATACTTGGATATACAGGAACAGTCTCTAATTCAGAACTTGAGGAGCTTGGCGACGGATATGAAAGTAATGATGTTGTAGGTAAATCAGGAATTGAAAAGAGCATGGAAAGTGAACTTTCAGGAGTGAAAGGTGAGAAATCAGTGTATGTTGATACTGTTGGAAGAGTTACAGAAGTGCTTGATGAGGAGGATCCTCAGGCTGGACATGATGTATATCTTACAATAGATATTAATCTTCAGAAATCAATATATAATGCAATAGAAGATGAGATAACTGATATATTTATGAAATATTTTACTCCTGGAAGTAATAAGATAACTTATAATGGCTCTGGTGATGTTGATACTATATATATAACAGCACAGGAAGTTTATTTTGCACTTATTGATAATAATCTGGTTTCATTAAAAGATATAGAACAACAGAATACACCGAATGAAGCTGAGATATATAGTCAGTTTGAAGCAAAGAAAGCAGAAACATTATCATGGTTAAGTAATGAGCTTACATCAGGTGGTACTGCATATGGAAAACTTTCAGAAGAGCAGCAGTTGTATATCTGGTATATATATGACTTGTTAAGAAGTGAGAACATACTCAGCATGGCCAATGTTGATACAAGCGACAGTGTTTATTATGACTGGGTATACGGAGATTCGACAAGTCTCTCACAGCTTTTGACGTATGGTATATCTAAGAACTGGATTGACATGTCATCACTTACTTCTGAGAAGTATACAAGTCTTCAGGAGTCATATGATGCACTTGTTAATTATGTTATTTCAGCACTTGATTCTGATACAGCATTTTTTAAGAAAATGTACAAATATATGATTAATGCCGGAAGTATTTCAGGAAGACAGGTGTGTATGCTTCTTTATGAGCAGGGAGTTCTTGATATGAATGCAGATGATTCACGATATCAGGCTCTTTCATCAGGAAGTATGGGTGCATATGAGTTCATGTCATATGTTATCTCTAATAAGATTATAACAGTTGGTCAGCTTGCACTTAAGCCATGCTCTGGTTCGGCAGTTGTAACTAATCCTAATAATGGAGATATTCTGGCACTTGTTTCATATCCAAGTTATGATAATAACAAGCTGTCAGGAACAGTAGATGCTAAGTACTACAGTTCTCTTGTTACTGATAATGCAAGTCCTTTACTTAACAGAGCTACACAGTCATTTATTGCACCGGGTTCTACTTACAAGCCATGTACTATTATTGCAGGTATGGATACAGGTACTATATCATCATCTACTGTATTTAACTGTTCAGGAGTTTTCGATAAAGTAACACCTTCACCAAGATGCTGGCAGAGATATGGACATGGCAGCGAGAATGCTGCTACGGCAATAAGAGACTCATGTAATGTTTATATGTATAATGTTGGTTATAACCTTGCATGTAGTAAGAATGGTTCATATAATAGTACCTATGGAACCAATATATTAAAGAATTATTCTGATATGCTTGGATTATCTACCAAAGCGGGAGTAGAGATAGAAGAAGGAACACCAGGTGCATCTTCACAGAATGCCATAGCATCAGCAATCGGACAGGGTAACCACAGATACAGTACACTTAATCTTGCCAGATATGTGACAACTCTTGCAACATCTGGAACATGCTATAATCTTACTCTTATCGACAAGATTACAGATTATGATGGCAATGTTATTAAGGAAAATCATGCAGAAGTTAATAATCAGGTGGAGTTAAGTTCTGATATATGGAATACTGTTCATACAGGTATGAATATGGCTGCAGGAACATATACAGCATTATCATCGTTACATATGTCAATTGCAGCTAAGACAGGAACTGCACAGGAAAGAACAACAGATCCTGATCATGCTACATTAATATCTTATGCACCTTATGAGAATCCTGAATACTGCATGGCTGTACGTATTCAGAATGGTTATGCAGCATCTAATGCGGTAACATTAGGAGCTGAGATTTATAAAATGCTTTTTAATATTAATGAATAATATCTATTGATGTATTAAAGAAATAATAATATAAAATGTGAGGTGAGTGTTTTGGATAATTCAGTCATAATCAAAGGAAGTAAAAGTGGAATAACAGTATTTCTTGACAATGAGATGCCATTTGAAGAGTTACTTGAAAGCGTTTCAGATAAGTTTAAGAATGCATCAAAGTTTTTTAATAATGCTAACATGGCAATTTCTTTTGATGGAAGAGATTTATCTGCAGAAGAAGAAAAGAAAATACTTAATATTATATCAGATGTTTCTGACCTTAATATTGTATGCGTTCTTGATGAGAATAATGACATGAAAACTGTATATGAAGATGCAGTGAAGAAAGCAATTGCAAGTGCAGCGGTTCAGGCTCAGACACCTGCACCAGTGCAGCAGCCTGTAAGCCAGGCAGTGACAGATCCAAGAACAACTTGTATGTTCTATAAAGGAACACTTCGTTCTGGTCAGGTATTTGAAGCCGACGGAAGTGTTGTTGTATTGGGTGATGTTAATCCAGGCGGTAAAGTTATTGCCAAGGGAAGTGTTATAGTTCTTGGAAGTCTTAAAGGTAACATATTTGCCGGTGTTGATGGTAATGAGAATGCATTTGTTGTTGCACTTGAGATGAGTCCTATGCAGATTAAGATTGGAGATATTATCGCAAGAAGCTCAGATTCGGGGAATAAAGTTATAAAGGGCAGAAATAAAGTCAAGGTAGTAGAACCTAAGATTGCTTATGTCTATGACCAGAATATATACATCGAAGATTTAGAGCAGAATGCACTGGATGATATATGTTTAGATTAATTTAGTATGTTTTTATACTGTTTTATAAAAAAAGAGTTGATTTAACAGTAAAAATCTCGCATAATTAATATATTGCGATTTATTATGAATTATTAATGGAGGTTTAATATGAGTGAAGTTATAGTTGTAACATCAGGAAAGGGTGGCGTAGGTAAGACTACAACAACAGCTAATATTGGTACAGGTCTTGCCAAACTTGGAAAGAAGGTCGTTATGATTGATACAGATACAGGCCTTAGAAATCTTGATGTTGTATTAGGACTCGAAAACCGTATAGTATATAATCTTGTTGATGTCGTAGAAGGTAACTGCAGATTAAAGCAGGCAATGATTGCAGATAAGAGATGTCCTAAGCTCTTTCTTTTACCAACAGCACAGACAAGAGATAAGTCAGCTGTAACACCAGAGCAGATGGTTAAGGTTATTGATGAGATTAAGAATGATCCGGAAGGATTCGATTACATAATTCTTGACTGCCCAGCTGGTATCGAGCAGGGATTCCAGAATGCTATTGCAGGTGCTGACAGAGCTTTGGTTGTAACTACACCGGAAGTTTCAGCTATCAGAGACGCTGACAGAATTGTTGGTTTATTAGACGCTCACGGTCTTCAGAATCATGAAGATTTAATTGTAAACAGAATCAGAATGGATATGGTTAACAGAGGCGAGATGATGTCAATTGATGATGTTAACGATATTTTACAGCTTAATGTTATAGGTGCTGTTCCTGATGATGAGAATATTGTTGTGGCAACTAACAAAGGACAGCCACTTGTTGGAGATGATTCTCTTGCAGGACAGGCTTACATGAATATCTGCCGCAGAATTACTGGTGAGGAGATTCCTTTTCTTGATCTTAATGGTAAAGGTGGTTTCTTTAAGAAGCTTTCTGCATTTTTTAAGAGTGACAAGAAGAATTAATATATGTATGTGATAAGCTGATAATGCTTATTCGGGGAGGGATTAAATATGGGATTACTTGATTTATTTAAGAAAAAAGGTTCAAGTGATGTAGCAAAGGACAGATTAAAGTTATTACTTGTTTCTGACAGAGCTAATTGTTCACCAGAGGTTATGGAAATGATTAAGAATGATATCATTAAAGTCATTTCTAAATATATGGAAATTGATACAGACGGACTTGATATTCAGATTACATCAACAGAGTCTGATACCAATAATGGTTCTGTACCAGCGATTTTTGCTAATATTCCAATTAAGGATATGAGAAATAGCGAAAAGTAATAAGGATTTTATTATGTTAAAAAAATATAAGCTGCGTTCATACAATTTTATATTAGTGTTTATTCTGATTGTAACATCAGTATTTGCATTAGCTGTAGTTAACAGTGCCAATAGTGCATATACAATGAAACAGGGTGCAGGTATGGTTGTATCATTTATAATAATGATTATTGTATCTTTTATTGATTACAACTGGATTCTTAAGTATTTCTGGATATGGTATGGTGTTGTTACTGTAATGCTTATAGGAGTTCTTACTGTGTTTGGTCATGGATCTCACGGTGCAACTAGATGGTTTAAGATAGGACCGATACAGTTACAGCCATCAGAATTTTTAAAACTTGCACTTATATTATTGGTTGCAAAGCTTGTTGCGGCTAATAAAGAGAGACTTAATTCAATTAAGTTCCTTGTATTAATAGCATGTTTAACATTGTTTCCAATATTGTTAGTTGCTATGCAGCCGAATCTATCAACAACAATACTTTTATGTCTTATTGTTATTGCGATGCTTTATTGTGCCGGAGTCAGCTATAAGATATTTGGAATCGCGATATTAATTGCAGTTCCTATTATATCTGCTTTTTTGATATATGTTGTATCAGTTGAGCATCCGATACTTATAAAAGATTATCAAAGAAAGCGAATTGTTGACTTTATTGAAGGTAATAAGTCAGAAGAAGTAGATATGACAGATGCTGGAACATATCAGCAGGCGTATGCTGTGCAGGCAATTGGATCTGGTCAGCTTACTGGAAAAGGCCTTAATAATAATGACACATCTTCACTTAAGAATGCGGGATATATTGCTGAGGCACAGAATGACTTTATCTTTGCTGTTATTGGTGAAGAATTAGGATTTACAGGTGGTTGTATTACAATTTTTTTATTGTTTCTGATTGTATTAGAGTGTATAATAGTAGCCGTGAGAGCTAAGAACTTCGAAGGAAGGCTGATATGCTGCGGGGTTGCTGTATATATAGGATTCCAGACTTTTATTAATATAGGAGTTGTATCATGGATATTACCTAACACAGGAGTTCCATTACCATTTTTTAGTTGTGGTTTAACATCGCTTCTTACATTATTTACAGCTATGGGTATAGTACTCAATGTCAGTCTACAGCGTAATGTTGAACGAGATGATGATATGTTTGCAGATGATTTTAGAGGATAGCTTTAGTTATACATTTTATTATACTTACATTAGGGGGAAACTTTAATGAACATCGGTTTAATAGCACATGATTCTAAGAAAAAGTTAATGCAGAATTTTTGTATTGCATATAAGGGGATTCTTAATAAGAATCAGCTTTTTGCAACAGGTACAACTGGAAGACTTATAGAGGAAGTTACTAATCTGTCAGTACATAAATTTCTGGCTGGACATCTTGGAGGTGATCAGCAGTTATGTGCTCAGATAGAGCATAATCAGATAGATCTTGTTATTTTCCTTAGAGAAGCAGAGAATCCATTGGCACATGAGCCGGATTCTGATAATATATGTAAACTTTGTGATATGTATAATATTCCATTAGCCACTAATCTTGCTACAGCTGAATTGCTTGTCAAGTCGCTTGAGCGAGGTGATATGGAGTGGAGAGAGATTTATCAGTAAATTGAACATGTAATAAA
>JAUNOK010000016.1:0-27868 GCA_030537195.1 Eubacteriales bacterium | reverse complement strand
GGTGCTGTTGTTTCACTATCAAGATAATAGTGGAAGAGCAGCACCATTTTATTAATGTTTGTATTGCTGTATCAGTCTTTTCTTAACTTTACAATATTTCTTGCTGAACGCTTATTTTCTTCAACAATTTCAGCGTAATGCTTCCTTGTTGTATTAACGTCTTTATGTCCTAATACGTCTGCAACAAGATATATATCCTGGCTTTCCTGATACAGATTAGTACCATATGTGCTTCGCAGCTTATGAGGTGTAATATGTTTTACAGTTGTAACTGTCTGAGCATATTTTTTAACAAGAAGTTCTACGGACCTTACGCACAGACGTTTATTCTTGGTTGATATAAACAGCGCGTTCTCATGACCGGCATCAGGTGTTAAATTCTTTCTTTCTTCAAGATAATTAAGCAGTGCTTCACGTACTTCATCACCAAAGTATACGAAGCTTTCAGCGCCACCTTTTCTGACAACTTTGATTCTGTCATTATCAAAATCAACATCATTAATATCCAGACCAACACATTCAGATACACGGATACCGGTTCCGAGCATAAGTGTAAGAAGAGCAAGATCGCGGGTTTTTAGCTTTTCATGACTCTGCATCTGTGTCTTGGTGAGTTTATTGCCTGATTCCACATTATCAAGAAATTCAGCTACCTCATTGGGTTCCATACGGATAATAGCTTTATCATGAATCTTAGGCATATCAACTTTCATTGTCGGATTAGAACTGATAATTTCGAAACGGTAATAATATGCATAGAAGCGTCTTAATGCACATAATTTACGTTTAGCTGCACTTTCAGAGTTGGTTACGTCACGGCCATTCTTCTTATATAACTTTACATGTCGTAAGTATTTCGTTATATCTGTGCCATCTATCTTTTCTAAATCTGCCGGTTTAAAATCCTTCATTGAATAAGACTTGAATTGTGGTATACATTCAATAAGAAATTCAAAGAAGCCTTTGATATCCATAGCGTATGCAATCTTGGTTCTTGGCTGCTTATTAAATTCCAGACTGTCAAAGTACTGTGTGCAGAAGTCAGGTAATATATCAAGTAATTTATTAAGTTTCTGTTTGTATTTGATGTTTTGTTGTTCAGTGTATGTTTTCTCGGCCATTATGAGTACCTCCAATTATCATAGCGTAATCACTTCGTTAAACTTGACTTTAGCGAAGTGATTACTGTCAAGACAATTATAGAGCCCCACACCTTATTTTGCAACTAATTTTCCCTGATAAAGTCTCTTATTGACTATATTGATGTGAAATGCTTTCTGGTATGATTTAATCTTGTTAAGCTCATTATCAGTTATAATTGATATACATGTTCCTGTGTTGCCATTTCGTCCACATCGGCCGCATCTGTGAATGTATTCCTTATTGTCTTCAGGAAGGTTTACATTGATTACTGTATCAATATTATCAATCTGGAGACCTCTGGCTGCTATATCTGTTGCAATAAGAAGCTGTATCTTTCCACTCCTGAAATTATCTATTGCAGCTTTCTTGGCTGAATTATCTTTATTACCTGCAATTGAAGCTACATTGTAATGATGATATTCGAGCTTCTGCAGGGATTCTTCCAGGTCATACTTGGAATTAACGAATATAATTGCTTTCTCTGGCTTCACAGCTTTAATAATCTTTCTTAAAGTCTCAATTCGTTCCCTTCTGTCAGAAATAACGCTTATATGCTTGATTGTAGAAGGAATCTGGCTTGTATTGCCTGAATTGCTGTTAATATCAATGAATATAGGTTTGAAACACAAAGTATTAGTTCTTGTCTTCTTATCTACACTTGCAGAGAATAAAAGAACCTGTGTGAATTTCATTAAAGACTTTCTTATTGCTTCTACATCCTGAATAAATGTCTTATCAAAGAGCTTGTCTGCTTCATCGAGAACAAGTGTCTTAACCTCATGTACTTTAATTTTCTTGTTACTTATAAGCTGATGTATGCGGTTAGGTGTTCCGACAATTATCGCAGGCTTATTAGACTTGATAGAATCAATCTGTCTTGATATATTCACATCTCCTATTAATGCAACAGATGAAAATGTATTGTCCATATGTGCAAAGATATCTTTAAGTGTATTATTGACCTGTATGGCAAGCTCTGCTGTTGGAACAAGAACAATGGCCTGGATATTATGAGTATCACTCTTTAATCTGTTAATAATCGGAATAAGATAAGCAAGTGTCTTACCTGTTCCGGTTGATGAACATGCTATAATGTCACGGTTGTCCATTATATGCTTATATGTCTGACGCTGTATTTCGGTCATATCGACGATTTTATTATCTGTAAGATAATCTGATACACCCTGGGAAATAGTCTCTATATCGCTGAATTTCATAGCTAATCTCCTTATGAATAAATTATTAAATATTAAGTTATATTACAGCCATTTCGCTATCAATAAATTTTAACAAAAATGCAGTGAAAAGTCCAATATTAAGTAGCTTTTCACTGCATGCGGGAATGTATATGCAATTAGATATTATCTTACCTCAGTCGAATAATAGTATATTACAAGGTTCTTACCAGAATGAATTGTATCAGATGATAAATCATTCATCTGCATTATATTGTTAATATACGAAGTTGTATCTTCATTACCGTTATTATATCTGTCAGCAAGTGACCATAATGTGTCGTTGTCTTCTACTGATACGGTTGTGTAGTACTTATATGTTCGAGTCTTGTTCGAATCATCAGAAGCCTTGACAATAATGCCTCCAATTGAAACAGCAAATATAAGAATTGAACATATAATAACCATTCTTAATGACTTGATAGTCATCTGTCTGTTTCTTCTGCGTCTATCGCTTCTCTTCTTAGATTCTGCTCTTCTATATGTGTATTCTGAATTATTCATATGTAAAACCTCCAATCAAACAAGTGTTCTGTTGTTTATGGATTGATTATATAATCAGAACATGCGTTTGTCAACAAAAATCGAACAAATTTTCCGAACATTTTTTCAGAAATTATGTTTGCGAATAATGTATAAATGTGGTAAAATTATTTAAAAGAAATTAATGGAGGTTCGTAATATGGCATATGGCAGAATAACTCAGAAACAGTCTGAGATTCTTGAATATATTAAATCACAGATTCTTAACAAGGGATATCCACCATCAGTAAGGGATATATGTCAGGCAGTGAATCTTAAGTCTACATCTTCTGTTCACGCTCATCTTGAGTCATTAGAGAAGAACGGATACATAAGAAGAGATCCAACCAAGTCGCGTACAATAGAGATAATAGATGATAACTTCAATCTTTCAAGAAGAGAGGTTGTTAATATTCCGTTATTAGGTCAGGTTGCAGCAGGACAGCCACTTCTTGCCGTTGAGAATATAACAGAGTACTTCCCTATCCCATCAGAATACATGCCAGGTGGAGAAGTATTCATGTTAAAGGTCAAAGGTGACAGCATGATTAATATGGGAATCTACGAAGGCGACCAGATAATCGTAAGAAAGCAGAACACAGCATCTAATGGAGAGGTGATTGTTGCTCTGGTAGACGATTCAGCAACAGTTAAGCGTTTTTACAAGGAGAATGGACACATAAGACTCCAGCCAGAGAATGACTTCATGGACCCAATCATCGTAGACGACTGCGAGATACTAGGAAAAGTAATTGGACTTATAAGATTAGGAATTGACTAATAAAAATTATAATTATTGATTGTAAAAAATCCAGCCATAGATAATAAAGAAATCACCCACAATAAACCAGCCGTGTATACTTGTTGAACTGCCAAAGCAGTGAAACAAGCAACAAGGCGTCCGATTTCACATATATCTATAGCTGGATATTTTTTATATTGTCCCCCAATTAACAACCGATAATGCACTGCAGCCTCCCGTGAGAATACGAAGCCGGAGGTATATAGATAATCAGAACCGTTTGAGGACGCCGGCACTTGGTAAGCTGCTATAGGCAGCGAACCTAGTACCGCTGCGTCCGAGACCGAGCGAAAGCGGGTTCTTATTATCTATATACCTCCGGCAGAGTCCCCCCTCAGGGAAGCCACCATGTATTACATTACAGGCTGTTAATATCAACCTCTTTACCATCGCGCCATATACGTTCAATATTATAGAACGCTCTGTCATCTTCAGAGAATACATGAACAATAACATCCTTGTAATCAAGAAGAATCCATGAAGCTGTATTATAACCTTCAACCTTAGGATCATCGTATCCAGCCTTAAACATCTCTTCTTCTACATTATCAACCATAGCCTGAATCTGGTTAGTATTGCTTCCGCTTGCGATAACGAAATAATCTGCAATAACAGATACATTGCTGATATCAATAATTCTGATATCTTCTGCTTTCTTATCCTGTAAGGCATCTACGATAACCTTTAACATTTCCTTAGAATCTGCCATATCTTAATTCTCTCTTTCTTTAATAATCCCTTTGTAGTATTCGTAAGTATCAACTGTCTGTGTATCGATATTACGATTGGTTTTTCTTATATATGAAAGGGTGTCATCCAATATTACATAAGCTGCCATGTCAATATCTGTGAATGCCATATGTCTTATGTCATCAAGATTAGCAGCCTTATTTCTGTATGGTTCAATATAATCTGCAATGAATACAATCTTTTCTAATAATGTCATTGCAGGTTTTCCTGTTGTATGCCACTGAATTGCAGAACATATTTCTTCATCTTCAACATTGTACTTATGCTTTGCATAATATGCACCAAGCTTTGAATGAAGCAGATAAGGACTTTCAAGCTCAATATCAGATATAGGAAGTCCGAATTGTCTGCATTCAGCAATCTTTACATCATCAGGAACACATTTGGCACAATCATGCAGAAGACCTGCAATGTATGCCTTATTCATATCAGCACCATGACACATGGCAAGACAGGCACTTGTATTGGCAACACCGAGTGTATGCTGGTAACGCATGTTGTCTGTACGAAGAGCGTCTTTTACCTGTGTTCTTAATTGTTCAATATATTTGTTATCCATAATAAAACCTCTTAGACATAAAGTTTTCTGGACTTTATATACTCTTCAACTTCTTTGCCGACATCCTCTTTTACCGACAGACCCATTGCAACCTTCTTTCGTATATCAGTTGAACTGTAAGGAAGTTCCGGAACATCAATAAAATCAATAACTGCACCGTATTTATCAGCAAGAAAATGTTTCTGATCTATAAGTACATCGGCTGGATTGTTGTCTCTGTTAGCACATAAAAGGTGACAGTGGCTGCATATATACTCAGGATGATACCAGTCCTGAATATATAGAAGCGAATCTGCACCTATTATGAAATATATCTTCTTGTATGAATCATATATCTGTGCAAGTGTATCGGCTGTGTAGGTATTACCAGGACGTTCAGTTTCAATAGTAGAAAGTGACATGTAATCATATGGTTTAATTGCAAGTTTTACCATATTACAGCGGTCAGATGCGCTTACAATCGGAGAATTATCCTTATAAGCAGGTGTGCCAGATGGCATGAATAATATCTCATCTATATCAAACTGCTCATAGGCACATCTTGCAATACCTGTATGTCCTTTGTGGATCGGATTAAATGTTCCACCCATAATACCTATTATTTTGTCTGAATTAATCATGGTAAAATGATTTTTTTGTTGTCTTTGGATTCTTTGTAAAGAACGATTTTCTTTCCAATAACCTGAACAACCTGTGAACGTGTTCTTTCAGCAACCATCTGTGCGATTTCTCTAGGGTCATCGGCACAGTTGTTAAGGACACTGATTTTGATAAGTTCTCTTGCCTCAAGAGCTTCTGCAATAGCTGCAGTGTTCTCAGGAGTAAGACTGTTCTTTCCAAACTGGAATATTGGGTCCATTGTCATAGCAAGACCCTTTAAATAAGCTCTCTGTTTGCTTGTCATATATTTTCTCCTATTAATTATGCTTTATAGTAATCAAACTCAAGGTAATCACCAACGATAACTGTATCGCCTTCCTCAATGCCAAGCTTCTCAAGTTCATCAAGAACACCTGAGCGCTTCATGAATTTCTGGAAGAAATCAAATCCCTTTTCAGATTCAAGGTTAGTATAACCAAGCATTTTATCAATCTTTGGTCCGTTGACAACATATACGCCGTCTTCGTTAATAGAAACCTCGAAGCTGTCGTTAGGATTATCCATAAGCTCGTCGTAGTCAAATTCTTTCTCAAATAATACAGGTTCGTCTTTGAAGTTATCAAGCAGTGTTCTGACTGCGTATAACAGCTCTTTAACGCCCTGTCCCGTAACAGCTGATATAGGATATACCTTAATACCTTCTGGCTCAAATGCGTCTCTTATAGCCTGTACAGGGTCACTGCCATCATCATATATAACATCAATCTTATTAGCTGCTATAACCTGAGGCCTTTCAAGAAGCTTAGGATTATAATTCTCAAGCTCTTTGTTGATAGCCTTAATATCAGCTATAGGATCACGACCTTCAGTTGAAGCTGCATCAACAATGTGAATAATAACCTTGGTTCTTTCAATATGACGTAAGAACTGGTGACCAAGACCAACACCTTCTGATGCACCCTCGATAAGACCAGGAATATCAGCAATAACGAAACCTTTACCACCATCAAGATCAACAACACCAAGGTTAGGATTAAGTGTTGTGAAATGATAATTGGCAATCTTAGGTCTTGCATTAGTTACTCTTGAAAGAAATGTTGACTTACCAACATTAGGAAATCCTACAAGACCAACATCAGCAATAACCTTAAGTTCAAGACGAACCCATAATTCCTGTGCATCCTGTCCTGGCTGTGCATACTGTGGAGCCTGCATGGTAGATGTAGCATAGTTCATGTTACCCTTACCACCGCGGCCGCCTCTAAGAATAGTTTCCTGAAGGTTATCACCAGACATATCTGCAATAACTTTACCGGATTCATCATCATATATAACAGTTCCTTCAGGTACTTTAATGATAAGATTCTCACCATCTTTACCAGTGCATCTTCTCTTGCCGCCTTCTTCGCCGCTTTCAGCAATATATTTGCTGTTATGTCTGAAATCACCGAGTGTATTAAGTCCTTTATCGACTACAAAAACAATATCTCCACCATGACCGCCATTTCCGCCATCAGGACCGCCAGCAGGAACATAAAGCTCTCTTCGGAAGCTTACATGACCGTCTCCACCCTTACCGGATTTAATAAAAATGCGGACTCTGTCTGCAAACATAACCTTTCCTCCATTCTATCTATAAATTATATTAATTACGAAAAAAGCTCCAAATCCGAAGACTTGGAGCTAAAAAACAAATTAGTCGTTTGAAACAACAGGATAAACAGAAACCTGCTTCTTATCCTTGCCCTTTCTTTCGAACTTAACAGTTCCATCAACAAGTGCGAATAATGTATCATCGCCACCACGACCAACATTAACACCTGGATGAATCTTTGTTCCACGCTGTCTGTAAAGAATATTACCAGCTAAAACAAACTGTCCGTCAGCTCTCTTAGCGCCTAATCTCTTAGACTCTGAATCTCTACCATTCTTTGTAGAACCTACACCCTTTTTATGAGCGAATAACTGAAGATTCATATTTAACATAAGGTTACACCTCCTTAACACTAATTGATAAGTATTTCGGATTATCCTCAGCCACTGAATTAACACCTAATTCATATGACTTAAGTAAAATCGAAGTTTCTGGACTGACAGGCATAGCCATCTTGACAATGACAATTCCCTCATCCTCATTAACTGACACATCAAACTTATCATCGGTAAAAGCTTCTATCGAATTAATTGTATTGATTGTCAGTACTGAAATAGCAGAACATATAATGTCACTGCCGGATTCAGCATATCCTGCATGACCTGCAGAATAAAAACCTGTGATCTCTTTTTCAGAGTTCTTAAAAAAAGTTATATGAGTCATGAATAACACACCTCACAAACATCCATACAAAAATTAAGCATTAATCTTTTCAATCTTAACTTCTGTGTAAGCCTGTCTATGACCATTCTTCTTGTGATATCCAGTCTTTCTCTTGTACTTGTAAACGATAACCTTCTTTTCCTTGCCTTCGCCTACAACGCTAGCTGTAACTGTAGCTCCGGCAACTGTTGGCTCACCAACCTTAGCCTCGCCGTTGTTTACAAAAAGAACCTGATCAAATGTAACAGTGTCACCAGCATTAACTGCAAGCTTCTCAACTCTGATTGTATCGCCTTCAGAAACTGTGTACTGCTTACCACCTGTTGCTATAATTGCGTACATATGGTATCCTCCTTAATTAAATACTCGCCAGTTTTGGGGAATCCGACATACATCAGATACACTTATACCCTAACTGAGCGGCACACAAAATATATAATATACATTCAGTTACTATTTGTCAAATGTTTTTTAGAAAATTTTCAAAAATTTTCATATAAGCCATAAACCGGCAATTCCACATATAATTCCTACTGCAAATCCTGCAATAACATCTCTTACAAAATGTACTCCTGCAAGCACTCTGCTGGCTGCCATAATGGCTACAAGTACAAGCATTGTAATTCCCACAGGAACAGAAACATAAAGCCAGCACATAGCAATAATTGTGATAGAGAAAACATGTCTGCTTGGCATGGATTCGCCCTTGGTCTCCTTAATAAATAATGGCTTTATATCATATTTTTCATATGGTCTTTTCGCATCAATACATTTTCTTATAACAGATACAAGAATGAATGATGTAAAAGGTGTAAGGATAAGCTTTGCAGTGAGCAGCATTTTGTCAGTTTCAACAACCATGCCGCTGTTTCTTAACATAATCGGAGTTGTTTCGGCAAAAAAAGTTCCACGGAAACTCATTATTATAAGAAGAATATATGCAAATGCTATTATATAAGCCATGTATTTGTAGATGAATTTAAGAACAGCATATGCAGGTCTGGAATTAAGAAACCATTCTGATATCTTCTTATATCTTCTTTCGTATGCAGGAATCTCCTGTGTAATATTAACTTCAGTATTATCCATAAATCCTCCATGCATTTCAGGTTTTATTAAGACTTTCAGACAGACTTTTTCCTGTTTTCTTTCGTGTGATTTCAACAAGACCAAGCTTGGTGATATCAACGATTGTAGTGTTTACTATATCCCTTTTTGCAAGAGATTTCAAATGTTCCATCAGAATATCTGAATTTTCCTGATTCATATTAATAAAATCTACGATTATAATACCAGAGAGATTTCTCACTTTAATCTGCTGGCACAGCTTGTCTGCGGCTTCAAGATTAGTCTTTAATGCAGAAGCTTCTATTGCTTCCAAGCTCTTTGCCTTAGTTACATTCTTTCCTGAATTAACATCAATAACAGACAATGCCTCAGTCTGTTCGATAATAAGATATCCGCCTGACTTTAGCCAGACTTTTCTGGAAAGTGCGGTATCTATCTCTTTTTCTATAGAATATATCTTGTATAAAGGCCATAATTCATCCTCATACATGCGGATGTTTATATTGCTGCTATGAGGCAGATATGTTTCTAATTCATTATATATAGCAGGAATATCTGTGATAACTTCAACACTGTCTTTTCCAGAAAGATGAACGATTTCCTCAATGTATTCGGGTCTGTCTTTATGGACAAGTGTATAGAACTTTGAAAAAACTGCTTTGCGGAGCATATCAGTATATTCGTCACATAATGCATTTACATCTTCAATAATGTCATCAGCTTTAGCATCAGCACAGCCGCTTCTTAATATGATTCCGAAATTTCCAAGATAATCATAGCCTGTTTTTTCTATTGTTTCCTGCTGTTTCCTGACAAGAATGTCAGCAACACGTTTTTTTATGTCTGTGATTGTCTCGTTAGATTTTATTTTCTTTGATATATGAACACCTTTTACATCATTGGAAACAACTGAATAATTGCCTGTAAGCTCTATCTTTGAGGATACCTTTGCAGGTTTGGTTTTAAGAGGCTCAGTTGTAACCTTTACAAGAATTCTGTCGCCCTGACATATGGCAGGATTGTTTTTCTCATTAAAAAATATTGGTGCTTTGTTGTCTGGTATAGAGTAATAACATTTCTGCTTATCCTCTATCTCAATGAATGCGGCGTTAATATTCTTAACGACATTCTCAACTCTTCCAACATATATGTTACCAACAATACTGCCACTATCTAAAGGTTTAAGATAGTGGCAGGTGTTATCAGATGTATATATGCAACAGAAGATTTTATTGTTAATATCTGTGATTATATATTTATATTCCATAAATTATCTGTTCCATGTTTTGATGTTTCTATAGAAGCATGTTCTGTTTCCAGTGTGGCATGCAGCGCCAACCTGACGAACCTTTGCAAGAATAGTGTCGCTATCGCAGTCAATGTCAAGAGAACCAACATACTGGAAATGTCCGGATGTAAGACCCTTAACCCACAGTTCCTGACGGCTTCTGCTGTAATAAGTCATAATGCCTGTCTCTAAAGTCTTATTGTAGGCTTCCTCGTTCATGTAAGCAAGCATGAGAACTTCACCGTTAACATAATCCTGTACAACAACAGGAATAAGACCGTTGGCATCAAGCTTTAAATCTTTAAATGCGATATCAGCCTTAGGCATTGCTAATGCCTTACTGTAAGACGCCCCTGATTCAAAGAGACTAACAGCTTCCTTAAGGTCAATGCGTTTCTCATATATTGCCTTACCGATTATTGCACCGTGGATACCTGCGTCATTAATATGTGTAAGGTCGTCCATGCAGCTCATACCGCCTGATGCAATGATATCAATGCCTGTTTTATCAGAAAGAATCTTAGTCTGTTCAACATTAGGACCGGCAAGCATACCGTCCTTAGATATATCAGTATATACGATAGTCTGTACACCTATATCTTTCATTGCAAGTGCAAGTGAAAGTGCAGTCTTGTCACTGACCTTCTCCCAGCCTTCGATAGCTACAAGACCATCTTTGGCATCGACACCTACAACAATATGTTCAGCACCGAATCTGTCAATGGCAGCCTTGATAAAATCAGGATTCTCAACAGCCTTAGTACCAATAATAACTCTGTATACGCCGAGGTCAAGAACTTCCTGAATGTTCTCAAGAGTACGGATTCCGCCGCCCATCTGTACAGGAACATTAACACTTGAACATATCTTCTTAATAGTTTCAGCATTAACACCATGTCCCTTTAAAGCACCGTCAAGGTCAACTGTATGTATAAACTGTGCTCCTGCCTCTTCAAAGACTTTAGCTATCTCGTAAGGTCTCTCAGAATATACAGTAACTTCATTAAAAAGTCCCTTCTTTAAGCGGACACACTGTCCGTCTTTAACATCAATCGCTGGATATAATCGCATATATGTAACTCCTTAAGTATATTTAAAGACTTCCCTTAGTTGAGAGAATTGTCTTGATTCTTGTATCTTTAATAGTTGCCTCATCCAATGCCTTTGCAAATGCTTTGAACATGCCTTCGATAATATGGTGGTCGTTCTCACCTGCAATCTTTCTTATATGAAGATTCATGCCTGCACTGTAAGATATTGCATAGAAGAATTCCTTAACCATCTGTGTGTCAAAGTAACCAACGCTGTCTGCTGTAAATGTAGACTCAAAACCAAGATATGGTCTTCCTGAAAGGTCAATTGCACACATAATAAGTGTTTCATCCATTGGAAGAATAATGTCACCATATCTTCTGATAGACATCTTGTCTCCTATAGCTTCTTTAATAGCTTCGCCAAGTACAATTCCGACATCTTCGATAGTATGGTGGCAGTCAACTATTAAGTCGCCAGTTACCTTTAACTTAAGGTCAAAAAGACCATGCTTTGCAAAACTCTTTAACATATGGTCGAAGAAACCGATTCCTGTATCGACCTCTGCTTCTCCAGAACCATCAATTCTTAAAAATAAAGCAATATCAGTTTCACTTGTTTTTCTTTTTACAGTTGCCTGTCTGATTTCAGATACAGCCATATAATCCCCGTTTCCGCGCCAGTGCGCTAATTAATTTTCAAATCTTACCTTAATTGAATTAGCATGAGCTGTAAGGTGCTCTGCTGTAGCAAATTTCTCGATATCAGTGTGGATAGCTTCAAGAGCATTTCTTGAGTATGAGATAATGCTTGATTTCTTAATGAAGTCATCAACACTTAAAGGTGAGAAGAACTTGGCTGTTCCGTTAGTAGGAAGAACATGGTTAGGACCTGCAAAGTAATCACCAAGAGGCTCTGAACTGTATTCTCCAAGGAATATAGCACCTGCATTCTTAACCTTAGTCATAACATCAAAAGGATTCTTAGTAACGATTTCCATATGTTCTGATGCAATCTCATTAGCAACAGCAACAGCTTCATCAAGATCCTTTGCTACAAGAATATATCCGTAGTTATCAAGTGACTTCTGTATAATTTCTTTTCTTGATAATTCAGCAACGAACTTGTCAACCTCTTCTGATACCTTGTGTGCAAGGTCTTCGCTTGTAGTTACAAGAATTGCAGATGCCATCTCGTCATGTTCTGCCTGAGATAAAAGATCTGCTGCAACATAACGAGGATTAGCTGACTCATCAGCGATTACAAGAATCTCACTAGGACCAGCAACAGAATCAATGCTTACATATCCGAATACTGCCTTCTTTGCAAGGGCAACATAGATATTTCCAGGACCACATATCTTATCAACCTTAGGTATTGACTTTGTGCCGTATGCCATGGCTGCGATAGCCTGTGCTCCGCCTGCCTTGTATATAACATCAACGCCAGCTTCTTTAGCTGCAACAAGTGTTGTAGGATATACTTTTCCTTCTTTGTCAGGAGGTGTACACATGATAATCTGCTCAACACCTGCAACCTTTGCTGGAAGAACATTCATAAGAACTGATGAAGGATAAGCTGCCTTTCCGCCTGGTACATACACACCAACTCTTGCAAGTGCAGTAACCTTCTGACCTAATATAGTTCCGTCCGGCTTAGAATCAAACCAGCTGTACTGTTTCTGCTTTTCATGGAAAAAACGGATATTAACGATAGCCTTTCTTATAACCTCAATAAGTTCAGGGTCAACTAAAGAATATGCCTCTTCAATCTCTGCTTCTGTTACAACAATATTGTCAGCATTGATATCAGCCTTATCGAAATTCTTAGTATATTCGAATAAAGCATCATCACCCTTTGTCTTGATATTAAGAAGAATCTCAGCAACTGCAGATTCAAACTTTCCGTAGCTGTTAGGACTTCTCTTTAAAAGATTCTCTAAAATATTATTCTTACTTTCATCTGTTAATTCAACGATACGCATTATATTCCTCCTTGTAGCATTATTTGCCCTGTGTTTCTATATATTTCTTAACATCATTGATAAGCTTGTTAATTCGCTCCTGTTCCATCTTCATGCTGACCTGGTTTACAACCATTCTTGCAGAAAGAGGACACACCTCTTCAAGTACTTCAAGACCATTTTCTCTTAAAGTTGCACCTGTCTCAACGATATCAACGATAACCTCTGCAAGACCTACAATAGGTGCTAACTCTACAGAACCATTAAGCTTGATAATCTCTACAGTCTGGTGCTTTATATTGTTAAAGTAATCCTTTGCAATATTAGGATACTTAGAAGCAACTCTTATAAGTTCATGATGCTGTAACTTCTCTCTTGCTGATTCTGGACCGCATACACACATTCTGCATTTACCCATCTGAAGGTCGTACACTTCATAAAGGCTTCGTCCTTCCTCAAGAATTGTATCCTTACCTACAATACCGATATCTGCTGCCCCGTATTCTACATATGTTGGAACATCAGATGGCTTTGATAAGAAGAAACGAAATCCCAGTTCTTCATTAGTGAAGATAAGCTTTCTTGTCTTCTCGTCTTTCATCTCCTCACAAGGAATACCAATCTGTTCAAATATTTCCATTGCCTTCTTTGCAAGACGGCCTTTTGCTAATGCTATAGTTATATATCTCATTAAAATGTACCTCCTACAAGGCTGTTTACTGCCGCTCTTTCATTCTTTCCTGTCTCGTCAATAACTCTTACAGTTGAATCAGAAGCGTATTCATCATCAATAAATGCAACATTTACTAAAGAAGATTCCTTTGCGTATTCAATATACTGTGAATCTGTTTTACTGTCTTTATATTCAATCATGCATACATTAACGCCAGTGCTTCTTAATTCCTTAGATACGCTTATTGCATCTCCAAGCTTGTCAGCGTTATATACAAGAAGTGTTCCATTGGCATCATGTGGAATATGGATATTCTGTCTGTTAAGTGCAGCTATAAGTCTGTCGATTGTGATAGAAAAACCAATAGATGCCTTGTCACAGCCAAACTGGCCAAGTAACTTGTCATAACGTCCGCCATTCACAACAGGCTCACCTGTTCCAAATGTATATGCATGGAATATAATTCCTGTATAGTATGCATGTTCAGATAAATCACCAAGATCAAATGAGATATATTTATCATAGTTGTTATTCTTAAGAAGATCATACAACTGTTCAAGTCTGTTAATGGCCTGTATGCACTCTTCATCATCAGTTAATGACTTAGCTTTTTCAAGTACTTCTGTTCCGCCGAACAACTGAGGAAGTTCAAGTAATGCTTTGGCGACTGAATCATCAATATTAAGGCTTGCTAAGAGTTCTTCGACACCGAAATAATTCTTTTCTTTGATAAGTCTTAATAATTCCTCTGCTGAATCACCTGTAATTCCAGCTTTATGTAAAAGTCCATTAAAGAAAGCAACATTACCAAGCTCAACCTGAAATTCTGTGAGTCCTGCTGATAACATGCAGTCAATAACCATAGAGATAATCTCATAATCTGCTGCCAGAGAGTTATCATTGATAAGCTCTGCACCAAGCATAGTATTCTCTTTAAGTCTTCCCTGATAATACTTGCTTACATTGATAAATGTATTGCCAAGATAGCAAAGCTTAACTGGAAGGATTCTGTCCTCAAAATACTTTGCTGTAGCTCTTGCAATAGATGGTGTCATATCTGGTCTTAATACTAAAGTGTTGCCATATCTGTCAAAAAGCTTGAACATTTCATTAGATGGTACACTTCCACGTTCTTTATTGAATACATCAAAGAATTCAATAGAAGGTGTCTGTATATCATTATATCCATAAGATGCACAGACATCATGAAGACGATTCTCGATGACCTTCTTTTCTGCACACTCTGTACTGTATATATCCCGTACACCTTCTGGTGTATGTAATAAATCTTTCTTCATAAATTAATGTCCTTTCGTTATATTGAATACTTTAATGCGTTGAAGTGATACTATGCTAACACACTAAATTTGTTTGAATTATACATAAATATGTAGTTATTGTCAACAAACTATTTATCAGAATCTTCTATTTCGCCATGAAGTACTTCTTTATAGATTATATATCTGTTGCCGCCTTTAGCACGCGCTATGTCTATGGCACGGTTAAGTTTTGCTTTGATGATATCAAGATTCTTTCCGTTTTCCGGATATCTTGCGATACCTATAGAAAAACTTATATTATATGATGAATCAATGAATTTGCAGTTCCATGCAATCATCGTTCTTACATGTTCAAGGAAAGCACGTAACTTAACTTCATTATTGATATTTTTTAATATTATTGAATATCTGAAGTCGTCCAGAAAACCTACAACTCCCCTGCCTTCAACACCTTTTAGAATAACATCTTCTATTACCTGACAGATACGGTGGATGTCATCTTCAGAGTGATTCTGCTTGAAGCTGTCAATGTTATCCACTTCAAAATATATTAAAGCTAATCTGCAATCAGGTTCATTGCTTATATTATCGATGCAGTATTTCTTAATATCAGGTTCCTGCAGAGTAAATGTTTTAACAGTATGCTCATCCGCTGTATTATTAAGTTTATTAATCTTTAACTGTAATTGTCTGTTGAGATTTCTGATGGCAAGAACATCTGAAATATGTAATTCAAGATATTCAGATTGTTTGGCATCCGGAATACATTTCTTTTCAATATCAACAAGAACCCATCTGTATGAATTATCAATCCTTCTCATACGGATGCACATACATTTCTTAATATCAGGTCTTAAACTGTTGGCAACATCTATGAAATCATCAAGATCAACCTGATGAATAGAATCTATAATAGAATAATGCTTAGACATTCCTAAGAACATATACATAGGTTCATTAGCTGTAACAATAGAAAAATTACTGTCTACAACTGCATAACCATTAGTCAGTTCATATTCGTCAATGTAATTGCTATCCATAGTATGATTATCACTAATCATATGAAAAAACCGCCTTTCTAACGCAATTCAATATCTTTCTGTATAGCTTCAAGATAATGAACAGGAATTCCCTGTCTGGCATATATACGGAAATCCTGATTGATTTCGGAGTAAGTAAAGCTTTTACGCCCACCATTCTCGCTTCTTTCCCAAAAACCTATTATATCAGAAAATGGAATATAATAGAACTCATCTCTTGCAGAAAAATATATAATAATGAATGATATTCCATCCTGTTTTTCAAATTCACGCATAAATTCAACCTGATGTGCATGAATATTCTGTATAGGGAATGTATCTGTGGCACATTCCTTCGCATCAAAGCATACAGGAATTCCCTGAACAACACCGATATAGTCAACAGTACTTTTCTGGTCAAAGTACGCCAGTGTAATATGTCTGGTCTGCTGGTCTATATTAATGGGTTTTATAGGCGTTGGAATCTTCTGGACAAGTGCAAGATGTGAAACCCTGTATTTATCATTGGACATATTAATAAGGTCCTCTAATGTAGAGCCTCTAAGTCCTCTTGAATTCCAAGTCGGCATAACTGTTCCCCTTTCATAACATTTTTAAAAGAATCTGGAATTGTGGCATATATATGTATATTCATATCAGGGATATCTAACTCATATGAATGAAGCATCTGGTCTTTTATTTTGTACTGTCGGTTAAATGTGTCATTAACAGCCTTTGAGCCGTATTTGTAATCACCTATAAGCGGATGTCCGATACTTGCAAGATGTGCCCTTATCTGGTGGCTTCGTCCTGTAAGAAGATGAATCTTCAGCAGAGTTACACTGCCGTTAGAACATACCGGAATATATTCTGTTTCAATTGGAAGTGAATCTTTAATTTCAGTTCTGCTTATAGTTACTTTATTAGTATTGCTATCTTTGTAAAGATAGCCTTTGATTAATGCACGTTTGTCAACTTTTCCCTTTACAATGCACAGATAGTACTTTCCAAGAGTCCTCTGCTTAAATGATTCTGATAACTGCTGCAGGCCCTTAGTTGTCTTTCCAGCTGCCACAATTCCGCTTGTATTGCGGTCTAATCTGTTACATACGCCTGGTTTAAATGAAGCTAAGTCACCGGCATTAATTGCACCTTCATGTATGAGATGTGCAATTAAATACTCAACAAGTGACACATCTTCCGGTTTTGCTTTCTGTGAAAGCATGCCTGAAGGTTTATTAATAAATATGACATCAGAATTCTCATAGATAATATCAAGTGGCTTATATATTTTGCTGTAGTAGTCGTCTTTTACTGTCTGACTATTATTTGCTGAGAATTTTTCAAATGTTTCATCAGAGAAAAAAATCTTGATTGTATCACCACATTTTAACTTTTCATCACCAGTTGCTTTAGAATTATTGAGTGTGATGTTCTTTTTCCTCAGCATTTTGTAAAGAAAGCTCTTAGGAGCATTGGATAGATAACGCTCAAGACAGCGCATCATCTTCTGCCCTGCAAGCTTTTCATCAATATTAATTTCTTTCATATAATACCTGCTTAATTACATACTCATTCTGAGTAATGCATCTGTTACATATTGTTTTCTGTCAAGGCTGTTTTCCTTGCTCTCATCAAAATTCAAGGCTGCATTCTTAACTTTTTCAAGATATGTATCCTTATCTTTGTAAAGAAGAACAGCGCATGTAAGCTTCTCGTTCTTTAAGAATTCCTTGACGCTTGTCTCAAAAAGGTTCTTGTCAGCTTTAGGAGCACTTGTATATGCAAGAATCTGGTTATCACTGATAACTGCTGCCATAATGCCGACAGGCTTCTGTTTATTGGATACAACAAGGTCGTATACACTGTTTAACTCACCCTTGCGCGCTTCAATCTCATTCTTTAATACTAAGTCACAGTTCTTATGCGGAATCAGGACAAAGTAAGATACTGCGAATTTGGCAGCAGGCAGAACAAGCACAACTGCAAGCATTGTAAGGTAGTTATTCTTGGATTTCCATATTATGAAACCAATGATAAATATTACGAGTACAACAGCAAATGCAATAATTGTTTTAATCATGTTACGGCTTTTTTTATAAGCAAGATAACCGAACTCACCTTTTTCTATTTTTTTCATTGCTTCTGCTCCTTATTTTTCTAGGCGGGATAAGACATTTTGGACCGAATCCAATCAGGTCACTTCTGTTATTGGCAAGAAGAGCTTCTTTTACGAGGTCATAATTCTCAGGCTTCTTATACTGGATAAGCGCTCTCTGCATCTCTTTCTCATGATGTGAAACAGGTGTATATACCTTTTCCATTGTTCTTGGGTCATAGCCTGTGTAGTACATACATGTTGAGAGTGTTGAAGGCGTAGGATAGAAATCCTGTACCTGTTCTGGCATGTATCCTAAGTCACGCACATATTCCGCAAGCTCAATAGCTTCTTTCATTGTTGAACCCGGATGGCTTGACATAAGATAAGGTACAACAAACTGTTCCTTTCCAGTCTTATCATTAATTCTTTTATAGCGTTTAATAAAGCTGTCATATACAGCTCTCGAAGGCTTGCCCATTCTTGATAAAACCTTATCAGATATATGTTCAGGAGCAACACGGAGCTGTCCGCTTATATGATTCTCACACAATTCTCTTAAAAATGTATCATCAGAATCTTCCATACAATAATCAAATCGTATGCCTGATCTTATAAATACTTTCTTGACAGATGGAATCTTACGAAGCTTTCTTAAAAGACTTATATAATCCTTGTGTTCAACGACAAGATTCTTACATGGCTTAGGGAAAAGGCACTGCTTATTGACGCATGCACCTTTACTTAACTGCTTGTCGCAGGCTGGTCGTCTGAAATTAGCTGTAGGACCGCCTACATCATGAATATATCCCTTAAAATCAGGGTCGTGAGTCATTAACTTAGCTTCTTCTATTATATTTTCATGGCTTCTTGTCTGTATAATACGTCCCTGATGGAAAGTAAGCGCACAGAATGAACATCCGCCGAAGCATCCCCTGTTGCTTGTAAGAGAAAATTTAATTTCTGATAATGCAGGAATACCGCCCATTTTCTTATATACAGGGTGATAATCTCTCATATAAGGCAGAGAATATACATCATCCATCTCCATCTGTGTAAGAGGCATTGCAGGAGGATTCTGTACGACATACATTTTCTCCTTAACCTTCTCCACAAGAATCTTGGCACTGAAAGCGTCAGTATTAATGTACTGTGTATAGAAGCTTTCCGCATATTTCTTTTTATCAGCTGCAATCTCATCATAGCTTGGAAGTTCGATATAATCATCATATATATGATCAAGGCTTTTAGTTTTGTATACTGTACCTCTTATATATGTGATGTCTTTAACGTCGATTCCGGCATCAAGTGCCTCTGCTATCTCTACAATAGAATGTTCACCCATTCCGTAAGATATAATGTCTGCACCAGAATCTATAAGAATTGAATGCTTCATCTTATCAGACCAGTAATCATAGTGTGACATTCTTCTTAATGAGGCCTCTATTCCACCAATAATTATAGGTGTTTTCTTATATGTCTGTCTTATAAGATTACTATATACAATAGTTGCATAATCAGGGCGCATACCCATTTTGCCGCCCGGCGAATATGCGTCATTCTTTCTGTGCTTTTTATTAACTGTATAATGATTAACCATTGAATCCATATTACCGGCAGAAACAAGAAATCCTAATCTTGGTTCACCGAGGATTGCAATTGATTCTTTCTTTTTCCAGTCAGGCTGTGCAATAATGCCAACCTTATAACCACGGCTTTCTAATATTCTTGTTATAATAGCCATTCCAAAAGAAGAATGGTCAACATACGCGTCTCCACATATATATACGAAGTCGCACTGCTGCCAGCCTCTTCTTTTCATATCTTCTCTGCTAATTGGAAGGAAATCCTTAACCATGGAATTCTCCTTATCTTTTAATCTAGTTTCGTTGTAATAATGATATCTCTTCTTTGGTAAGTGGTCTGTATTCACCTGTTTTAAGGCTTTCATCAAGTGATAATGCGCCAAATGTTATGCGCTTAAGAAACAGAACCTCTGAGCCTATGGCGGTAAACATTCTTTTTACCTGATGAAACTTGCCCTCATGTATTGTTACATGAATCTCTGAATAATCTTCATCAGAATTATAGCTTAATACTTTTAATACGGCAGGAAGTGCTGTAAGCTCATCATCAACGAAAAGCCCTTCGGCAAACTGCTTAACTGCCATATCGCTTATCTTACCTTTAACCTTTGCATAATAAGTCTTATCAACATGCTTCTTAGGTGATAACAGATTATGTGCCATAGCACCATCATTAGTAATTATAAGAAGCCCTTCTGTGTCCTTATCGAGTCTGCCGACAGGGAAAATGTCTTTTCTGTTCTTAGTCTTAATAAGGTCAATTACTGTTGTACATGTGTTGTCATCAGTTGCCGAAACAACGCCGGCAGGCTTGTTAAGCATAAAATACTCATATTCATGATAGCCGACAATCTCACCATCTACAATTACGGAATCACTGTCTGTATTAATCTTTAATTCGGGTTTTGTCACAATACTGTCATTGACTGTGACTTTCTTTTTTCTTATCAGTTCTTTAACTGTACTTCTTGTACCAACCTGCATGTCTGCAAGATATTTATCAAGTCTTATAAGCATTTACATCCATCTCCAGCCTGCAAGATATTTATTCTTTAACTGCCCGTTAGCGTTCTTGCCCCAGCCAAGAGGATATCCGTCAACACATACAAGTGTCCAGCCTGATTTAACATCACAGTCATCTATATCAATAGTTTCTCCCTTAAGATATCTGATTACCCTGTCATCTGAAACAGGAAGGTCAAGACAGTTGTTAAACTGTTCCTTAGTAAGTGCCATTGCAAATGCCTGACTTGGCTCAAAACGGTTCTTCTTAAGTTCACCAAGCAAAAGTCCGTTTCTTATAATTCTTAAACCACGTTCCTCTGCCATATAAGGTGATGTAAGAAAGACTCTTGTATCTCTTATATTGATATAAGCAGGATCATATTCAAATGTAGTATTATCCATGAATTCCTTTAATTCATCAGGAAGCTTTGTCTTTCCTGAAACAGGTCTTTTAGAAGATGTATAATCTTCCCCGTCCTTTTCAAATAATGCCACGAAATGTCCTTCACCAGACATCTTGTGAGGAAATATTCTGACAGCCTTTTCAAGATGATATCCTTCATCAGTATCAAAGCCGTGTGAGAAGCCCTCGAAAGGCTTGATATCTACAAGGTGTATATCTGGTCTGTTGGTAAGAAGATGTATTACTGAATCCTCATCTTCTAACTTTGAAAATGTGCATGTAGAATATAATAACTTTCCGCCCGGTTTTAACATGTCAGCACCGGCAAGAATAATATTTTTCTGAATCTGAGAATAGAATTCAGGACCATTCTTCTCCCATGCCTTGATAAGCTTATTGTCCTTTCTGAACATTCCTTCACCGGAACAAGGAGCGTCAATAAGCACCTTGTCAAAGAAACCTGAGAATCTTGAAGCAATACCTACAGGGTCTTCATTAAGTACACACAGATTAGGAATACCAAATACTTCAACATTCTTAAGAAGAGCTTTGGCGCGGGAATTACTTATATCATTAGTTATAAGTAGTCCTGTTTTGTTTAACTTTGCTGCAAGCTCAGTTGATTTGCCGCCAGGTGCTGCACACATATCAAATACAACATCTCCCTCATCAATTGGAAGAACATTAGCAGGTGTCATGGCACTTGGTTCCTGAATATAATACAATCCTGCAAAGTAATATGGGTGTTTAGCAGGCTTGTCCTCTTCTGAATAATAGAATCCGTTCTCAATCCATGGAATAGGCTCTAACTTAAATGGACATATCTTAAGGAAGTCTTCTGTTGATATTTTAAGATTATTGACACGGAGACCATATAATCTCTTATCACTAAAGCTTTCTATATAGCTGTCATATTCATCTCCTAACAGCGCTTTCATTGATTCTGTATATTTCTCTGGTAAATTCACTTTGTATACCTCAATTCTGTATAGTTTCTGTAATGAGTTACTGCACTGACTGTGCACGATAATCCTCAGCAATTATATCTAACTGGCGTGAAAATCTTGAAAGTTCATTGATATCACCTTTTTCGTATATTTCATAGAACTCATCCTGAATCTTTATAACAACCTGCTTATTGGCAACCTTGTACAGATTCTGGATTGTGCTTAATATATCCGAAACAATATTGGCTTTAACCATGAAATAAGTCTGTGAGTTAATTATTTCATCATGTATAGATGACATTTCATTATCAAGAGTGATAAGTGCATCTGAAGCTGCATTAAGTCGTCCTCTTACATGTGGAGGAATCTCACCATCATACTTGTACTGAAGTGAATGTTCTATAATTGCCCAGAAATTCATGCCAAGTGTTCTTATCTGAATCTCAACAGGAATTACGGATGTTCCTTTAACCGTCTCAACTTCGTAATGTACAATAATATGATAACTTCTATAACCACTTTCTTTAATGTTCTTGATATAATCTTTTTCACTTATTACAGTCATATCTTTACGCTTCTTGATAAGCTTTACAACTGTATATATATCTTCTGTGAACTGGCAGATAATTCTTATTCCGGCAATATCAAGTATGTTTTCCTGTATTTTGTCCATTGGAATACCACGGCGCTGGGCTTTCTGTATTATACTGGAAATGCTTTTAACACGTCCAAGAACCTGCTCTATAGGTGAATATACGCCAGCCTGACGATATTCCTTGACAATATGATTGAATTTTATCTGAAGTTCTTCCACTGCTAAGTCATAAGGTGTAAGAATCTCTTTCCACATTTGAATTTCCATTGTAATCTCCTTGATTGCAAATTTATATTTCATTATAACACATAATTGGACATTTTTGAGAATATTATTAAATATCAATTGTTAAAGAGGCAGTATGTTAAGTATCATACTTATACTTTTATTTTTATTTTCAATATTATCAGTTCCGGTGTGTCAGGGAGTGATTTCCGGTCTTTATCTTTTTGGAATGAAAGTATTTCCAGGGTTATTCATATCATTTATAGTTACCAATGTACTTGTAAGAGTAATTGAGTATAAGAAAATCAATAGCCCATGGATAATTGTAATTGTCGGACTTATGACAGGCTTTCCTAACGGAGCTTATATCTGCTCATGGTATCATAAGAACAATCCTGAAAGCAGGCTTGCGGACATGCTTGCGGGAATAATTAATATTCCAAGCCCTGCATTTCTTATCAGTTATGTATATATTAATATTCTTGAAAAATGTATTGATATATACACATTTCTTATAATTACATATCTGCCTGTGATAATCTGCTCTGTTGTTATAACAGCCCTGTTTAATGATAATATATCAGGTGATAAGAAAGTAAGAAACAAAGTAAGCAAAGGACTTATGCTGCAATTTTTTGAAGAAGCGGTTGACAGTTCAATTAGCACGGCTCTTAAATTAGGAGCATATATAATATTGTTCTCAGTTATTGTTAATCTTGTAGTCTGTCTTATACCGCAGTATACTATTGCACTTATAATTACCTGTCCACTTGAGATATCTAACGGACTTGCAATTATTAAGAATTCAGGTCTGGCAACAGATGTATTTGTATTAATGACCGTCTTATTAGATTCATTTGGCGGATTATGCATAGTTATGCAGACAAAATGTGTATGTAAACATTATATAAGCATAAAAAAATACATATATCAGAAGCTTGTATTATGTGTGGTTACACTTATAACAGCCATGCTACTGATATATGTATTATAAATTCTGAAAAACTAATCATAATTACTGTTCATCTGAATCAGTATCGCTTCCATCATCTGATGTAATGTCTGTGGAAACATTTTCATTATCTGTTTCTTCTGTACCTTCTTCAATGCCACTAAGTTCGTTTCTGTTATTATTGACAACAGATAAAACATTCTCAAGACCTGATAATAATGAGTCGTATTTCTCTTTATTATCCTTGATTGAATGTTCGATTATGTACTGAAGCTTTGCAAGCATATCATCTGTATACTGCATAGCACCATATCTTATGCTGTTAGCCTCTTCTGTAGCATTATCAAGAATAGCCTGAGCCTGTGCTGTAGCTTGCTCAATAAGATCATTAGCCTGTGCGTAAGCTCTCTGCATAATCTCATGTTCATTGATAAGTTCTTCTGTCTGAACCTGTGCAGCATTGATAATGGCATCAGCCTGCTCTTTGGCATCAGCAAGAATAGCATCCTTATTGCTTAAGATTTTCTGGTATTTCTTAACTTCATCTGGAGTTTTTAATCTTAACTCTGTAAGCATATCTTCCAACTGCTCTTTATTAACAATAATCTTGACATTGGATAATGGATAATATTTACAAGTGTCAATATAACTTTCAATATCACTTATTAACTGTTCAATTCTGCTCATAACTTTACTCCTTTAATAGTATTCTGATTATTTATTAATTCCATATTTCTCGTAGACTCTGTCTATGATCTGTTCTGGAACGAACTTATGAATATCTCCACCATACATAGCCATCTCCTTAACAATGCTTGAACTTAAATATGCATACTTAAGGCTTGTTGTAAGGAATACTGTATCAATTCCTGGAGCCGCAACTCTGTTGGTCTGAGACATTGCAAGTTCATATTCAAAATCAGTGACAGCTCTTAATCCCCTTATTATAACAGAGACATTATGCTCTGCTGCGAAATCTACCAGAAGACCGCTGAAGCTTAATACTTCTACGTTAGGTAAATCTTTTGTCACTTCTCTTAACATATTAACACGCTCGTCTACTGAAAACAATGGTGTTTTGGTACTGTTATTTAAAACGCCTACTATAAGGTGGTCAACAAGACTTGCTGAACGTCTTATTATATCCAAATGTCCTAATGTCACCGGGTCAAAACTTCCTGGATAAATCGCTTTTTTCACAGTTATTCACTCTCCTTTAGTCTTATAAAAATGTGCTTATTAGTTTTATAATTTTTAACCTTAACAGTCTCAAATCCACATTCTTCAATATAATCGAGAGGAACATTAAGCGCCTCTTCAATTATAATAATTGTATATCTGTCTATAATATCTGAATGTGATAACGCATTTAAAACATCATACTCATAATCTTTGCCATATGGCGGATCCATGAATACAATATCGAATACTCCTTTGCCAGACAACCTGTTTATAGCAGATAAAACATCCTGTTCCATAACAACAGCATTAGGTGCAAGTTTTGTGAAAGCAAGATTGTCTTTGATAACTGCTAAAGCAGCTCTTGCATTCTCAACAAGAACGGCTTCTTTAGCACCACGGCTTAAAGCTTCAATACCTATGGCACCACTTCCAGAGTACAGGTCAAGAAATCTGCATCCGGCTATATCTGGCTGCAGCATATTAAAAAGAGTTTCTTTAATTCTGTCAGTTGTAGGTCTTGTATTATCACCTTCGGCAGCTTTCAATGGCATGCTCCTGGCAATTCCCGCTATTACTCTCATAATAATTAATTCCTTTGATATAATTTATTCGAAAAAGTTCTTTAATTCTGCACGAGAATTAATCTGTAATTTGTTGAATATAACTTTCATGTTAGATTTAACAGTGCTTTCAGCAATAAACAGATGCTCAGCAATTTCTTTATTAGAATACCGCTTCGCAGCAAGCTTTGCAACATCAGATTCTCTTACTGTAAGTCCATAATCAGCAAGAATATGTCCAGCTTTCTTAATTGCTTTAACACCTTTTGAATAGCCCTTGGAAATTCTTGTTACATTCTTAATGAACTTCTGGTAATCACGATTGATTACAGCTTCAGCCATAAGCTCAGAAACAGCTTCATAGTTATGTACAAACGGCATATATATATCGTCTGGTTCAGCAAGCTTTATTGCTTCTTTCAGGAACTTATGGGCTTTTAACACCTCACCTGTTTCATTGTTGGCTATTGCAAGATATATATAAGTGTATATCTGTGGCGTTACATATGAAAACATATTATTTAATCCTAAAAGCTGGCCGCTGATACCAAGATAATGATGATAATCATGTGTAAGTATCAGATATTTGCCGAAGAGAACATTAACGAAACTAAGTGAAAAGAAATTAACAGTATCTTCTATTGCTTTCTGATCCTTAAGCCATGCTGCAATCTTCTCCTCCTGCTCAGTATTAGCATACATGCATGCGTGACATATATCTGAAAGCTTTACAAGTGAACGTGATTTGCCTTTGTCTTTGTTAGCTATCCGGGCAATATTATTCATATTCTCTTTGTACTGGTCATTAAGTCCTCTATATAGCGCAATGTTGGCAAGAATATAACTTGCTGCAATATATATTCCGTACTGGTTACGGCTGTCTGCCATATATATTGCTTTCTGACACAGAATCTCAGCTCCGTCCAGATCTCCTCTGTTATATAAAACTTCCGCTTTCATAACAGCTTCAAAACCTTTGCCATGACCATTAGTTATTCTGTAATAATCAGATGCATAATGTTCAAGTGAGGCAAGTTCTTTATCAAGTGCACCAGCCTGTCTATGATACAGCATAAGTACAGATGGACATTCATAATTAAATGGAAAGCCACCAGCAATTATGTTAACAGGTGACTTCGAATATGATGAAATAAGATTAAAATCTTTAATCATTAATTCGAAATCATTATATTTGGTAAATGCTTTAACAAACTGCAATTCAGCAAGATACGAATTGCGGGCACTTTCATTAAGATATGTATCTTTATTGATATCAGCTGCGATATCTGTAAGGAGTGTGTCAACCATATGTCTTTCATTAAACATAAGAAGTGAAAAACATATTGAGATTGAGAACTCAAAATGTCCGTTTTTTTCAATATCCCAATAATGATTGGCAATATCAGTAAATACATCTTTATTCTGCTTGATAACAAAAGGATATATATGTTGATATTCAATATCACTTCTGTACAGTTTGGTATATTCTTTGGATTGGCTGTAAAGCTTCATTGCCTCAAAGTAATTGCCATCATCAAGATTAGTATCGGCAGCTCTGAGTGTAATACTTCTTATATCCTGTGTTGGAAGTTCGCTTAAAACCTGAAGAATATAATTATCAAACATTGGATTAAAGCTGTATCTGCGAGTGTGTTCATCATAATCAACCAGTGATATGGAATTAAGAAGATTAAGACATTCTTTTTCTTTAAGAAATGTCTGTTTCATACACTGATTGAGACTAAAGGATGAAAAAACACTCATGTTTGCGAGAAATTCCCGCTCTTTATTATTCAGTTCAAGCCATATATTATTCTCAATAAATGTATTGGCTTTATCAGAAACATGTATATTATCATCAGAGACTTTATTGCGGAATGCTTCCATATATAGATAAACAATATATGGCCATCCTAAAGTCTTCTGATATATTTCTTTTGCAGTTTCCTTATCAAGAATTATTTCATTGAGCCTGAAATAATCTTCAATATCATCCTGTGAAAATGCAAGGTCTTTCTTAGTTATACCTAATGCATCATCTTTAGTAATGAGATTAATAATACT
>JAUNOK010000015.1 GCA_030537195.1 Eubacteriales bacterium | reverse complement strand
TCTATCTGTTTTTCATCCAAATAAGCCCTATTGCTATTAATTGTAATATTTCAAACCAATGCATATTTTTCTTCTTTCAACTAATTATCGTCTTTTTCCAACAGAACAAGTTGTTCTAACTTGCTTTAAGTCTTCTACTAATTGAGTTCGTTTAAAAGAAACACTTATAATATGTTGTTCTGTTAATTCATCCTTTATATCAGTAAGTGTAGGATTTAAAAATACCTTATCCCGCAAATTATAATAATATTGTTTCAGCCTTTTCCAATAGGCTTCATCATCTATAATCAAAGAATTATCCGACTTATTTTCTTTCTTTTTCTTCTTAGCTAGCCAATCATTAAGGATCTGCTTATTAACTTTATCCTTATTTATCACTTCTATAAGCGAATTGTAATCAAAATAAATATCATCTACTTTGGAATATTTATTATTTGAAGCTACCATTAATACCTGTTCAATACTAGATTGTGAAAAGCTAGAATCTAATCTCCTTAACAGCATAAGTATCTTTATCTCAGGTTTATTTAATAACTTCCGTATATTATATAACTGCTCAACATACTCACTCTTCTCAAAGGCAAGTTCGTAAAGTTTTGAATATCTACTATTGATTTGCTCTAGCTCATTTTTTAAAGAAATATTTGAGCCATACAATTTCACAAACAAATCATATGATGATTTTTCTTCTATTTCCGATATTCTTTTGTTTAATTCACTATATGACTCAATATACTCCAATATATCAACCAACCTTTCCAGATTATCCTTGAATAGCCTCTCTCCAAGCATTTAACTCTTTCTTTTTGCCCAATGCTAGCAACCAGCTTTCAAATTGCACATCCAAATTATCATCATAATCTATAAGTCTATGACACGCCTCTTCAAACTTATCATATGAATCGTCTAATAGTGACTTCATATAATCCGCAAACTCTCCAACAGTTCTGAACTCTTTTCCGTCAAACTGCATAAGTTTTTGTCCGGATAACAAATATGCCATTAAATATAAATTTTTCTTTTTCAGACGTGGACTATCAGCTAATTTATCCCCATCTTCCAAACCTTTTACAGCTTCTGAAAGTGCCTTATTTTTTCCGGCTTTTATTTCAACATATTTAGAAAGCATTTTTTCACTAAGTATCTCATGATAATAATTTTCACTACTTGAATCATTTTTCCAGAGTTTTTCAAGAACTTCTCTTCCAAGAGCTGGCAATCCCTGATATATATGTCCTTTCCAGTAAAAATCTGTAGTCTTAGGATTTAATTTGTACAACAGATTCCAGAATATCATGTCATCTCGTCCGTTTACACGTGTTGCTTCTTCCTCTGCATCTATACAGAAGCCAGCAATTTCAGGATTACAAGCCTTAAAAAATCCAGACAAAATTCCCCTAAACAATTGTTTCTTTCCTTCATTCCAGTTTATGGCAAGAGCCTTTGTAAGTTCAGATACTTCTACATAGGTTTCACCCATAAATTTATATGGGTTCATATCGCCTACCTTAGAGTTGCCAATTCCTTCCCCTGGAATAACTTGTTTAACTCCTTCACACCACTTTTTGACCTCTTCATATGTCCATCTTCTGTTAGGATTTGATTTATTCTTTCGGTTTGTAATGTCATAATATGTACATGCTGCAATCAAGTTCTGTAATTCTACCGGCATATCATCAGGAAATGGTATTCTTTGTACTGAAATATACTGTTCAATAGCATCTTGTTCCATATTATTATATGGAGTATATCCACAGAACAACTCATACAATGTTATTCCCAATGAATAATAATCCGACTCTTCCAAAAATAAATTGCGGAATGTTTCCGGTGCTGAATACTCCGGCGTCATTCCAGTTTTTGTTACAATAATAGTATTATTGTCCTCTCTTACAGAACTGATACCAAAATCAATAATAGCAACATCTTTTTGATTATCCCCTACCATGATATTCGATGGCTTTAAATCTTTATGCAAAATACCATTATCATGTAATACCTTTAACCCCTCATTCAGGCTTGGTATGATATCATTCTTTAGCTGCTCAAATGTATATTTTCTTCCTTGTAGACTGCCATACTTATAGTACGGAATTATTTCAACAGGATACCCATTTATCTCTCCTGTCTCATAAATTGCAGCTACATACTTAGATCTGATGTTCATAAGTTTATTGGCAATTTCCGGCTTTATAGCAACCTTTCTCCTGTATACCTTTGCAACATACTGATTATTTTCATATTCAGCTAAATACAAATCAGCTTCGCCTGTAACAATATCCATTTTTTTAATAACAGAGTACTTTCCGCATAAGACACTACCCGCTGCAATTGAAGAAGATATTCCTGCCACCTCAGCATTTATTACAGTTGCATTGCTGCTCGGATTTAATGCCGGATTTATTACAGTTGCGCTATTTTCTGCGATTTCTCTATTAATCTGCGTTTCATTAGCCATTTCAAATTCTCCTTACTTAATATGCATTTTTCCATCAATAATAGTAACCATATTATTCTGCATCATATAATCAATAGTATCGTTCATTGCTTTTGCGATTTTAGGTCCCATTCTGTCATATCCAAAAATGCTTGTTACTTCTGCGCACAATGCATCTTTGTCAATTCCATATGAATGCTTTATAACTGTCATCATTGCATCCGCAATTTCCATTTTGGAAATATACTCAATGTTTCTATCTTGTGCACCATTAGGAATTCTTGCTTTTACATCTGTAAACGTCTTAAAACGTACAAATCCATCTTCTATTACAACTTCATTTGCCATAACATTCTCTAATGCCTGGTCAATTGTATATCTGATTGGCTTCGTCGCTTTTTCATTTCCGAATGCGCTCGCTAATCTACGATACAATAAATCTAGATGTATCGGTTGTTCTACTTCAACAACTGCTCTGATTCTTGCAGACAAATTTTCTAAATTTCCCTTGTTATAATCAAATACAGCAGTTCTCCAGTCTCCTATGCGATAGTACGGAAAATTCAGTTTAGGTGATTCAACAGATGTTTTCTGCAAGAACTCCACTTCTACACTTTCCTCTTTTTTCTCAGGAAATGATATCTTTTCTTTATTGGCAGATTCTTGATAGGTATTAATTGCATTTTCAATAAAATCCAATAATCTTTTTTGCTCGCCAACCTTATTATTTATCCATTCTGTTGACCATACCCTGAACATCTTCCATCCCATCTGTTCCAGAACTGACTTTCTCAGATGTTCTCTATCTCGTGTTGTCCTAGCCATATAATAAGAATTTCCATCGCATTCAATTCCTGCCACATAGCACCCCGGATATTTCGGATGTTCAACTGCTATATCAATTTTATAGTCCGAATTTCCAACATACTGTTTAATATGATACCCTTTGCTTGTAATGAATTTTGCAACACCATCACAGAACTCATCTGTTTCATATAATGCATTGGAACTCTTATGTGGATGCAATACCTCACTGCCTTTTATAGCAAATTCTATATAATCCTTGAGCATCCTTATGCCCTCTGATTTTGTTTTACTTAAGTCAATATCATATGGCATAATTGAGCCAACCAATTTTATATTATGTTTTGCTCTTGTTATGGCAACATTTAGTCTTCTTTCTCCACCTTGATGCCCTAATGGACCAAACCGCATATACATTCTTCCATTAGGATCTTTTGCATAACAAATGCTGAAAATAATGGTATCGCGTTCATCTCCTTGAACATTTTCCAGATTTTTTATAAAAAATGGTTCTTCTTTGTCTTCAGAAAAGAAGCTTTCATACCTTGGATTTCTTTCCCTAAATTTTTGAACAGCTTCTTCAATAGTTGATTGTTGTTTCTCACTAAACGCAATAATTCCAAGAGAACGATCAGCATGCTTATCTATATGTTCTTTTATAAGTTCAACGCATTTATTTGCCTCTTGAATATTACATCTGCCTGAATAAGTCCCATTTTCTACATACACATATTCAACCCCAGAATCTGCTGCTACAGTATTGCTACTAGGAAATGTTATCAATTTATTTTTGTAGATTTCCTGATTAGAAAATGCAATCAAATCTTCATTTCTGCTTCTGTAATGCCATAATAAAGATCTATTTGGCAGACTATTGGTTGCCTCCTCCAGAATTGAATCATATATAACATCATCCTCTTCCTCATCAGAATCATATTCTCCATCTGTATTATTGGTACTTGCTGCAAAAAAGCTTGTAGGTGGTAACTGTTTGCTATCTCCAGCAATAATCACCTGCTTTCCTCTGCAAATTGCACCTATTGCATCTTGAGGAAATATCTGTGATGCCTCATCAAATATTACCATATCAAACTTATATGTCTCTGCTTCCAGAAAATATGAAACCGACAATGGTGACATCATCAAACAAGGTTTTAATTTCAATAGCAGATTTGGAATTGTCTTGAATAATTTCCTTAACGGCATAATCTTTCTTTTTTTATTTAATTCATGTAACAATACTCCCATTTCATCTGTCGCACGATTAAAATTATTTCTATTAGGCATATCGGAGATCAGTTTTTCCCTAATACGCATTTGAGCAACTGGCAACTGGTGATCATCTAATTCACAAAATCTTTCAATTTTGCTTTCTTGTATACGTGCCCTAAATTGTGCAACTGCATCATCTCCTGAACAATTAACTTCAATCCACTTCAAATAGAACATTTTCATAAAGCAATCCACTAATGTTCCTACTTTATAATATGAATCTTCTGCACCCATAACAAAGGACTCCAGCCCTGCTTCACAACACTTTTTTCTGCTGTCACGGAAATCAATCCATGTATCTAAGGTTGCCAGCTGTTCTACACAATTTGTCCATCTCACAAAAAGCCTTTTTAGATCCATATTTGTAAAGTTCACTGTTTCATCAAATAAACTGCAAATCCATCTATACTCAGATTCGCAATTAAGAAGATTATTTATATCATTTTCAATCTCTTCATGCGAAATTCCTAATGTATCACACCCCAACACATTCTTGATAAATGATTTTCCACATTGTAACTGGTTTGCTAACTCTTTTATTTTCAAGCACTTATCAACAAGTGTGATTATATTATTCCAGTTTGTTTTCTGATCATCAAATAAAATGCCAAATATGCTTCTATACATGGTCTGATTCTCAGATAACATTTTTTTGAATTTCTGTTCACTCTGCAATTTTTCCAAACATTCTATAACATCAACTTTTTCGGGTTCAGATTTAGCAAAAGACCGTATAGTCTCATTTTCACTCTGCAATTCATCACAATTATATAATAAGCTTTCTACTTGTTTTTGAAGTTCGTCACATCTGATGCTTGCAATGTCTACACCTGATAACTTTCCACACAAATCTTCAACAATATTTCTTGATGATTCCTCTGAGTACTCTAATTTCAATGGATGATCTGGTGCACTCATCATATTTCTCACTTCATCCGGAACTTTATCAAACATAGCCTTTAACGCATTAACAGCTTCGATTCCAAGCTTAATTTCCTGCAAATTGCTCATATCCTTATTGGCGATGTCTCCTAAGAATTGTTGCAATTTTTTCTCTGTATTTTGCTTTTCTTCGTTCACCTTGTTATATTGTATAATCTGTTCAATTAATGCATTAAGTTCTGAAACAGTAATATTCTCTGGTTGTAGGAGCAATATTTTAATATCATCATACAACTTATACACTCTATTCCAATCATCCAGTTCATTAGATATATCTCCTAATGCTGACGAAATAGTTTGTTCTTCAAAAATGCTGTTTATGCCCAGCTCACCTATTGACATATATAATTTATTCAACAAATCGCTTGCAACGAGGAAATAATTCCTATCATCATTATTATATTTCTCAATATAAATTAGTAATTTTGCGCCAACATCATCCAATGAATAACATTCCCTATATGCTTCTCTATCCTCTCTGATTTGCATAAAATCAGAATTAATGCCACAGAATTTTCCGCCCATAATCTTCCGTAACATCTCTTCATTTTCAACAAACCACTTTTCAATTTCTTTGATTGTTTGCACTTTTTCAAGCATCAAAATAATAGCATCTGTTCCCTTTAATGCGGCAGAAGCATTGTGATATAGACCTTTTAATAATTTCATATCATCCCGATATGATTTTTTAAAAATCTTAAAGAAGCCTTGATATTCTGAACGAAAACGCCCTAGCAATTCCATATATGCTAATTGGAATACTTCATCATTCCATTCTTCCTCAACTTCTCTTTTTAATTTGCAATATGTATTTGTCTTTTCAATGCACAATTCATATTTTTCATTAAAAATATCATTCTGCTGATCATCAGACCACCCTGTTCCCGGCAATATGTCTCTGACAAGCAAATTACAAATTTTTATATATCTCTGAATTTCTTCATACCTATCCGGCAGTTCCCTTACATGTGCAACCTTATCCCCCACAGAGTTTTGAATTTCTTCATATAATTTCTTAACAGTAAGATATTTTTTATTTTTTTCTTCAATGCATTTGTTTAGTTCATTGAAACTATACTCGTTTATTTGTTCATATCCTGCTACCTCTGTAATATTGAAATTATCCCTAATTTCATCTATTATCTCTATTTTACTGCTTGTTGCTATTAACCCTTTAATCGTAGATAACTGCGAACTCAATGTACTATATTCTTCTATTGTCTGAGTGCATTCCTCTGTACTAGTTTCAAACCACTTGTCATCTACCAAATATTTTTCATCAAGGATTCTATGTAATCTGTATTTGCCATACAAATCACAAATAGTATCCGGATTCTGCACATTTATAGAATCACAGAACTCGTCAATTTCATATAAAATTCTATCAAAAGCTTCATACAAGCTATTAATTGATTGTGCTTTTTCAGTTACTTCAAGTACATATCTGTTCCAATTGATCTTCTCAATTGTAAGATTTGATTCTATGAGTTCTCTTATTTTTTTAAATTTGTCTATTTTACTTTCAGCATCAATCAAATAGAATCCTGATATAAAAAGTTCATCCAGATATTTTCTATTACTAATTACAGCAGCTTCCTTTTCAGCCAGTTCCTTTGCTGTAGTCTGGGCTCTGCTCAATATATCATTATCATCAATCCATCCAGTTGGAATTGCTTCACTCTCTGAACATTTCTTAATTAATTCCAAATACACAGAAATATTCTCAAGATTTGCAATTACCTGCACATTATCCGTATTATCAATCTTTTCTAAATCATCAATAACATTTTTTATATTGTGTAATGTATGAGTCAGTTTTTCGTTTATTTGATTTGTTAAATCATATGTTACATTTACTATATTTGTTCCATTCCACGGATTCTTATACCACTGTTCCCCTAAATTATTTTTTGCCTTATCAAAATCCGCCACAAGCAGACCAAGCCTGTTTACTTGATCTTTTGTCATATTCTCTGCTGATTTAATTTCCAATGGTAATTCTATTGTATCCTCTAATGCCGCTAAAGCCCCATATACTTCATAGAGGCTCATTTCCAGCGGCTTTTTTTCCTCATGAATATCGGACACATATTGTCCCAGAAATTCCTTTAATGTATCTAACTCCGTTAGTTTAGCAGTTTCCTCTGCCTTAACCTTAATTGGGCTTAACTCAAGGCTTTTCGCAAGCTCATCTAAAACCTCTTTTTTATTTGCTTTATAATTATGCAACGCCAGACAAAAATCATCCAAATGTACTTCTGAAAGACGTTTATAAACAACTTCTAGTGCGGCCGCTTTTTCAGACACAAATAAAATCCTCTTACCATCTGCCAATCCTTGTGCAATAATATTTGTTATTGTCTGGCTTTTTCCGGTTCCAGGAGGTCCTTGCATAACAAAACTTACACCTTTTTGTGATAACAATATTGCATCTTGCTGGCTAGAGTCAGCGTTAACAACCTGATATGTGTCTATCGCCGGAATACTATCATGATCATAATTATAAAGATCCTCCGGTATCTCATCCAATTCACTGTCGTCCCCTGCAAACGCACGGATGATAGGATTGCTCTTTACGTTATCCTCATTATTGCACAAATCCTTGTACATATTTATTTTTAAGAAAGATACCAGACCTAAACTGTTTTCGCGAATTACTCTCCAGCCTTTTCTATCAACTAGTCTCTCCATACTATCCATAAATTCATTAAGAGATTCTTCATCCGGATCAAATGTTGGAAGTGTTATGCCATAATCACGCTCAAACAAATATGCTAATGTTGGATTTACAACTATGTCATCATCATATTTTTTTAATATATAAGGTGTATTTATTGATTCCAGCACCAAAGAAACTGGTACTAAAATTAGAGGTGATTTTATCCATGGTGACGATGTATCATTCTTTTCCTTCCACTCTACAAAGCCTGATACCAGGTATAAAATATTTGTTCCCTGCTCATCCAAAGCCAGTCTTGACTTAGATCTCATCTGTTTCAAAGTCTTCTGTCTCTCTAAAATACTTCCATCTGCCTTTATATCTCCAATATTAACAGGTATAGGACAAGACAAAGTTTCTAATAACGACAATACAGAATAAGTTCTAATATCTGAATTTTTATCAACAGGGCTCTGAAAAGTTAACTCTTCTTCATTTACTGCAATTCTGTTGAATAATTCTTCAAATTCAGGTTCAACCAACTTGAGCGTTGCTCTCTTAGTCTCCCTGTAGTTTATCATTTTATTTCGTTTTCCCAAGTCAAGAAGCTGATTTTGCCAATATCCAAATTTTTTATCTAATAAAGCTTCACTCATGTCATCATCTCCTATCCTTGTTAACATCTGCTATTTGAACAACATCTCCAATATCACATTGAAGAGCATCACATATTTTTTCAATAACTGTAAGTGTCACAGGTTCATTATTTGTCATTTTAGCCATAGTCCCTTTACTAATTTTAGCTTTATTACACAAATCACCTTTGTTCATTTCTTTGTCAATCAATAGTTTCCATAAGTTATTATATGAAATCGCCATGAAATGCCCTCTTTTCTCTTGTCTTAAAACGAATAATATAGAATTGTCACGCACAATTCTATGCATTTTTAATTTGTCGAACAATTTATATAGATAGTATAGCACTTTTGGTCTATTTTTTCAAACCTATAGATTATTTTTTTATACCCTTATAAGACTATTACACCAAGTAATCATATTACGATGCATACATACATTTTACCTTCCTCCAAAATCTTAATGGTCGCTCAAAAAGCGACAAAAAAAGAGCCTCATACGAAGCTCTATTTTATATTCATTTCCAATTCTTTCAATTTTTCCAAACTTTCATGATACTTTTTTATAGTATTTTGAATCAGCCACTCTTCCCTGTCTGTTATTGCTCCATCTTGCTTATCGCCCTCAAGATATATACTTAAATCCAATATCCATCCCGATAACTGCATAATTTCTTCAACCCAATCATGTATTTCTTCAGGTGCTACTTCCATATCTGACAATTGAATAAACTCCTGCTTTACCTTTACCATCCATTCCTTATATCTTCTCTGTAGCTCTGAGAATGAGAGTTTACAATTATACACTTCCATTAAGTCAACACAAAAATCCTCTGCTTTATCCACAAATAATTTCAAGTAATTTTTGCATTGCTTGATATATTCATCTTTAGATATAGTATGTTCCTGCATTTTTCTCACTAAATCATATGATGTATTTTTGAAAATATATATTCCATCAACCACCTTCGCATTTGTATTTTCTCTATAATATTTACTTTTCACATCATCTGCTGCCCAAATTGTATAATAAGCATGTGTATGATTAACAATATCCTTTTTATCCATGCCAAAATAACACCACACTGCCTTTGCCGGCATATTGGTATGTAAAGCTGCGCTTTTTTCACTTGAATACACATTTGCATATTTTATTGATTCTGCTATTTCCTTGGTTATTGACACAAGCTCATCAGCAGAGGCTTCTTCTTTCAGAATAACAAACGCACTCAGCCTTTTTTCACTCACCGTACTCAAAGGTTTCACATTCGTTACTATATACTTCCCATTTTCTACCGATATATGTTCAGGCTCGTAAGGCTTGTATTCCATAACTTTAAAATAAGCAGTTCCACCCATACTCCTTCGGTATATTGGATGCTGTTCCTTTCCTGGATTTTTAGTATTCCATGCCTGTACCAGCCTTTGCGTTTCCCGGTAAATATCATCTAAAGCTATTTGTCCTTTATGTACAACAGATGGGGAAATCATTGCAGTAGAAAGAGCACCTGTAAACATGCTATGGTTACCATTAGGTCCTAACCTTGAGACTTCATCATCTGACGAAGAGGCATATACAGCTATACCATGTCCCGCAAACATATCTAACGACTGGTCTATGCTAAGATGATTTGCACCCGACGTTTCAAACTTCCCAGAATAACAGCAATCTAATATAACAATTTTATTTTTACATGGAAGCTGATCAATATAGTTTATAACACTTTGCTGATCGACCTGACCATCGCTAAATACCAGATTTTCAGAGCTTCCATGACCGGAAAAATAAAATATAAAAGTATCTTCTGTTGATAATGCTCTTTTAAAAGAATCTACACCTTTTGCAAGTGACGATATACTGACAACACCATTATTATCTTCACCAGCCATAAATCTGATATGCTCCTGCATACATTTCAAGCCAGATATAAGTCCGATTCCAATAAGTGCCACATCCATTCTGTAAGAAGGAAGATCCGCTATTTTTATTTTCTTATAATTGCCAACGCCAATTAGAAGTGCATATATATTATTGTTTATCATTCGATTATCCTACATTACTCTTTCCGGCTTAAGCTCATTATCGCATTTAATGCCTCTGCCTCATGATTTGGTTCGTCATATTCATCTACAGTATAACGATGTACATTTTCTATCTGATTATTAGTCATTTTTAATAGCATATCGTTGATTTCAGAAATTCTATTCATTCTCTTTCTGGCTTTTACCTCTCCAATATAAGTACGATCAATATATCTACTCTGTTTCTTACCATCATCAATAATCTGAGTTAACATAGCTCGGCATTCTTCTATCTTCTGATGGTCAAGCTTATCCTGAATATCCTCTAAAAGTATTTCAAATTCAGAATTTGTAATATACTCTTCCATGTAATTCCTCCACATAGCCATTGTGTAAGCTAATTTCTTTAACACTCACAATTCATCACCCTAAAATAGGCTGTCCATATTCATCCAATGCAAAATTAATCGTCATAATATCAAATATTTCATGTTCAATAAAATACTTCACGATTAAGTCTCCCTTACTTCCCGGAGATAATGCATATTCTGCACTTGTAAGCAAATCTACTGTCTGCTCAATATTTAACTGTAATGCAATAGCAAGTGCAAGAACTGTCTGTTTTCTAGGGTGATACATTGGATTACTTCTTATCTTTGAAAATAATTTGCGGTCAATATTGGCTTTCTTATACACCTCAACATCTGTCATGCCACTTTCATCAATATATGAAAACAATTTGTCCTGAAATGAATCTCCAATATCGTTCATCAACTGATCCAATGTAACTTTATTGTCTGAACCAAATTTTTCCCCTGATTTTGTAACATTTTCACTTTCAACAGAGAAATCATTTTCTAGCGTGACATTTATAAAATGATTTTTTATATATTCATCAATTGATTTTTTCAGTTCTATATTTAACATATCAAATTCCTTCCCGTTGTTATATTCTCGGATATACACATACCTGTATTATATCATCTCAGTTATTTTCACAACAGTAAGAATTATTTTAAAATCTGATTATTATAGAAACTATCCCCCATTTCCTACTCATCCAAATACAGTTTCATCGCTTTATACGCATTCAATGTATTTGTATCAGCATCATTGAAGGTACTTGAATATGTCTGCAAACTTCCGGACGGATCAGTTGCACAATTAGTAAGAGAGATGTATGCATCATAAAAATCCGAGATTGCATCATAAGCATCTTTATATTCATCAGGGGGATTTTTCAATTTCTTCATTAATGCATTTACTGTATCCTGATTATCTTCAATGCTGCTTATTTTGCTACTAAAACTCGAATCTGCATACAGATTACCTAAAGCATCATTGAAGTCAGATACAAAATATCCCTTTGGGCGGGTATACTTATCTGTTTTATCATCCCTTTTTTCATAGATAGCATTATACCATACCTGCTTAATCAGATTTGCACTAGACTCTGCATCACTCGCACCAGTCAACATTGTAACAGCAGCTAATTTCAGATTATCAGAATACTCCTCCACCCGTTGTGCATATTCCTCTGCTGCTTTTTTCTTTTGATATTGGGTTACTCCAAATACTGTTGCTCCGCCTAACGCCAGTAAAGCAACTACTACACCAATAATGACCTTTATTTTCTTGGTTACTTTTACACCTGTCACTTCTACCTTTTGTGGCTTTTCATCTTCTTTCTGCCATAAGGTATCATCTACCGGGCAGCCACAATTAGGGCACTCTGTCATCCCTTCCTCAAGTTCAACACCGCATTCTGTACAATGCTTTTTCTCTTCCGGTATCAGTATTGCACCGCAATGTACACATTTCTTTGCTTTTTCTGATACCTGTTCTCCACACTGTGGACATACAATCATAGCCATATGCATTCTCCTCTCTGTGCTTATAAAAATAATGGTTCTATTTAATTGCTTACAAATGCATTGTAAAATGTGTACCAAATCTTATGGTCGCATAAAAAGCGACAAATTAAATACCACCAACATACACTATATTATCTTTCTCTGCTTGCCTCTCTACTGTTTGTACACTCAGAAATCTTCTGTTCATTAGTCATTCTTTGAGCATTCTCTATCGGCTTACTTATGCGACTGCTGTCTTCTGGCTTTCCACTTTGCTTTTTCTCCCAGTTTTCAGATTCCTGTATATAATCCTCATACTTGCCTTTGGAAGCGTAATAATCACTATAAAATTCTTTCACATTATCATACCCATATTCCTGCACAATTGATGAAAGCTGCCGTTTCATATTGTTAATTATGAGATCCAGTTCATCTATCTGTTTCTGCAATTCTGTACGTTTTCCCGACTTAAATACACCATTGCAATCTGATAGTTCAATCTCCAGATTACCTCTGTTTCTTTCCAGATTGAAAATAGCTTCATTTTGTCTTTGCAGTTCCTTATAAATATTCTTAAATTGCACATATTTTGAAGCAAGTGGTGACATTTTAGGATGCGGTACACCTGTAACAATCACTTTCGCCTTTGTTTTTTGTTTCTTATCATATGATTGTTTGTCTGTTGCTTCTGATGTATTAGCTCCGGGCATTACATCAATCACCCTTTCTGCCATACCAACCGCAGCTAGCATAATGCGATTAATAAGAAGTTCCAGCACTGCAATAGCAAGCTTTATAATACTTGCAAGAAGATCCGGTCTGTCTCCATATAAATCTATGGAATCCCTTACCTTTTCTGTTATTTCTTTCTTCTTTATCCTTGAGATGTCATCTTCTGGCGCACCGCTTACAATTGCTCTGTCAACAGTCCTGTTCCATTCCTGCCGCACCTCATTGTCAGCCTTTATTTGTTCTTCCATTGGATTATTTTTGCCTATTTTTTTAGTAGCAAGATACGGACTATTCTTATCAAAGACTTTAAGTTTATCCTCTTCATGCAGCACAAGCTGATTTATTTCGTTTGTAAAAAACACCTTTGCCTCATCAAGAAATGAATCCCGTTTAAATCTGTCATCTTTTACAGAAAACTCTTTTTTCTCATAGACCTCGCCTTTTCTGATAATCTTACAGCCATTACGGATGTTACCACTTTCATCCAATATCTCTTTCTTAGTACGCACATGCTTTCCATTCTCATCATAAAACATATTTCTTGATGCTACCTTTACAACTGGCTTTTCCAGCTTTGTCCTCTCTGCAAATATCAGATGGATATGGAAATTAGTCTTTCTTTTGTTATGATGCAGGGCTGCATAGCAGTCCACACCATACTTTTTCTTGAAATCCGTAGCAAAATGTTTGATAAGATAGTCATGCTCATAATGATACAAGCCTTCCGGTAATGCTATAATCAGCTCTCTTGCCTCAATACATTTTCCTATCGTTCCACTTTTAGCAAATTCTTCTCTGTTGCATTTTGCAAGATCTTTCCAGAAAGTCCGAAGTGGCTGTGTCGCATATATGGCATATAGATTTTCCTGTTTAACTGTACTTGTTATATAATCAATTCTCCCCATGACATTATGGAGTTTCGTCATCTGTATAAATGAATGTCTTGGCATTTCAATCATCTCCTTCTTTTCATCAACTATATTTAATTTTTCAAATGTCGCCATAGTAATATTTATTCTCTGGCTCGATGCAATCGCGAAATCCCCGGAGTACAAAACGAAGTTTTGTGCGGAGGGTGTATTTCGCTCTCAAACGCCGAGGGCTGCATTAGATCTTTTCTTTTTCCTGTCTACAGCAGCTTTTACTCTGATAAATATCTAAAACCTTATAAAAATGTCTTTTCACATTAATTGACGGCACTTTGTTACATCACTTTTCAGAACTGACTTCACTTTATGCCGCCACCCCTCTATAACGCCGTCGCTTTGTGCCATCACTCTTCTTTTGTTTTTTCCCAAACTTTCTTTTATTCATGTTCCATGCCGTCGGATTATTACGGCATTTTAAGTAACTGCCGTCGGATTGTTTAGTCTCTTTTTGTTTCTGCCGTCGTTTTATACCGGCAGGCATTACAATATTTACAGGTAAAAAAATAAGGACTATGTATTTCTACACAGTCCCTGTCTCAATAACCTATATTCTGTTGTTAATCCTTTTCCATCCAGCCCAATGCATTCTGTACTAATGCCTCATCTTCCTCATAGTCTTCCGATTCCTCATCCGATATGCTTTTCGTCCCTGCACCCACCACAACATTATCCGGATTTATTACCGGTATAGTACCACCACCAGCCTGAATTGCAGCCAACAGACTTCCTACCATAGTCATAACTTCCTTATTGGCTTCCTGACGTGCTTCTTCTTTTGCAGCCTGCCTGATTCTTTGCTCTATTGCATCCATATCCTCTGTTGATACATATTGCGGTGTCTTCTTTTTCTTAGGCTGCGTTAATTCCTCCTGCCCATAATTCTCAATATAATAAGTTGCTGCATCTATAAAAAACTGATTCTTTGACTTAAATATATCTAAATTCAACTCATTTAAAACCTTATTAATAGCTACATGAGCAGGATTTAACATATTTAATCTCACTGTAAACTTAACTGTTCTATCAATCGACATAAATTGTTCCTCCTAACTTTCATATAATTCCAATAAAATGGCATATCTTATCAGATAGCATATTTTTCCTTTACCTCTGCTTCCGTAGGCAAAATACCACTTTCTATCACAATTTTGTTCTCTCCGGCAGCAACACCTGCAATACGCTCTGTCTGGTCTGTCACACCAGCTTCATCTGAGTCAAGATTTTTCTGTGCATTGGCTTTTGCCGCTGCAAGCTGTTCCTGCTTCTCACTTTCACTTACCTTTGAGCGTATTTCCTTTGTCTTTGGCATAAACTTTGCCCTGCGCCTTCTCTGATACATGGCATTACGCTCACGGATTCTCTTTTTTTCTGTAAGTTCAGCCTGTTCCTCTTCTGATAATTCCACAGCTGGCAGATTAACTTTTCCGATAAAATTCAAATATACCTCAATCTCTACTACACGCTCGCCATCTATCTTCTCCGCTTTATGAACAAGTACCTTATCAACAAATTCATTGATGATAACAGGTGTGAGTTCTGTAATATCCGTATACTTATGAACCAACGCCAGAAATTCCTCTGTTCTGTCTGTGTCACTTTCATACTGTGCTAACTGTTTCCTGCATTCTCTTAGAGTCTGCGTAAGCTGTTCCTGCTCTGTCTCGTATTCCTGTGAAAGAATCTCATACCGCTTGTCAGACAGCTTACCAAGAGCATTATCCTCATAGACTTTTTTTATCAGCAAATCCAGTTCGCCATATCTTTTTTCCTGTTTTTCAAGAGCAGACTTGATTTTCTTTATCTCTGCCTCATCCCTTATTGCTGACGCACTACGCATTGCTTCTGCAAATGCATTCTCATCAAGTCTCACACTCTGGCAGGCATAACGGATCGTCTCCAGAATAATCTGCTCTATTACTTTTTCCTGAATAAAATGGGATGAACATTCATGTTCAAACACTTTTCTTTTATTCATATAAGTACTGCAGTTGTATGAAGCCGGTTCTATACGAACTCCGCCATTTGGCAGTCCCCTCCAGTCTCTTCCTGCCCTTGTGTGCTCGCTTCGGTAATGCATCTTACATCCACAATCAGCACAGAATAACTTTCCTGTCAACGGATTGTTGCTGCCATCTGTATTAATCCTGCGGACAGTCTTTCTTAATTCCTGTACGATATACCAGGTCTTTCTATCTATAATGGCTTCGTGTGTGTCCTTAAAAACAAGAATATCCTTACTTTCATTCTTTTTTGAAGTTTTATCCTTGTATGACAGCTTATGTGTGCGAAAATTAACTGTATCACCCATATATTCAGGTTTTTCCAGCATTCGTACAATAGTAACGCCAGCCCATGCATATGGATGTTCCATATCACAGTTATTCTTATAACAGCCTATGCCCCGGACTGCCTGATAATAAGATGGCTTTTCCACCTTTTCTTCACAAAGTATTCTTGCAATCTCATATGGACCTTTTCCCTCAATTGTCAGCATGAATATCCGTCTTACTACTGCCGCAGCTTCCTCATCAATAATCCAGTGGTTATTATCCTCCGGATCTTTGATATATCCATATGGTGGATTATTTGTAACAGGTTTTCCTTCCCGTCCCTTTGCCTGTATCACTGCTCTTATCTTGCGGCTGCAATCCCTTAAATACCATTCATTCATGATATTTAAAAAAGGGGCGAATTCGCTGCTGGCATTGTTATCACTGTCAACACCATTAGAAACAGCAACAAAACGGACACCTTTTTCCCGGAAAAATACCTCAGTATAAAATCCAACCTGAAGATAATCCCTTCCGACACGGCTCATATCTTTCACTATGACAGTTGCAACTTTTCCTTCTTCAATCAATCGTAGAAGCTGCTTCCATCCCGGTCTGTCAAAATTACCACCGGAATACCCGTCATCCGTAAAATGCATAAGATTGTTGTATCCGTTACTCTTTGCATAGTCCTCCAGCATTTTCTTCTGGTTCACTATACTATTGCTGTCTCCCGCAAGCTCATCGTCCCTTGAGAGTCGCTCATAAAGAGCAGTTATTTTATTTTCTGTTATATCAGCCGTCTGTTTGTTCATGCAGAACTCCCTTCCGGCGGCTGACTCATTTGTGGTGCACTAATTATACCACATTTTGTCCCGCCTGAAACAATTTCATTATGAATCACACGAAAAACTTTATCAGCAAATGTATCTGTCTCCGTATCACTTGTAAATACACTTACTTTATAAAGTGTTGTACCAATTCTGCGGTAAAAAAATCCAGCCTTATTCGGGCTGGTTTCTGTTTTATCCTTATTCATTTTGTCTTTTTCCATAGTATAATCCTTTCTTGCCTTAGCCTAACTCTTAACTTATAATGTTTTTACACTTCCAATCCTTGTAATTGGATTATGCTTTTATCCATATCTCATAGTCACGCCCTCCTTTTTGTAATTGTTTTTAAAGCAAATCAAATTACTTTCTTCACAAATAGGAGAAATATGACTGTAAAACGGAAGTGTTTTTAAATTTTTTTATTTTATGAAAGGACTGACTACTTTGCCCAAATACGCTGAGCTTGCAGCATTTAAAGAACAAAATCTAATACCTGAATATAATGGCGAAATGCTGCACCGGGAAGCCCGTGCCCTTGCAATCAGCCGTTTGGAAGAAAGCGCAAGAACCGAAGCAGATTTCCGTAATGTAATTTCATGGTGGAATAAACTGGATTCCAACAGGGAACGAAAAGAGCGTGCACATGAGATAGGTCGTTCTGAAATTCCTCTTGAATGGGGTGCATCTGAATATTATCTTCCTGCAAATTCCTCATATGATACGGTACTTCAAAATCTTTTGCTAGCTGGTGATTTCATAGATTACATTTATGATCAGCCTGTTAATTTGCATGAATTAGTGACCACATCCGATATATCAGGTATTTTAAAGGCACTCAAAGCTGCCCACAAACAGCTTATGTTCTATCTGTTTGTTCATGCATACTCAACTGTACAATATGCAGCGTTAAACAATAAAACAGACCGGAATGTGCGTGGCGTCAGAGAAACTGCACTCAAAAAGATAAGAAAAGAATTGACAAAGGCATTAGAATACAGAAAAGAACATGATGAGCAGTCTCTTACACCTGATGAAAAATATTTTCTTGAAAATGGTGTACGCAGGAAATCAGATATGAACTTGAAGCCATAAATCATCATCATGTTAAGTTATGCTTGACCATATTTTTGTAATCGGATAAAATATATATAAGATTACATTCACTAAGTAATGAACAGATTGGAGGAATAGAGAATGAAGAATCTGTTTGAACACACAAGTGCCCCTTGGGTAAAATATAGCAGCTATGAATATCGTACTGCTGATGATGGCACTTTATATATAGTAGTTTCAGGAAATGCAAAACCTCAGATGTACCGCCCAATGCAGGATGCCAATACACTTGTCCTTGATGCGGTTAATATTGGTCTTATGGCTATGCATAAAGCAGATGATGATATATTGCAACAGATGGTTCTTGATTTTGTATCTGCTTATGGATTCCTTGGTTTTATGACAGCACTGCCGACAACGGCACAGTTTGTTACATATGAATCCGTATATCTTCCTAAAAACCACTTTATCAAAGAAGAAGCTCTTTCAACAGAGGATTATCTTACTTACTTCTACCCTTTTGAAAAGCTTGATTTTCACAAGAAAGGTACTGAATCCGGATGGTCTGTTACAGATAAAGATGAAATTGCTGTTGTGATGGCAATGAGTAACAGTCCTCAGGCTATATCCATGAGTTTTCAAAGGGAATATGCTGAACGATATGACTGGCTCATAAAGGAATTTACTGACTGGGCTTTTACTTATATGACAAGTTTTCTCTATTACCATGACTATGATTCGATAGACGAACAGACAAAAGACCTGTATCGGCAGGGAATATCGGCATTTGGCGGTATATCTCCGACATATCATATAGCATTGGAAAAAGCTTCACCTGTTATAGTATGGGATTTCCATTCGCTGCTTATTATGATACAGATGTGCTTTTCTTTTATGCTGACAGATGAAAGCTGTGAAATGAGATTGTGTAAGCACTGTGGTAAAGCATTTATCGCAAGCCGCAAGGGAAATGAGTTCTGCTCTCCGAAATGTAAAAATCAATATAATGTGTATAAGACAAGAGCAAAAAAGAATAATACTGATGAATAAAATCGTTTTTTATAATGTTCAGGAGGTTTGCACGCAATGAGTGAAATCATTAAAACTAATACAGAATATTCAAAGTGGATTAAAGAAGTTTCTTTAAGATTCCGCAACAGCCAGATAAAAGCTGCAACAAAAGTTAATAGGGAAATGCTGTTATTTTACTGGTCTATTGGGCATGATATATCAGAGAATTACAATGAAACCAAATACGGAAAATCTTTTTTCAAAAATCTTAGTCTTGATTTGCAGGATGCACTACCTGATGTAAAATCATTTTCTGTAACTAATTTAAAATATATGAAATATTTTTACGATTTATACAGCAATTCAAATCGTCAACAACTTGTTGACGATTCAGACACACGAATATGTCAACAAGCTGTTGATGATTGTATTTTTATGATTCCGTGGGGACATCATATTCAGATAATTAATAAATGTAAGGGTAATTTGGATAAGGCTTTGTTTTTTGTTAAAAAGACATATGAAAACAACTGGTCAAGAACCGTCCTTTTAAATTTTCTCGATACAAACTTGTATGAAAGAGAAGGTAAAGCCATTACAAATTTTGAAAAGCTGCTTCCTGATATTGGCAGCGATCTTGCCAGAGAAATCACAAAAGACCCATATAATTTTGATTTTCTTACTCTCAGAGAAGGGTATGATGAAAAAGAATTGAAAGATGCACTCATGGATAATATCCAGAAATTCCTTCTTGAATTAGGACGTGGATTTGCTTTTGTCGGTAGAGAATACCGGCTTGTTGTCGGAGATACTGAACAATTTATCGATATGCTGTTCTACAACATACAAAAACATTGTTATGTTGTAATTGAAATCAAGACAAGGGCATTTGATCCCGGAGATATGGGGCAATTAGGAACTTACATTGCAGCAACAGACGGAATACTGCGAACAGATAACGATAATCCTACAATTGGCTTACTTATATGCAAAACAAAAGATAATGTTCTGGCCCAATATGCTACCAGTGCAGTGAATGTTCCTGTTGGAATTTCCGAATATGAACTTAATAATCTGATTCCTGATGACTATAAAAGTTCAATGCCTACTATTGAAGAGATAGAACGAGAGTTGAAAGACTAATATGTTCTCTTTTTTTAAGTAATATCCAAACACCCATATAATACAACAGCAGGAAATCTGTATATATAGACCTCCTGCTGTATTTTTAATTTGTATATATCAACTTATGAATCACAATTTCTTCTGCCCAGCTCTGAATGCTATTCATTTTCCGTATCCATCCAAGCTGGTCTGTAGATTTCATATGCTCAGTTAATCCTTCCCTCTTCGCCATCTGTTCCATAAGCCGGTCCAACATTTCATGACATTCTTCATCTAGTTCTTCAAGTTGTTTCCATAATTTTTCAGTAATAACCAGGTGGAGATATTCTGATGGGTAATTTTCACATAAATATTTCTGACGCATTCTGCCATATTTACCAATATTATAACTACTGCCATCATCTAATGAAACATCTGGTATCAGATAGTCACCTTTCCAATGATATGTTAATTCCATACGCAATCGCCTCCTTTGTGTTATGATATACAGGTAAGAAAAAATCATCACCTTCTTTTCTACAACATCTGCACTTTCATTCACCACAAATGAGCCAGCCGCCTATGTTGTGTATTAGCAGATGTAGAAACCCGCTAAGTTAACAACATTTGCGAGGATATCTGACATCTACAGTTCACAGCATATCACTTCATTGCCATAAGCCTGTGCTGTATCAATATGACGGTAGCCAGCTGCAACAGCCGCCTTAACTGCATCTGCTGCATCCGCATCATCGATAAACCATGTTCCAAGACCAAGCTTTGGAATCTTTACGCCGTTACTTAATGTATAATTTTCGCTCAAAACACCCATCAGTTCTTACCTAACCTTTCAATTAATCTTCTTTCCATACTTCCTTAGCCATGTTGAATACAGCCCATGCCTTTGGCCAGCCTGCATAAAATGCAACATGAGTAATAACTGCTGCGATTTCCTTTGCTGTTACTCCGTTCTTCTTAGCATTTTCAAGATGGAACTTAAGTGATGAATCAGTTACTCCTGACGACATCAGTGCAACTACTGTTATTATGCATCTTGTTTTTAAATCAATGTCCTCGTTGTTCCAGTTCTCTCCGAAAAGCACATCATCGTTAAAATGTGCGAACTCCGGCGCGAATTCTCCCAACGCATTTCTTCCTGCTGTCTGTACAATCTTAGCCATTATTCACATCCTCCTAGCCTAATTTGTTATATTCTTCGTCAGTAACAGGCTCGCACCACTCATTGCTGCAATTCTCGCCCGGAATCTCTGCGGCAATATGTGAAAACCAGCTGTCTTTCTTAGCTCCATGCCAGTGCTTAACTTCTGGTGGAATTGCGATTACAGTTCCTGGCACAAGACTTACAGGCTCTTTGCCCTCTTCCTGATACCAGCCTTCTCCTGCAGTACATATAAGCATCTGGCCGCCGCCCTTTGTAGCATGATGAATATGCCAGTTGTTACGACATCCCGGTTCAAAAGTCACATTTGCAAGAAAAAGTCCACACTTAGGATCTGTGAGCGGATTCAGGAAAGAATCACCAATAAAATACTGTGCATATGCAGTATTTGCCTGACCTGTTCCGAAAACATTCTGCTTCTCAAAATCGTCCTTATCCATAAATTTCATGATAATAACACCTCTTCTTTCATAAAAATGTAAGTTATTTGATACTTGTATAATACGACTTAAAGTTAGCTTTAGGTCAAGGGGTTTGCGAGAATTTTATATAAATTTTTTGTAAAAATGTATTGTCTCGCCCCACCACGCAAAAAAGGCGGATTGCAAAGCAATCCGCCAGTCAATCCTCCATCAACCAATTCCACCAAGCAAAGCACCTGCGATAAGTGCAACAAGTGAAAGTGGGACAAGAACATATTTACCAAGTGGAACAAACCACTTTCCAACAGGCTTATCGGCGCCTGTATTAACTGCATCAACAGCAAACTTCTTTCCTGCAACCCAGAAGAACATAATAGCTGCAAGCATTGCTCCAAGTGGGCAGATATAGATAGATACCGCATCCATCCAGCCTGATACAATACCCTGGATTACAAGTGCCACAACACATCCTAATACTGCAATAATTCCAACAGATGCTACACGGTTAAGCTTAAACTTCTCCTGAATAGTTGCAACTGGTGCTTCATACAGATTAACAAGTGAGCTCATGCCTGCAAACAGTACACATACATAGAATACAATTCCGACAATCTTGCCACCCGGCATGCCATTGAATACATTTACAAGGTAGATGAACATAAGTCCCGGGCCGCCTGAAGATAACTCAGCACCGCCTGCTGCCATACCCGGAATAATAACAAATGCAGCTAACAGAGCAGCAATAGTATCAAATACAGCAACATTTCTTGCAGATGTAACAACATTTTCCTTATCACTAAGATATGAACCATAGATTACAGTTCCGTTACCTGCGATAGACAGTGTGAAGAATGCCTGACCAAATGCATATATCCAAAGCTTTATATCAAGAAGTCCCTTAGGATTAAGAGTAAAGATGTATTTGTAACCTGCACTTGAACCTGGAAGAGTGAAAATGTATATTCCAAGTCCTACAAACATAACAAAAAGCAGAGGCATCATAACCTTGTTGGCTTTCTCAATTCCGCCTGCAATACCAAGTGCCATAATAACAGCAGTTACAACCATCGCAATCACAAGCCACATATTATTGCCAAATGCACTTGCTGTACTTCCAAACATACCGCCAATAGCTGACATATCCTGTCCCATTCCTGAAAGCTTTCCAGAAAATGCAAGGAAAGTATATTTGAATATCCAGCCGACAACTACAGTGTAACCCATAGCCAGAGCAAGTGAGCCAAGCACTGGAATAATACCAATTGCCTCGCCTGCTTTTCTCTTTCCTGTACGCATCTGCATACAGTCGCCAAATGCTTTAATAGGTCCGCCCTTAGTTGCGCGTCCAAGCGCCATCTCCTCGATAACACCTGTTGAACCTATCAATATTACAAATAACACATAAGGTATTAAAAATGTCATACCACCCCATGCAGATACCATATATGGAAAACGCCATATGTTTCCCATTCCTACTGCCGAACCGATACAGGCAAGAATAAAACCTGTACGGCTCTTAAAGCCATCTCTTTCCAACTCAATTCCGTTATTTCCCATAGCTTTAGTTCCTTTCTTCCTCATATTGTGAATAGCCACATTTGCTATACATTTTCTTGCAAGATATCTTATACGCAAAAAAGGCAAAGAAGCCATTAACCCTTCCGGGTCATGGCTCCTTTGCCTTTGATGTCTGTATAATATACCATTGTGTCATTCCTGTAAAATACATGTTGGTTATAAAACCATAATCAAAAAGAATAGTTAAACTACATAATCCACATTTGTGCCAGATACATGACAACCGGCATCGTAATAATTGAAAACAGTGTCGACAGGCAGACCATACATACTGCCCGCTCATAGTCCTGACCGAATTTCTGTGCAAATATTGCCGTACTTGTTCCGACTGGTGTTGCAGCCGCAATAAGTGTAATCATTCCAATCTGACCGTGTCCTGCCGGTATAATATAGAGTACAAGCAGTGTAAGCAGTGGAATTATAATTAGTCTCACTAAAGACGCCAGATACAATGATGGATTAAGCAGTAAGTCACGGATTCTGACGCATGACAGATAATATCCTAATACAATCATAGCCGCCGGTGTATTAAGTGCGGCAACTCCTGCCATTGTGCTGTTAATAACTTGTGGCAGCTTAATTCCTGTGGCAAAAAGAAACAGTCCAATCGCGAGCGATATCGTAACAGGATTGACGAACACCTTTTTAATATTTATCATATCCTTCCGGCGGGTTATTATCACAATACCGTATGTCCACTGCAGCAGATTAAGTATGCTCGCAAATGACGCAACATAGAATGCAGCTTCATTTCCAAATACTGCGGTTACAAGCGGAATTCCGATAAAACCTGCGTTGCAGAATGCAGTTCCGAAGTTGTCAATTGGCTTTCGCATGCCGTATATTATATATGACACAGCTATTGCCACTGCAAATGCAGCTACAGCCAGTACCGCCGACATAAGAAGTCCATACAGCTTCTCCATCGTGAAATCTGTTATGTAGCTTCTTATAATTACACACGGAATAACCGCATACAGCAGAATATTGGCTATATCCTTGCTGCCATGTTCTGTAAGCAGACCTGTTTTAGACAGAATCAGCCCCAGAATCATAAGAATAAACATTATAAATGTCTGCGTTAGTAATATTTGTGTTATCATAATCGTAAATATCCTGATTTCTATACTATGTTATTTTTCAAATATTTGTAGAATTTCTACTTTATAAAATATACACAAGAGAGGTGCAAACATGGAATTATACCAGCTCAGGCAGTTTCAGGCTGCCGCCAGACACAAGAATATGACACGTGCTGCCAGCGAACTGTGCATAGCACAGCCGGCATTAAGCAAAACAATCCACAAGCTTGAAGAAGAATTTGGCGCACAGCTTTTTATCCGTAACAAAAAAGGACTTGAATGTACCCGTCAGGGCGAAATCCTGCTTGAATATGCAGACCGGATACTTGCTCTTTCAGAAGACGCTTCGCGCGCCGTCAGTGAAAGTCTTGGCGATGCCGGAGAAATAAGGCTCTGCCTCCGCTCAAGTGCTGTTCTTGTCAGCAATGTACTTAAAGATTTTATCCATGAACACCCTCATGTCAGCTTTTCGATATCTTCTGAGCCAAAAGGGTGTGACCTGCTGATAGACTCTGTCTCATCAGCTTACGATATTCCAGACAACGCACATCTTCTTATGACAGAAGAAATCTGCCTTGCCGTGGCCTCATCCCATCCGCTTGCCCATACAGGACATATATCAGTAGAACAGATGATGGACGAGAAATTCATTGACCTTGCGGATTCACCTTCTTATACCGGAGTATTCAATTCAATATTCAGCAAATGTAAGAAAACCCCGCAGATAGCCTACTCATGCAATGATTACATATTGCAGGGCAAGCTCATAAGCCTCGGTCTTGGAGTATCATTTGTTGCCTCTGTAACATGGACAAGCAGCAGCCTTCCTGAAAACATAAGCCTGCTGCATATAGATGACTGTCCACATTTCAGAAGCATTTATTATCAGCCACTTGGCTCATTCCGTTCAGAAAACCAGCGTATCTTCGAGCACCAGCTTGAAGAATATTTCAAGAAATTCAATAATTAATGCACCTGTGTATTTATATTTAATGCACCTCTAATGGTGTGTCTTCACCTGCTGCAAACTGCACAACACTCTTAATTGAGGACTCGACCATATCAGACACTGCCTGGTCTGTGAAGAATGCAACATGAGGTGTGACAATAGTATTCTGGAAAGACTTAAGTATGATGTAATCGTGATTAACAACAAGGTCATCATACTTACGGTCTGTACGGATAAATTCATCCTCACCCTCGCAGCAGTCAGTTCCAACCGAACCAATCTTGCCGCTCTCAATTGCAGCAATCAGATCCTTAGTATCAACAAGCGCACCTCTTGCTGCATTTATAAGAATAACGCCGTCCTTCATCTTCGCGATTGAATCCTTATTAATCATATGATATGTCTCATCACTTAAGAATGTATGAAGTGAGATAATATCTGACTTGGCATACAGTTCATCGAGACTTACATATTCAACATTATCAAGTCCCTTTGCAGGATATGGGTCATATGCAATAATCTTACAGCCAAATCCTGAAAGATTCTTAATTACAGCCTTTCCGATTCTGCCTGTTCCGATGATACCTACAGTCATATTCTGCATTTCGTGGCCGCATATTGGTCCAAGTGAATAGTCTGCTGTATGTGAACGCATCATTACATACAAAGCCTTGCGGATGCACATAAGCATGAGCATTACTGTATAATTGGCAACTGAATATGGCGAATATCCGCTGTGTGCAACACGGATTCCAAGACTCTTTGCTGCCTCAAGGTCAATACTGTTGTATCCGATTGTCCTAAAACCGATGTACTTTACACCTTCTGCTACAAGCTTTTCAAGAACAGGTGCTGACAAATCACACATGCCATCGCACACCGACATAGCCTCACAGCCTTTGACACTTTCAATATCATCTGCTGTAAATCCGCTTCTATTAATCTGTATTTCTACTTTGTATACATTTGCAAATGTATCAAAATACTGTTTTTCATCTGGACAAACGCTGAATGCTGCTATCTTCATAACTCTCACTCCTCCTACTTAATCCACTCGTATGTAAGTTTTCCAAGAATCTCGATTCCCTTGACAATCTGCTCATCAGAAGGTGTCGAATAATTAAGTCTGAATCCATTAGACTTCTGGTTCTCATCTGCTAAGAACGCTGCTCCCGGAACTGAAAGAACACCTCTGTTAATGGCCTCCCTTACAAATGGCGCAGAATCCATTCCCTCTGGCAGGAATGCCATTACGAAAAGTCCGCCCTCAGGGTGACCGAAAGTTACTGAAGGATGGAATTCCTTCTTCATACACTCCATCATGAGATTACATTTGTGCTCATACACCTTTCTTGAATCCTCAAGATGCTTGTCGAAATCATAGTTATTAATATATTCATTACAAATGTACTGGAAAAGTACAGTTGAATGTACATCTGTGCACTGCTTTGCAACTGTAAGTGGTCCTGTGAGCGACTTGTTGAACACAAGAAAACCAAGACGGAATGCAGGCGCCATTACCTTTGAGAAACTTCCTGCATATATAACCCTGCCCTCTGTATCCATTGATTTGATAGTTGGCACATTTTCACCTGCAAATCTTAATTCGCCGTAAGGATTGTCCTCTAATATTGCAATATCGTATTTGCAGCAGAGCTCATACACTTTCTTTCTCTTCTCAAGCGAAGTTGTGATTCCTGTAGGATTCTGGAAAGATGGAATTGTGTATAAAAGCTTTGCATTAGGATTAGCCTTTAAAGCCTCCTCAAGCGCACTGATATTCATTCCGTCCTGCTCCATTGGGATTCCTACAAGCTTCGCACCGTAAGAACGGAATGTGTTAAGACAGCCTACAAATGCCGGTTCTTCAGTAAGCACAACGTCTCCTTCATTAACAAGCGCCTTAGTTGTAAGGTCTGCACACTGCTGACCACCTGAGACTATGAAAAGCTCGTTATTCTCGAAATCAAAGCCTTCCTTCTTCTCAAGATATTTCTTCATAGTATCACGCAGCGGTGTATAACCTTCGCTCAGTCCATACTGTAATAAAGAAACCGGATTCTCACTGAGTCCCTTTGCCGCTATCTCTTCTATCTCCTTGCATGGAAATGTCTCTGCTGATGGATTGCCACCGCCAAAAGATATAATATCCTTGCTTGCTCCTAACTTGAAAAGTTCTCTTATCATTGAACCATGTACACCTGATAAACGATTAGAAATCTCGTATTCCATATATATTTCCTCCTTCAATTACATGCTAATGCAAAAAAGAGCCAGAATCCCCTAAAGATTTCCAGCTCCTTTGCCCTTGATAAATGTATCATACCCCCATGTGTCATTCCTGTAAAATACATGTTGGTTATAAAATCATAAATCATAGCAATGATTATTATTTGTATTGTTTGTATATATCTGCAAATAGCTGGACAGAGATAACAGACGGTAGCCAGCCTGGGGTCTAAGCCACCCTTCCACAACGGCATAGAAAACCCCACGAGCCCGAACTCGTGGGGTTTTCGTAGATTGCTTGAATACACTACTTATATCCAATGACATTGTATCACACGCCATCAGACATTACAAGTATATCCTTTTTCTTTTCAAATATTACAAAATTATTAGACAACTTTTCACTTACCCCAGCTTCCCTCTCCTCTTAAGATACACGAATGCTGCTACGCATATCACAACTGATAACACCGAGCCTGCCGGTGCGGCAAGTCCCATTGGAAACAGCGTTGCCGGGAACAGCTTTGAAGCAAGATAAGAACCAGGAACTCTCACAAATGTAATCGAAATTATATTATGTACGAATCCAATATACGACTTGCCATACGCTGCAAAATATCCGCTGAAGCAAAAATGCACACCTGCAAACATTGTATCAATTATGTAGCTTCTCATATACTGTGTTCCAAGTAAAACTACATTTGAATCAGAAGTAAACAGACCAATAAGCCCGCCAGCGATAAACTGCATCACTATTGCAACCACAATTCCATATGTGCATGTTATAAATGTTGCATATTTCAATGTCAGAGCCGCGCGGTCATGCTTGCCTGCGCCTATATTCTGGGCTGAAAGTGCTGAAACTGTCGCAAGCATAGATGATGGAATTATGAATATTGCACTTATCATCTTTTCAACAATACCGACTGCTGCCGATGTATCAAGTCCCCTGTGGTTGGCAATCATTGTTATTATAATGAACGCAACCTGAATACAGCCGTCCTGTATTGCAACCGGAATTCCGACCTTTAATATCTCGCCCATTACGCCACGCTGTGGTCTTAAAGCATTTGCAGACAAATGTATTCCCGTCTTTTTCATTTTGATGGCTATTAACGAAACTATTACGCTAAGTGCCTGTGAAAGTGTTGTACCAAGTGCTGCTCCTATCGGTCCTAAACCACATACACCGATAAACAGATAATCAAGCGCAATATTTGCGACACAAGCAACTGCGATGAAATACATCGGACTCTTAGAATCACCCATTCCCCTGAATATTGAACTTATAATATTGTAAGCAGTTATAAATGGTATTCCTATAAAGCATATTATAAGGTAAGCAACTGTTCCGCTGACAGCCTCCTCAGGAATCGCAATTATACTGACAATCGGTTTTACAAGTGCCAGAAGAACAACTGTAAGTACAACTGATAATCCCATAAAAAGAGTTATTGTATTGCCGATTGCAACACCTGCATTTTCTTTATTGTCAGCACCAATTGCGCGACCGATAACTACTGTTGTTCCCATTGCAAGTCCAACAATAATTACCGTCAGCATATGCATTACCTGACTTCCGTTAGACACCGCCGTTATAGAATCAACGCCGCAGAACTGACCCGTTATGAATAAATCGGCCATTCCGTATAAGGTCTGCAAGAAATACGACAGCAGATACGGCAAGGCAAAATATACAATCGTCTTAAATACACTTCCTGTTGTAAGGTTCTTTTCCATTTGTTTCTCTCCTATTTTATATAATTAAAATTTGCTGTTTTGTCTATTTGCACTGTGTGAATTGGTGTCTGGCTGTATGTGTACCTGTGCGGACTCGAATTTTTCAGAGCCGTGTGGGAGTTAATGCCATTATATGCATAAAGTCTGTGAGTGAAAGCTCGTTCAAGCGGAGCGCGTTTGCTTTCGCTCGCAGTAATAGACATTACAGATGATGGCATTTACTCCCACTAGGCGAAGAAAACCTGAGAGTCCACATAGGTACACATACAGCCAGACACCACCTCACATATGCTCAATTCAAAAATAAAATTAGCAGCTACCCTCAAAGCAGCTGCCAATATATTAAACCTTACAATTATTGTAAGGTCAACCTCTATTTTATTTTCTTTACCGGAATACTTATCTGCGTTACAAATTTGCTCTCATCATTGGTTATTCCATTATCTATAAGCGTGACTTCTCTTGAAAATCCTGCGATTTCCATGCCATTTTCTTTTATATATCTGGCAAGTGCCTTGTAATATGCAGGGGCTTCTTTGTGGCTTCCGTTAAAACGCACACTTACGCATGGAAGTTCTTCTATATACTCTGTTTCTCCCTTGTACTCGTCTTCTTCATCAAGAATAATATACACAAGTTCGTAATTGCCATACTGCCCTGCAAGAAGTGTCTCCTGTGATATTCCGACTCCGACCTTTCCCATGAATACCAACGGCTGTGACTGGTTCTTCTGAAGTATTCTTATCTGCTCCTCAAGATCAAGATATGTGCTTAATTTTAACGAATCGCGCATCCACACAATACGGCTTGCCGGTATTGTACATTCCCTGATGACATCCAGCTCCGACTGTACAGCATCTCTTATCTGCTCAAGCCTGTGGTCAATCTTTCTTGACACAAGTTCAAGTTCATGCTGTTTCTGTGCTATAAGCGCCTTCTGATTTTCCAGCTTTTCCTCAATAACATCAATATCCCTGTCCTTTAAGAAATCAGCAATCTCCTCAAGTGACATGTCAAGCACCCTCAAGTACCTTATCGTATTAAGCACCTCAAACTGCCTGTCACTGTAATACCTGTAACCGCTTGCTTCATCAACATATTCCGGCTTTAGAAGTCCAGCCTTCTCATAATGCCTGAGCGTCCCCATGCTGATATTGAAAATTCTTGCAACCTCGCCTATTTTGAACAATTTCTTATCCTTATCGTAATGATTTCCCATACATTTCCTCTTATAACCAATGTGTTGCATTAATTATAAGTAGAAACTACTCTGCCCGCAAGCAATTTATCCCCACACAATCTCCCCATTAATATAATCAGTCATGAAATACACTATCTTGTTCCAAAGCTCATACTCCACAACATGTCTTGTTTCTTTAATTATTTTGAGACATTTTTTAATTACATCTGATGCATCATCCCCTGCCAGTTCTAACAGCTTCTTAAACTCCTTATACGCCTCATTTTTTTCTTTCTCTGACCATATAATATCTTCGGTATCTTCTATCTTATTAAGAAAAATATACATAAATACCGGCATGTCTTTTTCCTGTCTCCATTTCATACATTTATCCTCCATAAAATACCTGCCTTCTGTCCAATATCATTTCACAATATTCATATTTAAGCTGAATAATACCTGACTAACTTTAAATCAAGTTTAAATTGAATTAATATGCTTTCTGTGCTACTATTTAATTGTAATAAGTTAAAGTTAACTTTAGGTTGATATTAATTTACTGGTCATTTAGTGAATTATATCTACACATTTGTAAAAAACTAATATCAGGTAAGCATAACTTACAGAAAGCAGGTGCATTATGTACACAATAGGACAGGTTTCAGAAATGTTTAATCTTCCGGTTTCAACATTAAGATATTACGATAAAGAAGGATTATTCCCAGCAATTCAGCGTGCTTCAGGAATCAGACAGTTTTCAGACAAAGAAATAGCATCTCTTAAGCTGATTGAATGTCTCAAGAAATCAGGTCTTGAAATCCGAGACATCAAGCAGTTTATGGAATGGTGTCAGGAAGGCAGCAAGACTTATGAACTCAGAAAACAGCTATTTGAAAGACAGAAGGCTGCTGTCGAGAAAGAGATGGAGAAGATGCAGGAAACACTTGATATGCTTACATTCAAATGTTTCTACTACGAACAGGCAATCAAGGATGGCAACGAGGATGGAATACATGCCATGCTTCCGGATAAGCTCCCTGCTGACATTCAGGCTGCCTACGACAACTCGCACAAATAATTATTAATTGCTTATTATATTTAACATGATATTCAACACATAATATGGAGGCTTATATATGTTCAAATCTTTAGAAGTTAAATATCCTAAGTTTTATCAGATATTCAGATTCATAATAGTTATAGTAGCTTCTGTGCTGTACGCATGGAACTTAAGATGCTTTGCCAAGGTTGCAGATCTGCTGCCCGGTGGATTTTCAGGTGTTTCCCTGTTGTTTCAGGCAATCGGACTGCGCTTCTTTAACATCAGCATCCCATTTACAATATTCAATGTGGCACTGAACATATTCCCTGCCTACATTGCCTACCGCTACATTGGCAAGAAATTCACTATCTACTCAATCGTGGTAATTATACTTTCCAGTGTGCTTGTTGATATTCTTCCGCCATACATTTTTACAGAAGATATCCTGCTTATAAGCGTGTTCGGCGGAATTATCAACGGATTTGCAATCAGTCTGTGCCTCAATGTCGGCACTACCACTGGCGGTACTGATTTTATAAGTATCTACTTCTCTCATGTTAAGGGAATAGACGCATGGAACTATATTCTTCTTGGCAATGTCGTAATTCTGCTTATCGCAGGTGGACTGTTCGGCTGGTCAATCGCGCTCTACTCTATAATTTACCAGTTCTGCAGCACACAGGTAATCCAGTTCATGTACAAACGTTACCAGAAGATGACGCTTTTCATCATCTCGGAAAAATCCGATGAAATATACCACGCCATCAAGAATACAACCAACCATGATGCCACACTTTTCAAAGGAATCGGCTGTTACGAGGAAAAAGAGCGCACGCTCATATATTCAGTAATCAACTCCGAAGCGAAACGTGAGCTTATCACATTGATTCGCTCAATTGACAATCACGCATTTATAAATGTGGTAAAGACGGAAGAGCTTGATGGAAGATTCAACGATATTCCACACGATTAATCAGGACACAAAATGTTCGCACTCATACCATATTTTAGTCAAATTTCTCCAATAAACTATAGACAATCAAATAACAACGAACACTAAAGAAATGGAGAGATGACTATGATTAAATTAAATAAAATTAAAAGGAATTGCGTAGCTGCAGTTATTCTTACAATGTGTCTTATGACTGCAGGATGTGCCCGTAATTCAACTACTACTACAACAACTACTGCATCAGGCAGCCAGACTACCATCACTTCAAGCATTACTAAAGACGACACCGATGTAACACATGCAGATGATGCTGAGAATTACAGAGTTGCCATTACTGGTGATTTCACTATAACATCTGATACATCAGACGGAATTACACAGTCAGGTTCTGTATACACAATCACTAAGGCTGGTGAATACACAGTAACAGGTCTTTTATCAGAAGGACAGCTTATCGTTGACGCAGGTGATGAGGACGAAGTTACTATCATATTAAACGGAACATCTATCACATGCTCAAGCGGTTCTCCTATATATGTAAAGAATGCTTCTGAAGTCAAGATTAAATCAGAAGAAAACTCATTTAACGAAGTAATTGACAATCGTGCAGAAGCAACTGATGATTCTTCTGATGACGCCGGTAACGCAGCAATCTATGCAACATGCGACTTAAAGCTTGTCGGCAAAGGAGCTTTAGTTGTAACAGGCAATTACAATAATGGTATCCAGAGCAAGGACGACCTTTCTATTAAAAATGTGATTGTTAAAGTTACTGCTGTAAACAATGCCATCAAAGGCAACGACGCCGTTGATATTGAATCAGGAGACATAATTGCTATCTCTACTAAGGGCGATGGCATCAAAACTTTTAACAGCAGCCTTTCTAACAAAGGAAACCAGAAGGGAATCGTTACAATCACTGGAGGCAACATTGATGTTTATGCAGCATGTGACGGTATAGATGCAGCTTACGGTGTGGATATATCAGGTGACGGTAACTTAAACATTTATACAGATACTTATTCTGAATACAGTGAAGAAGTTACGACATCTGGCAGTTCTTCAGGTACATCTTCCGGTCAGGACAGCTCTACTAATAGAACTGCTTCTGCCAACACTGTTTCTTATGTTACAACCTCTGACATTATAAACAATGCACCAGGCGGCTTCGGCGGCGGCAACATGGGTGACATGGGCGGTCAGAATGGTGGTAACGCCCCTGACATGAACGGCAGCTCCGGTGGCGGCTTTGGCGGCAATAATGGTTCTGGAATGCCTGGCGGCAATAACCAGTCCGGCAATTCTTCTAAACAGTCTTACTCAACTAAGGGTATTAAGGCTGACAGCGAAATAACTATTTCAGGCTTTACCATTAACATAAGTTCAACAGATGACGGTATCCACGCCAATTCTGATTCAGGTGTGCTTGAAACCGGAGAGGACGGCAAAGGAACTATTGTTATCAACGGTGGTACAATTACAATTTCTTCATGTGATGACGGCATGCACGCTGACAAGCAGCTTGATGTCAATGACGGTTACATTAATGTAGTAACTTCATATGAAGGTCTTGAGGCTATGACTATCAACTTAAATGGCGGCAAGATATATGTATACGCTACAGATGACGGTATCAATGCCTGCACAGGTGATGGCAAGACAACTCCTATCATCAATGTAGCAGGCGGATATATAGATGTTACAACAGCATCTGGTGATACTGATGGTATTGACTCTAACGGAAACTATGTACAGACTGGTGGATTTGTATTAGTTAAAGGCGGCAGTTCTTCAGGAAATGTATCAGGTTCTGTCGATGTTGACGGCACTGTAACCGTAACTGGCGGAACAATCGTTGCCCTCGGCGGTGTCTGCGAAACACCTGTAAACTCTGTTAATGCTTATGTATTAAGTTCAGTATCCTTCAGTTCTGGAAGTTACTCTCTTAAAGACGCTTCTGGCAATGAAGTTATAAGCTTCACTGTTGACGGTACATTCAGCAACGGCTGGATATGCTCTGACACTCTTACAACCGGCACAAGCTACACACTCTACAGAGGTTCTGAATCTATTGCAAACTGGACTCAGGAATCAGGAACAATGGGAGTTTCAAGAACTGGCGGCTTTGGCGGCGGCAGAAGATAAAGATAATTCACATTTTCCCTCCTTATTCTCTCATAACAGTCACTGGAAAGTTTAGTTTCTGGTGGCTGTTTTTTATATTGTAAAATACCTTCGCAAACACTATAATTACCCCTATGAATTATTAAAGGAGGTTTCTTACATGAGTACTGAACATAATAATACATCTGAATGGACGCTTGAGGACTGCCAGTCCTATATAAACATCTTGTATGCCAACCGTACCAGTAGTTTCAAAGAAAGAAAAGCCAAGGCTTTCTTTAATTCACAGACAAAGAAGAACAGGAAAACCACAATTACCAATGATGGAATATATGTCGATGGCAGACTTTTTCTATCGCCATCCAGCATTAAAAAATGTGTTTCTATCGGGAGTCTTTATTTCTTCGAAAGAACAGACAGTATGTTGATAAGATGTGTAAAGGCTGATGGGGAAAAATTACAGAACATGAAAGATTTCCTGTCTGTAAACAATATAGATTTCACCAGTGATTCACCTGATGCAGCTTACAGACTACGCTATGATGCAAAGCTTTATAAGAAGAGCAACAAGCCGCTTTTAATTGTTGCAACCATAATATTCTTAATATCAATGTTTGGTTTAAATATTAATAAAAATGTACCTTTTTATGCAGCTGACATAATAAAAGATGCCGGACTTTCTTCTGCTATCTCTGGCAGATATATGGATACAGTTATTGACAACCTCCCTTCAAGCGAGCAGGCTGGCATGGATGTTTATCAATATAACAAGCTGCTTTCTGATATCCAGAATACTATCCAGAATTCATCTGCCATAGACAGTATTGCCAGAAAATATACAGATGCACTTACAAAGGGGCTGCGTGATGGCAAAGCATTTAATGAAATTGACATTGATATAGACGATGAGCTTGCAGCTTTATCATCTGTCACATATAACAGTATTAAATATTACACAGATAACACGGACAATAATATTACATTGTCACTTTTTGCAGACACTGAATCCGCTAAGAAAGCTATTAATAATTATGCTTCAGGAATATACGCAGACATACAGTATCGTGCTGCCGGTCTTGCCGGAATATACCAGACAATTTCATCAGGCACATTTTATGTCGTGATGATTGTATTGCTTGCATTATCACTTATATCGTTAATAATATTCTCTTTACCATTGTCAGTAAGTAGAATTTATCTTCCTGTATTATTCGTCATATATGCAGGACTTGAATATATGGCATTTAATGTAATTCTGAGCAAAGCTGCTATGTTACTCAGCAACAGACTTCTCGGACGAACAGCCAGCATTAACCTGACATACGCCAATACAGATTTCGTATCTTATGTTACAGTTGGTGTTGTGCTTGCAATAATAATGAATATCGCATACAGAAAGATGAAGAAAAGAGCAACGTCTCAAATGTAGCATAATATTTGCATTCATTTTTAAACTTCCAATATATTTTGTTTTCTATTGTTTTATATATATCTTGTTTATATTATTGATATATGATAAGATATTCTTGCTACCACCCCTATACTGGTAGGGAAAGGGGGTGTACATCAAGTTGGATAAATTATTTTCCCTTATAAGCTCTATTATGGCAAGTATAATAGCGTACTATATTTGCAAATGGCTGGATAGAGATAATCGGTAGCCAGCCTGGGGTATAAGCCACCCTCTACTAAAAGGAATAGAAACCCCCACGAGTAGCAGCTCGTGGGGGTTTCGCTTTGTACATCATTTGGAACTATTTTCCCTTAACCGTTTGCATTATATCATATACGTTACGGCATTTCAAGTATATGCTAAAAAAAGAATTTTATTCATATATATTCACTTACTTTCTCCTTGCCAATCTCTCCCCCATATGTTACAATTTATTTATGCTTACTTTATCAATTTAAAGCGTTACACTTTAAACTTATGAAGCACAGCATAATACAATTAATATGGGGGTTTTTATGTTAAAACTAGTTATTCTTATTATCTACTTTGCGGTGCTCATAGGCATTGGCTTATACTGCCGCAAGCATGCAACTGATGTTAATGGTTTCGTTCTCGGTGGAAGAAGTGTTGGTCCGTGGCTCACCGCATTTGCATACGGAACATCTTATTTCTCAGCTGTTGTATTCGTTGGATACGCAGGCCAGTTCGGCTGGAAATACGGAATTGCCGCAACATGGGCTGGTATTGGCAACGCAATTATAGGCTCACTTCTTGCATGGGTCGTACTCGGCAGAAGAACAAGAATTATGAGCCAGCATCTTGACTCAGCAACTATGCCACAGTATTTTGGAAAGAGATTCGGAAGCAATCCATTAAAAATAGGTGCTTCCGTTATCATATTCATTTTCCTGATTCCATACACAGCCTCGCTCTACAACGGACTTTCAAGACTTTTCGGTATGGCTTTCAACATTGATTACAGCGTCTGTATCATAATCATGGCAACACTTACCGCAATCTATGTAATTGCCGGCGGTTACATGGCTACTGCAATCAACGATTTTATTCAGGGAATTATCATGTTGTTCGGTATCGTTGCTGTTATCGCTGCCGTAATCCACTCTAAAGGAGGTTTCATGTCAGCATTACAGGGACTTGCAAATGTGTCTGACCCGTCAGTAAGCGAGACTCCAGGTATATTTGCTTCATTTTTCGGACCTGACCCATTCAACCTTTTATGTGTTGTAATCCTTACTTCACTTGGAACATGGGGACTTCCTCAGATGGTTCAGAAATTCTATGCAATTGATAATGAAGCTTCTATTCAGAAGGGTACTGTAATCTCAACAATATTTGCACTTGTAGTTTCAGGCGGCTGTTATTTCCTTGGAGGTTTCGGAAGATTATTCTCTGACCAGATAGATGTGAAGGCTAACGGATTCGACTCAATAATTCCAACAATGCTTTCCAACTTAAGTCCTGCGCTTATTGCATTGGTTGTAATTCTCGTGTTGTCAGCTTCAATGTCTACACTTTCATCACTTGTAATAGCTTCAAGCTCAACACTTACTATTGACTTCTTAAAAGACAACTTTATTAAGAACATGAGCGAAAAGAAACAGGTATTATACATAAGAGTTCTTGTTGTTGTATTCATTGCAATATCTGCGATACTTGCACTTATCCAGTACAAGAGTTCAGTAACATTTATCGCACAGCTTATGGGAATATCATGGGGCGCACTTGCAGGTTCATTCCTTGCACCATTCATGTTTTCACTTTACTCTAAGAAGGTTTCCAAAGCATCATGCTGGGCCTGCTTTTTATTCAGTTCAATACTCATGATTGCCAACATCTTCTTTAGGGCAAGCTTTCCAACATGGCTCCAGTCACCTATCAACTGCGGTGCATTTGCAATGTTTGCTGGAATGATTATCGTTCCTGTAGTCAGCCTGTTCACACCTAAGCCAGATAAAGAGCTTGTTGACAGCGCATTTGCATGCTACGAAAAAGAAACAGAAGTGCCACAGAAGACAGCACTTGGAAAATAACAACATATCTAATATTTATATACCCTTTACAACAATTCCTCCTTGTGCTATAACAACCAAAGTTATAAAACACAAGGAGGTTATTTATGGCATCAAAGCTTCACAACGCCCTCGCTAAGAAGCTGCCGGATATACAGATGTCCGAAGCCTTCATAAACAGTGTATTCCTTGCCATGTCCGGTGGACTTCAGGACGCATATACATATTTTACTAGAAATGAAGTATTCTCCAACGCACAGACTGGTAATGTGGTTCTTATGAGTACACATTTTATGATGGGCGAATGGTATCAGGGATTAAGATATCTTCTGCCATTCTTAGCATTCGGTCTTGGCGTATTCGTTACAGAGCGAATTCAGGGCAAATACAAGAATGCCACCAGACTTCACTGGCGGCAGGCAATATTACTTATTGAGATTGTAATCTTAATTGCAGTCGGCTTCATGCCTCATTCAATGGACATGTTTGCAACAATAATCGTATCATTCTCTTGTGCGATGCAGGTACAGGCATTCAGAAAAGTCAATGGCTATTCTTACGCGAGCACCATGTGCATCGGTAACTTAAGAAGTGGTACAGATGCACTTTCAGTATTCGTGCGTACCGGCAATAAGGCTTCTCTTAGAAAAGCTGGTTATTACTTCGGCATAATATTATTCTTTGCAATCGGCGCAGGTATCGGCGGAAACCTTTCAATGCTGTTCGGAATCCACACAATCTGGATTTCAAGTGCACTGCTTTCAGTCAGCGTACTTCTTATGTTTGCAGAGAAATTAAAAATATAATGTCCGATTTATTCAATCATATCTTTATTCCATTTCCTTAAGGAGCTGGTTTCTTCTGCCACCCTTTAAGTACATGGCACTATAAGACTTGTATCTGTCACACGGATTTACAAGAAGGAATGATGATGACTCCTTTCCTGTTGTGAGTCCTGTGACAAATATAAGCATTTCCTGATCAAGTTTTCCAATATCTTCCCTTGAAATCTCCTGTTTAGAACCTTCCATAAAGTCAAATGCATTTTCTAACTTTGCAAGTGTCTGTTCCTCAACACTTTCCAACCTTTCAGCCTGTGCAGCAAATTCTGCTTTCTCCTTATCAATAGCGGATGCGTCCTCTCCTGCCTTAATCTTTTCCTTGATAGATTTATACCAGTTGTCAGTATCCGCCTTTAAAGAAGCTGCATATTTAAAATGCTTATTCAGAGTGTCAAGCAGCAGATTAACCACCGTTAGTCTCTCATCATAATCAGCTTCTACCATTCGTCTGTATATATCCGGCGCTACATTACCATCAAGAATATTATTAATTCCATAATCATCCCTGTACTTATTGTAGAGGTCATAGTATGCTGCAAAATCCTCCGCGATATCTTCATTATGAAGGAACTCACCAACAACTCCTGCATTAATGCTGATTCCAAGTTCCTCATACACATACATAAGACTGCTCATATCCTCCCAGCCACGCGCCGTAACGAATTTAGGCCCGTCAACATCTGCCTCTACTCTGTAGAAATTCTGTGGTCTTATATCAAGATATGAAAGGATTGCATTGTGAATCTCGCGCTCCCTTGCATATTCTCGCCACACCTCAAGGTCAGCGTCGATATTAATTACCCTCAGACGGTCATATGTAACCATGTCAAACTCACGTACTGAACGGTTGAATTCAGGCGGATTGCCGGCTGCGACAATTATCCAGCCCTCCGGCACTTTCTGATTGCCAAATGTCTTACACTGTAAGAACTGCAGCATAGTAGGAATCAGCGTCTCGGAAACACAGTTAATCTCATCAATAAAAAGAATTCCCTCCCTGTGTCCCTGCTCCCTGATGGCCTTATACACTCCGGCAATTATCTCACTCATCGTATATTCAGTTACAGAATATTCCTTTCCCTCAAACTCCTCCGTCTTAATCATCGGAAGTCCGACAGCACTCTGTCTTGTGTGGTGGGTAATAGTATATGAAACCAGACCAATCCCACATTCTTCTGCAATCTGCTCCATAATCTGAGTCTTTCCGATTCCCGGAGGTCCCATAAGAAGCACAGGTCGCTGACGTATCGCCGGAATCCTGTATTCTCCCTCTGCATTTTTACAAAGATATGCTTTTACTGTATTAACAATCTCCTGTTTTGCCTCTTTAATATTCATAGCCATGTCCTTTCTATCTGTCTGACTTGTCCAGTCTTATTCTCATCGCCCACGCAGGCACTTTCGTTTCACCGTAATCCTTCATGAATACAAATGCGGTTCTGTAACCCGGCTTTTTCTTCGGATAAGTTCCTTCACCATCTGTGAAATACAACATTCCACCCAGACTTTTAATCTTACCTTCTTCAATCAGTCTGTCTATATTTTTGAACGGAGGTCTGAAATCAGTATTACCGCCTCCCTTTATTTCAAATGTATTGAAAAATCCTTCAAGCTGCTCCCTGTCTTTAATCACATCATCACTCTGGATTACATCATCGCATTGTATAATGTGGATGCAGCTTACCTTGAAAAATGCCCTGTCATCCATAAGTATGTCAAATGTTTCCTGCAAAAACCTCCTCACAAGCTCCCCGCTCGTTGAATAGCTTGTATCCACAACAACGACAAATTCCCTTATCTTGTCAATCTCTCTTGTCTCAAGCGGCTCAATAAGCGGCATATTCTTATAAACCGACAATCCATAGGCATAATATCCAAGGTCAAATTCATCATCATTAATCTTTAACTCTTCATGATACTCAGCAAATTTCTTAAGGAAATCCCTGTAGCTGCGCCTGCGTTTCTGTACACTCATAAGCTCATTTAAAGAATTGCTGTCCTGACCGCTCTCGCCGTCACTTTTCTGCTTCTCCATAGTCATCTGGCGGGCACGCTGCTCCCACTGCTGCTGCACCTTGTGTGGCTGCTGTACCATATTCTTTCTGTCATTATCGTACTGCCATATTGTATGGTCGTCTGTATAGAATTCCTGCCACAATTTATTAAGTTCTTCCTTATTAATATCCAGCAGATATTCATATATCTGTGCTGCCGAAACACATTTATCATCATCCAGCTTCTTATATATATCCTGCCTTCTCCATGTCAGAATCCTTTTCACGCATGGCTTATCAAGCCTGTCAATTATTCTCTCAACAGCAATATCGCATGCAAGATTCCACAGATTAGCATCTCTTCCGTCGCACAGCCATATGTGGCTGTACACACAATGAAGCACTGAATGAAGATACACCCTGACCAGAAAATTCTCATTCTTTCTGAACACATCCATCGTATGTCTTGTATTCATATACAGGTATACTCCGTCTGTTGCAAATGTGGACAATCCCATGTTAGCCCTTGGCACAAGCACATTAAGCACAGGCTCCATAAATCTCATATCTACATATATTTTCCCTGCAAGATAATCTACTATCCTGCCACACATCTCAAGTTCCCATTCGCTCTCTGTCTGAATATGCGCCATGCCACCATCTCCTTTCATATCCGATTCTTTCAACTTTAGAATTCGTATCTGTTCTTTTTAAGCTTTGGTGCGAATCTGCTGCCAAGCTCAATAATTGCTGCACTTCCCATTGTCCAGTCACATTTTCCAGCAAGTTTAAGTGCCACGTCAAGGCCACTCTCATCAAGTATATTACTATCAACCATGAATTCAATAATATCAATTCTTCGTTCAGCAACTACCCATTCCAGCACATTTGCAGTATTATCCTTAATGAATTCCATATACATATCTCTGGCACTATCTGCCAGTTTAACTGGATACTGCAGTCTTCCTTCTGCCATCTTCGACAAAGTATATGTACTTTCCAGAGCCTTCGCTGCTTCAAATATTGTATCGTATCCGGCAGCATCTACAACTCCATTGTCAAAAAGCTGCCTTGCCCGGTAGCCTTCTCCCTGCAGATCCATGTGGAATATATGTGCAGGTCCGATTTCTTCATAGCTTTCAGTATACTCTGAATAATAGAAACTTCCACATGTATTTCCATCATCAATATATTTAAGTTCAATTCCCTTATTAAGCTGTTTCAGAAAATACTGTGCCCCGGTCGGCTCTTCCACCCTGCTTCTTACCACAAGCACAGACAGTCCCATGCAATTCATAAATGCATCATTATTAACCACATTTAAACTGCTCCCAAATTCTATACATTTAAGCTTTCTGCAATTATAAAATGCATAACTGCATAATTCCTGCACACTGTCCGGCAATATAACCTGTTCTATATAATCTCCGCTAAGCTCATTCATTCCTCTGTCTCTGGCAAGATTCTCCATCTTCTCCCAGTCATTATCTGATGTCCGATTCTTACAATTATTTCTGGCAGAGAAACAATACTCTCCTATGACTTTAACCTCTTGTCCATCTATCATCTGCGGAACATACACCACAGATGTCTGACCCATGAGCCTCAATATATGTAAACCATCTTTTTTCTCTTCACATAACGCAGCATAATTAACTTCCACTCCCTGCTGCCACACACTATACTCTGCGACCATTATCAATCTCCTTGTTGTCTGTCTTATTTCATTCTAACATAAAATGTCCTGCTCTGGCATAGATTGTATAAATGAATCCTGCGGAGTCCCCACATGCGAGACTATATAGAAGAACGTGCCATACAACTGGCATATTACATAATTGAACATAAGGCTACTGTAAGACAGACTGCTAAAGCATTTAACGTAAGCAAAAGTACTGCACATAAAGATGTTACCACCAGACTTATGGAAATCAATCCTGAGCTTGCCAAAGAAGCCCGCAAAATACTTGACGTCAATAAACAGGAGCGGCATATACGCGGTGGAATGGCAACCAAAGAAAAATACCTGCATGCGTGTGCCAGATAAAACAAAGTTAACAGAACAGTAATGTTAAATAACAGTCAAAATGAACCTCTACTATAAAATTTATATAAAAATCTTAATTTACTCTTGACGAATGTCAATATATTGTGTACTATCTTATGCGGTAATATTAATTGAATATTTTATATCCCTTATTAAGAGCGGTGGAGATACATAGGATCTATGAAGCCCGGCAACCCCTTTTGAGGAAGGTGCCAACCTGAGCGATATTAATCGAACAATAAGAGGATTTCGATACAGTCTATCGGGTCCCCTTGTCGGGGACCTTTTTTTGCGCGAGTAGCGATGAGAATTCTAACGTATATGACACAATCATGCTTGCATGAATTGGGACATATGCGTTTGAATTCGAGGAGCACCGCGACAATGCCAGAATGTAGTTCTGGCATCTGAGCCGCGAGCGCGAGTAGCGATGCGATTCTGGCATCTGAGCTGCGAGCGCAAGTAGCGATGCGAATCTAACTCGGACAGCGATTAGAAAACATGGGATAGACATATTCACGATAAAATTAAAAGGAGATAACATGGAAAAAAGATTATTTACATCAGAATCAGTAACAGAAGGACATCCAGATAAAATCTGCGACCAGATTTCAGATGCAGTACTTGATGCTCTCTATGAGCAGGACCCATATTCAAGAGTTGCCTGTGAAACTCTTACTAACACAGGTTTCGTTATGGTAATGGGTGAGATTACAACTAAGGCTAACATTGATATTCCTTCTATAGTAAGAAAGACCATTACAGATATTGGTTATGACAGCTCTGATAAGGGATTTGATGGTAACACTTGTGCAGTTATGGTTGCTTTAGACAAGCAGTCAGCTGATATTGCTATGGGTGTTGATAAAGCTCTTGAAGCTAAAGATGGTGAAATTGATGATTCAGAAGGCGGGGCTGGTGACCAGGGTATGATGTTTGGTTATGCAACTAACGAAACTCCTGAATTCATGCCTTACTCTTCTGCACTTGCGCAGAAGCTTTCTAAGCAGCTTACAAAGGTTCGTAAGGATGGCACTCTTTCTTACTTAAGACCAGATGGTAAGACTCAGGTAACAGTAGAATATGATGAGAACAGAAAGCCAATAAGACTTGATGCTATCGTTGTTTCATCACAGCATGCTCCTGAAGTATCTCAGGAACAGATTCATGATGATATTAAGAAATATGTTATTGATGCAATTGTTGACCCAGCTATGATTGACGCCGATACTAAGATATACATCAACCCAACAGGACGTTTCGTAATCGGTGGACCTAACGGAGACTCAGGTCTTACAGGACGTAAGATTATCGTTGATACTTATGGTGGAGCTGCAAGACACGGCGGTGGTGCTTTCTCTGGTAAGGATTGTACTAAGGTTGACCGTTCTGCTGCATACGCTGCAAGATATGTTGCCAAGAACATTGTTGCTGCCGGACTTGCTGACAGATGTGAGATTCAGCTTTCATATGCTATCGGTGTTGCAAGACCAACATCTATCATGGTTGATACATTTGGTACAGGAAAGCTTCCTGAAGATAAAATCGTTGAAATCATCCGTGCGAACTTTGATTTAAGACCTAATGGAATCATCAAGATGCTTGATTTAAGAAGACCTATCTACAAGCAGACTGCTGCTTATGGTCACTTTGGCCGTACAGACCTTAACCTCCCTTGGGAGAAGCTTGATAAGGTAGATGACCTTGCCAAGTATCTTGCTTAATAAGATTTTAGTGTATAATATCTGATAAATTTAAAGCCTGCTTTCGTCTGAAAGCAGGCTTTTTTAATACTTTTCCCCTTTTATCACATCTTCTTCAGCCACTTCTTCCGCTCCATGCGCACAAGGAATATTGCGCCCCTGAAGCAAAGCTCTGCAGCCATCGCAATCCACACACCAACAAGTCCGTAACTGCCAACAAGCAGGAATGAAAGGACAACGCGGACAGCCCAGAGGCTGAAGAAATTCATAAGGCTTGAAACAAGAGTATCTCCTGCTCCGCGAAGCACTCCTGTTACTACAATTGATGCTCCATACAGAGGCTCTGCAAATGCTTCAATTCTAAGTATCGTTACACCAAGCTCTCTTACTGCCGGGTCTGGCGTAAGAATTCCAATCATAAACGGAGCAAATATGAACATCAGTAGTCCGGTGAACGCCATGATTCCCATTCCGAAAGCAACTGAAATTCTTCCGAAAGACAATGCAAGCTTTCCTCTGCCCGCACCGATACTTTGTCCTACAAGTGCTGTTGCTGCTTCCTCAATTCCGTAAGCCGGCATATAACACAGGCTTTCCGCAGTTATTGCAAATGAGTTGGCAGCCACAGCCACAACGCCTAACGGTGCAACAATTCTTGTTATCGTAATCATAGCTCCGAACATCACCACATTCTCAAATGTAACAGGAAGCGATAATACAAATGACTTCTTTATTGTTGCAAGACCTGCCTTCTCATCAGAATCTGTTCCATAGCCTTTTGATAGCATAGGTGTTCTGAACATCAATACATAGAACATAATAATTGTAGTCACAATCTCTGCTGCTGTTGTTCCAAGCGCTGCACCCATAACTCCAAGCCCGAAGCCAAAACCATGCCATCTGAATATGAATATAAAATTGAATATAACATCAAGAAAACAGTTCATGGAATTAAGAATTCCCGGTGTTCTCGTATTGCCACAGCTCTGTAACATTCTTGTACCAAGACGGTTAAAACCAAGCGCCGGCATAGACAATGATGTTATAAGAAAATACATTGTCGCGTCTCTTTGTATCGACTCTTCTCCACCTAGCCATGCCGGGAGTCCCCAGCTTATAGCAACTCCGGCAGCTCCAATAATAATTGATATAAGAAGCACAATTCCAAATGACTGCAGGAATACTCTTCTTGCCCTGTTAAACTTCTTTGCACCGACAAGCTGTGCCACCTGAATTGAAAATCCAAGTGACGGCGCAGAAGCAAGGCTTCCAAGCAGCCATGTTGTTGTCGATACAAGACCTATTGAAGCCGAACAGCCTGCCCCAAGTCTTCCGACCATAGACGCATCAATATACTGCATGATAATTGATGACACCTGCGCCAGAATTGTTGGCAGACTCAGCATAATTACAAGTCTTATCTTCTGTTCAAATGTAATCTCTTTATTATCTCTTATATAGGAAAGTGTATCTTCCTTCATTAAACATTACCCTTCTACAATACTTTTAGCATGCTCAAGAGCTGCATCAATATTGGCACAGAAATTATCTCTTCCAATCTCATCTGCAAATCCTGCATGCTCCATAACTGACATAGGCTGTTCATTAACATGTGAAAGAATCATAACAGCACCATGCCTTTTACATACCGCATGAATATTTCTTAAAGATCTGAGTGCAGTAACATCCATCGCAGGAACGCCTCTCATTCTTACGATAACTGCCTTAGAACCTGATACTGTCTGGATATCAAGGAACTTGTCAGCAGCTGCAAAGAACATTGGTCCGTTAATCTCATATACAAGTGTGTCCTTAGGAACCTGCTTAAGATTAATACTGTCCGGATCATTATTCTCATCTATATTATCACCAATATATTTCCAGCTCTTAACTTCAGTAACATCAGCCATTCTCTTAAGAAACAGAAGTGCTGTAAGAACAACACCAACCTCGATTGCAACAACAAGGTCAAATACAATAGTAAGTATTGCTGTTGTAAGAAGTACAAGAATATCACTCTTAGGTGAAGTCTTGCAAAGTGAAATCATTTCTCTCCAGCCACTCATGTTATAAGCTACCATGAAAAGAATTGCTGCAATTGCTGGCATCGGAATCCATGCTGCATATGGCATAAGCACAACAAGAATAAGAAGAAGTGTTACAGAATGAACCATACCCGCAATTGGAGTACGTCCACCATTCTTAACATTAGCTGCTGTTCTTGCGATTGCGCCTGTTGCCGGAATTCCTCCAAATAAAGCTGACACAAGGTTACCTGCTCCCTGCGCAACAAGTTCCATATTAGGCTTATGTCTGCTTCCAATCATACCATCAGAAACAACACATGATAAAAGAGACTCAATACCTGCAAGTACCGCAATTGTAAATGCATCTGGTAAAAGATTCTTAACCATTGCTATATTAACATGTGGAATACTGATTCCCGGAAGTTTGCTTGAAATTGTATACAGATCTCCGATAGTCTTAGCCTGCATACCAAGTTTAACCATAATTACAGAAACTATAACAGCAATTAAAGATGCTGGAATCTTCTCTAACTTCTTAAACTTAGGCCATATAATAAGAATTGCAAGTGAAACAACACCTACAACAAGTGCCTGCCAGTTAAATGTATTAATACATTTGAATACTGCCTTTAACTTATCAAGTGTCTCTATTGTTGGTCCGGTATACGCAGAAGTATCGAGACCTAAGAAATCCTTAATCTGTCCTACAAGAATAGTAACTGCTATACCAAATGTAAATCCAGTTGTAATTGTATAAGGAATAAATCTTATAAGATTACCGAACTTAAGGAATCCCATAATAATAAGGATGATGCCAGCCATGATTGTTGCGACAATAAGACCGTCCATTCCATTCTGTGCCACAATTCCTGCGACAATAGTTGCAAATGCTGCTGTTGGACCGGCAATCTGAACTCGGCTTCCGCCAAGGAATGAAATAACAAAACCAGCAAATATAGCTGTGTAGATACCCTGCTCAGGACCTACTCCTGATGCAAGTGCAAGAGCAATAGATAATGGTAGCGCGATAATTGCAACGATAATACCAGCAATAACATCATTAACAAACTGCTTTCTAGAATAGCTTTTCATAACATCGAAAAGCTTTGGTACAAATTGATTCATTGTTCTCCCCTTATGTGGTTTTACCACATTTCTCATATTTTATAGAATTAATAAAAACACAGGTCACGCGCCTGCAGATATATGTAAATCCCGGTTCTGACACCAGAAATAATAAGAATAAATAAGGCTGCACACCCATTAATAGCTGTGCAACCTTAGTCCTGTCAAACATTCAATATTAAATTAATTACGAATTACTGTGCTGTATCTGTTATATCGTTAATCGTAACATTCTCACACACGAAATCAACGATTTTCTGGTAAAGAATCTGATATCCAATCTCTGCATTCATAGTCTTACCATAAGTATTGATAATATCATCGTAATCATCATAGCCATAATATGAAGCAAGTTCTGCACCTGTTGAGTTAATATCATCTGCAGTAACAGTGATATCATTATCGGCAGCAATCATTGTAACAATCATCTTCTGTAAAAGATACTGCTTTGCATAAGTATCTGCATACTCATTAAATGCGTCAAGTGAATCGAAATTATATACACCCTTAAGATATGCTTCCTTAGAAGAATATGATGAACTGTATGACTGATACTCAGCATCAATATTACTATTAAGTGTATTTAATAAATCAGTAAGTTCCTCGCTTGGATAATCTGAAACATCAAGTCCGTCAGACATCTTTGTATAAGCTGCATCAAATATGGCACTTGATCTGCTTGATGAAGCCTGTGACTCAAGATAAGTCTTTACATATGACTTTAACTGGTCAATTGTAGTAACTGAACCATCATCTATTCCTAATGAAGCTGCATTAGATGCAACCCATTCATCTGTAAGTTCAGGAACAACAGATTCATCAACTTCATTAACTGTTACTGTAAATATTGCTGTCTTTCCAGCAAGGTCTGAATTGTAGTAACTCTCTGGGAATACACATGGGATATCTGTTTCCTTACCTATTGTAAGACCTACAAGTCCCTTATCAAGATCGTCAATGAACTTTCCTGATCCAATTGTGTAAGTTACATCTGTAGCTGTTCCACCTGAGAACGCTGTTCCATCAATCTTACCGCTGTAATCAAGCTTAATTACATCACCAGACTTAGTTGTTCCCTCTGTTACAACATTAGTTGTAGCCTTTGACTCAAGCATGCTCTGGATGTAATCTTCAATATCTGAATCAAGAACAACATAATCAGATTCATTAAGATCTACAGACATTCCCTTCCAGTCTGGAAGATTAACAAATGTCTTATATACTCCTGCATTAGAAGTAATTGTTCCTGCATACTCGTCTGCATTTATCTCTGTGTTAACTGTAGAAACATTAGTTTCTTTCTTGTTTGATTTACCACATGCTACTAAAGATGCTGCAAGTGCACCTACCAGTAACACACTGAATAACTTCTTTTTCATATACTTCCTCGTTTCTATATATATAAACATTCCTGCTTTACAGCAAGCCTTATATTTATATCACATTTCTGAAAAAAATAAAAGTAATTTCACACTAATTTCACTTTTTTATACAGCATTAAACTGTTATAATCTCAATGTGCTAAAATGTTTTGGAGGATGCCGGTTCATCCCGGTAATTATTCTATGAAGAAATTTAATAAAATCAAATGCTTTTCGTATGTGTTTACTGTCATTCTTGCTCTTGGTTTCCTGCTCACCGCATGTCAGGAACCATCAGTTACACTGTCAACCCCAGAGTCTGTGAATGGATTTAAGTTAAACACATTTGTACAGATTGACTCTTACACCAGTGTTTCTAAGAATACGCTTACGGAGGCTCTCAATCTGTGTGACTACTACGAAAATATTTTTTCAAGGACTAAGGAAGACAGTGAATTAGCAAGGGTTAATTCTAACCAGACGACGGATATCTCTAAGGAACTGTATGAATTAATCAGTGCCGGACTTGAATATGCTGCTTTAAGCAATGGCGCATTTGACATAACAATAGGAAGTGTTTCAAGTCTGTGGGATTTCACTGCAGAATCGCCAAAAGTTCCTGACAGCGGTCGGATTGCCGAAGCTCTGACACATGTTGATTACACCAGAGTCACTGTGTCCGATAACGGCGATGGTACTTATTCAATTAATAAACCTGATGATGTCATCCTTGACCTTGGGGCTGTTGCTAAGGGCTATATTGCTGACAAAATCAAAGATTTCCTTGAAGAAAATGGCGTAAAACGTGCTATAATCAATCTCGGTGGCAATGTTTTATGTATCGGTAAGAAAACTAACTCCGACGACTTCGGAATTGGCGTAAGGAAACCATTTGCAGCCAATAATGAAGTGCTTGTTGCTCTTTCAGTAGATGATTCTTCTGTTGTTTCATCCGGCAACTATGAGCGGTATTTCTATGCTGATGATGGCACATTTTACCATCACATACTTAACCCGGCTACGGGCTACTCTTATGACAATGACCTGTCCGACGTAACTATTTTATCAAAGGACTCGCTCACCGGAGACTGCTTAAGTACAACCTGCTTCTGCTTAGGGCTTGAAGATGGCATGAAACTCATTGAAAGTCTTGACGGTATTGAAGCTATATTTGTAACCAATGAAGGTGATATTCACTATTCAAGCGGTGCAAAAGCCTATGTAAAGGGCTGAGATACATGTAATGCGGCTGCATCTATGATATGGTATTTCTGCAACGCTGCTTCGATTAACATCAAAATATATAAAATGAAATGGAGAACATACAATGATAAGACTTATATTAATAGTTATATTTGCAATAATAATATTCTTTGCCAGCCTTATAATGCTTCCTGTATTCTGGCTTATTGGCAAGTTCAATCAGGATGCTAAGGACCGTGGAAGTCTCCGCTTTGTACAGGGTGTTTTCAAGATTGTTCTTTTCCTCTCAGGTGTTACAACAACTGTAAAAGGTCTTGAAAATCTTCCTAAAGACGGTGAAACTGTACTTTTTGTAGGTAACCATCATGGTTTCTTTGACACAATTATTTCTTACACATACATGAAACCAAGAACTGGTTTTGTTGCCAAGAAAGAGATTGAAAAAGTCCCTCTCCTTAATATATGGATGAGATATCTTTACTGCCTTTTCCTTGACAGAAAGAACATGAAGGAAGGTTTAAAGACTATCCTTACCGGTATTGATTATTTAAAGGCTGGAACTTCAATTGTTATATTCCCTGAGGGAACAAGAAATAAAAGCACTGACGGCGTTCTTCCTTTCCATGCAGGAAGTTTCAAGCTTGCTGAGAAATCTGGCTGCAAGATTATTCCTATGGTTCAGAACAACACTGCTGCTGTATTAGAAGATCATCTTCCATTCTTTAAAAAAACTCACACTGTCCTTGAATTTGGCAAACCAATCGATGTTGCCAGCATGGACCGCGAGCAGAAAAAAACTCTTGCCAAGGATGTACAGGATCTTATTGAGAAGATGTACGAGGAAAACAAGGCGCTTGTGTAAGTTAGTTTAAAGTGGGCGGTCATGATGGAGGTATATTGTCCTTTCAGACACGCTCCCGCTCGTGAAAAGACGTAGCGGTACTAGGCGCACTGCCTCACTTCGTGAGGTGCGTTTGCCAAGTGCCGACGCCTTTCCAACGGTCTGAAACTACAATATACCTCCATCATGACCTTACACTTCACTCAATTCACTTTGCGCTTTGGTTTCCCGTTGGGAAACCTTGCTTGCTGGTGGCTGTGCCGCAACGGTTTTTGCTGTTGCGGTACAGCCACCTTTTTTTCATGCTGTCTTTTTGCTTACTTATTTGCAAAAGCCTACTAACTCGCCTTATTCAATCTGTTTCGTATGTCAATAAATCATTATTTTTCATTATATCAACTTCAATGACCTACTAACTTGCTAGATAAATTAAATTTAGTAGGTATTTTCCAGGCGCTCAGGCTCGAATTTCATATAAATCATCCTTCAATTTCACAAAACGACCTACTAGACTGCACACATCAGATATATTAGTAGGCTTTCACCCCTAGTCCACTGGTATATCCAACCACAATAAGCCCACTAAATCATATAAAATCAGTCATTTCGTCCGTATTTCCCAATTTTCATTGCAAAACTACACTAAACACTGACAGCGTCATCGCCGGCAAAGCCGGTAATAATCGTTTTTCTACCGGGAAGATGGGCGTGGATGTGCATATATGCCGGTTTTGGACCGTAAGAATGCGTCGGTACTTGGCAAACGCACCTCACATCGTGAGGAAGTGCGCTTAGTACCCGCTACGCATTCGTCCGAGTGAAAACGCGTCCAAAAGCGGCATATATACACATCCACGCCTACTTTCATGGCAGAAAAAAAGACCACACCAGCAATCCGCTGATGCAGCCTAATCTTCTTACTTATTCTTCTTAAAAAGTCCCTTCTTTTTCTTCTCAGGAACTACAATCTTTCCGCCTCTTACAGACTTGATACCTACAATATAGATACCACTTACTTCAGCCTTAACTTCAGCCTTAATTGGAATCTGGTCAAAAACCTTAGGATCACACATAAGTGACATAACTCTTGGTCCAATCTTTGCCTTTACGATTGGCATCTTACGATTTCTGAACGCTTTAGGTGTCTGATCTAAAACCATCTTAGGAAGTCCGGCTTCTTTCATCTTCATCATCTTCTTATCAATGACAAGCATTGACATAACCTGCTTTGCAGCCTCTAACTGGGCATTATTAGCTTCCTGCTTCTTCTGAAGCTTTCTACCTACAATAGTAAGTGCAACAAGTGCTGCTATAAGTACAGCAATAATTATCAATAAAACAATAGTCCAAACTGGCATATTTACTACTCCTTCGTTAACTTTTCATATACTAGTCAATTATATCAAAACAATCAATAATTGCAAGTGTTTTGTGTTGGACTGTGGGTCGGAGTGTGTAGGTATATGTCATTTCCAGACACGCTCCCGCTCGTGAAAGTGCGTAGCGGACACTAAGTTCACTGCCTCACTTCGTGAGGTGCGTTCACTAAGTGCCGACGCACTTCCAACGGTCTGAAAACAACATATACCTACACACTCCGACCACCTCCCCGCAAAACCTTGCTCGGTGCCTTCGGCACCATCGCGCCCTCTGCGAAGAACATACTTACACTTTCCAAACACCCCGCCTCCGCCAAAGGCGGACAGGGGGAAGCGACAACGTAAGGGTGCAGGGTGTGCATATGCTGTAGCGTAAGACCGTTGGAAAGGCGTCGGCACTTGGCAAACGCACCTCACAAAGTGAGGAAGTGCGCCTAGTACCGCTACGCCTTTCCACGAGCGGGAGCGTGTCTTACGATGCAACATATACACATCCTGCACCCGTCCGTCTGCCACTTCTCCCCTAGTCTGTCAACTTGTGCAGAAGTGACATCTTCATATCATAATAGGCAGGACTCATGTCAAGATAATGGTTGTGAGGATTCTCGAATCTCTGCTCCTCTTCCCATATATTGTCATTGAGCTGATCCTGAACATACTTCTTAATCTCATCAATAGAAACTCTGTCCATTACACGCTTGCCATCTTTTACAACAAGCTGCTGTAACTCTACCGCTGTGCAATTTTCAAAATATCTGTTCTTCCAAGGCTTTACAGGGTCTACATAACGATATGGCTGTGAAAGGTCAACAACCTCATCAGCGCCTGCAATAAGATCAGCAATTGCTTTCTTATTCTCATCATATATTCTGTAAACCTTCTTAAGTCCCGGGTTAGTTATCTTCTCAACATTCTCAGAAATCTTAATTCTTGGCTGGAATACTCCATCCTCTTCTACTGCTGCAATCTTGTATACAGCTCCAAATACAGGATCAGACTTGGCTGTTATAAGTCTTTCGCCTACGCCAAAGCTGTCAATGCAGCCGCCCTGCTCTAAAATTGACATGATGGTCCATTCATCAAGACTGTTTGATACAACAATCTTACAGTCAGTAAGCCCTGCGTCATCAAGCATTTTTCTTACCTTCTTAGAAAGATAAGCAAGGTCGCCGCTGTCAAGGCGGATGCCCTTAAGGCGCTTCCCCATAGGCTCAAGAACTTCCTTTGCACATCTGATGGCATTAGGAATTCCTGATTTAACAACATCATAAGTATCTACAAGAAGTACTGTTGCATCAGGATAATTCTCTGCGTAATGCTTAAATGCTTCAAATTCATCACGATAGAACATCACCCAGCTGTGTGCCATTGTTCCGCTGATTGGAATGTCAAACATCTGACCGGCAAGAACAGTTGCTGTTCCAACTGCACCTCCGATGTAAGCTGCTCTTGCTCCATATACAGCCGCATCCATGTTATGCGCGCGTCTTGCGCCGAAATCTGATACAGCTCGGCCTTTAGCTGAACGTACAATTCTTCTTGTCTTAGTTGCGATAAGTGACTGATGATTAACCTGAAGAAGAATAGCAGTCTCAACAAGCTGTGCATCAAGCAGAGGTGCAACAACAGTAATTACAGGTTCATTAGGATACATAATAGTTCCTTCCGAGAATGAATATATATCTCCTCTGAACTTAAAGTCAGCAAGATACTTAAGAAATTCCTCCCCGAAAAGTCCCTGTCCTCTTAAATATTCAATATCATCATCATCAAAATGCAGATTCTCAATATACTCAATAATCTGTTCAAGACCTGCAAATATAGCATATCCGGCATTGTCTGGATTCTTTCTGTAGAACACATCAAATGCAACTTTTCTTTCCTTGTCCTCGTCCTTAAAATAACCGTTAGCCATTGTAAGTTCATAAAAATCCATTACCATTGTAAGATTTCTCTCATCAAACTGTTTCTTCATAACTACTCCTTTTTCACCGAAAAATGTATTATTCTTCAATTGTTAGTTCCTTAGTTGTTATTGTTATCTGCATATCACAATCTGAAAGATGTTCACAGTTTACTTCCATGCCATATACAAGATATATGCTTATTGTATCTTCTGTTCTCTCAATTTCAAGATTTTTTGTTATTATCCCGAGACTCATACTTCCATATGGTGTCTGATAATAAGTCATATTCTTTCTGTCTCTTTCAAATACCATCTTAGTGGATACAACGCCTTTTTTTGTTACTTCAACGCTCTCCCCATCAATCTTGATTATACTTCTTGACCGCTCCTGCGAATCATCGTATACCTCTTCATACCTCACATACTCTTTACCATTAACAACAGAATATGTTCCAATATTAATAACCTCAACTTCATCATCCTGGGTTTCTATTACCTCAGTCTCTTCTCCATCCTGCTGAATTTCCTCATCCATCGTTCCGGTATATAACCCTTTAATCTTAATAAAGACTTTATCCTTATTATTCAATTATACTTCCTCCACTATCTGCCTATAATCCAAACAATTCATTAATAAATGTTAAATATTTAAATTTTACCCTACAATTCTTATCTGTTACCGTCTTATATTCTTCATCTGTAAGAACACCTGCAAGCTTCTCCTTAGAATCCTCTGGAACTACGCCATATACTGAATCCACGAAACAAAGCGGCGGATATAATACACACCACCAGTTCTTTCCTTCTGCGTCACCTATATCGACCCTGAAAGCCTCATAGTATCCTGCTGGAAATGTGACATCTCCGTATGATTTCACAGGGAAATAGCTTCTCTCAAAATACACACTGACATCCTCCATGAATCCGTTATCTCTTAAAGTCTGAATCGCAACATTTCTGATGTTGTCACTTTCTGCCTCTAATATAGCTCTTGACTCTGAAAGAGAATCTGACTCTGAAAGAGCTGGTCTTATGTAATCAACCACAGCTTCTTTAACCTTTAACTTAACTGCCTGATCTTCCTCGGAATCACTGTTAGCCCTTACATGAAATCTGATTATACTCTCTGATATTCCTTCTGTCACTGCCTCCATATTACCGGTATAAGACATTCTGTAATAGCCAACCAGTCCACTGACTGCAATAATAATAACAAACAAAATCCAAAGTTTCTTTTTCATGTTCATGTAAATACCTTCCTCCCTTATATCTTCATATAGGGAAGTATATCCACATATTTCCAGCATAAACTTAGAATTTATAATATAATAAAGGCTGGCAAATACAGCCAGCCTCCATGTAACTTTAGTATTATTTGTTAAGAAGTCTGATAATGCCCTTTTCCTGATTAGTGATATGCTGTCTTATGACAATCTTAGTATTCTCTTCATCTTTCTTAGAAAGCTTGTCAATGATATCTTTATGCTCACTGATAAGTATAGAATGAGCTCTTGCATCCTTAACATATTCGAGTCTGTATCTGTACATCTGCTCTCTTAGATTGTTAATAATCTGAATAAGTCTCTGATTGTCTGTCATTGCATATATAATGTCATGGAAATTAACATCAGCATCTACAATTGCAACCACATCCTTAGATATAATTGCTGCCTCAAATCTCTTATTAGCCATCTTAAGCTCTTCGATTCTCTCTGGTGTAACATTGCGGCACGCAAGTGTTGCTGCAAGTTCCTCAAGAGCAGCTCTTACCTCAAGAACATCTCTCATATCCTTCTCTGTTATATGGGCAACCTCTGCACCCTTTCTTGGAATCATAATAACAAGACCCTCAAGTTCGAGTTTTCTTATAGCTTCTCTGATAGGAGTTCTGCTTACTCCAAGCTTCTCAGCGAGTTGTATTTCCATAAGTCTCTCGCCAGGTTCCATCTCTCCTCGAAGAATCGCTTGTCTTAAAGTATTAAAGACTACATCTCTTAATGGAAGGTAGTCATTAACGTCCATCTTAAGTTCACCTTTCATATAAAACTTTCCTTTCTCTATCATGATAAATGTATATTGTCCTGTATAATCATCTGTTATTATGGAATAAATGTTTCCGTTGTATACACCTGTCTTGCCTCGCCCTTCTGTCTTAAGAACTGCTGACAGGATACCATAGACTGTTCATCAGGGAATATTCCGAATACTGTCGGACCACTTCCGCTCATCATCGCATTAATAGCACCATGTTCTATCATATCTTTCTTAATGCTGTCAATAACCGGATACAATGGCACTGTAACTGACTCTAACACATTCCCCATTCTTGAAGCAACAAGTGCAACATCCTTTAGCTTAATAGCCTCAATTATTCCATCTATATCAGGATGTGACTCAACCTCTGTACTGTCAAGATTCTCATAAACAAGCTTTGTTGATACATTAACCGGAGGCTTCGCTATAAGAATATGACAAAAAGGCATATCAGGAAGCCTTGTAAGCTTCTCACCAATCCCTTCAGCTAATGCTGTACCTCTCATGAGACAATAAGGAACATCTGCACCTATCTCAACACCAATATTCATAAGTTCTTTCATTGGAACATTAAGTTCATAAAGCCTGTTCATTCCAAAAAGTGCGCTCGCTGCGTCACTTGAACCGCCAGCCATTCCAGCCGCAACAGGAATGAATTTATTAAGGTCAACTTCTATTCCACCTTCAAGATTATACTTATTCTTCATAAGCATAATTGCTTTATAAACAAGATTGTTCTCATTAACAGGAAGAAATCCTATATTAGTCTTAATTCTGATATCTTCCCCTAGAATTCTTGTCATAATAATACGGTCATACAATCCAACTGTCTGCATAACCATTCTTACATCATGATAACCATTCTCACGTCTTCCAATAACATCAAGTCCAAGATTAATCTTAGCTCTTGCCTTTAATCTGATACTGTCCATATATTACCTAACCTTGTATACAAAATCCATATTTCAAGACTATTATATTAAAGAAATTGTATGAAATCAAGTACAATCTTATAATTACAAGCCTAAAATGTTTCGTTCTTACGGTACTTATGCGGCGAAATTCCCTTTGCTTTCCTGAAGGCATCTCCAAAATAATTGCTGTCATTAAACCCACATTCAAATGCAATATCAGTAATAGATCTGTCTGTCTCAAGCAACAGTCTGCACGCATTCTGTATTCTTACATTAATAATATATTCTTTAAATCCAAATCCCGTAGCAGTCTTAAATTTCTTAGACAGATATGACCTGCTTAAGTTGAATTTGTCAGCAACATTTTCAAGTGACAGATTATCTGCATAATGCTCATATATATAAGTAGCAACTTCCTGAATTATCCTATTATCTACATCAATTTCTTTAATAACATTTTCTTCATAATTCTTACAGCGGATAATAAAAAGCAGCAGTTCTATGAGTCCGACCTTGATAAATGCCGGCGACAGCTCATCTGGTGAATCATTCTCAAATATAAGCTTGTCTAACAATGCAACTACATAATCTCTTCTTTTCTCCGGAATATTAATTACACCTGGCTTCATACAGTTCGCCATCAGTTCTTTACCAGTTTCATTCTGAATCCATTCAGTCGCTTCATTACGGAAGCTTATTACAATTCTTTCATGCATTCCTTTTCCATTATAAGTTGTCCTGTGAAGACAGCCGCTTGGAACAATAACAAGGTCACCCTTTCCGAACTTATAAATGTTGTGGTCAATAAAGCTCGTGCACTCCCCACTTGAAAGATAGAATATTTCATTAAATGGATGCACATGTGCTTCTAATCCTATCGAACTATTTGCATTACTCCTCTTAATTCTCTTAATATCAAAATCCTTCGACATATCCTGAAACATATACTCCACCCTCTCATTCTAGCATTTCACGACTAATATAATAATATTTCTGTATTATCTTGATTTTTTATTGGTTTAATTGTAGAAATCACTGTTTTTTATGCTTATATTATGTATAAAGGATTTCGAAATGTCAACAAATAATCAGTATTTTGAGAATTTTTCTGTAAAACATAAGTATTTTAATCAATTTATATAATGAAAGAAGGTCTATTATGGCAAAACCAATAAGCGAAGACAAACGAAATATGATTCTTAATGGTAATCTTTTCCATGCAATTCTTATGCTTGCGATTCCCGTTATGATTAACAGCTTTATCCAGTCAATGTACAATCTGACAGATACTTTCTGGCTCGGACGGATAGGAACTGAGAATCAGTCAGCCATCACACTTGTATCTCCGTTCCAGAATATTCTGATTAATTTCGGTAATGGTATAACAACAGCCGGAGCAATTCTCATATCACAATATCTCGGTGCAAGAGAAGATAAACAGGCCAATTCCATGGCTAATCACATCTGTCTTACTTCACTTGGTTTTTCTGTATTATGTGCACTCATCTGCTGGCTTGTCTCTCCTGGACTTGTACGATGGCTTGGTGCAGATGGCAGTATCTATAGATACGGACTTACATACATAAGAATTGTTGTTCTTGACCTTCCATTCCTGTTTACTATTAACTTATTTACATCAGTAAAACAGGCTCAGGGCGACACCGTAAAGCCTATGCTTCTTAATATACTCGGTGTTGTTATCAACCTTATATTAGACCCATTATTCCTTATGGTTTTCAAATGGGGTATCGGCGGTGCAGCACTTGCCACTCTGCTTGCCAAGATTCCATGTGCAGTTGTTGCACTTATCGTACTTACAAGACCAGGACAGCTTATAAGAATTAATTTCAAAGGATTTAGATTTGAAGGTAATAAGATGGGCTCGATTGTAAAAATCGGACTTCCTACTGCAATAGGCGGAAGTACTATGCAGCTTGGTTTCCTTCTTATGACTAAAAATGTTAATGCCTACGGATTCATCGCTACAAGCGCATACGGTATCGGCAACAAGATTAACAGTATCATTACTATGCCGGCGAGCGGTATAGGTTCTGCAATATCAACCATAGTAGGTCAGAATATCGGGGCCGGTCAGCAGGAAAGAGCCGACAAAGCTTACCATTATGCACTCCGTATGGGAGCACTGTTCCTGTTATTCTTCGGTCTGATTCTTTCAAGAAGATTCATCTCACAGGCCATGGTAACATTCTTTTCAACAGATGACAGAGTCATCCCGCTTGCAACGGATTTTCTTTCACTTATGGCTTTCTGGTGCTGGAGTAATGCATTCTACAATGTTACTCAGGGACTTTTTCAGGGAAGCGGTCATACAATGATTACAATGATTGTCGATGCTTCAAGAATATGGATATTCCGTCTGCTTACACTATGGGTATGTGCCAATGTACTTAATATGGGCGTTGAATCTGTATGGTACGCTGTCGTAATCAGTAACGGAACTTCCGCTGCCATACTCTACGCACTATACTGGACAGGAATATGGAAGAAATCCACAATTAAAATCGAAAAGACAGAAAATTAACTCTGATAAATATGATTTAGCAAGTTAAGGGGTACAGGTGAAAAACTACCTGTACCCCTTAGTTATCTGCTCTATGCTTTCACTAACAGAAGTTTTGTCTTTCTTGGTATAACCAAAGATTCTGACAATCCATCAGCACATTTAGGATTACTTGCCTTTATTGAATCCGCTGTAGTGTGATACATTTTAGCAACATCCCATAATGTCTTAGTTCCATCTGCAATATATCCTGTCATTGATGGCATCTGTGAAAGATCACATTTTTCTTCTGACATATAGGCACTCTTGATTCCACAATACTCAAAGTTCTTGAAAACAATTACATCTAATGAAACAGATGCTTTAACCTCTATTACTCCTGCACTGTTTATCGTTGCTGAGAGCTGCTGTATTGAAGGTTTTATATTATATTCAAGCGCATCAGGATTTATCTCTGCAATCTTAACTGTACTCGCAAATGGAATTATCGTGTGAACACTTCCAAGTGGCTGGCTGTCGCTCGACGTTATGTAGAACACATTTGCACTGACAACTCCCTCCACCACAAGCTCTCCTGCCGAATATGTAACATCATCCAGCTGCACTGTCGCTGTACAATTGCATATCTGCATAAGATCTGCATAGTTTTCAAGCTGCAGATTACCTGATACGCGGCTTGACACATTGTTACGCACAACAAGACAACGAAGCTGTGTATCAGAAGTCTCTATTTCCATATCATATGATGGTGAATATATATCTGCTATCACGTCTTTCTTTCTCTCCTCATATGCCTTGACGTCCATATCAAGTACCACTTCAACTGCAATATCGCGGTTTTCACCATCAAGGTCGGGTCTTTCTTCAATTGTCTTTCCAATTATCTGGAAATTGACATATGGTATCATATCAGCATTACACCCGCTTATATCCAGACGTCCCTCAAATGAAGCTGTTGTCTCATACCACTGCACATTGCCCGTATCACCGTTTCCGATATACATTACAAATATGTCTAACTCCCCAGCCAACGATAGTCCATCATCTGCAAGCCTTGTATTTAAATTTCTTACGTCAACATCGTCCCAGATTATTTCCTGTATCTCCGGTTTTCCTGCTGGGAGTGATACATTTTCCCGGATTCTGAAATTATCACGCTGGTTAACTGCAAGCTGTACGAATTCCTGTTCCTTTCCAAGCTGCTGTATGTCGGTATTCTCAGTCTCTTCCACACCTGTTACCATCTGTATATCCTGAAGATTCTCACATATAAGTTTAAGGGTAACTATCGCTTTAACACTTATCTTTCTTGAATTAATTGCCTTAATACTGAGATCCTCTATCGATGCCTGACATGTTATATAATCTCCTGTGCAGTCACTCGAAAGATTCACATTTTCACTAAAATTCATTCTCCCGTCCATCTTAACAGGATGCATACGTTCTGCACTGGATGAGGCACCGATATACAGCAGTGCAAATCTTAATTCTCCATCCACTGTTGCTTTATCCTTATTGACTTTAACACTGTCTGTCTGGACATTTCCCCATTCCTTTACTATCAGTTCAATATCATCCTTTGTATCAGGCACATTAAAATCATCATCCAGTGTAATCTGTGCCACAGTATTACATTTTAATCTGTATTCATGAATATTTTCTGTTCTGAGTCTCACAGACTGACCTCCCATACATTCTACATTTTAAATACGACGCTTTCTTCCCGCCGCTCCATCTTAAGCACTATTACCGGATATGTCTCCACCTCATTTACCGCTTCACCAGCAGCAGGTCCTATCAGGTTAAGATCAATATACAGTGCATTATCACCTGTGTAGACATTATTAACCTTAATTGAATATCCGCTGGTTTCTCTTGTTCCATAACCGGCCACAACATATGTATAATCCTTAGTAGTATATGTAAGCCTCATCACTTTATCTTTTTTGCTTTCAATAAGCTTCTTAAGTTCCTCCGGCAAATCCGCATTTTCAACCACTGTATAATCAACACTGGTCTTATTATCCGGCTCTTTGCTGCCAGCGCACCCCATCATGGCACACACAGGCATAATTATCAACAATGCCAGCATGACAGTCACAACTTTTCCCCTTAGTTTTCTACACATAAAAAACACCCCCACAATAAGACCTAATTAATCTTATGTGGAGGTGTTGAAAATATTCATATAAATTTATACTGCGTATCCCTTGCTCTTTATGACATCTATAACCTGGTCGACATACTTCTCACACTCTTCTGTACTTCCAGCCTCAACCATTACACGAACAACAGGCTCTGTTCCGCTTTCGCGTACAAGGATTCGTCCATCTGTGCCAAGTGCACTCGCTACTTCCTTAACTGCGGTCTTAACATCTGCATCATCCTGTGCCTGTGTCTTATCTGTAACTCTGATGTTCTTAAGAACCTGTGGATATATAACAAGTGGTGCCGCAAGCTCTGATAATGTCTTCTTCTTTGCAAGCATAACTTCCATCATCTTAAGAGCTGTGATAATTCCATCACCTGTTGTTGCATATTTAGAGAATATAATATGTCCTGACTGCTCTCCGCCTATACGGTAGCCATTCTCTGACATACATTCATATACATACTTATCGCCAACCTTAGTCTTCTCATACTCGATTCCTACTGCGTCAAATGCTTTGTAGAGTCCGAAGTTAGACATAACAGTTGTTACAACCTTGTTGCCTGCAAGCTTATCTCTGTCCTTCATGTAGCATCCATAGATATAGAGAATATGGTCACCTGTTATGACATTACCCTTTTCATCTACACAGAGACATCTGTCTGCATCACCGTCAAATGCGAATCCGACATCAAGATGTTCTCTTCTAACTAAGTCCTGAAGTCCTTCAATATGTGTAGAACCGCAGTTCTCATTAATATTAGTTCCGTCTGGAGCTGCATTTATAACATATGTCTTAGCTCCAAGCGCATCAAATACAGCCTTGGCAAGTGTCCATGCACTACCATTAGAAGCATCAAGACCTACTCTTATTCCCTTGAATGAATAGATTGCAAGACTCATAAGATATCCCATATATCTGTTACGGCCTGCAGTGTAATCTACTGTGCATCCAATCTTCTCTCTTGTTGCGTATGGAATCTCTCCCATCTCTCCATCAAGGTATTTTTCGATTTCAGAGATAACATCTTCCTTCATCTTCTCGCCAGCTGCATTAATAAGCTTAATTCCGTTGTCATAGAAAGGATTATGACTTGCAGAAATCATAATTCCGCAATCAAAATCTTCTGTTCTTGCCACATAAGAAACACTCGGTGTAGTTGTAACATGAAGCAGGTATGCATCTGCTCCTGATGCTGTAAGACCTGCTACCAAAGAATACTCAAACATATAACTGCTTCTTCTTGTATCTTTACCAATAACAATCTTAGCTTTACCATCCTCATGATTCTTACTATAATACCAGCCTAAGAATCTTCCCACTTTAAATGCATGGTCAACGGTAAGAGTGACATTAGCCTCTCCTCTGAATCCATCAGTTCCAAAATACTTACCCATAATATTATCCTCTTCCAAACATACGCACAATTATTATGCCATCATTTTCTCAGTTGACCATACTTCAACTTCATACTTATTACTCTTATTGTATCTCTTTCTGAGATTCTTGAGCTGCTTTAAGTACTCTAATGTAACCTTTCCAGAAAGCTTTGACTCACCCTCAGTTCTCTGCTGGAACTTATATGGGATCTCAACTACCTTGCTGTATGTTCCCATAGCAAGAACTTCAACCATAATTTTCCATCCAATAGGCTGAAGGTCAGCGTTCTCGATAACTTCTCTTCTGAACATAAAAAGACCACTCGTTGGATCAGATATCTTTCTAAGGCATGGTAACATCACCTGTCCTATCTTTCTTGCTGTTCCCGATACGAACTTTCTGTACCAGTTAAGTCCACCATCATCGCCACCAGGAATAAGTCGGCTAGGTATACAGAAATCTGCACCACTTTCCATAGCCTTATACATATATTTAAGAACAATTGGTGGATGCTGTAAATCTGCATCCATACATGCCATATACTCGCCCTTTGCAAGCTTAAATCCATCAAGAACAGCTGTTGCTAATCCTGTTCCATTCTTTCTATGTTCCATTCTTACCTGTGGATATTCTTTAGCAACTTCCATAATTACATCAGGTGTATTGTCCTTACTATCATCAACAAAGACAATTTCATAATCAACACCTTTCAAAGCAACATCAATCTGTGCAACCAGATTTCTGATATTCTTGCTTTCATTAAATGTTGGTATTACTACTGATAACATGTTTTTATCTCCTTTTAATAAAGAATTCTCTGGTCATTATACATCAAAATCCGTCAAGAGCAAACATTTTTTATACTCTGGTAACAATCATTGTCGCCTGGCCCTTAACAACTATACCTCTCTGACCTGCACTTATAAAGAAACTTTCTCCTGCTTTGAATGGCATTACCTTTTCATAATCATCGGTTTCGATAGTTCCTTCTCCGCTGATAAACAGTACTGAAACAAATGATGCTTCATCTACCGCTATCTTGACTTCATCTGCCACTTCGTACTTAAACACTTCAAAATATTTGCACTGTACAAGTCTTTCTTCTGTAAAATGTTCATTTCTTGCAAGAACAATCTCTGTTTTATTGTCTTTAACGTACTTATGATTATCTACAACATCAAGTGCCTTCTTTACATGAAGTTCTCTTGGGTTGCCGAACTTATCTCTTCTGTCATAATCATACATACGATATGTACAGTTAGAATTCTGCTGTATCTCACATATAAATACACCGGCACCAATTGCATGAATTGTTCCTGCTTTAACCATAACAACATCACCTGCTTTAACCTCAATCTTGTTGAGTATCTCAGTGATTGTATTGTTATTGATTCTCTCAAGAATCTCTTCCTTGGAAGCATCTCTTGAAAGACCGCAGTAGAGGTATGCTCCTGGTTCACTGTCCACTACATACCACATCTCATTCTTTCCATACTCATTCTCATTCTCGAGTGCATATTCATCATCTGGATGAATCTGTATAGAAAGTGCCTGCTTGGCATCGATGAACTTAATAAGGATAGGGAATCTGTCCTGTGCCTGACATTTCCATCCAAGCGCGTCCTTACCTATAATATTAAGATAATCATTAAAGAGCATTCCCTTATATCTTCCCTCAGCTATACGGCTCTGTCCATCTGGATGCGCTGAAAGCTCCCAGCTTTCACCTATAACATCATAATCACATTTCTTGCCATATACATCACGTATCTTGGTGCCACCCCACAGATTATCCTTAAATGCAGGCTCAAGCTTTATAATCGGACTCTTATCCAGCCTTACATAATTGCCTGATGCTGGCTGATTATCCTGATTATATATCTTTACAAGATCATTATCTGATATATTATCTCCAATACCAACCTCAATAACAACTACATTCTTATCTGTCTTATTAGCTATCTTATGCTTAATTCCTACAGGTATAAACACACTCTCATATTTGTTATAATCTGCTGTCTCATTGCCAAGTGTAATTGTAGCAATACCTTCAACTATAGACCATTGTTCTGTTCTTTGCTCGTGCTGATGAAGAGACATTGACATTCCTGGAAATATTGTAAGTTTTCTTACCTTATATCCATGTGAATAATTAAGTATCTCCTGTATTCCCCACTCTTTATAAGTAGTCCTGTTATAATCAAAAAATGCTTCATATGTATCCATATTATCTTTCATAATCTGCTTAATATTATCAGCAGATTTCTTAGATGAAACATACGTTGCATCATCTGTATTAACAACTACTACATCTTTTAAGTCATTTGCTACAACAAGCTGTCTCGACGCACTATTTATAATATTAACATTATCACAATCATTCTTAATTATGCATTCTGACTTGATATTATTTCCAAATTCTGCAAGATTGCTCGCATTGCCGACATCCATCCATTTAAAGTTAACCTCAACAACTTTAATAGAACTGCATTTTTCTAATAAAATTGTTTCTATGCTTCCATGTGGCATAGGATTCATTATAGATTCTGAAAAACGAACTGCTCTCCTGATTGCAGGAACTTTTCTTTTTGCTGTCCTGCATGTATTGTATAATTCTGGTGCCAGATGCCTTGCGGCATTCGTCATATCTCCTGCTCTGAAAACAAGCATTCCACTATTCCACAGATAGCCTTCATCATAACCATATCCTAAAAGTCCCTCTGTTTCATCCTCATCAAAGTCCATTCTGGCAATGAATTTTTTAACATTTTCATTATCTCTTAAAATATACCCATATGAAGCTGTCTCCTGCTCTGGTCTGACACCAAGAACAGCAAAATGTCCAGCCTTAGCATATTCTTTAGCTGTAATTATAGCTTCTTTGTATCCATCTCCTTCTATAAGGTTGTCTGAATTAACAACCAGAACCAATTCTGATGGATTGGCAAACATAGTTCCTAACAGTACAGCTGCTCCTGTTCCTTTCGGTGTACCCTCAAGAATAACTCTGTACTTAAGGCTTTGAAACGCCTTCATCTGTCCATTAACAATATTCTTATAGCTCTCATTGGTAACTATTATGAATTCTTCACAAAATGGCATATTTCTTACTACAGTCTCCTGTAATATAGAACGCCCTTCTTTAATATTCATAAACTGCTTTGGAAAATTCCTTCTGGATAATGGCCATAAACTGTCACCACTACCTCCAGCTAATATTACACATTTCATAGCAATCCTTCCTTAAAATATCTGTTATAGATAGTATGTTTTTTAGTTATCTGTTGAAGTATCTGCGCCTGCTGGTGTATTCGTAGTATCTCCACCCGCCGGTTTATCTGTATTGGTATC
>JAUNOK010000036.1 GCA_030537195.1 Eubacteriales bacterium | reverse complement strand
ATCGACTTTTGTTGGATCATTCACTTTTGTTGAATCACTTACTTTAGTTTCTTCATTAGCCTTTGTTGTCTCACTAATAGTCTCTGCTGATGATTCTGTAGATTCTGCATCAGACTTTGTCTCAGTAGTTGTCTCTTTCGCTGTTGTTCCTTCCTGCTGACTATCAGATACAAAATGCATCTGACCATTGATGTTAACAAATGTTCTGGCAATTGCTCTTCCGTTACATGTTGAAGTAAGAGTAACATCCGTTCTTGGAGCTACTACAATACCACATAATTCTGCAATATTGAGTTTTCCCGATACATTAACAGCATTAAATATAACTGTATCTGATATATCAACATCTGTTAATCCGCCTGAATTCTTTCCATTAATACTGAATCTCTTAATCTCTGCATCCCCATCTGCACCTAAGAGATTAATAATAACAAACTGACCATCAGCTTTATTAGTTATACTAAGCTGACCTTCTCCATAATAGGTTGATACCTCATTTCCCTGCCAGTCTGTATAATTACTTGCGTACATATTAACTACTACAATCTGTTTATCCTTGAATGATGAAAGGTCTATCTTCTTCTCATCATTAGCACCAATAACAATATCAGCCTCCTCATCAGGAATATCCGCATATTCTTTAAAATTATCATATACCTTATCAAGTGCCGCAGTTACGTCCATATAATCTTCTGCATAATAAACATTGATTGTATCTTTACAATTGCTGACATTAATAACAGCTCCTGTTCTGTTTCCATCAACATCTTTAATATAATACTTGTTCTCTCTCGCCTCATAATCATAATCTGTTCCAAGGACAAGATTATTAAATGCGTTCCTGTCAATAAACACTTCTGATGAACCTGCGTTATCGAAACTTCTGATATAAGTTGTTCCCACGCTCATATCAAGCCAGGCACTCAGCCACTGATCTGTTATGACAAGCTTATTGGTTGCAAAACATGTCTGATTATGATTAGCATTTTTAAATTCTTCTGCAACCACACCATATGGCTTAGCTGCCCCAAGTAATTCATTAAGTACATCCTGTGTCTTAGAATACGCACCTGCCTTTAATGAAGTTCCTGCAATTACCGAACCTGCAACCATTGCTACAGCAAGAACACCACCAATAACCTTCTTAGACCTCACACTCAGGTTTCTTAATCGTTTTCTTAAAAACATAACCAGCCCTCCGAAATGTTTGAATCAATAGTTTCCCCTTTAACTATATTTCTTTTCCCCTACAAGCGTATAATAGCATTAGTACCATAGTACCGCTTCCCCCTTTGAGAGGGGTTTTTTAATTCTAATTTAATAAAAATAAACCCATAGGCGAAAACGTTATCGTTAAAATATACGTTTCTCCTATGGGTTCTATGTCATTATTTTATTAAATTAATCTTATTAAGCTTCAAGACTTCTGTTCATAGCTGACTCTAAAGCATCAATAGAAGCTCTGATGATATCGTGATCAATGCCAATACCGAAGTAATTCTTGCCATCTTCTCCTGTTATTCCAACATAAGCTATAGCACTTGAATCAGATCCCTTCTTTAATGAATGTTCTTCATAGCAGAAGATATCACAAGGCTTACCAAAATGACTTGAAAGCGCATTACTTACTGCATCAAGACGACCATTACCGCCATCTTCTACATTGCTCTTCTTACCATTCTCATCAATAGTTACAACTGTCTGGATTCCATTAATCTGCTTGAAATGTACCTCAGAAATCTTGAATACTGGTGTATATTTCTTATATCTCTTCTCGAATATCTCAAGGACTTCATCTGGTGAAAGTTCCTTATGATTAATATCAGATACATCCTTAACTGCATAACCTAAATCTTCTCTCATAGCCTTAGGAACAATCATTCCATAGTTATGTTCAAGAACGTAAGCTACACCACCCTTACCAGACTGGCTGTTAATTCTGATAACATCTGAATCATATGTACGTCCAACATCTTCTGGATTAATTGGAAGATATGGAACTGTCCACTTATTAGGGTCATTCTCAATTCTGTAATGCATTCCCTTAGATATAGCATCCTGATGTGAACCTGAGAAAGCTGCAAATACAAGCTTGCCACACCATGGATGACGCTCATCTATCTTCATCTGTGTAAGTCTTTCAAATACCTCAGCAAGATGTGGCATATCAGAAAGATCAAGTTCAGGATTAACTCCCTGCATATACATATTCATTGCAAGTGTAATAATATCAACATTACCTGTTCTCTCACCATTACCGAAAAGCGTTCCCTCAATTCTGTCTGCTCCTGCAAGAAGTCCTAATTCTGCATCAGCAACACCTGTTGAACGGTCATTATGTGGATGAAGAGATATAATAACATTCTCTCTGTTATGCATGTACTTAGACATATATTCGATCTGACTTGCAAATACATGTGGAAGAGACATCTCTACTGTAGCTGGAAGATTGATGATACATTTCTTATCAGGAGTTGGCTGCCAGATATCAACAACAGCGTTGCACACCTCAAGTGCATACTCTGGCTCTGTTCCTGTAAAGCTCTCTGGGCTGTATTCGAAAAGGAAATTTCCTCCATCAGCTTCTGCAAGTTCCTTTAATAACTTGGCACCTTCAATAGCAATCTGCTTAACTTCTTCCTTAGACTTCTTGAATACCTGTTCTCTCTGTGCTAATGAAGTAGAATTATATACATGAACGATTGCTCTTGGAGCACCCTTTACTGCTTCAAATGTTTTCTTAATAATATGTGGTCTTGCCTGTGTAAGAACCTGGATTGTAACATCATCAGGAATCATATTCTTCTCAATAAGTGTACGGCAGAACTCATATTCTGTCTCAGAAGCTGCTGGGAAACCAATCTCAATTTCCTTAAATCCGACTTCAACTAACATCTGGAAGAATTCAAGCTTTTCATCAAGGCTCATAGGTTCAACAAGAGCCTGGTTACCATCTCTTAAATCAACTGAACACCAGATTGGTGCCTTATCAACATACTCCTTGTTCACCCAGTCATTACACTTAACTGGTGGCATAAAATAGCCTCTTTCATACTGTCTGTAATCAAACATTCCTAAAACCTCCTGAAAAATAAATATGTATTGTTAATAAGTAAAGGCTTTCTTAAAGATAAGCATAAAAAAATCTTTCGTCCATGGGCAATTCTACCCAAAGAGACGAAAGACATAATCTCACGCGTTACCACTCTTCTTCATAGCTATGCTATGCACTCACTGAATACGTACAACAAATGTGCTGTATTATATTCTGTCCACTATAACGGTTGGCTTCCGGCTACTCCTACTTCTCATGATGATTTCAGGTAGCAGCTCCAAGGCGAGTTCAATAAGTTCCTTCGACCGCCTCGCACCACCCGGCAGCTCTCTGACTCTGGTTCCTATCTAATAGTCCTCTTCACAGCATTTACTTATTATGTACGCTTATTATACTTGTCATTTTTTACAAAGTCAAGCATAAATTCAAGTTCTTCTTTGGAAATATTCTTATCAGAATATCTTGCTTTCTCATAACTTGTAGTAATTCTATCCGCAGCATCTGCATCATTAGTTATTCTGTTTCTTGTTATATCCTGTGGCTGCATATTCTCAAGTTCAGCATTGTCTGTATCCTTTGCAGACTTCGAAGCCTTTATTGCAGCTTTTCTGAAAGCCTTTCTGTACTGCATATTAACAGGCATATTCCTAGCTTCTTCTGCTCTCTGATGTCTCTTTATCCTTACTTCCGTTCTTCTGTCATTGCCAATAAATTCAACCTCATCGCCATTATTATCATGTGATTTTTTGAAATTCTTAGCATATCTGATAATCATATATATAATAAATGCAACAAGCGCAATAATAACAACTATAGCAAATGCTGTAAACAATGCACTCATAACAGGATTATCAGTAAATGCCAGATCACTTTCTCCTTTAACCACATCATCATCCGTGACCGGGTTCACAGAATCATCAGGCATTGTAGATACTTCTTCTTTCTCTCTTATAAGTCTTAAGAACAGTTTCATCACTATTCTTATTACATATGCAAAACCCGAACCTATCAATGTAAATATATTGCCATAATCTCCACTGTAGAACAGAATCATACCAAGAATCATAAGTCCTGATACAACCATAACCATTATCATGTTAATACCTGTAATTCTCTCAGCAGGAAATTCAGACTTACCTGCATTACTTACAAAGAGAGAATCAAGCTCCTTTAACTGGTTAGCTAAAAAAGCAAGAAGAATAAACAATACGAATAACACTGCTTCATAGTTAATAAGCAGTCTGTTACCTGCTGAGCCACCATAAAGGCTTCCTGCCACCATAATAAGACAATATAACGGCGACATTCTCTCCCCCGCCTGCATGGCAGCTTTCTTCTCATCCTGAGTCACATCTGCAAACTGATTACCATAAAGTGGTTCGTTCATATATTCAGTTTTTCTTGAATTAGCTACTTTGATACTCAATGACCTTATACACACAGCAAGTACGCATACAAAATATGCTGTAGACTCTGCATCTCCATTACCAAGTATAATGGCTGTTATAAGCAAAGCAGCATGAATCAGCATAAATAAAAAATTCTTATGTACATGCTTTCTTGCAGCATAAGTTATAATAACCGGGACTGCCATAAGCAGTGTTACAATAATATAACTGTCAGATTTCTTTGTAAGCCCCAATATAACAAATGCAGAAAATGCGAACACTACAAGGCACTGGCTTATTATATCCGTCAATGTTCTTATTGTTCTCAGTTTACTATAATCATAAACTCGTCCTGACTCATTCATATGTTATCTCCTGATAAACTTATTTCACTTCCCAGCCCTCTGGTCTTATACCACAATAATCAAGGCTGTATTCGCCACCAGTCATATATGGAACTATCCATATAATCTGGCCGTACTTCTTCTCAAACTGTTCCATTGTCTGCTGAAGTTTCTTTCTTCTGCTCGCTGATATAACAACATATACACTGTTGTCACTGCTCTTAACGGAAGTATTCTCTAAAAATGTTCTCTCAATAAGTGCTGCGAATTCTTCCTTATCAAGCTTAAGGTCCATTCTTGCAAGCACAGTATTAATACTTCCAAGATGTCCAGCTCCAGCGCCTTCTCTTATATTAACTGCTTTCTTCGTATCAATATCACATGCATTGCTTATAAGAGAGACATTAATTCCCTGTCTTATAAATTCCTCTGCAACAGAAGCAGCAAGACTTATTGCTTCTTCATTAATCGCATCATATGTAAGCATCCCATCATCTTCCAGATTAAGAAGAATACATACATTACGGCTGACCGACTCATTATATTCATTAACACACAGATTACCAGTTCTTGCAGTAGCCTTCCAGTTCACATTCTTAAGGCTGTCGTTGCTTGTATAATCTCTTATTCCCCTGAATACAAATGGATCTTCAAGCATATATTTCTTTCGTTCTGCTTCTCCTGATATCCTGCTTCTTAAAAAACTGAATTTCTTACTATCCACAGTCTTTGGGTAAACTGTTATCTCACAGTTACTATCCACTTTGAGAACATTAATCTCATTCATAAATGGTCCGGCAAATGTAAGCTGTAACCCCGATATCCTGAATACACCTCTATGCGTGCATCTGACTGGAATTCTTCTTGTAATTCTCTGATTAGCAAGAAATGAAAACACATCATTGCGGTATGTAAGGTCAGAAACACTTGAGTTGGTATCCGTTCCTGGAAATACAAGTTCCCTGTTTACCTGAAACTTAAGATTCACACATGGCAGTGGCAGACGCTTTTCATTGGATATTACTTCAACAATATTAACTGTTTCGCCATTCACAACATGCTTTTTCTCAAATTCAAGAGCTGCATCCAGCCCCTTATTCCAGTTATAACGAAATACAAGCTTAACTGCCAGATATACTATAAGTACACCAATAAGCATTAATAATACGTTCATTATCTCTTCCAATCTTCAGTAGGAACTGCTGTATTATTAACAACATGTTCTATAATCTGTTCCTTATTATCCATATTCATATAACCTGTCTGTAATACAAGTCTGTGTGCCCATACTACAGGTGCAAGTGTCTTAATATCTTCTGGTATAACATAATCTCTTCCTGCAACATAAGCATAGGCTCTTGCTGCATTGAGCATGCCAAGAGTTCCTCTTGGACTTACACCGATTGATACATTATCTTCCTGTCTTGTCATCCTTGCCAGTTCAACAATATAATCAATAAGAACCGGATGTACATATACATTCTTAGCTTCTTCCTTCATTGCAACAATATCCTCACATGTTGCAACTGTTGCAAGTTCCTTAGAAGGGTCTTCTTTTAAGAATCTGTTAAGAATAAGAACCTCATCATCTTTCTCTGGATAACCCATATTAATCTTCATAAGAAATCTGTCAAGCTGCGCTTCAGGAAGCTGATAAGTTCCTGCTGTCTCAATAGGATTCTGTGTTGCAATTACAACAAATGGCTCTTCTAACTTAGAATACTCTCCATCCACAGTAACCTGATGTTCCTCCATACACTCAAGCAGTGCTGACTGTGTTCTCGGAGTTGCTCTGTTAATCTCATCTGCAAGAATAACATTGGCGAATACAGTTCCTCTTCTGAATACGAATTCGCCCTCTTTCTGGTTAAACACATGCACACCTGTAATATCTGAAGGAAGAAGATCCGGTGTAAACTGAATTCTTGAGAATTCACCATCAATGCTCTTTGCAAATGCTTTAGCCATCATAGTCTTACCAGTACCTGGAACATCCTCAAGGAGAACATGTCCACCGGCAATAATACTAGTCAGAACCAGTTCCGAAACATTTCTCTTACCCACAATAACCTTACTTACATTATCCAATATATCTGAAGTCTTACTCATAATACCTCCTCGTAACACGAAATTTAGACTTATATAATTATAACAAAAACACTGCCAGAACAGCAAGTGTCTGACAGTGCTAATAGGTTAAATAATTATGAACTTTTGATGAAATTAATTATCTGACGGCATTTCCTGATTAACATCGATGCCTCTTGGCGCAACAGGTGTTGAGAACACAATCTGTGTGCTTGTTCTTCCGAATTTCTGAAGCTGTCCGATAAATGTATCAAGTTCCATAGTGCTTGGGAACATAACCTTTAAAAGCATTGAATAATTGCCTGTTACACAGTTACATTCAACAACATTAGGACATGACTTGATAAATGGATAGAAATCCGGTTTCTGTACAGGTGCAACCTCAAGATTAATAAATGCTGTTATATGATATCCCAGCTTTAACTGATTAATCTTAACTTCATATCCTTCAATAATCTCTTCCTTCTCAAGTCTCTCAATTCTTGCTGAAACAGCCGGTGATGAAAGGAAAACATTCTCAGCAAGTGCCTTTAATGGCATTCTTGCATTCTGCTGTAATAATGTAATTATCTTCTTATCGATTTTATCCATGGCGTGAACCTCCAGATTATAATATTCGTTGTAAATGCTATTAATTTAACCAAAAAGGAGACAATCCTAGCGTTGCTGCTAAAATCGTCCCCTTTGACTTAAATTATTAACTTATGCATAATATACACCTTACATAATAAAATGGCAAGTGTTTTTTCTTTATTTTCATTGCTTTTATACATAATATTTGTTAGAGTAGAGAAAATACTAAAGCCATTACTGGCAGAACGGAGACATTATGGAGAACAATAATCAGGAATATAACACAGTAACTCTTATGCTTGACGATAACACAGAATGTGAATGTGCAATAATACGCATATTCCCTGCTGGAGATAACGACTATATCGCACTTCTTCCACTTGAGGGTGAAGCTGCAGACAACGATGAGGTATATCTCTACAGATACAAGGTTGAAGGCGACAACGAACCTGTACTTGAGAATATTGAATCTGATGAAGAATATGAGCTTGTATCTGAAGCATTTGACGAAGAATTAGATGCTATGGAGTATGAAGATCTGTACGAAGAAGAGGATAACGAGCAGTAAGAATCTCTTCTATAAAGCGTGAACTGGTTGTATCTTTATTGTATCTCTGCTTAGGGTACAGAAGATACAACTTTTCTTTTGCCCTCGTCATCGCAACATAAAAAAGTCTTCTCTCCTCTTCTATCTGACTGTCAAGAACCGCCTTATTATACGGTATTATTCCCTCACATACATCCATCACTATTACAATCTTATATTCAAGACCTTTAGAGCTGTGCATTGTAAGCATATGCACACCTTCGACCGAATTGTTCCTGCGCTCAGTATCACATTGCTCAAGGTATTCTGTAATACCGTCCAGCCATTGTGACAGGCTCATATACTGCGATGCCCTGTGTGCCAGTTCATCAAGCACATTATATAATTCCTCTTTATCAGCTTTATGTTCATATATATAATTCCTTATATACTCATCATAGCCAACTCCTTTTCTTATATAATTAACAGCTGCAAATGGAGACATATTCTTTATCATATTAATATCTGACACCAGTCTGTTTACCTGTTCACTCATCTGGTCATTCCCATTATATACTCTCTTCAACGCATCAATATCTGCAGGCTGGGTAATATATGAGCGTTTTATATAACGGAGCGGCTTATTAATGATACGAAGGAAATCCATTCTTTCCCTGTTGCCAAGTGCAATTCTTATATACGTCAGAATATCCTTACTTATCCAGTGTTCATATACATCCTGTACTTCCGAATCATCACGGCACACAATTCCCTCACTCTTAAGCCTTGACATATACATATTGCCAATAACATTAGTTCTTGATAACACAGCAATGTCATCAGCAGCTATTCCAGCATCAATCAGCCTTCTTATCTCTGATACAAGAAATGTTTTCTCATCATTCAGAGTGTTAAATTCATATATCGATACAGAATCTCCCTGTGTATTGTAAGTTATTATATCCTTATAATAACGATGCACATTCTCCTCTGCTACAGCCCTTGATGCAAGTACAATATTACCCGTTGACCTGTAATTAATGCACATGTCAATTCTTACAGCCTCACTGTAATATTTCTTAAAATCAAGCATTATCTGTGGCGCAGAGCCTCTGAATCCATATATGCTCTGATCATCGTCTCCAACCACGAAAAGATTCCTGTATCCGTCAGCAAGAATCCGTACAACATCAAACTGTGCCTTATTAATATCCTGAAACTCATCTACAAGAATATACTTATACCTATTCTGCCACGCCCTCCTGTAATCTTCCCTCTGTATCAGAAGCTCACGGCACTGTACAATCATATCATCAAAATCAATCAGATGCTTTCTTACAAGCATACTATCATAAGCCCTGTATATTATTCTGAAACTCTGTGGTGGAACACACATGCTCTCATATTCATCTATGTTGACAGCATCGCCTTTAACACGGCTTATCTCAGATAAAACTCCTGCCACAGCTTCTTTCTCATCATCATACTCCAGTTCAAGCCTGCACATCTGGTCTTTCACGAATTCATGCTGTACCTGTGGTGTAATTATACAGCGTGCAGAATAATTATACGCCGTCTTAAGTATAGTAAAGAATACTGCGTGAAATGTGCCAAATGTTACTGCTGAACTTCTGCCTTCTGACAGCCCCTTAAACTTAAGCTTCATCTGCTCTGCTGCAGCCTTCGTAAATGTAATAACAAGAATATCAGCAGACTTAACCCCGCATCTGTCAATAAGATACTTTACCCTGTGAGTAAGAACAGTAGTCTTTCCAGAACCTGGTCCTGCGATTACCATACATGGTCCTTTATTATGTTGTATAGCCTGAATCTGTGCTTCATTAAACTGCAAAAGCGGCACCCCTTATAATAATCTTACGCAAACAAATGTATACTAAGATTATATAAGCGTGCCGCAATCATGTCAACTTAATAATATATATTTTATATTTTATTAATAACTTGTTATATTATCATCAGAATCATCAGTATTAGATATATCCTTGATAACAACATAATATTCAACCTGTGGATTAACCTGCACAAGCACCCTGTCGCCCTTCTTATGTCCAAGAAGTGCCTTGCCAAGAGGTGATTCTATACTAATCATTCCGCTTAACGAATCAGCCCTGATTGTAGTAACAATCTTAATAGTCTCTGTACTTTCATCATCCTCATAGAACACCTCAACAGTGTTATTAACTCCAACCTCATCATCTGCTGATGAATCATCAATAACAGTTGCATTCTTAATAGTTCTCTGCAGATATCTTATTCTGCTTTCGTTCTTATTCTTAAACCTTTTTGCTGCATGATACTCGAAATTCTCACTCAGATCACCCTGAGCCCTTGTCTCCTTGACATCATCAAGCGCAGCCTTTCTTACCTCATGTATTCTGTACTCAATCTCTTCTTCCATCTTCTTGATATCATTCTTAGTAAGTTCGTGTCCCATATCTATCCTTCTTTCTTACCTTTAATAATCAATGAAATAATACGAGTATATTTTGCCCTTTTAAGCTGCATTTTGCAAGTAAAAAATCCTGACAGCCATATAAACTGTCAGGATTATTATTATTCAGTCTCGACTTTAAGTGTCTTGATTCCAAATATGAAATACAGCACATGGAAAATCCATACAAAACAAAGAACAATTCTTCCAACCGGCACAGCATGCATCATAATAAATCCGATACTCATAAGAATTGTAACCATAATCATTATTCTAATCTTGGTTTTCATAGTCATTCCTTTGCCCTGTACGAAGCTTTCAAGATTCTTTTTATAAAGCTTAGTGGATATAAACCAGTTATGCAGCTTTTCTGAGCTTTTGGCAAAGCAGAATGTCGCAAGCATAAGAAATGGAACTGTCGGAAGTATTGGCAGTACTGCCCCGACTGCTCCAAGTCCGAGACTTAAACACCCCAGCACAACGAAAAATGCTTTCTTTATATTCATTAAGTATTCTCCAATCTTTTCTTATCTTTCTTTAATTCAACATTGCTATCCATGTCAGCTTACCCTGCCGTTCTCAACGCAGTACACCTTATCCGCAATACGCATTGTAGACTGTCTGTGTGATACAAGTGCAACAGTTCTTCCCTTGCCTTCTTCTTTTAAAGACTTAAGGATAATAGCCTCATTTAAACTGTCCAGATTACTTGTAGGCTCATCAAGCAGCACGAATGGTGCGTCATGTAAAAATGCTCTGGCAAGTCCGATTCTCTGCTTCTCCCCGCCTGATAACATGTCTCCAAGCTCACCAACATTAGTGTCATATCCATCAGGAAGCTTTGATATGAAATCATGTACTGAAGCTTTTTTGCACGCTTCGATTATCTCCTCGTCTGTTGCGTCAAGCTTTGCAATTCTTATATTATTCTTAATTGTGTCATTAAACAGATGTGTATCCTGTGTCACAAAGCTTTCCATTGAACGGAGATTATCAGTATTAATCTGCTCAACTGATTTGTCTGAAATCGTTATAGTTCCCTTATCCGTACTCCAGAATCTCATAAAAAGCTTAAGAAGTGTTGATTTACCGCTTCCGCTTCTTCCTGAAATTCCGATAATGCTTCCCTTTGGAACAGGAATTGATACATCTGAAAGTATAGTTTCCTCTCCATATGAGAATGTAACATTTTCAGCAGCAGCGCCCTTAAATTCAATGTTCTCACAGCCTGTAACATCCTTGGTAACCGGCTGTTCATCAAGAATATCCAGCACTCTGTTTCCTGCTGCAAATGTGTTCTGCAATGTACTTCCAAGATTAGCAAGCGCAACAACCGGTCCGAAAGAACTCATCATTGCAACTACAGAAACTAATACTCCTGCAAAGCTGACAGCACCTTCTGAATATAAAGAGCATGAAACAATTATCATAACAAGGTCTGCCACAAGAATAACCGTATTAGTAACCGCCATGTTAATTCCTGTAAGCGACTTTAACCTGCTCTCATCTTCTGAAAGGCTGTCAGTTCTTCTATTCATCTCATCAAGTCTTTCCATGCCGCAGTTATACTGTAAAATCTCTGGAAGACCTCTCAAGCTGTCTAACACAAAGCTGCTTAATTCTCCTGATTTCGTTCTGAATGTAAATCCTGTATCCTTACTTGCCTTGGATATATATACAGGCACGAACACGCCTACAGCGATATAAGCCACAAGTGCCACAACCGCAAGCACCGGATTAATGTGTGCAAGAAATACGCACATAATAAGGCTTACGAAAAATGCAATGATAACCGGAGATATTGTGTGTGCATAAAACACCTCAAGAAGCTCAATATCTGAGGTAATCACTGATATAAGGTCGCCCTTGTCCCTGCCCTCTAACTTTGCCGGACAAAGCCTTCTTAATGAAGCAAATACCTTATCTCTTATAAGTGCAAGCAGTTTAAATGCAATGAAATGGTTACACGCCTGCTCTGCGTATCTAAGCACACCTCTTACAAGTGCGAATATAAGCACACTTGCAAAGAATACTCCTAATGAAAAATGTATCTTAATCCCAAGCACATTTAATACAGCCATTGCCCCGAAAACTGTTATGAATATAGCCATGAGGTGTCCGATTATTCCCATAATTACAGCAATTGTCATGAATCCGGCAAGCGGCTTCACCATTCCGATAAGTCCGCACATTACTGCGAAGCCGCTTCTTTTCTTCTTATCCATTACTGCACACCTCCTAATCCATAATTTTCAAGGCTCATCTGTGCGTTCCAGAGCTTAGCATATTCACCGCCAGCCTTGACAAGCTGTTCATGAGTTCCATACTCAGCAACAACACCGCTGTTCATTACATAGATATTGTCCGCATTAACAACATTTGCAAGTCTGTGTGATATGAGAATGACAGTTTTTCTACCAGCCAGATTCTCTATCTGTTTCATAATTACATCTTCACTCTCAACATCAATATTAGATGTCGCTTCATCAAATATATAGTAAGGGCTGTCATGCAGAAGCGCTCTCGCCAATGCAAGTCGCTGTCTCTGACCACCTGAGAAATTAGATGCGCCCTCATTAAGCTTAGTGTCAAGTCCATCCTCAGCCTTAAGGAAATCACTTAAATTAACCCTAGAAAGAGCGTCCCACATCTGGTTATCAGTTATGTTACCGCCTGCCATTTTAAGGTTATCTCTTACAGTTCCTTTAAAAAGAAAACTCTGATGGCTTATATATGTAATATTCTTAAATATCTCATTCTCAGCTATATCCGAAAGCTCAGTATCACCAACAAGCACATTTCCTTCGTAACCCTTATTTCTTCCCATAAGAATTGCTGATATTGTCGACTTACCGCAGCCGCTTTCACCGACAAGTGCTGTAAGTGTTCCTTTAGCAAATGTTATATCTGCTCCCTTAACAACCTTTCTTTCCGGATTGTCCTTATATGCAAAGCTTAAGTTCTTACATACAATTGAAGCATCTGCAGGAAACGCCTTGCCTGCCTGTGAATCGTTCTCCTCTATATCAAGCAGTCTGAATATCTTGTCACTTGCAGCCATTCCATTCATTGCAATATGAAAGAATGAACCAAGCTGTCTCATCGGAATGAAGAAATCAGCAGATAACAGTATTATAAGAAGTGCCCCCGCAACGCTTACATGACCAGCCTTAAGCTGTGTTGCCGCCATAATTACGCCAAGTGCTGCCCCGCCATATGCAATCAAATCCATAATAGTTATAGAATTAAGCTGCATTGTAAGCACCTTCATTGTAATCTTACGGAACTTCTCTGACTCTTCATTCATCTGCTTATTCTTGTACTCATCTGCCTTATATATCTTTAAGGTTGTAAGTCCTTCAAGATTCTCTAAAAATGTATCACCAAGTGCTGTGTACTGTCCCCAGTACTTGGAAAGAAGCTTCTTAGCCCATGTCTGCACAACAGCAATTGACACGGGAATAAGAGGTACACATATAAGAAGTACTATTGCTGATGGCACATTTACGAATAAAAGCACAACAAAAAGTGTCAGCGGTGCAAGCATTGCATAGAAAAACTGTGGCAGATATGCACCAAAATATGTCTCAAGCTGGTCACAGCCTTCAACCGCCACCTGTACAACTTCTGATGTCTGTACATTTTCTCTGTAAGCGCTTCCAAGTGAAAGAAGTTTCTTATATATCTTCTCTCTTAAAGTTTTCTTGACTGTCTTAGATGCCAGAAAGCTCATTCTTGATGACACTATTGTGCATATGCCACGCACAATTGCTGCAACCGCAACCAATATTGCAGTTCTTATAAGTGTATCTGTGCTGTAACTTCCGTTGTACACAGCTGCAAACAGTGCTGTTATGCCTGACATCATCACAATATTGGCTGCCAGCGAGCACCACTGTGCCACAACATTGCCAGCTATATACTTCTTACTCTCGCTCACAGTACCTATGAGCCTTTTATTAATCATCATATTGATTCTTAACCTTTCTTTAATTAATCAGACTGTAAGAACATATGGCTTTCCATCAACCTGTGTTACCTTAAGTTTCACGCCATATACCTGTTCTATAAGCTCCGAGGTTATTACATCTGAAGGATTACCCTTTGCGATTATGTGTCCGTCCTTCATTGCTGCTATCTCATCACTATAATATAATGACTGATTAATATCATGCAACACCATAATTATTGTCATACCGTACTCACGGTTAAGTTTTCTTATAAGCTGTAATATTTCAAGCTGGTATCTTATATCAAGATATGTTGTAGGTTCATCAAGAAACAGAATCTTAGTGTCCTGTGCAAGCGCCATGGCAATCCATACTCTCTGCTTCTGTCCGCCTGAAAGCTCTGCTACAGGCTTGTCTTTATGCTTGTATGTATTAGTTATGTCCAGTGCAAAACGCACCTTTTCCTCATCAAGCTTTGTATCCTTCGATATGCCGAATGTCATATAAGGAGTTCTTCCATACTCCACAAGCTTCTCGACAGTAATATCTGCCGGTGCTGTGTTGTACTGGTGGACTATTGCTACATTTTTCGCATAATCCCTTAATTTCATTGATTCAATATCAGTTCCGGCAAGCTGTATGCTTCCCGCCTGTGGCTTAAGATTCTTGGTACACAGATTGAAAAGTGTTGATTTGCCGCAGCCGTTAGCACCTATAAGTGTAGTTACTTTGCCTTTGGCAAATGTAAGATTCAATCCGTCAAGAACCTTCTGCTTATCATATGCGAATGACAGATTGTTGATTTCAAATACATTATCAGCCATAATTCTTCTTAGACCTCCTTAACAGAATGATAAAGAATGGTCCGCCAATTACTGACATAATGACTGACGCACTTATCTCATAAGGTGCTGCTATTGTTCTTCCGAGCGTATCTGCACATAACAGCATAAATGCACCAAGTACTATTGAATATGGTACAAGAACTTTATGATTGCTTCCGACAAGCAGCCTTGCAATATGAGGCACTATAAGTCCAAGAAAGCTTATAGGACCTATAACTGCTGTTGATATTGATGCAAGAAGTACTGCGATTACAGACACAATAATTCTGGTTCTTGTCACATTTACACCAATAGAACGCGCCGTCTTATCCTCAAGCGCAAGGAGATTACACTGTCCAAGCACGAACAGGCTTGCGACAAGTCCGATTACTGTGTATACAAGAAGTATTCTCACATCACTCCATGTCTTCATTGTAATATTCGCATTGACTATACTTGCTACCCCTGAATAATTACTTCCTGTGCTGCTGTTAAATGCGCTCATAAGTCCTGTAAACATTGCATTAACCGCAACTCCGACAAGAATTATCCTGAGTGGTGAAAGACCACCTTTCCATGACAATCCGTACACAAGCAGGAATGCTGCCATTCCTCCGATAAATGCAAGTACCGGAGTATAGAAATATAACGCCGGAACAAATGCTGTTATAAGGACAGCAACAAAGCTTGCCCCTGAACTGACTCCGATTATTCCAGGGTCTGCAAGAGGATTCTTCATAACCGCCTGCAGAAGCACACCTGAAACTGCAGTTGCCGCGCCTCCAAGCATGGCAACTATTATTCTTGGAAAACGCAGGTCGTAAACAGTTGCAACCTGCGGATCATATGCAATAAAAAGCCCTTTAAACAACTGAACGGGTGTAACCTTAAGACTTCCGGTATTCACTGCATACAGGAATACCACAAGAAGTGCCGCAAGAGTCACAATCCATGCAATAATGCCTTTTCCCTTCTTCATATCTTTCTCCTTTAATCAGCATACAGTAATAGCTGTAATTCCTCCAATGCCTCTGGATAGTTGAACTTGGCACTCATACCGAACTTATCATAAGACAAGTCATATACCCTGCCTTCCTGTACTGCCTTAAAATGCTTCCATATATCATTCTGTGAGAATTCATCTGCAAACATTTTCTTAACATCATCTGGAAGTGCATGTGCTGCACGGAGTATTATGTCAGGCTCTTTAGTCTTCATATCCTCTGTGTTGGCATTCAGGAATTCCTGACCATCTCCATCACCATATACGTTAATTCCGCCTGCAAGCTTCACAAGACTTCCTACATAGCTGCTTTCAGTTGCAACAATATAAGAACCCGGAAGTCCCATAAGTACAAGCACTCTCGGACTTTCTTTGCCTTCGTTCTTTTTCTTGTAATCTTCTATAAATGTGTTGTATTCAGCAACTAGTTTCTCAGCTTCATCCTGCTTTCCGAACTTTTCTCCAAGACCTTCAATTGAAGCATACATTCCTTCAACGCTTTTAAGATTGAGGAACAATGATTTAACTCCTATTGCTGCATACTTTGGCTGTAAGTCACTCTGCAGGCTGTTTGGTGAAAGCACATAATCAGGATTAAGTGACTTAATGACCTCCATATCAGGACTCATGGCAAGTCCTACCTGTGTTACATCTTTATATCTGTCTGGAAGTGTACCTGATGTCTGACATACACCAACAAGCTCGATTCCCAGACGGTCACATATATCTGCAACTGATGGAGATGTAGCAACTATTCTGCTTTCCTGTGATGTATCCCCGCCTGCCGACTGTTCAGGGTGCTGGTCAACGCACCCTGTCGCAGTAACAAGAACCACACCTGTCAGCATGACTGATAATATCTTCTTTAACATTCTCATAATAGCTCCATTTATTTTCTCTTCTTATATATAAAGTAACCTGCAGCACCACCGGCAGCCAGAACAACAACTACAACTGCAATTATAACAGGTGCTTTTGATGTTCCTTTGCTCTTAACATTTTCTTCAGACGCTGTTGTTACCTTATTGCCTGACTCATCGTATTCGGCAAGACCAGATACACCTGATGACTTGGTAACATTTTCACTGCTCTTTGATTCTGTGGATGGCTGTGCAGTGCTTTCCTGTGCTGCACTCTCCTGTGTCTGCTCCTCTGTTGTACCTGCAGCTTCTCCTGCAGCATTTTCCTGTCCTGCATCTGTTCTGTTATCTGTATATGATTCCCCTGAACCATTATTTTCAGGTGCAGCAGCCGGATTGTCTACTGTAATACTTGTAATGAAATCTGCTGAACCTTCAGAAAGATTAGAAACTGTTATGTAGAATATTACATTTCTTCCCATTGCAATTACATCCATGCTGCATCGTATAACTGAATCCTCGCTGTTTACTCTCATTCTGTAATCAGCAGTATTATTAGTATAATCCTCCTGCATAAGTGTCGCAGATACAGGTGTTCCGTCTACCTGAAACTGAGGATCTCTTATATTATCCATAAGCTGGAGTCTTATTGTTACAAATGTATTGCCTGAGCTGTCAACTTCAACAAGTGCCTGTCTGTAAGTCGCACTTTCTGTCATTGACTGTCCAAGAACTGCTGAGCCATCTCCACCAGAATCCTCAATAACTCCTGTCTGCGGATTTCTGTAATGAGGTGTCGCAGTTGCAACATATATTCCATTATCTGCGGCATATGCTGACATAGCAGTAATGCCCGCCATTGATACGGCGAGCACCACTACCATTCCACATAATGCCTTAAATACCTTTAATGCATTACGCTTCATTATTTATTCTCCTCTTAATTTTCTTCTTTTACCAGCAACTGTAACAGCGCCTGCTCCTAAAGAAATGCCAAGTAACATTATCCATAATACGAAGTTGTTAGAATCACCTGTCTTGACATTAGAACCTGCTATCATAGCTGTATTCTCGCTGTCAGTAATTGTGCTTCCTTTCTCAACAAGTGCGTATGTACTGAAGCTCTTAGTTACTACCTTGTAGTATCCGTCTTCTACAACACCCTTAACAAGTGTCTTAGTTCCGTCCTCATTGATTCTGTAAAGAACAAGATTATTAATATCGTATCCTTCTGGAATTGGATAGTACACTGTAACTGTTCCGTTAGGTTGTACTTCCTGTCCCTGTGCATTAACAAAATGTACTTCATAAAGTCTGAACTTCTTACCAACCTCTGTAAGAGAATTAACTGCCTTATTATATACATCTCCTGATGTTATTGGAGTAACAACAAGCTGAACGCCTTCTTCAAATACGCCCTTATCAGCATGAACCTTAACACCTGTAGCTGCATCTGTTATATCAACTGCTGGTGACTGCTCTACTGGATCCTGTGGCTTGAGGTCTGGATCATCCTCTGTAGTTGCCTTGATTGATGTCCAGTCAAGCTTCATGAATACATTCTGGTCTCCATTACCTTCTGCTATAGCTTCCATAATTGGTACAAATACCTGTAATGGTACATATCCGTCTTCTAATGCTTCAGGTATCATCTCAAATGTAAGTGCATTAGGATAATCTGTTCCATATCTGTCTGATACTAATGTTCCATCAGTATTCTTCTGATATCCTTCAATTACTGTATCAGCAAGTGTACCCATTGGATTTCCATACTGATCCATTGTGTATCCTGTAAGATAATACTTAAGTTCCTTAAGATATCCAAAATCAGAACCAATAGATAATCCCTTGAAGTTAACTGTTATATAATACTTTCCATCTTTAACAGTAAGTTTAATAATATGATTAACTGCACCATCTGACATCGATGCTGTCTTTTTATCAACCTTAACCATATTAATATTCAGAGAATATACTCCATCTGGTAAATTCTTGTAATCAAGTCCTGTCTGTTCCTTCTTAACCAAGCCATCAACAGCTGACTTTAATTCGTTATATACATTATCTACTTCTGTCTGAGTAGCTTTCTTATTAGCACTTATTGTCTTTGCAGATGCTAATACACTTGTTAATGTGTTAAATGATGAATCTGTATATGCATCACCTGTTATCTTTTCTGCATTTGCAATTAACTCATTAAGCTTTGACTTATCAGCTTCCTTGAAATTAGGAATTTCCTCTTCTGCTGGATCTGGAGTTTCATCAGATATCTTCTGAGCCTGATCATAATAGATTGTGAATATTGCATCACGAGTTGCATCTCCATTATCACCCATAATAGCATCCATTGCTGAAACTCTGAATTTTGTTGTAAACTGTGCTGCATCTGTAGGTAATATCATATATCCTGTCTTAGGATAATAATTATTAGTTCCTGCATTTAATTCATCTGTAAAATATGAACCATCTTCATTCTTATAATAAGATGTATATGTTAACTCTTTATAAGAACCATCTGCTTCCTTATCCCACATCTGAATAAGATATCCATCAAGTGCTCCAATGTTAACTGATTTGAAATCAAGTTCAAGTCTCTTAACACCATTCTTAACAACTAATGTAGCTGTCTCACCAAGGCACTGTGCTGACATTGATGTCTGACCCGGCTGTGCCTCATTAAATGTTGTTATAGGAACTGTGTATGTACCATCTGCAAGTCCTGAACCATCAGTATCTGACATCTTCTCGTCATATATTAACCAGTTTCCATCAAAATACTCCTTGTCAAGAAGTAATGCATAATTGTCATCATGTGCAACAATATATTCATTAAACCATCCAAATGCCATATATTTGTATTCATCCAGATATTGATTCATAAATAATCTTATTGAACTGTCATTTAATCCTTCTACCTTTGGTACATCTATTGATACATATCCGCCAAAATCATCAATCTGATTTCCACCATCATTAACATTAAGTGTAAAGAAATACATCTTATTATACTTAGGTAGCTTACTCATTGCATTAGCCCATGAATCAGCATCAGTATCTGTACTTCCCGTATCTTTTACTAAAGAAACATTAAGTTTTGCATCATCTGATATAAACTTTGAAGTTGAATATAACTTAATACCTGTGGCATTATCTGATATAGTTACTGGAGTTGCAGTGAAATCAACACCAAATGTATAATCATAATCTCTTACATAAGCACCTCTAGAACTATCTACTATAGATGTTCTAAGGAATATATGTTTTCCAGAGATAAGTTCATCATAACTATTATATTCAAGGGTTACTTCATCATTAATAACCTCCAACTTATTTCCAACAATATCATATGCATCAGCACTCTGTGCTCCCTCAACATTGTTAACAAATGCTTTCAAATCCAATGAATATGTCACATATAATTTACCATTTTCTGACTTAATCTGTGCAAATGGTTTTCTGCTAAGATTTCTTTCACTACTATTACTGTTTGATGGAGATTCTGTTTTAACATATGTGCTTCCATCCAACTTCATATAATCATCTGGCACTTCTACAATATTATTTTTATCAAATGTTATTGTATCATCAAATGCATAATAACCAATTTTCTTTACTGTTCCATCGCTATTATGATTAACAACATTATACAAACCATTTACAATAAAACTACTATCGAGTTCGTCTGTCTCAAATGTCATGGCTACACTATTATCACCAAGTGTTTCATATGAAGAATCAAAAAACATATAATCATTATCTGAACTAAATGCATTCTTTATCGCATCTTTATATGATGTTTCTTCTAAATTATAATTTTCTTTCAAATTCTTCACCGAAAATTTTGATCTTGCATTTCCATTTTCAAACTGAGAATTATATTCAGGCTTTACTACTTCTACTTCAGGATACTTATAGTCATCATAATCATATGAAGTGTATATATTGTTATTAGAATCAAATGTTTGACTTCTCTTTACAGCTGTATATATAGTAACCTTATATTTATGATCTTTAGCAATTATCTTAGCATATTCTTGAATTTTATTACTTGATTTATTAATTACAGAATAATATGTTCCATTATCTAATGTTATTGAATCATTAGGCTTCAACTCTAACGCTGTCATAGCATTTTCAAGTTCGCTTAACATCTTTGTTGCAAGCTTCTCTGTTATATTAGAAGATGAAACAGGTCTTACTACTGAATCAATTATATCCTGAACTCCTGCCCAGCTTTCTTCTGTATAATCTGATGCATTAAGTCCTTCGGCTTCTTTTAATTTATCTTCTAACTTTTCATATATAGTTTTAGTATCAACCTTGACAAGATTATCCTTTAAATCTGTAAGAGTAGTAATCATATAATTAGCTACCCAGTCTGGCATTCCGTCTCCTGTTGTTTCATCATATGGTGTTACCGGTCTTACTACTGAATCCGCCTGTTCTTTAAGCTTATTCCAGCTCTCCTCTGTATAATCTGAAGAATTGAGAGCATATATCTCATCTAATAATGTCTCTAACTTCTGTTGTGGCGTTAACGAATCAGCTGCATTGACTCTGAACGCACTTAAGTTCACCAAACCGATAACAAGTGTAAGCACCATCAACAATGCTGTTGCCTGTTTCAGCTTGTTAAGTTTTAATAACTTTTTCATCGTTTTCCTCCCATGTTGTTTATTTAACACTAAGCTAACATTTATTAGTTAATGCTAACCTCTGTATCGATTGTGAGTTTATCATCTGATTAATTACTATTCAAGCTGTTTTTCCGTGCATTTTTGCACAAACTTTTTGCTATATTGCAGATTTGATTAGCACAAACTAACTCAAACATGCTATTTTACTGGGTTTAATGCTATTGGTGCATTTTTGCACAACATTTTTATCACTACATAAAAAAGCAATGCCAGAATCAATCATCCAGCATTGCTCTGTATCTTAGATATTCAATTTTGCTTTAATCTCTTCTATGTCATAATCCGGTGCTGACGCCACTACTGCATCATAGAGTGGCTTGATGTCTGCCTCTTCTTCCTCTAACTCAGATGCTATTGTTGGGAGTGATTTTGACTTTTTCACTTTCTTGATAATCATAGTGATTTTGGTTAATATTTCTCCCTCCTCACGGGCTTCATCAGCTAATGTCTTTCTTACCTTCTCTTCATCATA
>JAUNOK010000035.1 GCA_030537195.1 Eubacteriales bacterium | reverse complement strand
ATTGTTACGGTCGTTTCTGTAACCGCCATTATTATCACGGTTCTGGTTATCTCTGTTGTTATCTCTTCTAGGATTCTTATCCCTTGAGCTGTTCTGTGGGAAATACACCTGTGAGATATGCTTCTTGTCATCAGAGTTACCAGACTTATTCTGTCCGCCCTGCTTTGGAGCCTGACCCTGCTGTCTGTTATCCCTGTTGTCAGTCTTTACAGGCTGTGCCTGCTTTGCTGGCTGTGTTACCGGCTTATTCTCAACCTTAGGAGCAGGAGCAAACTTCTTTCTTACACTTGAAATTTCTGCATCAGTAAGTCCGCTTACAGACTTATATGTCTTTTCACTGTTGCTGAGCATATCAGTAATATCTTTAGATGTTATATTTAATTCTTTTGCCAATTCATGTACTCTCATATTTGCCATTTAACCTCTTTTCCAAATAACAGCCCCGCTGTTATTCTAAACCCTGTTCAAAATATTTTTCTATGGTCTTTGCGAACCCTTCATCAAGGATTGCCAGTGATGCACGGAACTCTTTTCCCATTGCATGGCCTACGCTTTCTTTGTCACTGAAAAAATGTATTGGAACCTTGTAAAAAGTACACATATTCGAAAACATTTTCTTAGTATTATCTGAAGAGTCGTCTGCAACAATAACTGTATATGCTTTTCCTGTCTTAACAGCCTTCTCTGTTGAGAATTCCCCGCTTGCAACCTTTCCGGCTTTCTGAGCCAGTCCGATCATATTAAGAATTTTCTGTCTATTTTCCAATATTATTCAGCTCCTTTGCTAATTCATCATAGATACCCGCATCTATTGCCATCTTGAATGACCTCTCAAGGCCTTTAGTCTTAAAAGCTTTGGCAAGACATTCTTCATTGGCACATATATAAGCCCCTCTTCCATTCTTCTTGCCTGTAGTATCAATAATGATTGATTCATCCTGTGTCTTAAGAATACGGATTAAATCTTTCTTATCCTTCATCTGTCCGCACCCAATACACTGTCTCTGTGGAATCTTCTTCACTGTAGCCACTATGCATCACTCCTAATAATTATTCTTCATCAAGGCTTATTTCAGATGGTTCAACATACTCTTCGTCTAAATTCTCTTCTTCTGTATGTTCTTCAGGTTCAGCCTCACTCTTAATATCAATTCCATATCCTGTAAGCTTTGCAGCAAGTCTTACGTTCTGTCCCTGCTTACCGATTGCTAATGAAAGCTGCTGTTCAGAAACAACAATCTTAGCCTTCTTCTCTTCATCATCAGCTACTGCTGAAACAACCTTTGCAGGGCTTAATGCGTTAACAATAAGCTGTGCTGAATTGCTGTCCCACTCGATGATATCGATCTGCTCGTTACCAAGTTCATTAACAATAGCCTTAACTCTTGCACCGTTAATACCAACACATGCACCAACAGGATCAACATTAGCAACGTTAGCTCTTACTGCCATCTTAGTTCTTGAACCTGCTTCTCTTGCAATGCCCATAATTTCAACAACGCCGTCTTTAATCTCTGTAACTTCTTCTTCAAAAAGCTTCTTAACAAGCTCCTGTGACTTTCTTGAAACTCTTACAACAGGGCCGCCCTTTTCTCTGTTAATAACATCAACAACATATAACTTGATTCTGTCGCCTGGCTTGAACTCTCTGTCCTTGAACTTATCATCAGCCTTAAGAACTGTCTGGATTCTTCCAAGGTCAATAGTAAGGTCGCCGTTATCAGCAACTCTCTGTACAATACCAGTAATAAGTTCCTTCTCCTTAGAATGATACTCATTATAAAGAGCGTTCTTTTCCTGCTCTCTGATAGTCTGCACAATAGTATTCTTGGCATTCTTGGCAGCCTTTCTTGAGAACTCCTCAGACTTAACTTCAACAGTGATAACATCACCAAGCTGGCAGTCTGGCTTAATCTTTCTGGCATCCTCTAATGCAATATCAGTACCTGAAACATATTTTTCTCTCTTATTCTCTCTGTTCTCTGGAACAATAACTTCCTCAACAACAGTTCTGTCAGAATAAATGTGGAAATCACCTGTTCTTCTGTCTAACTCAACACGGCCGTTGTCAGCTTTATCAAATTCAGCCTTGTACTCATCCATAAGAGATTTCTCGATAGCTGCAAACATAATCTCTTTATCGATTCCGTTCTCCTTCTCAAGAGCATCAAGTGCCATAATTAATTCCTTATTCATCGCTTTTAATTTCCTCCAAAAATATATTTATACTTCATCTACAAATGCCCACCTGATCATAGCCAGATTGCTTCTGTCAAATGTTTTAGTTGCATCATCAATACTAATTGTTACCGTATCTTTATCATATTCCTTAAGAACCCCGGAATATTCCTTAGATTTATCAACAGGACTGAATAACTTAATCTCAATCATTCTGCCGATACTCTTTTCATAATCCTTTTCCTTCTTAAGAGGTCTTGTAAGACCCGGAGAACTCACCTCAAATATATACTGGTCATCAATATAATTCTCCCTGTCCAGTATCTCATTGAAAGCTCTGCTCACATTCTGGCAGTCATCAATAGTAACTCCGCCTTCTTTGTCAATGTAGACACGCAGATACCAGTCACTGCCTTCTTTCACGTAGTCAACATCAAAAAGTTCCACGCCGTTAGCTTCAACAACCGGCTGTATAAGTTCTGTTGTCTTAGCTTCATAGCTTTCTCTTTTTCCCATGCAGTACTCACCCTTTCTAAAAATATTCAGTTTTTCTTATATATGAACGAAAGAGTGGACATCTCTGCCCACTCTTTCCGAATCACATATAGTAGCTTGTAGGGGAATCGAACCCCTGATTCCGCCGTGAGAGGGCGGCGTCTTAGCCTCTTGACCAACAAGCCATAACCTTTGTTGTCTTGCAGTTGTGTACCGCAGCAACAATGATATCTTAACTCAATTATTGGAATCCGTCAAGCACTTTTTTGAAATTTTTTTAAAAATTTTCAAAAAATATTTCAAATCCTTCAAAAAAGCGCTTAAATACTGGATTCCCAGCCAATTAATAATCTTATACAAAACTAAAAATTGCTGTAAATACTCCTGCACTTGCGATTCCCATAATCACTCCTGCAAGTAAAACTCCTAATAAAACAGCTATTACACTCTTCTTAAATCCCATGTCAAGGAAACTTGCTGCAAGTGTTCCTGTCCATGCTCCTGTTCCAGGAAGCGGAATTCCAACAAAAAGTAATAATGCTACAAAAAGACCTCTTCCAGCCTTCTGCTTAAGCTTCTCTCCACCCTTGTGTCCTTTTTCGATACAGAATGTAAAGAACTTTCCAATATATTTCTTATCCTTGCCCCACTCAAGAACCTTTCTTGCGAAAAGATATATAACAGGTACCGGAAGCATATTACCAATTACGCACACAATGTATGACTGTAATAAAGGTAACTGGAATCCCTGTGATACAGGAATAGCGCCTCTTAACTCAATAAGTGGAACCATAGAAATAAGAAAAATATAAAAATACTTCTTGAACATACTATCTCCTATTTAATTAAATAATAAACAGTTATTGATGATACATAACATTTGTAAAAAAATCAAGTATATTATATATTTTCAATCTGCCAGTCAATCGGTTCTACTCCATTAGCCTTTAAGAATTCATTACACTGACTGAAATGCTTGCAGCCAAAGAAGCCTCTGTACGCAGACAATGGACTTGGATGAGGCGCTTTAAGAATAAGATGCTTAGGGTTGTTAAGCATAGAAGCTTTCCTCTGTGCCGGTGAACCCCACAACATATATACAATAGGTCTGTCCTGCATATTAACAGCATTAATAACCGCATCTGTAAACTGTTCCCAACCGTGTCCCTGATGTGAATTAGCCTGATGTGCCCTTACAGTAAGTACCGTGTTAAGCAGCAGTACACCCTGGTCAGCCCATTTCTTAAGATATCCGTTATTAGGAATATAACAGCCACAGTCGTCATGCAGCTCCTTATATATATTCTTAAGTGAAGGTGGTGCTTCCTCTCCCGGAAGCACTGAGAAAGACAATCCGTGAGCCTGATGCACATTGTGGTATGGATCCTGACCAAGTATCAGAACCTTAACCTTGCTTAATGGTGTAAAATGAAATGCATTGAATATATCATCTGCCGGTGGATATACAACATATTTGCTGTATTCATCCTTAACAAATGTAAACAGTTCCCTGTAATAAGGCTTGGAATATTCACCCTTAATAGCAGGAAGCCAGTCATTATCTATCATTGACATATCAATATCCTCCTACAGACGCATAGAAATACCATTATCTGCAAGGTATTTCTTAAGATCCATAATATCAAGTTCCTTGTAATGGAATAATGAAGCTGCAAGTGCTGCATCCGCTTTTCCCTTAGTAAATGCATCTAGGAAATGCTCTTTATTTCCTGCACCGCCTGAAGCGATTACTGGGATTGAAACATTGGATGCAATTGTGTTGGTAAGCTCGATATCATATCCGGCTTTAGTTCCGTCACAGTCCATACTTGTAAGAAGAATCTCTCCTGCTCCGAGCTTTTCAGCCTTCATAGCCCATTCTACAGCATCCATATGCATATCAACTCTTCCGCCATTCTTATATATGCTCCAATGACCATCACTATTCCTCTTGGCATCAATCGCAACAACAACACACTGGCTGCCAAACTTGTCAGCAGCATCAGATATAAGCTGTGGATTCATAATAGCTGCCGAGTTAACTGATATCTTGTCAGCTCCTTCTCTTAAAAGTACCTTGAAATCATCAATGCTTCGTATTCCACCACCTACAGTGAACGGAATAAATACTCTCTCAGCAACCTTTCTTACAAGATCAACAGTTGTATTTCTTCCATCGCTTGAGGCTGTAATATCAAGAAATACAAGCTCATCTGCGCCTGATTTGTCATACATTGATGCAACCTCAACAGGATCACCCGCATCTCTTAAATCAACAAAATTAGTTCCTTTAACAACTCGTCCATCCTTGCAGTCAAGGCATGGTATAATTCTTTTAGTAAACATGAGCAACTCCTTTAAGTAATTATAATGATGCGAAATTCTTTAATATCTTAAGTCCTACATCGCTGCTCTTCTCCGGATGGAACTGGCATGCGAATACATTGCCGCTCTCAACCGAAGCATCAATATGTGTAGTGTATTCAGTAGTTGCAGCAACAATCGACTCATCTGCTGCCTTAAGATAATAGGAATGTACAAAATATACATATGGGTTACCTTCGAGCCCCTTAAAAAGTCTTGCTCCCGGCTTAATATCAATAGAATTCCAGCCCATATGCGGAATCTTGAAGCCTTCCTTAGCAGGAATCTTTAATATCTTTCCTGGTAGGATATCAAGTCCCTCTGCTCCAGGAGTCTCATCACTTTCCTTAAACAAAAGCTGCAGTCCGAGGCATATGCCAAGAAATGGTGTTCCACTCGCAGCAACCTTCTTAATAGTATCAACAAGTCCGAACTTATCAAGATTATTCATAGCATCTCCAAATGAACCAACACCCGGAAGAATAACCTTATCCGCCTGCAGAATTTCACTTGAATCTCTTGATACGATAACTTCCTCACCTAATGATACCAAAGCCTTTTCAACGCTGCGAAGATTGCCAGCGTCATAATCGATAATTCCAATCATCCTTCTGTCCTTCCATACACATCTATTCTGTAATAATCAGTAAAATATTATCATAAATGATTCGTCTTAACAATATTTGACAAGTTCTTTTATAAACTGTGCCCCGTTCATCTCACAGGCGAAAGCTCTGTCACTAATTTCTTTCGGAATCTGGTAAAATGTGCTGTGAACGCGGTACAGCTTAGCCTTCTGGTTAATCATGACAATTCTTTCGAATGGCCATCTGATAATATTAGGATTAGAAAAATCCTCCCCCAGTTCTATAATAACAAGCTTCTTTGCAAGTGAAGAAGAAAGCCATTTATTATAGAAGTCCCACTGTTTGTCCTCTTCTTCGGCAGCAGACTCATTAACCGGACAGACTATACGTCTTTCATTAAATCCTGCATTTCTTATTCTTCCTTCTTTATCAGTAGATACAATAAAATAATTCACATGTTCCATCGACTCAAAAAGCTTCTTAAGATTATCATTAACCTCTGTGTCATCTGAATTATATATCTCTTTTCCAAGTCCGAAAAGCACATAGTCTGCGCTCTTTATATCTTCCATTAAATCGTTATAAATCATACATACCTCCATTTCATAACCAGATGATTATAACATCTTTTTCCGGCATTGTCTCTATTCAGGCATCTGTTTCTGTCAGCACAGGACAGCAGATTTAATCTTAAATACACAAAAAGGACGCCATCCATGTCAGATGGCGTCCTATAAGAGGAAGTGTAAAATGAAGAAAATTATCTAAATTAATATCAACGTTATTCACGTTCAAATCTTTATATTGGTATTATAACAGATTGTTATTAAAAATACAATCATATTATTAAATAATTATCTTCCCGGCTTAATTATGCTTCTGCTGCACAGATAAGTTATAAGGAAATAACCTCCGTAAATAACTGCAACGAATGCCAGTGTAAGCCCGATAGACGCTGCCATTGAACTCATTCCCATAGTTGCAAGAATTATATTGATAAACTTAATTCCGAACACAGAATGTATAAGTGCAAGAATCAGTGGAAATGCAAAGAATATTCCAATCTGCTTGAAAAGTGCCATGTCAATCATTCTCTCATCAACACCGATTTTTCTTATCATACCATATCGTTCCTTATTGTCTGCACTGTCTGATAATTCCTTTAATGCAAGTATTGCCGCACTGCTTATAAGGAATATAACACCAAGATATAAAGCAATAAATGTAACTAATGCTCCAAGTCCGACACTCGCCTCTGCAATATCAATCCTTGAATTATAGCTTATTTCGCTTGTGTTATTAAATACACCCTTAAGTGCTGCATTAAGCTTATCCTCAATCTCATATTTCTCTGCCCTTGTATCGGCATTGTAATCAGCAACAAGGCCTGTCTTTCTTATCTGGTCTGCATTTACCGCATTATCAGGAAGAATAAATATTCCATCATTAATGTGCTGGGAAGATAACTCTATAAAGCCATCCTTACATTCACTGTATTTAGGCTTATAAGTCTTTCCGTTAACATTAAATGTTGCTCCCGATTCCAGCACTACATTTCTAATCTCTATCTCATTCTTAAAGTCAGCAACAATCATATATTCATCATCATTAAGTGAATAAGTCTCATTACCGTATGCTAAAGCTATCCTGTTATAATCGCTCACAGTCATAACTGTTGGCATTCCCAGAAACATAATATTCGGATATTTCTCCAGAATCTCGTCCTTCATGTTTCCCAGAGTATCTTCTGTTGACATTCCGACATTATATATATTATATTCTGTTACATTTTTAAGATACTTATCAATATCAAATCCGTTATTATTAAGTGTCTCCCTAATGCTTAACTTAGAATCCTCAAGCATTGCCTTATCCTTGTCACTAAGCTCCTCTGAAGATTCATAAGCATCAGACAATGCACTATAAGTGTATTTGCTGAACTGAATATCCATAGGACAAGTCTCTGAAAGAGTCTTTGAAAGCGAATCCTTCATTGAAAGTGCCGCAGAAAGCACGCTTATTGTAATAAAAAGCATGATACATATAACAGTTGTTGAGAATACAGTAGTGTTAATCTTGCTGCAGAACTGCCTTAACACAAAGCTGTTCACGCCTTTATAATACACACTCTTGATACTTGTAAATATTCTTATCATAAATCCTGAAACTGACCAGAATATTAAAAATGTAGCAACACAGCCAAGTGCAATAGGAACACCGATTTTATCGACAATATTTATTGACTCAACGCCTCTTGTAACCATCCAGTATGCATAAGAAAGAATACCAACGCCTATGACGAATACTATTGTACATATAACCGGATTCTTCATAGTAACCTTCTCAGTTTTCTTACCTGCATTAAGAAGGTCAATCAGCTTACATCTGCTGATACTGAAGGTATTAAATATCATAACAAGCACATACATAATTGCAAAATATATCAAAGTCTTAACGCATGCCTTCATTGAGAATACGAATTTGAACTTAGTCATATCTGCGTCAAACATATTGGCAACAAGCACACTCATAAACTGTGAAAGAATTGTACCAATAACAAGTCCTGCCACAAGTGAAACAATGCCGATAAGCAGTGTCTCAAAGAAAAGAATGGCTGAAATCTTTCTTTTACTCATTCCAAGTGTAAGATATATGCCAAACTCCTTATTACGCCTTTTAATAAGGAAACGACTTGCATATATAATCAGAAATCCAAGTATGCACGATACGAATACACTCACGCCTGAAAGCATGTCATTCATGAGCTTGATAATATCCATCACATTTGCTCTTACATCAAGCATAACACTCTGACTGTCAATTGCATTAAATACATAAAATATTGCGACACCAAGAATAAGAGTGAAGAAATAGACGGTATAATCCTTGAAACTCTTCCTGATGTTCTTTAAAGATATCTTAAAGAGCATTATTAAGGTCGCCTCCTAACAATGTCACAACATTAATGATTTTATCAAAAAATTCTTTTCTTGTAGATTCGCCTCTGCGTATCTCATTAAAGATTTTACCGTCCTTGATAAATATCACTCTGCCCGCATAGCTTGCTGTAAATGCGTCATGTGTTACCATAAGAATTGTTGCCGAAAGCTCAGTATTAAGAAAATTAAAGCTCTCAAGTAACATTCTTGATGACCTTGAGTCAAGTGCTCCAGTCGGCTCATCGGCAAGAATAAGCTTTGGATTCGTAATAATGGCTCTTGCACTTGCCACTCTCTGCTTCTGTCCGCCTGACATCTGATAAGGATATTTGTTTAATACCTCTTCAATGCCAAGCTCTCTTGCAGTCTGTCTTACTCTTAATTCAATCTCCTTTGCCGGAACATTCTGTATAGAAAGAGCCAGTGCAATATTTTCAAATGCTGTTAAAGTATCAAGAAGATTAAAGTCCTGAAAGATAAAGCCTAACTCCTCTCTTCTGAACTTGTTAAGCTTATTGCCCTTTAACTGTGTAATATCATTGTCTCCGACATATATCTTACCTGTAGTCACCTTATCAAGTGTTGATATACAGTTAAGAAGAGTCGTCTTTCCTGAACCACTCGCTCCCATTATAGAAACGAATTCTCCCTTTCCAACCTCAAACGAAATATTGTCAATCGCTTTGGTAAGACTTGATTTGTTTCCATAATACTTTTCAATGTTATCAATCTTAAGTATTGTTTCCATAATAATAATTTCCTTTCATTTAGATTAATTATGTTTTACCACTTAACTAATCCGGTGTCGTTTGTTCAATATTACGGAACATTACAATTTTGTAACATTACGCCAGTACTATGTAATGATACTACTAACAGGTTTTATTGATAATTCTGCCATCTGATATCTCTATAATCTCATCAGATAACTGGTCAAGTTCTTCTTTATCATGGCATGCAATAATTATAACCGCATCTCTTTTCTTCTGTTCGTCTAATATATCATGAACCTTCTCAACACTTACCTCATCAAGTGCATTAATCGGTTCATCAAGAATGATTATATCAGGGTTCTCCATAACTGCTGCCGCAATTCCTAACTTCTGCTTCATTCCCAGAGAATACTTTCTGTAAGTCCTCTTGTCATCCGGATCAAGTCCTATATCTTCAAGCGCCTTTCTTATCTGTTCATCACCAATCCTGTTCTGAATAGATGCCAGCACCTTAAGATTCTTAAATCCTGTATAATTACCTATAAATGCAGGATTCTCAATTAACACGCCTATACTCTCTGGAAATGATATATCTTTTCCAAGTATCTTTCCATTAATATCAATTATTCCCGAATCCGGAGTAATAAGCCCGCATATGGCACGCATAAGCATAGTCTTTCCTGAACCGTTCTTTCCTCTTAATCCATATACTTTTCCACCTGTAAATTCCAGATTGATATCCCTTAATATTGGTGCTTTCTTAATCGTTTTATTAACATCTGTTATTTTAATATACATTTTTTAATCCTCCCTCACAAGAATATCTTTTTTCTTAAATCCAATCATTCCGACCACATACACGACAATATACACAACAATGCATACCGCAACTGACTGCCATACCTGTATTCTCTGTGCATTATACACACTGCTTCTTACCACCATCGAATTATTTCCTATCATCAGTGGATTGTTTACAAATACTGACATAACATTCCATGCCATAACTGCAAGCATGCCAATCATCGGATTTGTAAACATGGAAATTGTCATCTGAACCAGTGCTGTCACTAAAGAAACAACAACCGGCATTACAAGCATATACACTATAATCCACACATTTGCTGCATTATCAGGAACAGACTTATTACTAATCTTTTCAAAAAGCTCATAATTAATCTTCATACTCAGATTTCCATTGCATAATCCATATACAAATGCTGCTGCATACTGAATTGCATATACAGAAAGCACAGTCAGACAGTTCCACAGACATTTACTGTTCCACCACAGCCTTCTGCTTCTGCATTTCATAAGAAAATCAATTCCTACGCCTTCACAATCATCATTGCAATAACTGTATATCATGAGTGGAACAAGAAACTGAATCAGCATCCACACAAAAGGAAATACAATCTTTCCCTCCTTAATAATAAGAACAGGATCATAACCGCCCTGAATAAAGAATATCGTATCCATCATTCCGAATTCATGGTTTCCTAATATTATCAGCACTCCGGCAAGCATAAGAACAGCGATTAAGTACCTGAATCTGTCAGCATAGAAACCTCTTGCAATATCATGCCATATAACGCCTCTTATACTTTTGTTACTCATCTTCTTTTTTGTATTCATAATACTCACGCTTTCTTTGAAGAATAAGACCTGCAATAATCAGAACAGCCATAATTAAAGCAGCTACGCCAAGCTTTCTGGCACACTCTCCGTAACTATACCATGCAGCCCCGAATATAATCAGCTTATGGTAGGTAAGCGGTATAAATATATCTACTCCTGCAAATATAATAACAGCCACACCTGATATAACATCTGACGAAAATATTATTTCAAATATAATTCCTATAAAACATGTTATCGCAATCATCAAAGCCATTAATATCCAATAAACAAACATTACCTGTATGCTTGTCACCTCACCTGCCGGCAATACATCCAGATTCATTAATTTATAACTTGAATAACTGTTCCAGTTAAAAAATACATCAAACTTAGTTGCTGCATATGCAATTGCAGCCAGCTCATATATTAACGACAGCACTGCCGAATACACTATCGTACAGATACTCTGCCACAGATATATTCCTGCTCTCGAACTGTATTTCAGAATTATCATTGGATCTCTGTCACATTTCATCATTCTCTGATTGCAGACAGATGCTATAATCATCATAAGAGGAAATACATAATTCTGTGACATACATGTCAATACATCTAATACACATGGTGTTCCCGACACATTTCTCTGTAAAATTCTTAAGAAAACCGTAAGCAGAACTACCTGTGAAATAACTGCTCCTGCAATCCAGAACAGCATTTCCCTGTTAACATATCTTCTTCTTAATTCATTCCACATATTATTTACCCAATCTCACATACTTACCCGGAGTTACTGAGAAATACAACTGCCATTCTTCTTTGTTCAGCATATCAGCATTTATGCTGTGAGGAAATGATATGCTGTGGATAAGGAAAGGTACATCTACAGTAATGCTTGTCCCCTGCTCAAACTTAGAAAAATTAACATCTTTGTTAATATCTCTTATATAATCATTAGATATTCCCTGAGAGAAAGCTCCCGATGCCAGTCTGATATCTGCGTAAGGAAATCCTTTCATCTCTCCCGTTATATCTAAAGTACATTCAGCAACCATAACATATATTTCATCCTGTGTATCACTTCTGTCTTTTCGTTTATCAATTCCATACTCATTCATAAAATCATCAATTGACATAACCTTATAGCTGTTAACGCAAGCCGAATATCCGCTAAGTTCAACCTGTTCATTAATCTCATATTCAGTGACACTTCCCTGTGGATACATCTTATTAACTTTAACTATATAGAACGCTGCCACTCCCGCCAATATACATACTAACGCTATTATTAATATTTTCTTCTTCATATCAGATTGCATCCTTTCTTCTGCTTCGTACAAAATACGATACTGTTATAAGCACTATTAACATCACCATATCAATTATCATAAATTTCAGTTCAGAATAACGAAGCTTTGATGCTGTCAGATATTCCATAGGACCATCTCTTCCAATAGATGAACAAACAATATAATAAAAGAAATACATCATGAATGGTGTAAGTGCGACCATAAACCTGTTATTTACAAGGTCTGCAAATATGTATGCAATACAGTTAATAAGTCCAAATCCCACAAATGCAAATAAAAATACTATAACAGCCATTGCAAATGGTGCTTTAAAAAATAAATCTCCAAAAACTGACAGTTTCGAGAAATTAAACTGTGAACTAACCGATTCAGGCTTAAAAGCCGGCAAAATCATAGCTGTCACAACAAATGATATAACAAGCGGAAAGCTTGCCACAAAACCGCCTACTATAAACTGGGCAAAAAGCTTCGCTTTGTAATACTTCTTTTTATCAATTCTTGTAAATATATTATTAATATAATGCTTCTTCACATCCATCAATATGCTTATAGAATATGGCAATGCTGTCAGCAACGGCATAATAAAGTAATATAGAAATACATAAGACCCCGGTCTTACTCCCATCCACTTCATATACAGTCCCGGAAGCTGTATACCGCTGTATTTCCCCATTTCAAGCAATTTGTCTAATGTTTTTCTTGCTGGAATAATCTCGTTCCATATATTAAATCCAACAATAACTAATCCTATTACCACAGATATTATAAGCATCTTATTCTTAAATGCTCTTTCCAATTCTATTTTAATTAATTTATTCATTTTCTCCTCCTGGTTCATGTACGATTGCTAATGGTCCTATATATGGTGAAGTCCTATTATGAAAACTCAAAGCAATTGTATCATTTTCAACCTCTTCGTCTGTAAATATACAATATAATATTAATTTTTTTGTTTCGCCTTTTTCAAAACTGAAATGCGTTTTTCCCATTTGATTGGCTTCTGCATCAGAGCCAACCGTTCCAGCATTTTTAATAGGAGGATGTGTTCCATCATCTTTTAAACTTTCTATATACCAAACAGTCTGAAAAACATTATCATAATCATCAATTGATTCGTTATCATCAACATCCTTAGTTATTTCTAATTCTATTGCTGCATAGTAATAATCTGATATAAAATTATTATTATCATCCATACTATCTTTCTTTTTTGTCAAGCCATAATCAATCCTATTTATATCAAAATCACACTGTCTCGATATCTTACAATCATTAACTCTTACATGAAATATGTTATATGTACTTCTATCATTTTCATCATATTTACCGGCTGTCAAAATATGCAATCTTACTTCGAACTCTTCTCCATATTCAGCAACCTCGATTCCATCATAAGGTTTACTTTCTGTAGAATTATTTCTCGCATTTACCGTTGCCTTTTCCGTCTCTGTCTGACTTGTTGCAAGTGTCGGCATTTCTTTTGTCAACTTATCTATTGTTCCATTCTTAACACCAATTAGAATTGCCAATAATAATACTGCTATAACAACTATACTTATTACTGCACTTTTTATTTTCTTCTTCATATCTTCTCCCTATTAGAATGCTCCTTAAATTTTAATCAGATGCATGAATACTTAACTTATTTAATTTGCCTCTGGTTCATGTACGATTGCTAATGTTCCTTTATCCGGTGACCCATCAATATGAAAATCTATCGCTAATGTTTCACTTTCAAATTCTTCGTCAGTTATTAGAAAATACAATGTTATTGTTTTAGTTTCCCCTTTTTCAAAATATACATTTCCATGTTTATCTGGTACATCTGAACCAACAGCTCCACTATTACTGATACGCTGTAATGTTCCATTACTATCTACCTTTCCTATATACCACATTGTCTGGAACATACTTATTTCTCCATCTGGCGGTACATCATGATCATTAATATCTTTGTTAACATTTAATTTCACAGTTACATAATAATAGTCTGATACGAAATTATTATTATCATCCATGCTGTCTTTCTTATTTGCCAAACCATAATCAATACTGTTTATATCAAAATCACATTCTCTTGATATATCTACTGACTTTACAGTTACATTGAAAACATTATATGTATCTCTATTATTTTCATCATATCCATACCTTATATCCCAATCTATTAATTCAAACTCCTGTCCTATATTTACTATATCTCTTTTTCTAGAATTTCTTACCCTAGCAGAGTTGCTACTGCTTTCATTTTTTTGAGACTCATTTTCTGCTGACTTCTCTGTCTCTGCCTGACTTGTTGCAAGTGTCGGCATTTCTCTTGTCAGCTTATCTAGCGTACCATTCTTAACACCTATTAGAATTGCCAATAATAATACTACTATAACTGCTATACTTATTACTGCACTCTTTAATCTTTTTTCATAATATTTCCTTTTCAAATTAAGAGATTGTATATCCATTATCTGATATACAACCTCTTTTTACAAACAACTTAATCAGACTTTATACACTATCTGGACTCCATAAAAAATCAACTGAATATTCAGCTCCTGTATTACTTTCACACTTTATTGCTGCTCCATCATATCCATTTTCTTTGACATAGTTATACATCCATATCTCATCTCCTGGAAATACGTCATAATCAATTAAATCAAAATCTTCATAATAATTACTAGAGTTTTCCCCATCAGAACCCACAAGCGTTGCATTAAATGAATAATCATTCGATGAATAAACACCTTTTATGTATCCACAGGATGTATCTTCTTTGTCTCTTCCTCTCGTATAATCCAGATACTCCCCCGCACATTCATCAAATGACATATGGGCATACTCATCTTTGCAATTATTAGCCCACACTACACCACCACCAATTGACATTACCATTGCTCCTGCTGCAACTATTGTTGTCAGCTTTCCTGTTAGTTTCTTTAAATCCATAAAGAAATCCTCCTTTGATTTTAATCAGATACATAAGTACCTGTCTGCTTCAATGTATCTTTTATATTTATCAATTTCAATAGCCCATGCACAAGCGGTCGTTTTTTTGCACAAGTGGTAATTATCTTGTTTTAAAAAACTTATTTAATTTGCTTCTGGTTCATGTACGATTGCTAATGGTCCTATAAATGGTGAATTTTTAAGGCTAAAACTTATAACAAGTTTATCATTTTCGACTTCTTCATCCGACAATATATAATATAATGTTAATGTTCTTGTTTCTCCTTTTTCAAAGCTAAAATTTGTTTTTCCAATTTGATTAGTTTCCGCATCAGAGCCAACACATGCACTAGTTTTAAATGACCGTGTTGTTCCATCGCTATTCAATTTTAATATGGACCAAGTCGTCTGAAAAACATTCATATAATCCATCACATCATTATCATCAATATCCTTTGTTATCTCCAATTCTACTGTTGCATAATAAAAATCTGATATAAAATTATTGTTTTCATCCAAACTTTCTTTCTTATTATCCAATCCAAAATCCAACCTGTTAATATCAAAATCACACTGTCTCGATATCTTGCAATCATTAACTTTTACATGATATATATTATATGTAGTTCTATCATTTTCGTCGTACTTACAGCCATCTATTTTTCTACGTATTACAAACTCTTCTCCATATTCAGCAACCTCGATTCCATCATAAGGTTTAGTTTCTGTAGAATCATTTTTTACATTTACTGCTGACTTCTCTGTCCCTGCCTGACTTGTTGCAAGTGTCGGCATTTCTTTTGTCAGCTTATCTAGCGTACCATTCTTAACACCTATTAGAATTGACAATAATAATACTGCTATAACAACTATACTTATTACTGCACTTTTTATTTTCTTCTTCATATCTGCTCCTTATACTAAAAGACTGTACATTGAATTTCATCAACGTACAGTCTTAATGTAATTCCCTATTCACTTCTTTTCAATAGCATATGCACAAGCGGTCGGTTTTTGACACAAGTGGTAATTATTCTTTATCTTTCTTAACATATTTGGTCGAAAGGAATATATGACATGTTACTTTTCCATCCTTTTCCTCATACCTGATTTCCCCATTATATTTGGCAACAATATCCCTTATGCTCTTCGTACCAATTCCATGATTATTCTTATCAAGCTTAGTAGTCAGGAACGGATTCTTTCTGTTAAGAAAAGTTTCTTTAACAGGGTTCTCCACATCCATGAATATTCCCCCTCTGCTTGTTATCTCAACATTGACATACGGATCACTGCATTTTGCTGCTGCCTCAATGGCATTATCAATTACATTTCCGGCAAGAATACACATATCTATATCATCAATCAGTCCAACCTGACCAAGTACCATACATGTAAATGCTATATTCTGCTTTTCACATTTATCATTCTTATCATTAAGAATATAGTTGAGCGTTCTATTATCACAGTATTTTCTATATGCATATGAATTGATTTTCTCACTCATTATATTCTTTAAGAAATCTTCTGCCTTATCATAATTGTTGTCATCCATATAACCAATTGCAGAAGTCAGGCACTGCTTAAGGTCGTGTCTTAACTTTCTGCTTTCTTCATACATTTTCTGGACACGTTCAACCTCAAACTGTTCGTTAGCATATTCTGTTCTTTTATTAATCTCCTCAGTCCTGTTAAAATAATCCTGCATCCAATGTCCGATTATTTCAAATGTTAAAACTGTCACAATTAATATTCCAGCGGTTTCTACACCATAATTATATGTATCATATATACCTGTTCCAAAGAATAATCCTGCCAGCACTGAACTTACGCATATCTGTATGAACATCATTTCCAGATTATCCAATTCCCTGTATTTTATAATTACTGCAGACAGATAGACTACAAACATATATAATTCCACAATCAGATATACGATACATATTGCTATTATATCAATCTGATTAGCAGATAATATGGCTATGCCGATACAATTTATCAGTGATATTTCCAGTATTACCTTAATTGTTATCTGTTCTATATACTGTACAATCAGAATCGCGATAATAATCATAAGTTCCATTATCACCCATGAGTTGATTCCATAATATGTCATTATATAGACTGCTGCCCCTGCGCCCACGAACAGAACCATCTTAATCACATGTATTATATTATCTCCTGCCAGCTTCCTTATCTTGTCCATAATAAATATTACACCTGTATTCATTACACACAGGAATACACATGTCAGCACTATATTGATTATATCCATCATACCTGTTTCCTACCTGTTATTATCAAACATGAATTTTCTGTATTCTTCTATGACATCTTTCTTCCTGCGCCTGCTTATAGGAACACGCTCGTTATTATACATCACAAATACATCGTTATCTTCATCAATGCTCTTAATATATTTCATATTAATAAGCACACCCTTGCTTGACTGCACAAATCCATATTTTTCAAGCTCTGCAACATGCTTACTATACGAATCTGCCAATAATATTTCTCCTTTAAGACTTTTGACACATATCTTTCTTTTCTGCGTTGCAATTGAAACAACCCTGTCTACATAGAATTTATCTCCACCCAGTTCTATTACCTGTCTCATCTTTATCAGTTTATCAACTATCTTTACCATCATTCTTGTAAATTCACGGTCAAACCTGTCTTTAACTATATATCCAAGCGGTCTGAACCTGAAAGCTTCATAAACCAGATTCTCATGAGATGTAACAAATATTATAATTGCGTCATTATTCATTAAAACTATCTGTTCCGCAATATCAAATCCATTCTCATCACCCAGTTCAAGGTCAAGAAACACCATATCGTAAGCATTGTCAGGATAATTATTAATAATTGTCTGACCATCATTGTAGATATCTACCTGACAATCCTCACCCTGAAAATACTGCTTAAATACGTCTTTTATTGTCGTCCGTTCCTTCTCACAGAACTCTCTGTCGTCATCACATACTGCCACTTTCATTGCTGTCTGTTATCTCCTTATAGAAATCATTCTTGTAAAATGTAATCTTCACCCGTGTATACTCGCCCTTAACCGACTCTATGCTTACCTCCGAGCCTAACTTGTCACACAGCTTCTTTACAATATAAAGTCCCATTCCTGTCGCTTTAGAGTACTCATGCCCGTTCTCCCCTGTAAATGACTTGTCAAACACTCTCGGCAAATCAGACGCATTTATACCAATTCCATTATCCAGTATTTCAAGAACAACACATTTCTTATCCTCTGCTGCCGAAATCTTAATATACGACTCCGCCTTTGTCTTATCCTTATACTTTATGCTGTTGCTCACTATCTGGTTAAGCATGAATTCCATCCATTTTGCATCTGTAAGAACAATCTTGTCTGCATTGCTCACTTCAAATGTTATATTATTCTCTAACAAATCGTCCTTATTCTTTAATGCCACCGCACTTATTATCTTAGAAAGCTTCGACTCGTTGATTATATAATCTTTCTCTGCATTTTCACTTCTCACATAATAAAGAATCTGTTCAATGTAATTGTTAATTCTTCGAATCTGAGTATTCATTCTGTCTGCAAATTCTTTGTCACATTTATCCATATGATTATGAAGTATAAGAGTAAGTGAGGCTATTGGAAGCTTTATCTCATGAATCCACATTTCCACATACTCTTTAAAGTTCTCCATTCCGAGCCTGTATTTTTTCACATTCTCCGACATCGACCTGTCTATATCACTAACAGTGTCATAGAATATCCCGCCTTCATAGAAAGCCGGTCTGATAAGTGTCTCTGTAATAAGATATTTTTCCTCCAGCGCAGCTAGGTTAGTCTCCAGCTCATCATAGAACTTCTTTCTTCGGTAATAATCTGCCAGCACAACCGCAATATAGCATATTGTCATTATAAATATCTCTGCAATTATCAGCTGGACAGACACCTTGAAAGCTGCCATCATAAGTACACTTATGATAATCATTGCTACAAATATACACACTGAATACAGTCTGTCTTTAATATATTTCCCTAATTTCATACAAGAATATATCCCTGTCCCTTTCTTGTCTCAATAACATCTTCCATGCCGATATCTTTAAATCTGCCTCTTAATCTGCTTATATTTACAGTCAGTGCATTGTCATTAAGATACTCCTCATTGTTCCACAGTTCAGTCATAAGCTCATCTCTTGAAACTATATGCTCCCTGTGGGATAACAGATACATGAATATTGTCATCTCATTTTTAGTAAGAGTTATCTCGTCATCCTTATACTTAATTACACCCTTGTGCGGCAGAATTTCCATTCCCCGGTAAGTTGTTGTATTATCTGACTTCGCACCAAGCCTCTTAAATACTGCATTAATTCTTAACAGCAGTATTGTCGGATTATACGGCTTGGTTATATAATCATCTGCCCCATAACTCATGGAAAGCACCTCATCGGCCTCGGAATCCCTGCTTGTAACCATAATAACAGGCACATCTGACTTACTCCTTAACTGCTGTAAAAGCATTTCGCCATTCATATACGGAATATTAATATCAAGCAGAACCAGGTCCGGCTCTGCAGCAATAATACTGTCACACGCATTTTTAAAACAGCTAAGCACCTCTGCCTCATATCCTGAATTTTCCAGAAGCTCCTTAAGCTCCCTGCTTATATCTTTATCGTCTTCAACAATCAGAATTCTGTTCATTCTTATATCCTCGCTGCATTTTGATATAAATGTATTGTAAACTGTTTCACTAAAAAAAGACAGAGAAAACACAAAAAGGTTTCTCTGTCTTTCCTGTTAGAATCTTTGGTTTCTGCTCTAGAAGCTGTGGCCTCCGCCACTTCCTCCACCACCGCCGGATGAGCCGCCTCCGCCTCCTCCGCCTGACGAACCGCCAGAACTTGATTCCCGTGGCGAATATGTTTTGGTCTGATGTGTAAATACAACATTGCAGTTATTAAATGCCCTGTACTCAAACAGACCATTCATAAGGCTCTTAGTTGATGCCTTCTTCTTAGATGAATACACACGCACAATTATATAATTAATAACAACTGCAATAACAATAGCAAGCAGCGCATTACTTATATACTTCATCGGCTGCGAAATTCTCCTGCCCTGAAGAAGTGTATATTCCTGCTCATACACCTTCAACGCACATGTATAATAATCTGCATCAGATGCATAAGTATACACATTATCTGTAATTGTCTCTGCATATGACTTATTGATTGTCCTGTTAATAGCACCATTACTATGTATCCAGATATTTCTGTTATCCATATCAATAACAAATATCGTTCCACTCGCAGAGCCATACTTTTCTCTGTACAAAGACTTAATATAGCTCTCTGTTGAAGTACTGTTATAGCTTATAGAGTTAAACATAACATTACCATATGTGGTGATAAGCTTCATTTCCTCAATAAGCATGTTCTTCTCTGATTCCAGCAGAAGATATGCATCATCAACAATCACCGCCTCATATCCTGTATCCGGATTAACATAGCGCATGTCGGAATAAGAATAATCATTATCTGAATAACTACTGGCTGCATATACACTACGCTCTCCAGTCATTACGATACTTACCAATACAGCAAGAAAGGTCAATAAAAATGTTATCTTTTTACGCATTATCATTACCTCCCTTGTAATTATCAAACTGTGGAAGTCTTCTTGTTGCAAGCACATTGTAATATTTAATCAGTTCAACCAGTGTAAACATCAATGCAACAAGCACCAATATAACCGCACCATAATAATACAGGTCTGATACCGGATTAATAATCAGAATCAGATTTGATACAGCTAATGCAACAAGTGCACCTATACTTCCTGGAACAGACCTTCCGCCTGATACTTCTTTAAATGTATTGTTATTAACAATCGTTACAACAACACCTGCAACAAAGCATACTGCGCTTACAAAAAAAGAATCGCCTCCAAAAAATATTGCACCAAATATTGAGAATACAAACATAAAATTAGGAATCGCAACAATACATATTGCAAATATAATTACAGCTTTCAACAATGATGAATTCTTATCCTTATTTGCTTTATTGATTCTGTCAGTAATTGCCCTGTTTCTTCCATCAGCCATCTGTTTTGCAAGATTATCATTACCGGCATTGGCATCTGCGCCATATTGGCGGTTAGAAAGCTTTGATTCTTTCCATGAGCCTCTGTCGTCAAGCTTCTGGTCACGTCTCTTAATCTTTCCAAGTTCAAACACATATAATATAATCGTAATCAATGCTATTATTGCAACAATATTAAGTGTTACCTTTGGTCTTAATGTAAAAAACATATTAAGCAATATAAATATCGGAACCGCTAAAAGTGCTGATCCTGCAAAATATTTACCGATTGATACAGGTAAATCTGCCGATACTTTTCCTGTCTGTCCATTCACCGTTGCATATGCAACTCTGTCCCTGTTTCTATATGACAGAAACCACACTGGATACAGCGTTCTGTCAATAGATTCAATTTTCGCATTACATTTGGAATTAATTGTACGCTCTGTTTCATGAAGCGACACCCCACCTAGTGGAACATTATGCTGGGCATAGTCATATGTCTCCTCTCCAGCCATATCCAACGCATCATTCATATAGACATCACATCCGACATCTGCTGTATCTGCATAGAATCCACTTAAGAATGCCGGCGTGAATCCCGCCATATTCTTGACATTGTACGGTGCAATCGCCTCACTTATATTATCATCAAATGAAGATGACGCATCAAACGATATTCCCTTATACTGACAATCCATGTCACCGTTAATATCAAAGTGATCAGTATAAATGTAATCTCCACGTCTCTTACTCTTCTCTCCTCTTAATACAACAGGACCCTTCTGCGTTACATGATACGCCCAGTACGGCATATAGATTCCCCTGAAGCCATCAATATATTTCTCATCTTTTAATTCCTTCGGTGCAAACCAGGCGTGTTTCATCATTTTCTTATATTCATTCTTGCAATCCTGCTTGGTTTTACTGAATGGAATAATATATCCCGGCCTGAGTTCTTTGGAAATTCTGCTTTCCAGAACCGTAGATGCACCGCAGAAGCTGCAGAAATTAGCAATTGTATTATCTGTACTCATAATTTCACCGCCGCACTGCGGACACTTAAATACAGTAACATCATATTCCGTACTTTCCTCAGCTGCATTACCATCACCCAGATTATACGGGTTATATTGTGTACTGCAATGCTCACATAGCATCGACTGTGACGGTATATCAAAAATCAGCCGCCCGCCACAATTAGGACACTGATACATATATTCTCTCCCCCTCATATGTACTCGCTTAACTTAAAGCTATGCTAATTGTATCATCTGTTATTACTCTTTTCAAACCCACATTTAGTATGAAAAGCAATAAAAAAGCAGGTCCTACGACCTGCCTGAATTCATTATATCATCAATTATCAAATTGTTCTTTCAAAACTGCACATTAAAATTCTTTCATCCGATTACTCTTAAGAATAACTC
>JAUNOK010000014.1 GCA_030537195.1 Eubacteriales bacterium | reverse complement strand
AGATATTTATGAAAGATAATACAGAGTTGCTTAATGATATTGTCAAGAGTATTCCAAGAGATGAATATAATGAACTGGAACATGCTTGTGATGAAGCAATTGAATATAGAAAACATAATTATAATGGATATTCAGATGAGATATCGGAGCTGTTACAGGTGGTAAGAGAACTTGTATTAAAGCCAGATAGATTAGATGAGTTCATGGAATCAGTAACAAATGCTGTAAATTCATTTGCAAATATAGATGCAATGGATAAAGAGACATTAGATAAACTGGTTAATGTATTACCAGCAATAGAAAAAGCTACTATTAATGCGGGAAATATTGATGTTAATGGTATTGTTAAGTCAATGGTTAAAGATCGTGAAGAGAAAGAAAACAATGTGGTTAGCATTGATGACAGAAAGGAAGAGTAATTATTAATATATCAGAAACTAAGACAGAGATACCGTTTTGGTTGAAGCTGAATCTTACAGTTGAAGAGGCAGCAAAGTATTCTGGAATCGGTGAGAAAAATATAAGAAATTTATTGACGGAAAAAGCATGTCCATTCTTATTTATGGTGGGAAATAAGCACCTTGTTAAGAGACATGAGTTTGAGAAATTTATAGAAAGTAAACATTATATTTAATTGATGGAAAGGTGCTTTTATGATATTATTTTATAGTTTCATAAGAGCATCTTTAACCATAGGTAAAGGAGGACTATGGGCAAAGACTTACAAGGAAATGAACTTGGACAAGGTATTATACAGAAAAAAGATGGTAGATATGAAGCCAGATATGTAAACAGATTTGGTAAGCGTACTTCTGTATCAGGAAGAAACCTTAAGGAAGTAAGAAAAAAATATAATGAAGCCATTTATGAAAATGATAAAGAGTTAAATCTGAGAGAAGACATGAAACTTGATGAATGGTATTCGCAATGGATGAATGTTTACAAAATAGATGTGATTCGTAACAATACAAGAACACGCTATAAATCTATTTATCAGAAGCATATATCACCATATTTGGGAAATTATAAGCTGAGAGATATCAAGCAAATAGATATAAAAAGGCTTATTAATGATATGGAAAAAAACAACTATCATTATGAAACTAAGAATGCAGTGCGTATTTTGTTGGTAGATATATTTAATAAGGCTATTAACAATGAATATTTAATGAAGAATCCAGCAAAAGGAATTACTGTTAAAAGAGATGAAGAAAAAGATATTAGAGTTTTATCTGTTGAGGAGCAGACAATATTTTTTGATAGTTGTAAGGGAACATTTTATGATAATCTTTATGTCGTTGCGGTTTCAACTGGTATGAGAATAGGAGAGTTGGCAGCCTTAAGGTGGAGTGACATAGATTTAGATAAAAAAGTAATACATATAACACGAACCCTTGTCTATCAAAAGTATGATACAGATACCAAAAAACAGTTTCATTTCGAATTACCAAAAACGAAAACAAGTAAAAGAGATATTCCTATTAATAGGCAATGCGAAATAGCGTTAAAGAAACAATTTATTCAAAAAGCAGTTGTAACAGCGAAAGCGCCAGTAAGCAAAATTCCACCAAAAGAATTTCAAGATCTGCTATTTACCACTAAATTCAATACACCTTTAAATTCACAAATAGTATGTGATTCAATTAAAAAGATTGTGGATGAAATTAATCTCACGAGAGATGTGCTTGATGAAATTGAAGAATTTTCGCCACATACATTAAGGCACACATTTGCCACTCGTTGCTTTGAAAGCGGAATTCAACCTAAAACAGTCCAGGCGTATCTTGGACATGCTACATTAAAAATGACAATGGATTTATATACCGCTGTAATGCCAGACCATTTAACAAATGAAATGGACAAAGTAGCAGATACACTTGATAAGATATCGGTTAATGGTGATTGCTTAGTGGAAAATGCCTACAACAATTTGACTTCAAACTTGAATGTTATACCTATTAATGGAGATATAATGGTGGTATAATTAGCGATAGTGGAGACAAAACAACTCAAAATCCACTAAACATGCGGCTTTTAAGGTACATAAAATTATGAAAAGATATTTTTATTATGTATACCAGATAACTCCTTATGACCTTAATGAGAGTTATGATAATTACTGTATTTAATTTTTATCTACATGTTATAATCAATAATCATCAGAAAACGGAGATAACCACATGAGCGTAGTGAAAGAAAAATCAAAATGCACAATTCTTAAGTTTTCATCAATGCTTGCTATTGTGATGGGAATTATAATGGCGTTCTATGCATTTTATATTATGTCAGAATTGTATTCCTTTTCGACTTCAGATGCAGGAAGAGAATTGTATACAGTAATTAAATTCCTTAATATAGCATTCATGGCAGTTATAGTAGAAGGTGTGTATTTTACAGTGGCAGGTTTTTACGGAATGACTAATATTGGTGCAGTGGATGCGGTAAAGAAGATTAAGACATATGGTATTGTTATGTCGGCTGCCGGATTAGTTGATCTGATAATAGTTTTCGTAGTATCGAAGTATTCAATAACAGGTAATACACTGATTCTTATATGTCTTCCTGTTATAATAGGTGCTATGTATCTTGCGGGCGCATTTTATAATGAGAAGCTTATAAAGAACAATAATGGTGTGGAAGGTGATGGCAATGATTGATCCTAATGGAATAATGCCTCTTAATTTCTTCAAATACAAGGGTGTGTACACAGGACAGCACAATGGAATGAGATATATGATTAAGCAGACAGGAGAAAAGCCTGATCTGAAGCTGTCTGCGTGCGTGTGGCGCGGGCCGTATGCTTCATGTGCTGTTAAGGAAGAAGATAAGACGACAGAAATATTTGAACTGACAGAAGATGGCCGTCTTGCTGCCGTTGAATGGATAAGGCAGCAGTACGAATCCAGACTTGATTATTGGGAAGCGGCACCATCTATAAAGGACGCTGTTCCGATTGTTCATGAATAAAAAGAATAACATATACAATGCAGCATATGGCTGCACCGGTGAGCAGGAGAATGTATTCTTCTGCTTCTTTTATTATCAGGTCAAACACAATGCGGCATATAATTCTTGATGAAAATATAGATATAACCGAGATACATAATGGCACAATTATACTGCTAAACGGGTCGGGCTGAATATTCAGCTTCCTGTATATATTAATGATGTAAAGCAGGCTTATGCTTATGTTGCTGATAAGCACACCGTACAGATAGCCGGTTATGCCAAGCTTTGGAATAAGCAGGAACACACCGGCAAGCCGGATAATAATGCCAATGATATTGATTATAAATGTGAGTGCTGTATGTCCCATGCCATTAGTCACGCTTGTAAGACTGATTTTCAGATATAGGAAAGGACACAGCCATGAAAGAATACAGGTATATATGTATACAGATTCTTCATGGAACATCATTGCACCGAGGCGTGCGCCGTAGTTAATGAATAAAAATGTGCTTATAATACCGAGACTTAAACACATGGAAACAGTCTTTTTTACTGTCATGGCAAGGTGATCAGACAGAACATTCGAGCTTTCATCAGACACTTTTGGAAGAAGCATAAGTGCAAATGAATTGGCAGCCGTACAAGGGAAGAGTACAAGCGGCAGAGCCATACCTGTAAGAATACCAAACTGGCTTATTGCGTCATCTTTGGCAAGTCCGTGCATACACAGAATTGCAGGGATAAGAATTGCTTCTGCACCCTCAAGCAGATGCATAACTATCTGGTTGGCGTTGATTGGAAATGCGTATTTAACAATATATCTGTATTCACGCAGAGAGCAGGACAGCTTCTGTGTCATGCCTTTATTATGAAGAGAACGGAAAAACAGCGGAATAACACAGTACGTGGCAGCTGCAAATTCGCCGAATATATTACCGGTAACTGCGTCGGCAATAGATATTGTTGATACATTTTTAATGCGGACAAAGAGTATAATAGTGCCAATGCGCACAAGCTGTTCGACAAGCTGTGAAGAGGCAGGCAGAAAAGATTCTTTCTGGCTATAATAGTAATTCGATACGCAGTTATGTATACACATGAATGGCAGAGAAAATGCGACTATACGGATAATTCCTTCACACCGGCTTTCCATAAATATGTGGTTTGCAATAAAATTACTGAATATGAGGAATAGAAGCATTACAGCGATTGAAAGAGAAAGGGAAATCTTTAATGCGCAGAAAAGCCATTTTAAAGATGGCGAAGAAGCGGAATATTTTGAAACAGATACGGAAAATCCGCTGCAGCACACAGCAAATGCAAGAGCAATCAGAGGCATGCACATCTGGAAAAGCCCCACACCTGTAGCACCTGCGTAATTAGTGAGAAGTATTCTGTAATAGAAACCGAGCAGCCTTGTGAGGACACCGGCAACTGTAAGTATAATGGCGGATTTGAATATGCCGCCCTTTAAAGAGAATTTATTATTCATAGCAGACACCGCAGATTGACTTATTAACAATATATGCCCTGCCTGAATACAATATTATAAGGAATTGCAGGGCGGAAATGTAATGATATATATGGACAATGCGGCGACAACTGCCATAAGAAAAGAAGTGGCAGAGGCAATGCTGCCATATCTTTTTAGAGACTATGGAAATCCGTCAGGAGTGTACAGGTTGTCCGAGAAGGCTAGAAATGTTGTTGAAGAATCAAGAAGCATTATTGCGGACATAATAAATGCTGACCGCAATGAGATATTTTTTACTTCAGGAGGAACAGAAGGAGATAACTGGGCACTTAAAGCAGAAAGCCTTAAAAGAAAACATGGACATATAATAGTGAGTTCAATAGAACATCATGCGGTGACGGAATCCGCACTGTGGCTTAAGAATTACGGGATAGATGTCACATTTGCACCGGTTGATGAACAGGGAATAATTAAGCTGGAACGGTTAGAAAAAATGATTAGAAATGATACATTTTTAATATCGGTTATGTTGGCAAACAATGAAATCGGAACTATCCAGCCAATAGAAAATGTATGTGAAATTGCACACGGCCATGGTGTAAAGGTCCATTCTGACGCAGTGGCAGCATTTGGACATATTGATGTTGATGTGAAAAAGCTGGGTGTGGACTTTTTAAATGTAAGCGGTCATAAAATATGCGGGCCGAAGGGCATAGGCTTCCTGTATGTCAGGGGCGGAAAGCCGGAGAGGTTCATGCATGGAGGCGGACAGGAGAACGGACTTAGAGCAGGCACTGAAAATGTAGCTGGAATTGCAGGCCTTGCGACAGCAGCAAGAATTGCTTATGAAACACTTTCTGACAGAGCAAGACAGGAAAAGAGAATCAGTGACTATATGATTAAGAGAATACTAAGAGAAATCCCGTATTCAAGACTTAATGGAAGTAGGGAATGTCGTGTTACAGGCAATATGAATTTCAGTTTTCAGTATGTTAATGGCGGAATGCTTGTTGTAATGCTCAACAAACAGGGAATATGTGCGTCTGCAGGTTCGGCGTGTACATCCAATTCAGGAAAGCCTTCGCATGTTCTGCTTGCACTTGGACTTGATGAAAAAATAGCAGAAGGTTCACTGAGACTTACAATTAACCACACTATCACACACAGGGAGGCTGATTATGTGGTTGAGTGTATTAAGAAAGATGTTGCCAGGCTGCGGGAATTGGCTTAATATTAATACATCAGACAGTTACGGAGGTTAAAATAATATGTGGTACGAAGAAGCAGTGTTTTATCAGGTGTTTCCGCTTGGATTTTGTGATGGATTAAGAGACAATGATGGGGTTATGCACAGGTGCATATCAGAATTTGCGGACTGGATACCGCATTTGCAGAGGTTGGGAATTAATGCGGTGTATTTTTCTCCCCTTTTTGAGAGTGATTATCACGGCTATGATACAAGGGATTACCGTGTGATAGATAAAAGAATAGGCACTAATAAGGATTTTGCAGAGCTTGTTGCAAAGCTGCATGAGGCAGGCATAAAGGTAGTTATTGATGGTGTGTTTAATCATGTTGGAAGAGGCTTCTTTGCATTTAAGGATGTATGTGAGAAGAAGTGGGATTCTGCCTATAAGGATTGGTTTAATATCAGCTTTGATGGCAATTCGTCATACAATGATGGTTTCTGGTATGAAGGTTGGGAAGGATATTACAATCTTGTAAAGCTCAATCTTTATAATCCTGATGTGGTTAATTACCTGATTGAGTCAGTACGTGGCTGGGTTAATGAATTTGATATTGATGGAATCAGACTTGATGTTGCGTACTGCCTTAACAGAGATTTTATGAAGCGTTTAAGATATGAGACAGACCAGATGAAGCCAGAGTTCTTCCTTGTAGGAGAAATGCTTCATGGTGATTATAATACGATTGTTAATAATGAATGTCTTCACAGTGCAACTAATTATGAGTGTTATAAAGGCTTATATTCAAGCTTTAATTCAATGAATATGTTTGAGATTGCACACAGTATTGAAAGACAGTTCGGAAAAGAGCCATGGTGTCTGTATACAGGAAAGCACCTGCTTACATTCGTTGATAACCATGATGTTTCAAGAATTGCCAGCACACTTACCAATAAAGCACATCTGCCGCTTATATATGCGCTGATGTTTGGTATGCCGGGAATCCCATGCATATATTATGGAAGCGAATGGGGATGCGAGGCGGTTAAGGGCAGTGGTAATGACAATATCCTGCGTCCTGCATTTGACAAGCCGGAATACAATGCGCTGACTGATACAATAAGTTCGTTAGGACAAATGTATCATAACAGCAGGGCATTAAGCTATGGTGATTACACAAAGAAGTTGCTTACAAACAGGCAATATGTATTCAAAAGGGAAGCTGACGGAGAGAAAGTGCTTGTTGCAATTAATGCTGATGAGAATGAATACACAGCGTACTTTGATACAGAGTGTGCAGAAGCACTTAATCTGATAACAGGAGAAAAGGAAGATCTATCAGGAAAGATAGTGCTTCCTCCGTACAGTTTCAGATTTTACAGATGTATATAAAATAAGCCGGAGCTCATCATAATCTGATGAACTCCGGTTTTCTTTCGTTGAATATTGTGTAGTAATTAAATCCTGCGTTCTTAAGCATGTCTGACACAACATCGAATCTGTAAGCAAAATACTTAACCTCATGTGCATCAGAACCTGTAGTGATTATCTCACCTCCGAGATCATGATACATTTTTACAATATCAAGACATGGATTAGGTTCTGGCATTCCGTATTTAATACCGGCAGAGTTGATTTCGATACCTTTGCCTTTTTCGATGAGTGTTTTGAGAATTGTATTGATTAAATCATCAAAATTGTGCCAGTTGTATGTATAAGAATTGGCAGGAATGTATCTTGCTATATAATCAAGATGGCCATACACATCAAAATTATCACAACAGTCAAGATTATCAAGAATACTTTCGTAATAAGTTAAAACAGCATCTCTGGCAGAGCGTTTCTCCCAGAATTCAGGATAGTAAGGATCCTGGCCATATATAAGATGTGATGAACCTATTATAAAATCAAGCTGTTTTGCAGAATCATATGCGTTGACTCTGTCAGCAACGCTTCTCATAAGTCCCTGTTCAACTCCAATATGGATATTTATTTTATCTTTGTATGTTTCCTTTAGATTCTGGAAATACTTAATGTATTCCGGAAAATCAAGATCAAACATGACTTTACCGTCTTCTAATGGTGCGTCAAAGTCATTATGATCGGTAAAACAGATGTTTTTAAAACCAAGGGAAACCGCTTTTTCAACAACATTTACAGGATTCTCTTCTGAATCAGAAGAGAACATGGTATGTATATGTGAATCTGATAACAGCATAATAATATCCTCCATCAAGTATTAGTCATATGCTTAAATGTCAATATACATTATACATAAACATAATTAATCTGCAATTGATATTTTTGATGTTTATGTAGAATGTGTAAACTAATGTAAAATATAGGTAATTTTTTCTTGAAAATGATTATTAGTATTGATATTATTAAAAAGACAGCGTATAAATTCTGATTATGTGAATGCGCATAGATGTAGAAGTACCAGATACGTTGTCCGACCTTGACTTTTATGCGCAGATAGGAGCTTTCGTGAGTTTTGAATTGATACACATTGTGATTATTCTTCTCGGTGGAATAGCGCTTTTCCTTTTTGGAATGCAGCTTATGGGAGATGGATTAAAGAAGGTAGCTGGTGGAAAGCTGGAAGTTATTCTGTACAGATTAAGTAATACACCTCTTAAGGGAGTACTGCTCGGTACAGGAGTTACAGCCATTATACAGTCATCATCAGCAACTTCTGTTATGGTTGTTGGTTTTGTTAATGCCGGTATGATTAAGATGAAACAGGCTATCGGTATTATTATGGGTGCTATTATTGGTACATCTGTTACAGGCTGGGTATTATGTCTTTCTGATATCAGCGGTGGTGCTGGCTGGGTTGATTTATTATCAACAGAAGTTCTCGCTGCTATTATCGGTGTGATTGGTATAATGTTCAGAATGGTCTGTAAGAATCCGACTAAGAAGCATATAGGCGATATTATGATTGGTTTCTGTATTCTTATGGTAGGTATGCAGAACATGAGTGCAGCAGTTGCACCATTAAGGTCTGAGCCGGCATTTATAGATATGCTTACTAAGTTCTCTAACCCATTTATTGGAATTCTTATCGGACTTTTAGTTACAGCAGTTTTACAGAGTGCGTCTGCTACAGTTGGTATTCTTCAGGCTTTATCGGTTACAGGGGCTATTACATTTTCAGTAGCACTGCCTATTATAATGGGTATCGCTGTCGGAGCTGCTATGCCAGTTATAATATCTTCATTTGGCGCGACTACAGATGGCAAGAGAACTGCATTTGTATATCTTCTTGTTGATGCACTTGGTGCATTTATATGGGCTGTGTTGTTCTACAGTGTTAATCATTTTGTACATTTTTCGTTTATGGACAGAACGATGACAACAGTTTCTATTGCATTTGTTAACTCATTGTTCAGAGTTGCAACAGTTGTTGTACTGTTTCCGTTTATCAGATTCCTTGAAAAGATTGTATGTGCAATATTTAAGGAAGTTGTTGATGAAGAAGATAAGGATATTGTTGAAATCAGCGTACTTGATGACAGATTTATCGCACATCCTACAGTAGCTATCGAGCAGGCTAAGACAGTTCTTTGTTCAATGGCACATATGGCACAGAAGAACCTTGTACGTTCCATGGAACTGCTTGATACATTTTCACAGGAGAAATACGACAAGATTCAGAGAAGAGAAGACAAGGTTGACAGATATGAGGATAAGTTAGGTTCTTACCTTGTTAAGATTACACAGCAGGAGCTTACTCCGGGACAGAATAAAGAAGTATCAAAGCTTCTTCATACAATTTCTGATTTCGAGAGGATGAGCGACCATGCGGTTAATATATCACAGGCGGCATCAGAATTATTTAATGAGAAGTTAAGATTTTCTGATTACGCTGTTGAGGATATTGAACTTATGTCATCAATTATGAAAGAAATAGTTGGCAATGTTATTGATGCATTTGAACAGAATAAGGTTGAATATGCGTATAAAACAGAGCCTCTTGAAGAACTTGTTGACATATACTGCGATGAGATGAAGATGAATCATGTAAAGCGTGTCCAGAAGGGCGAATGTACACTTCATCAGGGATTCATATTCAATGATCTTCTTACAGATTTTGAACGCATAGCAGATCACTGTTCTAATGTAGCAGTGGCAATTATAGAATTAGAACTTAATGCGTTTGATACACACGAATATCTTGTTAATCTCAAGAAAGATAAAGGTGCTGGTTTTGATAAATATTTTGAGGAATATAAGGAAATGTTCCCTTTAAGACAGGATTAAGCATGAATTAGTGTTAAATAAACAATATTGGATACAGAATTTGTTAGGATTTCGTCAAAATGACTAATCAATGATGGATAATCAATGAAAAATGTGCCAAAATGTAAAAAATGGGAAGAAAGCCTTGATATTTTAGCTCTTCTTATGTAAAATACACGGTAGTTGAAATTTTAACAAACTATGTTATAAAAATTCATTTTAGGAGGAATTGTTTTTATGTCAGTAAAAGTTGCAATCAATGGTTTTGGTCGTATCGGTAGACTTGCATTCAGACAGATGTTTGGTGCAGAAGGATATGAGGTAGTTGCTATTAACGATTTAACAAGCCCTAAGATGCTTGCTCATCTTTTAAAGTATGACTCATCACAGGGAAGATATGTTAACTTCGGTGAGGAAGATCAGGTAACAGCTGATGATGAAGCTGGTACAATCACAGTTAAAGGCAAGACTATCAAGATTTACAAAGAGCCAGATGCTAATAACTGCCCATGGGGTGAGATTGGTGTTGATGTAGTTCTTGAGTGTTCAGGATTCTATACATCTAAGGCTAAGGCACAGGCTCATATCAATGCAGGTGCTAAGAAGGTTGTTATCTCAGCTCCAGCTGGTAACGATCTTAAGACTATCGTTTACAATGTAAACCATGAGACACTTACAGCAGATGATCAGATTATCTCAGCTGCTTCTTGTACAACAAACTGCTTAGCTCCTATGGCTAAGGCTCTTAATGATTGTGCAACAATCGAGTCAGGTATTATGTGTACAATTCACGCTTACACAGGTGATCAGATGATTCTTGATGGACCACAGAGAAAGGGTGACTTAAGAAGATCTAGAGCAGGTGCTTGCAACATCGTTCCTAACTCAACAGGTGCTGCTAAGGCTATCGGTCTTGTTATCCCAGAACTTAACGGAAAGCTTATTGGAGCTGCTCAGAGAGTTCCTACTCCTACAGGTTCTACAACAATCCTTAACGCTGTAGTTGCTAAGAAGGTTACAGTTGATGAAGTTAACGCTGCTATGAAGGCTGCTGCAACAGAGTCATTCGGTTACAATACAGAGCAGATCGTATCTAGCGATATCGTTGGTATGAGATTTGGTTCATTATTCGATGCTACACAGACAATGGTTAATGACCTTCCAAACGGTGGATGCCAGGTTCAGGTTGTTTCTTGGTATGATAACGAGAACTCATACACAAGCCAGATGGTTAGAACAATTAAGTACTTCGCTGAGTTAAACTAATCATTTAGATTGTTTTTTGCCGGAGAATGGTTTAACTATTCTCCGGTTTTTTAGAAAAAGCTGTATATACGGCTATTTTATGTATTATATGGAGGAAACTAATATGCTTAATAAAAAGTCTATTGATGATATCAATGTAAAGGGCAAAAGAGTATTATGCAGATGCGATTTTAATGTACCTTTAGATGGAAGCAGAATTACAGATGAAACAAGACTTGTAGCTGCTCTTCCAACAATCAAGAAGCTTATTGCTGATGGAGGAAAGGTTATCCTTTGCTCACATCTTGGAAAGCCAAAGGGACCAGATGCTGCATTCTCTCTTGCACCAGTTGCAAAGAGACTTTCAGAACTTCTTGGTCAGGAAGTTAAGTTTGCAGCAGATGATACTGTTGTAGGCGATAATGCAAGAGCTGCTGTTGCTGCTATGAATGATGGAGATGTTATTCTTCTTGAGAATACAAGATTCAGACCAGAAGAGACTAAGAACGGAGAGGCATTCTCTAAGGACTTAGCTTCTATTACAGATGTATTCGTTAACGATGCATTTGGTACAGCTCATAGAGCACATTGTTCTAATGTAGGTGTTACACAGTATGTTGATACAGCTGTTGTTGGATACCTTATGCAGAAGGAAATCGACTTCCTTGGTAATGCAGTTAACAATCCTGTAAGACCATTCGTTGCAATCCTCGGTGGTTCAAAGGTTTCTTCTAAGATTTCAGTTATTAACAACCTTCTTGATAAGGTTGATACACTTATTATCGGTGGTGGTATGTCTTATACATTCCAGAAGGCACACGGCGGTAATGTTGGTCAGTCTTTAGTTGAGGATGATTACCTTGATTATGCTAAGGATATGATGAAGAAGGCTGAGGAGAAGGGTGTTAAGATGCTTATCCCTATCGATACAGTTGTTGCTAAGGAATTCAGCAATGATTCTCCTTCACATGTAGTAGTAGCAGGACATCAGGCAGATGATGATATGGGTATGGATATCGGACCTAAGACATGCGAACTTTACAAGGAAGCATTAAAAGATGCTAAGACAGTAGTATGGAATGGCCCAATGGGTGTATTCGAATTCCCTAACTTCGCAGCAGGAACAATTGCTGTTGCAGAAGAGCTTGCACAGCTTAAAGATGCTACAACAATCATCGGTGGTGGTGATTCAGCAGCTGCTGTTAACAACTTAGGTTTTGGCGATAAGATGACACACATATCTACAGGTGGTGGAGCATCACTTGAATTCCTTGAAGGTAAGGAACTTCCTGGTGTAGTTGCAGCTAACGATAAGTAATTAATTTTATTGACATATTTATATAAGAATATAAAATCCAGACTTTATTTTATTAAGTAAGGTCTGGATTTTTGTTATTTTTTTCACAATCTACACTTGAAATATATACCAAAGTATGTTATTATTTATTTTACTAGGATAGTTATATCGGAATAATTTAATAGGATTGTCCATATATATTTTATATGGATATTTTCCTGCGAGGAGGCGTAGAATGAGAAGAAAAGTAATAGCAGGCAATTGGAAGATGAATATGACACCAAGCCAGGCAGTTAAGCTCGTTACTGAATTGAAACCGAATGTTAATAATCCGGATGTTGATGTCGTATTCTGTGTTCCATCAATTGACATAGTACCTGTAGTGGAGGCAGTGAAAGGGTCTAATATACATATTGGAGCAGAGAATGTATATTATCAGGAAAAAGGAGCATTTACCGGAGAATTATCGCCAGAGATGCTTGTTGATGCAGGTGTAAGCCATGTTATCATAGGACATTCTGAAAGAAGAATGTACTTTAATGAAAGTAATACAGTTCTTAATCTTAAGCTTCATAAAGCTCTTGAGCATGATATTATTCCTATTCTTTGTTGTGGAGAGACACTTGAACAGAGAGAGAAGGGAATTACACTTGAATTCATTAAAGAACAGATAGTTGAAGCATACGTCGGAGTTACCAAAGAACAGGTACTTAATACGATAGTTGCTTATGAACCAATCTGGGCAATTGGAACTGGAAAAGTTGCAACTACTGCACAGGCTCAGGAAGTATGTGGATTCATAAGAACAGTATTTGAAGAGCTGTATGATAAGGATACAGCAGACCAGATAAGAATTCTTTATGGTGGAAGTGTTAATGCTTCTAATGCGGCAGAACTTTTTGCACAGCCTGATATTGATGGAGGACTGGTTGGGGGAGCAAGCCTTAAGCCTGATTTTGCAGATATAGTTAATTATAATAAGTAGATAAGTAAGAAAAGACCTTGTTTTGATGATAATATTCAGGACAAGGTCTTTGATTTTTTTTGCAAATGTGCTATCATGCTATAGGCAATTAATTAGAATACATTTAAAGGAGAATCACATTATGAGTAAAAAACCAGTAGTTTTAATGGTACTTGATGGTTATGGTTTAAATGATAGAACAGAGGGTAATGCTATAGCTTTAGCTAATACTCCTGTTATGGATAAGCTTATGAAGGAGTGCCCATTCCAGAAGGGATACGCTTCAGGACTTGCTGTTGGTCTTCCAGACGGACAGATGGGTAATTCAGAAGTAGGTCATATGAATATCGGTGCTGGTAGAATTATTTATCAGGATCTTACAAGAATTACTAAGGATATTGAAGATGGTACATTCTTTAAGAATGAAGAATTACTTGAAGCAATGGAAAACTGTAAGAAGAATGATTCAGATCTTCATCTTTTCGGTCTTTTATCAGATGGTGGTGTTCACAGTCATTTAAGCCATGTGTATGGACTTTTAGAGATGGCAAAGCAGCAGGGCGTATCTAAGGTATACGTTCATGCATTCCTTGATGGAAGAGATACACCTCCAGCTTCGGCTAAGGGCTTTGTTGAAACTCTTGAGAACAAGATGGCAGAAATCGGAGTTGGTAAGGTTGCTTCTTTATCAGGCCGTTACTATGCAATGGATAGAGATAATAACTGGGACAGAGTAGAAAAGGCTTATAATTCACTTGTAACAGGTGAGGGAATCAAGGCTGAGTCAGCTACTCAGGCACTTCAGGAATCATATGACAATGGCAAGACAGATGAGTTCGTTGAGCCAACAGTTATCTGCAAGGATGGACAGCCACTTTCATTAGTTAAGGCTAATGATTCAGTTATATTCTTTAATTTCCGTCCAGACCGTGCAAGAGAGATGACAAGAGCATTCTGCGATGACAAGTTCACAGGTTTTGAGAGAAAGACAGGATTTATTCCATTAACATTTGTTTGTTTCAAGGATTATGATGAGTCAATTCCTAACAAGAAGGTTGCATTCAAGAAAGAGCATATTAAGAATACATTTGGCGAATTCCTTGCTAATCATGGAAAGAAGCAGTTAAGACTTGCTGAGACAGAGAAGTATGCACATGTTACATTCTTCTTCAATGGTGGGGTTGAAGATCCTAATGTTGATGAGTTCAGATTACTCGTTAATTCACCTAAGGATGTTGCAACATATGATTTAAAGCCAGAGATGAGTGCACCAGAAGTAGGTATGGACTTAGTTGAGGCTATCAAGTCTGACAAATATGATGTTATTATTATCAACTTCGCTAACCCAGATATGGTTGGTCATACAGGTGTTATTCCAGCAGCAATCAAGGCTGTAGAGAAGGTTGATGAGCTTGTTGGCAAGGCTGTAGATGCAGTTAAGGATGTTGACGGAGTTCTCTTCATCTGCGCAGACCACGGTAATGCTGAGAAGATGATTGATTACGAAACAGGTGCTCCACATACAGCACATACAACTAATCCGGTTCCATTTATTCTTGTTAACTATGATGAGAATTATACACTTCGTGAAGGCGGAAGATTATGTGATATCGCTCCTACACTTATTGAAATTATGGGACTTGAGAAGCCAGTTGAGATGACAGGTGAGTCACTTCTTGTAAAGAAGAATTAATTGAATTGTCTGAATTTTCAAGACGCAAATTAATTTGATGATTTTTCTTGCACAAAATGTTTATTTGTGATAGAATGACCTATGTTGCCGTATTGGCATAATTATGTAATAAATAGCGCGCGATGCGCAGGAATGAGGATAGTATGAATAAGATAATTCCATTGTTTCATATGTCTGTCGGAGATGTATTAAGAATTGGTTTAATGGGAGTATTTGTAGTAATTTGTATAGCTTTAGCAATAATAATTCTTATGCAGGAAAGTAAGCAGAACGGATTGTCAGGAACAATTAGTGGTGCTGCTGATTCATACTGGGGTAAGAACAAGGGCCGTTCAATGGAAGGCAAGCTTGTTAAGATAACCAAGATTCTTGTAATTCTTTTTATTGTTATAGCAGTTATACTTAATTTTAATTTCTAAATTACGGACACTCTTAAGAAAACTATAATTTCTTAAGAGTGTTTTTTACTTTACAGAAAATCTGGCTGAGTCCAGATATTTTAATGGTTGGAAAGGGATATAAGGGATATGGAGAAGGATATATTTAAACAGCGTAGACAGATGCTTGCTGATATGATTCTTAATAATGAACTGTATGTTCCAATGAAAGCTAAAGAAATCGCTATGCTTCTCGATATTCCGAAAGCTAAGCGTTCTGAGCTTATGGAAGTGCTTGACAGCCTTGTCGCAGATGGAACAATAGGTGTATCAAAGAAGGGCAAATATATGAAGCCTGAAAATGTAGCACTTGTCGGAACATTTGAAAGTACGAGCAGGGGCTTTGGTTTTGTTGTGATACCTGACAGGGAAGATGATATATTTGTCAAGGCTAATGATACAATGAATGCTTTCTATCATGATAAGGTCAAGGTTGTGATAACTACTGAGAAAAGTGGCAGTAAGCGGGCAGAAGGCAAGATTGTTGCCATTCTTGAGCATGAGGTTAAAGAGGTTGTTGGAACTTTCCAGAAGAACAGGACTTATGGATTCGTTATTCCTGATAATGCCAAGATTGGCTGTGATATATTTATACCGCAGGAATTCATGAATGGGGCGGTTGAAGGCTCTAAGGTTGTTGCTTCTATCAGTGATTACGGCAGTCAGAGCAAGAATCCGCAGGGTAAGGTTACAGAAGTACTTGGACATATAGATGACCTGGGTGTGGACGTAATGTCTATTATCAAGGCGTATGATTTACCGGTAGAGTTTCCTGAATCAGTTAAAAAGGCACTTAATGATATCCCTGATGTAGTCAGTGAGAAGGATAAGGCTGGACGAGTTGATTTAAGAAATGTTCAGATGGTTACTATAGATGGTGAAGATGCGAAGGATCTGGACGATGCAGTATCTATATCAAAGGAAGGTCCAGTATATCATCTGGGTGTTCATATTGCAGATGTCAGCCATTATGTTACAGAAGGAAGTGCACTGGATAAAGAAGCTCTTAAGAGAGGTACAAGTGTTTATCTTGTAGACCGAGTTATTCCGATGATTCCACACAAACTGTCTAATGGAATATGCTCACTTAATCAGGGTGAGGACAGGCTTGCTCTCAGCTGTCTTATGGATATTGATGAGAAAGGTAATATTGTAGGACACAGAATATGCGAAACTGTTATTAATGTAGACAGAAGAATGAGTTATACAAGTGTCAAGAAGATTCTTGTTGATAATGATACAGAAGAAATTCTTGAATATAAGGAACTTGTTCCTATGTTTCATATGATGGAAGAAGCTGCGTCGCTTCTTAGAAAGAAGAGATTTGCCAGAGGTTCGGTTGATTTTGATTTTCCTGAAAGCAAGATTATTCTTGATGAAAACGGTCATCCAACGGATATTAAGCCTTATGATAGAAATGTAGCGACTAAGATTATTGAAGATTTTATGCTTGCTGCAAATGAAACTGTTGCCGAAGATTATTTCTGGCAGGATATGCCATTTCTTTACAGAACACATGAGAATCCTGACCCGGAGAAAATGCGTAAGTTAGCCACATTTATTAATAACTTCGGTTATACATTAAGACTTACGGATGATTTAAGACCTAAGGAGATTCAGAAGCTTCTTTCTGAGATAGAGGGGTCTGATGCTGAGAATCTTATAAGCAGACTGACACTCCGCTCTATGAAGAAGGCTAAGTATACTACCGAATGTGTAGGACATTTTGGACTTGCAGCAAAGTATTACTGCCATTTCACATCTCCTATCAGAAGATATCCTGATCTGCAGATTCACAGGATTATCAAGGAGAATCTTCATGGAGGTTTAAGCCATAAGAGAGCTGACCATTATGATGCAATATTACCAGATGTTGCTGTCCAGACGAGTGCGATGGAGAGACGCGCGGCAGACGCTGAAAGAGATACAGACAAGCTTAAGATGGCTGAGTATATGGAACAGTTTGTTGGTGAAACATTTGACGGTGTTGTTTCAGGCGTAACTGCATGGGGTGTATATGTTGAACTTCCGAACACTATCGAGGGCATGGTTTCTGTCAATAATATGAAAGGCTTCTATACATTTGACGAGGAACACTATGAGATGGTGGGAGAACTCGGAAACAGAAGCTACAAGCTCGGACAGAAGGTTAAGGTAGTGGTTATAGGCACCGATAAGATACTAAGAACAATAGATTTTGCATTTGCATAGAATAGAATGGAGACTGACATGGCATCAAAAACAAGCGCATCAGGAAACAGACTTATAGCGAATAATAAGAAAGCATATTTTGATTATTTTATAGAAGAGAAATATGAAGCCGGCATGGTGCTTCACGGCACTGAGGTTAAATCAATCAGAGCAGGTAAATGCTCAATTAAGGAATCTTACATCAAGATTGAGAATGGCGAAGTGTATGTCTTGGGCATGAATATTACACCATATGAGAAGGGTAACATATTCAACAAAGACCCTTTAAGACCTAAGAAGCTTCTGCTTCACAAGAACCAGATTAATAAGCTTACAGGGGAGCTTACAATCAAAGGTTACACACTTGTTCCGCTTCAGGTATATCTGAAAGAGGGCAAGGTGAAGATGGAGATTGGCCTTGGAAAAGGTAAGAAGAACTTTGATAAGAGAGATTCTATTGCAAAGAAAGACCAGATAAGAGATGCACAGAAGGAATTCAAGAATAAGAATCTCAGATTTTAGAAATATTTTATCAGTTTTAAATCACAAGTTCATTGACTTGGCACTATGCCAATGTTAATATATCTAAGCAGGTAAAACTGCTTACACACGGGCTAGTAAAGGTTTCGACGGGGATCTTGAAGCTGGTGAAGCTATCCGCAGGAAAGCGTCAAAATCCAAACTTAAATATAAACGCTAACGATAATTTAGCATACGCTGCCTAATTGCAGCAGTCTGACTTAAAGCACCTACACTTTAAGACCCAGGCTTCGAACATGTAGGAAACGACAGTACCAAAGCTTTGAGGTGCTGGTCGTATCATGAAGCTACTAAAGGTGCAAGGGTGTTGATTCCCGTGTACCGGAGGGAATGTTAAACAATCAACTATGATAGTAGAAGAACAGGGAATGGGTTTTCGGACAGGGGTTCGACTCCCCTCTGGTCCATAGCAAAAGGGAGTGAGGAAGCGAGAGCTTCTTCGCTCCCTTTTGCTATGGACCAGAGGGGAGTCTGACTAATGGATAAAACATGGAAGATTGGACGTTGAAGCGGAGGGAAGGCACGAGAAAGTCCAAAAGACCAAGTACACTTGCCACACAATACTCAATAGCGTAAAATAAGTACAATCACACAAATCAGGAGGGTCAGCTATGAACAGAGCTGTTGTTTATTATTCATTATCAGGAAATACAAAGGAAGCTGCAAAGGTTATTGCAAGAAAATTAGGAGCAAAAATCTTTGAGATAGATTTAGTTAAGCCATTGCCTAAGAATACTGTAAGGCAGATGCTTGTTGGCGGAATGCAGTCAACATTTGGAAGAAAACCTAAGATAAAAGGTGTTCCAGATAACATAGATTATTATGATGAAATTATATTAGGTATGCCGGTATGGGCGGGTATGCCTGCGTCGCCGGTTAATACATTTATTAAGAATTACGGTGTTGCAGATAAGATTGATGCAGTGTTTACATTCAGCGGTGGTGGCGACAATGACAGATGCCTTCTGCAGTTGTCAAAGAGTCTTAAGAATCTAAAGAATCAGGTTGCATTAGCAGACAGAAACAGTGATAAGGCAAAGTATAATGAAGAAAAGCTGGACAAATTTGTGGCGGAGATAAGGAAGTAAAAGAATTTGAAAGCAATCACAGGAAGAGAAAATATAAAGATAATTGTGCTATAATAGGCATACTAAATATTTACATAGACTGGAGGATACAAGCATGGATGATAATGTAAAGAAAAGAAATGAAGTACTGGCACAGACTGTGATTAAGGGTTTACAGTCAAGAAATATGTCAGGATATTATGCAGAGGATAAAGAAGCTGCTTTAAAGCAGGCTTTGGAGTTAATTGACGAGGAAAGCACAATTGCTATGGGCGGCTGTCACAGCGCGCAGGAGATTGGACTTGTTGAGGCTTTGAAGGAGGGCAATTATAATTATATAGACCGCTCTAAGATGACTCCAAGAGAGGGTCTTCTGGCTTCATATGACGCTGATGTGTTCTTATCAAGTGCAAATGCAATGACAAGTGATGGAATACTTGTCAATATTGATGGTAATTCCAACCGTGTTTCATGCATAGCACAAGGACCAAAGAAGGTTATCTTTATAGTTGGAATGAACAAAGTCTGTTCCGATCTCGATTCAGCAATGAAGCGTGCGAGAAATATAGCTGCACCAACCAATGCACAGAATTTCGATGTCAAGACACCTTGTAAAACAACCGGAAAATGCTTTGACTGCAAATCACCAGACACATTATGCTGTCAGTTCCTGATTACAAGATATTCACGCCATGTCGGAAGAATACATGTAATACTTGTAAATGACACACTTGGTTATTAAAAGGAGACACTATGATTAACAGACTTCATATGGCAATGATTGAATTATATAAAGGAGACGCTAAGAGAATACAGCATTTTTGCAAGGTTCACAGTTATGCAAAGCTGATTGCCCAGATGGAAAATGTTGATGACCAATGTCTTTTTGTAATCGAAACAGCGGCACTTACACATGATATCGGGATTCATACATGTGAAGAAAAATATGGAGAGTGTGGCGGAAAGCTGCAGGAAAAAGAAGGTCCGGCTATTGCAGCAGAACTTCTTGAGAAGCTTGGCTTTGACAGTGAAGTATCAGAAAGAGTGCAGTATTTGATAGGACATCACCATACTTACAACAATATTGACGGAATTGATTACCAGATACTTGTCGAGGCAGATTTCTTAGTTAATCTGTATGAGGATAATCTGACGAAGGAAGCTGCGCTAAAGGCATATAACAACATTTTTAAGACGGAGAGCGGCAAAAAGATATGTCGGGAAATGTTTGGGCTTGAATAATAAATTTATGAACAGAGTACACATTTTAAACATATTTATCAGATAATATATAGACAATTAATTCACCGTGAAAGTGAGGATTACATATGGATAAGATGAAGATTTTAGTAGTAGATGATGAAAGCAGAATGAGAAAGCTTGTAAGCGATTTCCTGACAAGAAAAGGCTATGTTGTTATTGAGGCAGCTGATGGTGTTGAGGCTGTTGATACATTTATGGAGAATAAAGATATTGCACTTATAATTCTTGATGTCATGATGCCAAGAATGGATGGCTGGGAAGTGTGCAGGCAGATAAGAAAGGATTCGAAAGTTCCAATTATTATGCTTACAGCCAAGGGTGAGGAGATGGACGAACTTCAGGGATTTGAGTGCGGTGCTGATGAATATATAGCAAAGCCATTCTCACCTAAGATTCTTACAGCAAGAGTTGATGCAATTATAAGACGTGCATATGGTGTTGACAGTAACGAGATAATTGAGATAGGCGGAATTACTATAGATAAAGCTGCGCATATTGTTAAGATAGATGGTGAAGAGATAGAGCTAAGTTATAAGGAATTTGAGCTGCTTACTTATTTTATTGAGAATAAGGGTATTGCATTGTCAAGAGAGAAGATTCTTAATAATGTATGGAATTATGATTATTATGGAGATGCAAGAACTATTGATACACATGTCAAGAAGTTAAGAAAGAAGATGGGTGACAAAGGCGATTACATCAAGACTATCTGGGGCATGGGTTATAAGTTTATTGTTGACTGATTATTTATACATTTTAAGGAAGGCAGTGTGTGATGAAGATACATTCTATTAAATTCAAGATTACACTTCTTTTGGTTGCGACGGTTACATGTCTTGTTGCAATGCTTATAGGCTTTAACAGCATATTTTCTGAGAAAGTGTATATGAACCGAAAGCAGAAGAGCATGATAAGTTCGTATGAGAATGTCAATGATATTATGCAGAAATACACAGATTCCCAGATAGATAAAGATACGATGTGTGCTGATATGGAGAATATATCTACGGCCAAGGGTATATCTGTCCTTGTCGTTGACAGCAGCTGGTGTACAATATATGTAAGTACCCAGGGCGATGATTCAATGATTGAACGACTCCGTATGAGTATATTTAATGGAGATATATTCAAGACCAATAGCTCTTCTGATAAAGCACCTGAACCGAAGAATCCTGATGATGAATCGTATAATAATGGTTCGGCAGATGGTTCATCAGATGACTCTGTTACAGATAATCCTGCAGATATGGATGATAAGAAGGATCACAAGAAGAGATTTGATGATATTATTGATATGTCAGGTACATCACTTGTTGAGAACAGAACAATAATAAGTTCCAATGATAAATACACTCTCCAGAAAGTATATGATGAGAGACTTGGAGATTATTATCTTGAGATATGGGGAACTCTCGATAATGGCTATTCAATCATATTAAGAACTCCAATTCAGGGAATTAAGGATAATGTCAATATATCAACAACACTTATTAAATATGTTGGAGGAGCAATTCTTGTAGTTGGAATAATTGCAGCATTTGTTGTGTCAACATATATTACAAGACCTATTAAACAGCTTTCTAATATTGCAGAGAGAATGTCAGAGATGGATTTTGATGCAAGGTATGAAGGCAGCGATAAAGGCGAGATTGGACTGCTTGGTAAAAGTATGAACAACATGTCTGAGAAACTTGAACAGAACATAGCAGAGCTTAAGAAGGCCAATCTGGAACTCAAGAAGGATATCGATAAGAAAGAAAAACTTGAGATTATGAGAACAGATTTCCTTTCAAATGTTTCTCATGAATTAAAGACTCCGATTGCCCTGATACAGGGATATGCTGAAGGTCTTAAGGAAGGCATAACGGATGATCCTGAAAGCATGGAATTCTATTGCGATGTCATCATGGATGAGGCTAATAAAATGAATATAATGGTTAAGAGACTGCTTACACTTAACCAGATAGAGTTCGGTAATGATGAACCGGAGATGGAGCGTTTTAACATCAATGAGTTGATAGCTTCTGTAGTTGATGCCAATGCAATCAGAGCAGGACAGAAGAATATGAGTATAGTATTCGACAACCGTAATGAACAGAATTTCGTATGGGCTGATGAATACAAGACAGAAGAAGTTCTTACTAATTATATATCTAATGCCCTTAATCATTCTGATGGAAAACACGCGATAGAGGTCAGAACATCAAAGTCAGAAGATGGGGCAACAATCACTGTCACAGTATATAATAGTGGCAAGAATATTGCAGATGAAGACCTTGAACGCATATGGGAGAAATTCTATAAAACCGATAAAGCAAGAACAAGAGAATACGGTGGTAATGGTATAGGATTGTCAATCGTTAAGGCTATTATGGAGTCAATGGGACAGCAGTATGGTGTCAGAAATGTTTCTGACGGGGTAGAGTTCTGGTTCACACTTGACTGCAAATCATGATTCTAAAACATTCTGAATATTATAACGGGCAGCTTGTGCTTCATCTAACTGGTGAACATAAGCTGCTCTTTTTTCGGGATTATATCCAGCACCGCGACCATTGTATTCAGCATAATATACGGTATCATGAGATTCAGGCTTATTCCAGTCAGTGAAGCCCTCATCAATTATCTGGTCAGAATATTCACAGTTAAGAAGTACAACCTTTGCATGGATTCTCCATGGTCTGCTTAAAGCGACACTTTTAGGAGGGCAGTTGCCTGTAAATGTGCAGTTATCAAACACATATCCAAATGCCTGTCCTTCGTATGTTGAAGGTGCAGTATAGTAAGAATTGACAGGCTGATGTCGGTTTAGAGCAAAAAGAGTACAGTCTTTAAAGTAGGCAGCAGCACTTCCAAATATGAAATCAATTTCTCCGCAGATAAAACAGTCCTCATATAACTGATGAACAAGCTTTCTCTCGCCGTCTATTGTAGGACCAGTAAAGCCACCAGGCTGTTTTTCTTTAAGAGGCAGTGGACCAGTGAATAAAGTATCCTGATGACCAAGAATTTTACAGTGCTTAAATGTAATGTTATCCCCTTCAGCATATACAGCAATTGCCTGACCAACATTGTCACCGAATCCTGCACTGTTTTCGAAGGTTATATTGCTGGCAGAGAAATTATTCGCATATACAAGAAATGTATAAGAACGGAAAGTCCCGCGCTTAGAGCCGTCGGGCATAATCATTCTTGCGTAGAAACCTTCTGTAATGATAGTTTCGTCAGTATCTTCACCGATTAAGGTTATATTATTCTTTCGGATTTCAACACGTTCTTTATATATTCCTTTTTTAATAAATATAGTTTCATTGTTGCTGCCAGAAACAGAATCAACTGCCTTCTGTATAGAATTGAAATCCCCAGAATTGTCTTTAGATACCGTAATCATGAAAATACACACCTCCGATGTTTTTTGATATTATAGCACACTGGACATTAATAAATAAAGCGAGTATAATTCCATTCGTTAAAAAAAATATAGGAAATAAAGATTATGATAAGAATAGTAGAAGATATGAAAGATGTTAATGTGTATCTTTCGTTAAGAAAACAGGTCGGCTGGATTAAGCTGGATGAGAATCAGGCTCAGAGAGCACTGGACAACAGCGTGAAGGTATTTACAGTATATGATGATGACAAGCCTATCGGAATGGGCAGGGTAGTCGGAGACATGGCTGTAATAAGCTATATTCAGGATCTGATAATAATACCAGAATATCAGAGTAAACATATAGGAAGTATGCTTATAGAACATATAATAGATTATGTCAAAGGCATCACCCAGGAGGGTACAAGGATGATGCTGTGTCTTATGTGTGCCAAGGGCAGAGAGATATTCTATGAAAAGCATGGATTTATAGCAAGACCAACACCAGAACTTGGACCGGGAATGATACAGTACATATTACAGTAGCCTTGCGAAAATGTATTGTTAATGTAATGTTAACTTAAATTAACAATAGGTTGACAATAGTTTTTTAAGTGTGTACAATAACAAATGTTGTATTACTACATTTGAAAAGAGGACTATAATTATGAAAAGCAAAAAGGTTACTATTTATCAGCTGACATTCATGGCTATGATGGCAGCAGTTACATGTATTCTTGGACCACTTTCAGTTCCAATTGGTCAGATTCCAATATCACTTACTAATCTTGTGATTTACTTCACAGTATTTGTACTTGGTATATGGGCAGGAACAGGAAGCTATGGAATATATCTGTTGCTTGGAGCTGTCGGACTTCCTGTATTTTCAGGATTCTCAGGCGGGTTAGGAAAGCTTCTTGGACCAACAGGAGGATACCTTATAGGATTCATATTCATGGCGCTTATAGGTGGAGCTGTGATTGAGCTTTCACACAGAAATGTTATCCTTACAATGCTTGGATGGGTAGTGGGAACTGCTGTTGCATATGCATTTGGTACGGTATGGTTTGTATACCTCATGAAATGTTCAGTCACATATGCACTTACAGTATGTGTGTATCCATTCATTGGATTTGATATTGCCAAGATAGTTATTGCGACACTTCTTGGAAAGACAGTCAGATATGCAATAACCAGAGCTGGTCTTATACAGAAAGCAGCATAATTAAGAGGTTAAAGAAAAAGGTGTCTCCGGATTAACGGAGGCACCTTTTTAAGTACTATACTGAATTAATTATCTGAGAGTCTTAACGTACTCAGCAATCTTCTCATCCTTGCAGTTAGCAAAGAAAAGTTCTTCAAACTTCTCACCTGCAACAGCACCTTTAACGAGATCCTGATCAAGCTCCTTAAGAACTTCTACGAGATCCTGCTTAAGAGTAACAGCTCTTACACCGTCTAGAATCTTCTTGTTTCTCTGTTCTGGAACAACTCTTTCCTTAGGATATCCGCCACCTGGTTCACCCTCGAAAAGCTTTTCAAAGATGTATGTGAGGTTAAGTTCTGCACCCCATCCGAAGCCCTTTGCAAATGGAAGAGCAATAGCGTTACCATCGTTAATCTGCATGAACATATAAGCGTCTGAAGGATCAACAACATGTCCACAGAGAACTCCAGGGAAAGAATTAAGTGCTAACATAGCACCTTCACCAGTACCGCAGCCTGTTACTACGAAATCAGCAGCACCGCTGTTTAAAAGAATAGCAGCAAGGATACCGTTCTGTACATATGTAAGCTGTGCCTTGTCATCAGCAGAGTACATACCATAGTTATCAACTGTATGTCCTTTGCTTTCTGCAACCTTCTTAAGTGATGCGTAGATCATCTCATTCTTGGCAGCCTGGCTGTTTTCATTAATTAATGCGATTCTCATTATGAAATCTCCTCTTTTCTTATATTTTATATAAACTATAAGCTGTGGGCTTATTTTTGTCAAATGTGTATACTGAAATAATGCATTTACCAAACACTTACTTATGTGTTATATTATACAGTACGAATTAAGTTGAAAGAGGTTAGATAATATGGCAGAAAATAAAGATTCCCAGGCAGCGTTTATGGATGCTGTTGGAAGTATTAAAGAATACGCCAAGGTTAATGGCAATATTGTTACAAGAGAAGATGTGCACAGCTTTTTTAAAGATATGGCATTAGATGACGCCAAATTCCAGATGATTTCAGGATATCTGATGGCTAATGGAATTAAGATACAGGGTGAAGACAGCATAGATAATGAATTCCTAAAGATGATGGAAAGCGCATCAGAAGATAATACTGATGAGGATGACAAACACATTTCTAAGGAAGAAGAGGAAGATAAGAAGGTTGCAGATGATATTGTAAGTCATCTTGATTACGAGGAAGATGAGAAGTATCTGAAAATGTATCTTGAAGACATATCAGGAATACAGCCTATGACAGATGTTACCAGATCATATCTTCTTATGAACATAGTTGAAGATAACGATAAAGAGTCGCTTAAGCTGCTTACAGAAAGTTATCTTGAAAAGATTGCTTCATGGATAGAACCATTCAGAGGCAAAGGCGTTCTTGCCTGTGATCTTGTGCAGGAGGCTAATCTGGCTATGACTGCATATATAGGACAGCAGGAATGGCTTAATAATTACGAGTGGAAGGACAAGATTAAAGAGGGTGGACAGGAAGACCTTCTTAATGTCCTTAATGGAATTGATGATGCAGTTAAGGAACTTATTGAAGGAAGTCTTAATATGCTTATAGATGAGCAGACAGATGTTAATATGGTTTCGGGAAAAATTCTCAATAAAGTTAATCTTGTTAATGACTGGGGAACACGTCTTAAAGAAGAATTAGGAAGAAAGCCTACGGTAAAAGAAGTGGCCGAGAACATGGGAGTCGCAGAAAATGTGGTGCTTGAAGCAATCAGGCTTTCAAGTGAAACAATTGAAGATATCCAGTATGAAAAGACTGCTCCTGAGAAATAAATAACTAATAAAATTAATATGTATCAGATTTCGAGAAAAATTTAACAATTTTTTATTGATTTTAATTAGGGCTTGGTATAGAATTAAGAAGAATTTTGTAATAATTTACAAGAAATTATAAGAAAAGAGGTTTATGTAAGATGGCAAAAATCGATTTAAGCAAGTATGGCATCACAGGTGCTACAGAGATCGTCTACAATCCTTCTTATGAATTATTATTCGAGGAAGAGACTAAGTCTACTAACGAAGGTTATGAAGTTGGTAAGGAAAGCGAACTTGGAGCTGTTAACGTTATGACAGGTATCTACACAGGTCGTTCTCCTAAAGACAAGTACATCGTTGTTGATGAGAACTCTAAGGACACTGTATGGTGGACATCAGATGAGTATAAGAACGATAACCACCCAATGTCAGAAGATGTATGGGCTAAGGTTAAGGACATCGCTAAGGCAGAGCTTTCTAATAAGAGACTTTTCGTAGTTGATGCATTTTGTGGAGCTAACAAGGACACAAGAATGGCAGTTCGTTTCATCGTTGAAGTTGCTTGGCAGGCACATTTTGTAACTAATATGTTCATTAAGCCAACAGCAGAAGAACTTGAGAACTTCGAGCCAGATTTCGTTGTATATAATGCTTCTAAGGCTAAGGTTGAGAACTATGCAGAATTAGGTCTTAACTCAGAGACATGTGTAGCATTCAACATCACAAGCCATGAGCAGGTAATCATCAACACATGGTATGGTGGAGAGATGAAGAAGGGTATGTTCTCTATGATGAACTACTACCTTCCATTAAAGGGTATTGCTTCAATGCACTGCTCAGCTAACACAGATTTAAATGGAGAGAATACAGCAATCTTCTTCGGTCTTTCAGGAACAGGTAAGACAACACTTTCTACAGATCCTAAGAGACTTCTTATCGGTGATGATGAGCATGGTTGGGATGACAATGGCGTATTCAACTTTGAAGGTGGATGCTATGCTAAGGTTATCAACCTTGATAAGGATTCAGAGCCAGATATCTACAATGCTATTAAGAGAAACGCTCTTCTTGAGAACGTTACACTTGATGCTAATGGAAAGATTGATTTTGCAGATAAGAGCGTAACAGAGAATACTCGTGTATCTTATCCAATCAACCATATTAAGAATATTGTAAGACCTATTTCTTCAGCTCCAGCAGCTAAGAATGTAATCTTCCTTTCAGCAGATGCTTTCGGAGTACTTCCTCCAGTATCTATCCTTACACCAGAGCAGACACAGTACTACTTCCTTTCAGGATTTACTGCTAAGCTTGCTGGTACAGAGAGAGGAATCACAGAGCCTACACCTACATTCTCAGCTTGCTTCGGACAGGCATTCCTTGAACTTCATCCTACAAAGTATGCTGCAGAGCTTGTTAAGAAGATGGAGAAGAGTGGAGCTAAGGCTTACTTAGTTAACACAGGATGGAATGGAACAGGTAAGAGAATCTCTATTAAGGATACTCGTGGTATCATTGACGCTATCCTTTCAGGTGCTATTAACACAGCTCCAACAAAGAAGATTCCTATGTTCAACTTCGAAGTTCCTACAGAACTTCCAGGAGTAGATTCAGCAATCCTTGATCCAAGAGATACATATGCTGATGCTTCTGAATGGGAGACTAAGGCTAAGGATCTTGCTGCAAGATTTAACAAGAACTTTGTTAAGTATACAGGTAACGAAGCTGGTAAGGCTTTAGTTGCTGCTGGTCCACAGCTTTAATTCATAATTAAATTGTGAATACTTCATGTTTTTTTACATATAATGTTGTGTAAAGGAACAAGAAGTTGTATAATCAGAGCATAGATACAGAACGTATCAATTGAATATTTCCTGGGACGTTCGCAAAACCACATTATTTTGATCCTACATTTCATCGACGGGATTCCTATATCTCCATTCTAATGTCAAGCCTCCTTAGTCAGTGGAAGGCAGCGGTTTGGATGCGGTTGCCCACCTAGCTTCGCTAGGAGTCGAAAGCGTGGGGAGCGGCGTTTTGGGATATATTAACAGGCAGTCACATATGTGGCTGCCTGTTTGATTATATGAGTCAGAATGACGCATTAGGAACAGACGGGAATCCCCAAGTTCTAAAACACACAATTTCTGCATATACTATCAAGAGCTTGTCTGAACAAGGATACATAATCTGGGGAGAATAGTATATGAGACAGAAAACGAAAATAATATTCTTAGCCTATTCTGCACTGGTGATTTTTATGTCATCAGCCTGTATATATATGTCACAGATGATTAAATCAAGATATCAGGACACATCGTCAGAAATCAATATTTATAAAAATGTTTATATAACTAATATAGATGATAATACAATAACAGCCAACATGTACGGTAATATAAGAAGCTTTAAGAGCGGAAAGATAGCGGAAGATGTTACAGGGTGTCTGTGTGATATTACAGTTGAGGATGGCAAAGTTATTAGTGTTAATACCAAGACAGATGTTGTAAGCGGAAAGGTACTGTCAGTTTCACAGGACAGTGTTGAGATAGAAGGTTATGGCTCTGTCAGGCTGGATGAAGATTTTATCATGTATGAAAAAGAAAACTCGCTGATAAGCAATTACAGTAGCATAATTGTTGGCTATTCGTTGCAGGATTTTATTGTGGCAGATGGAGAAGTATGTGGCGCGATTAAGAACAGACCACTTCTGGCTGATAATATAAGAGTAATTATCAAGACAAGCGGATTCAGGGATATATTCTTTAACGAAACGGTGTTTAGCGCGGATTCTGGAATGATAGTGGAAACAGGTGATGAAGCATATGAAGCAGCCCCCGGTGAGGAGGTTGTGTTTAATGCTGATACAGAAGATTTTGCGCAGGGTAGAATAAAACTTATTCCGAAATCAGGTGAGATACAGTTCCAGTCAGTAAACAGAGGTGTTGGAACGCCCTCTTATGGCGGAACGATTGAAGTTTCACTGTATGATGAGGGAATTGTTGTTGTGAATGAGGTAGGGATAGAAGATTATCTTAAGAAGGTTGTACCAAGCGAAATGCCATCAGGCTTTAATATTGAAGCACTGAAATGTCAGGCAGTGTGTGCAAGAAGTTATGCATATACAGAACTTTCCAATAACTATTATAGTGTGTATGGCGCACATATTGATGATTCAATACAGTTTCAGGTATATAATAATTCACCACGGGCAGAATCTACAGATACTGCGGTAGATGCAACAGCAGGACAGGTACTTTCATATAATGGAGAAGTGGTCAAGACATATTATTATTCTACTTCATGTGGAAGTACAACAGATGTTACGCTTTGGGGTAATACAACGGAAAACTATCCGTATTTTGTCGCAGAATGTGTAGGCGGTGTGGACAGAGGACTTACGCTTACAATAGAATCTGAATTCAATACATTTATAAAGAGTGAAAATGAGGCTGACTATGATTACGACTGTACCCTGTACAGATGGAGCATGGAGGAATCGGTTAAAGAGATTAGTGAAGGCTTTGCACGTTCTACAGGGAAAAATGTAGGTAATATAACTGATATTGAAGTACTTGAACGTGTTAATGGTGGTGCTGCAGTTAAAGTTAAAGTAACAGGTGATAAAGGCGAGGTAGTGATAGACAGTGAATCTGCGATAAGAGCAGCATTTGGCAATGCAAATGTGGATATGAACACCAAGTCAGGAACAACAAGATATGCGAATCTTCCCAGCACATTCTGCGTGTTTGAAAAAGTGATGGAGGGTAAAAAAATGACAGGTTTCAGGATAACCGGAGGTGGTTACGGACATGGAATCGGCATGAGTCAGAACGCTGCCAATAAAATGGCAGAATCCATGACTTACGCGCAGATTCTGGAATTCTTCTACAGAGGTACAACACTTACTCTGATTTCTTCCCAAGATAATGCTTGAATATCTTCTCATCATTGATAAAGTAATTAATCTCAGCACCGATGAATATGATAATCATGCAGGCGTACATCCAGATAAGCGCTATAATAATAGTTGCAAGGCTTCCATACATGTATGAGAAATTCGGTGAATGGTCAACATAAAGAGAATACAGAGCTGTGAAAAGATACCAGCCCAAAGCTGAGAAAAATGCACCGGGAATTTCTTTATAGAATTTCTTGCCTCTTCTTGATACAAGCGAGAATGCTACAGTAAAGAAGAGAGTGAATATACTTGGAAAAAGAAAATGCTTGCTGTTAAATATTCCTCTGAAAACTACCACTACATTAGTAAGTTGTGGAATGTATTTCATTGTGAAATTCATAATATTGTTACCAAATACCATAAGTATAAGGCTTGCGATTATAAGCACCATGAATATCAGAGCATAGATACTTGCTCTGATTCTTTGGAAAAACCAGTTCTTCTGATTACCTTTTCTATATATCTGTTTTAAACCTCGTACTATTGCCATGAAACCCTTACCAGCAGCCCATATAATACCGATTGCGGTAATGAGGGTTAATGCAGTTGTTGAATTGTCATATATATCAGTAAGCATTCCCTGTACAATAGGCTGTAACTGTGTTGGAAGTACGCCGTAGATAATCTTTAAAAGGTCTGCTTTGGAAACTGGCAGAAACTTAATAAGGCTTAGAAGACCTATAAAGAACGGGAAAAAACTCAGCATGAGATAGTAACATGCTGAGGAAGCGTAGTCTCCAATGCGGTCTTCAGTTATCTTAGTGGCAATTCTTTTAATTAATAATATTAAATTCAGCATTCTTATTCCTTAATCCTTAATTGAATGTTTTCAAGATATTATATGTTATTTTAGAGAATTTAGCAATTACTTGCAAACAGCAGTTATTTTATGTAAAATGTGATACGTGTAATTATGCACAGTAAATAAAGTGAGGCATATATGGGAATAAGTGTTAAGCTTCAGGTGTTTGAAGGACCTTTAGATCTTCTGTTACATTTGATAGATAAGAACAAAGTTAATATATATGATATTCCGATTGCAATGATTACAGATCAGTACATGGAATATGTTGAGCAGTTAAAGAAGGAAGACCTCAATGTGGTAAGTGAATTCCTTGTAATGGCGGCTACTCTTCTTGACATTAAGTCAAGAATGTTACTTCCAAAGGAAGTAGATGAGGAAGGCAATGAGGAAGACCCTAGAGCAGAGCTTGTTGAAAAGCTGTTAGAGTACAAGCTGTATAAAGCTATGGCACAGGAATTAAAGGACAAGCATACTGACGCTGAGAGAACTTATTATAAGAAGCAGGATATTCCGGAAGAAGTTGCAGCATATACACCGCCAGTTGATTTAACAGAGGTTATAGGTGATACAACTCTTACACGTCTTAACAGAATATTTGCTGATGTTATGAAGCGTAAGGAAGACAAGATTGATCCGGTACGAAGTAAGTTCGGAAAGATTGAGAAAGAAGAAGTTACCATGAGCGAAAAGCTTGTGGATATTAAAGCATTTATGATGGAACATGAAAGCTTTAGTTTCAGGGAGCTTTTATGGAATAATCCATCAAAGGTTGCTGTTATAGTAACATTTTTAGTTGTGTTAGAGCTTATTAAGACAGGATTTGTTGAGGTTAAGCAGGAAAGCCCTGAAGATGATATATTCATAAGGGTGGTAAGAGATCCTGAGCTTATTGAAGATATAACAGAGGAGTAGAATGATGAGTTTAGAACAGATGGAAGGCATAATTGAAGCTGTGCTATTTACTATGGGTGATTCTGTGGAAGTGAGCAAGCTTGCAGATGCCATTGAACAGGATGTGGATACAACTGTTAAGATAGTCCACAATCTTATGGATAAATATGAATCAGAGGACAGGGGAATAAGGATTATTGAGCTTGAGAACAGTTTTCAGCTGTGTACCAAGCAGGAATATTATGATGCACTTATAAGAGTGTGCAGCCAGCCAAGAAGATATACACTGACAGATGCGGCATTAGAGACATTGTCAATAATTGCATATAAGCAGCCTGTGACTAAGATTGAGATAGAGAATATCAGAGGTGTTAATTCAGACAGGGCAGTGAGCAAGCTTGTTGAACTTGGCCTTGTGAAGGAAGTTGGAAGACTTGATGCGCCGGGAAGACCTATGCTTTTTGGAACAACTGAGGACTTCTTAAGGTCATTTGGCGTACAGTCGATAGATGAGCTTCCGGTAATCAGCGAAGATATGGTTGAACAGTATAAGGAAGAGGCAGAGTTAGAGATTGCAAGCGAAAGCTTTGATGCAGCTGATTCAGAGGATTCTGATGGTCAGATAACATTAGGAATATAGAAAGGAAGTTGACATTATGGAAAGAAAGAATGCATGGAAGAAATATTCGGACGAAGATAAGAACAATGTATTCACATTTGCAGAAGAATACAGGACTTTTATATCTGAATGTAAGACAGAAAGAGAATGTGTAAAGAAAGCTGTAGAGCTGGCAGAAAAAGCCGGTTACAGAAACTTACAGGATGTTATTGATTCTAATGAGACGCTCAAGGCTGGCGATAAGGTATATGCTGTTAATATGAAGAAGGCAATTGTACTTTTTAATATCGGAAGCGAGCCATTAAGTGCAGGTATGAATATACTTGGCGCACATATAGATTCACCAAGACTTGATATCAAGCAGAATCCTATGTACGAAGATTCTGACCTGGTACTTCTTGATACACATTATTATGGTGGAATCAAGAAATACCAATGGGTAGCAATTCCTCTTGCACTTCACGGTGTTGTTGCATTAAAGAATGGTGAATGTGTTGAAGTTGTAATCGGAGAAGACGCTGATGATGCAGTTGTCGGAGTATCAGACCTTCTTATACACCTGGCTGCTAAGCAGATGGAGAAGAAAGGAAGCTCAGTAGTTGAGGGAGAGGACCTTGATATTCTTATTGGAAGTATGCCGGCATCATCAGACAGCGATAATAAAGACAGTGATAAAGAAGAAAAAGAAGCAGTTAAGAAGAATATTCTTGCAATTCTTAAAGAAAAATATGGAATTGAGGAGGAAGATTTCTTATCAGCAGAGCTTGAAGCAGTTCCAGCAGGACATGCAAGAGACTATGGTCTTGACAGAAGTATGATTATGGGATATGGCCATGATGACAGAGTGTGTGCTTATCCTTCACTTATTGCACTTCTTAATACACCACAGGTTACAAGAACCGGTGTGTGTATACTTGTAGATAAAGAAGAGATTGGAAGTGTTGGTGCAACAGGTATGCATTCAAGATTCTTTGAAAATATGGTTGCAGAAGTCATGGATAGATGTGGTGACTATTCAGAACTTAAGTTAAGAAGAGCACTTGCTAATTCTTACATGTTATCATCAGATGTAAGTGCAGCATATGACCCTAACTATGCATCAGTATTTGAGAAGAAGAATTCAGCTTTCTTTGGCAAAGGTATGGTATTTAACAAGTACACAGGTTCAAGAGGAAAGAGCGGCTCTAATGACGCTTCTGCTGAATTCATTGGAAAGTTAAGAAAAGTTATGGATGATGCAGATGTGTACTTCCAGATGGCAGAGCTTGGAAAGGTAGATGCAGGCGGCGGTGGAACTATCGCTTATATCCTTGCTAACCTTGATATGAATGTAATCGACAGTGGAATTGCTGTACAGAATATGCATGCGCCATATGAGGTTATAAGCAAGGCTGACCTTTACGAGACATTAAAGGGATATGAAGCATTTTTACAGATGTAAAATGTTACGATTAACGAAAGGACATTAATATGAAGTGGAATAAATATTCAATCCAGACAACTACAGATGCAGTTGATATGATAAGCAGCGCACTTAATGATATAGGAATTGAAGGTATTGAGATCGAGGATAATGTACAGCTTACTAAGGAAGAGGCTAAGTCAATGTTTGTAGATTTCATTCCTGACCTTCCACCTGATGATGGCAGGGCTAAGGTTAATTTCTACATCGACAGTGAAGAAGATGACGGTTCAATGCTTGAGAAGGTTAAGGAAGAACTTGAAGATTTAAGAATGTTTATTGATATTGGTGAGGGTACAATCACAGAATCAGAGACAGAGGACAAGGACTGGATTAACAACTGGAAGCAGTACTGGCATACATTTACAATAGGAGACTTATTCATTAAGCCTACATGGGAGCCGGAGACAGAAGAAATGAAGGGACATGCGGTATTAAGTATTGACCCGGGAACAGCTTTCGGAACAGGCTCACATGAGACTACAAGAATGGTTATAAAGCAGCTTCAGAAGTATGTAAAAGATGGCGACGAAGTGTTAGATGTCGGTTGCGGAAGCGGTATTCTTTCAGTAGTCGCATTAAAATACGGTGCAAAGCATGCATTTGGTACAGACCTTGACCCTAATGCAATTATTGCATCAGAAGAGAATGCAGAGCAGAATAATATAGATAAGAAGCAGCTTGAGGTTATCGAGGGCAACATCATTGATGACAAGGCTGTTAAGGATGCCTGCGGATATGAGTGTTACGACATTGTATGTGCTAATATCCTTGCCGATGTGTTAGAGCCACTTTCAACATGCATACATGAGCATATGAAGCATGGAGCTTACTTTATTACATCAGGTATTATTGATACTAAGGAAAATGAAGTGGCAGAGGCATTTAGAAAGAATCCTGAGTTAGAGATAGTTGAGATTAATCACGATGGCGAGTGGGTTAATATCACAGCAAGAAGGAAGTAGTATATGTATCATTTTTTTGCAGAACATGAGAATATCCATGATTCATATATAGACATAGTCGGCAGCGATGTCAATCACATTAAGAACGTGTTAAGATTCAAAGAAGGCGATAAGCTTCTTATAAGCAGCGGAGATAATGTTGATTATGAATGCAGTATTGCATCTATGTCAGATGAATATATAAGAGCAGATATTCTGAGTAAGGATGAGCAGGGAAAAGAACTGCCTTCCAGAATAATACTGTTTCAGGGACTGCCTAAGGCTGATAAAATGGAGCTTATAATACAGAAGGCTGTTGAGCTTGGAGCATACAGTGTTGTCCCTGTGGCAATGAAAAGAAGCGTTGTAAAGCTTGATGCCAAGAAAGCTAAGGCTAAGGTTGAACGCTGGAATGGTATTGCGTTAAGTGCAGCCAAGCAGAGCAAGAGAAGTATCCAGCCTGAGGTAACAGAGGTTATGACATTTAAGCAGGCACTTGAATATGCAGGAAAGTTAGATAAGCTTTTACTGCCATATGAGTGTGCTGAAGGCATGGAAAAGACAAGAAAAGTGATTGAAGAAATCGGACATGGAGAATCGGTGGGAATATTCATAGGTCCTGAGGGCGGATTCGACAGGTCAGAGCTTGATGAAGCAGTTAATGCGGGGTGTGAGGTAATCACACTTGGCAAGAGAATATTAAGAACTGAGACAGCGGGAATGATGCTGTTATCAGTGCTTATGTATAATATGGAAGAATAAGCGGAAAAGAGGCAATATGGAAGCGTATCTTGATAATTCTGCTACAACGAAGTGTGCAGCAGAGGTAGTGGAAACAGCAGTAAAGGTTATGTCAGAGGATTACGGCAATCCGTCATCAAAGCATATGAAGGGCGTGGAGGCGGAGAAATACATCCGTGAGGCGAAAGAGGTAATAGCTAAGACTCTTAAATGTCAGGACAAGGAGATACTCTTTACTTCTGGTGGAACAGAATCTAATAACATGGCTATAATAGGAACAGCAATGGCTAATAAAAGAAAAGGAATGCACTGTATAGTATCATCTGTAGAACATTCATCAGTTAAAGAGCCATTTAATTTCCTTGAAAAAGAAGGCTTCAGAATAACTTATCTTCCAGTTGATAAAGACGGAATAGTTGATATAGAAGCTTTAAAGAAAGCACTTGATGATGAGACAATACTTGTTTCAGTTATGTATGTTAATAACGAAATCGGTGCAGTTGAACCGATTGAAGAAATCGGACATATAGTTAAAGATTATAATCCTGATATTGTATATCATGTTGATGCAATACAGGCTTATGGTAAATACAAGATATATCCTAAGAAGCTTGGAATTGACCTGTTATCAGTCAGCGGACATAAGATTCACGGACCTAAGGGAAGCGGATTCTTATTCATTAATGACAAGACAAGAATCAAGCCTATTATATATGGTGGTGGACAGCAGAAGGGCATGCGTTCAGGTACTGAAAATGTTCCTGCTATAGCAGGACTTGCAACAGCCATAAAGCTTATATATAATAATGACTTTGAAAGTAAGATAGCACATTTGTATGAATTAAAGGATTACTTCATAGATGAGCTTGAAAAGCTTCCTGATGTACAGGTAAACAGCAAGAAGGGTACTGATTCAGCACCACAGATTGTAAGTGCAAGTTTCAGGGGAGTGAGAGCAGAAGTACTTCTTCATTCACTTGAAGATAAAGGAATCTATGTATCATCCGGTTCAGCATGTTCATCCAACAAGCCGGGACTGAGCAACACACTTGTTGCAATCGGACTTGATAAGGATCTGCTTGATTCAACACTGCGATTCAGCTTCTGTTATGAGACAACTAAGGAAGAACTTGAATACACAATAGAAACACTTAAACAGCTGCTTCCAATGTTAAGGAAGTACACAAGACGATAAGGAGAGAGCAATGTATAAAGCATTTTTGATAAAGTATGGAGAAATAGGCGTTAAGGGAAAGAACAGATTCATCTTCGAGGACGCCCTTGTAAGACAGATTAAGTTCTCGCTTAAGGATGTTGAGGGAGAATTTGATGTAAGAAGAGCTGATGGAAGAATCTATGTTAATGCACTTTCAGACTATGATTATGATGAGGTAATCGAGAGCCTTACAAGAGTATTCGGTATAGTTGGAATCTGTCCTGTAGTACAGATTGAAGATAACGGATTTGATGACCTTGCTAATCAGGTTATCAACTATCTTGACAAGGCATATAAGAATAAGAATCTTACATTCAAGGTTAATGCAAGAAGAACAAGAAAGAATTATCCAATGAACTCAATGGAGATTAACATGGAGCTTGGTGGAAGAATTCTTGATGCATTCCCAGAGATGAAGGTTGATGTTCATAAACCGGAGGTTCTTTTACAGGTAGAAATCAGAGGAGATGTAATCAACATTTACTCTATCGAAGTTCCAGGTCCTGGTGGAATGCCAATCGGAACAGCAGGAAAGGCTATGCTTTTATTATCAGGCGGTATCGACAGCCCTGTTGCAGGATACATGGTTGCTAAGAGAGGCGTACAGATTGAAGCAACATATTTCCATGCACCTCCATATACAAGTGAGAGAGCAAAGCAGAAGGTAGTTGACCTTGCAAAGATTGTATCTAAGTATTCAGGTCCAATCACACTTAATGTTGTTAACTTCACAGATATCCAGATGGCTATATATGAGAAATGCCCACATGATGAGCTTACAATCATTATGAGAAGATATATGATGAAGATTGCAGAGGATTTAGGAAAGGCAAGCGGCTGTCAGGGACTTGTTACCGGAGAGAGTATCGGACAGGTTGCCAGCCAGACTATGGCAAGTCTTTACTGCACTAACGAAGTGTGTACAATGCCTGTATTCAGACCGGTTATCGGTTTTGATAAGCAGGAGATTATTGATATATCAGAAAAGATTGGCTCATACGAGACATCAATCCAGCCATTTGAGGACTGCTGTACAATATTCGTTGCAAAGCACCCTGTAACCAAGCCTAATCTCAATGTTATCAAACAGCATGAGACTAATCTTGACGGAGTTATTGAGGAACTTTACAAGACAGCAATCGAGACAACAGAAAAAATCGTAATTGAATAAAACAAAACCGCTTTATCTGTTATAGATAAAGCGGTTTATATATGTTTATTGATCATTACTCAACGATGTATGGCTTTAATACGGCAAGGATAGTGTCGATATCATTGTCTGCGTGAATATTCAGGTCGATTGGCTTAGAAAGGTCAAGACTGAATATACCCATTATAGACTTGGCATCAATTACATATCTGCCTGAAACAAGGTCGAAGTCCACATCGAATTTAGTGATATCGTTGACAAAAGATTTTACTTTGTCGATTGAATTTAATGAAATCTTTACAGTTTTCATTAGAATACCTCCTTAAATGTTTTCTATAAACTATAATATCTATTTGTTAAACCTATGTCAATAAAGAAATGTAACAAAAATTAACAGGAAATGAGGATTAAATTGAAAAAAGTTGCTATACACAGTCTGGGCTGTAAGGTTAATTCCTACGAAGCGGAATCAATGGAGATAATGCTTAGGGATGCAGGGTATGAGATTGTACCTTTCAGCGAAGATGTTCAGGCTGATATATATATAATTAATACATGTTCAGTAACTAATATTGCTGACAGAAAATCAAGACAGATGCTTCACAAGGCAAAGAAGATGAATCCTGAGGCGGTTGTAATTGCTGCAGGCTGTTATGTTCAGGCAGACCCTGACGGAGTGAAGAAAGATGAATGTGTTGATATTGTTCTTGGCAATAATATGAAGATAAGTGTTGTTGAAGCGCTAAATGATTATTTTGGTGGTTCAGATAACACAAGCTATCTGGTTGATATTAATGACAAATATCAGGAATATGAATCACTTAAGATTAACCAGACAGGCGAGCATACAAGAGCATATATCAAGATTCAGGACGGCTGTAACCAGTTCTGTTCATACTGTATCATTCCATATGTAAGAGGCAGGGTAAGAAGCCGTAAGCCTGAGGATATAGTAAATGAGGTTAAGACACTTGCGGCTACAGGCGTTAAGGAAGTTGTTCTTACAGGAATCCACATATCATCTTATGGAACAGATCTTGAGAATATAAGCCTTATTGAACTTATAGAGGCAATACATGAAGTTGAAGGAATTAAAAGAATCCGTTTAGGCTCGCTTGAACCAAGAATAATTACAGATGAATTTGCAAAAAGGATTGCAAGCTTAGAAAAGATATGTCCGCATTTTCACTTATCATTACAGAGCGGATGTGATAGGACATTAAAGGCAATGAACAGAAAATATAATACAGAAGAGTATTATGAGGGCTGTGTAAAGTTAAGGGAAGTGTTTGACAATCCGGCAATAACTACTGATGTAATCGTGGGATTTCCGGGTGAGACAGAGGAAGATTTCCTTGAGACGCAGAAGTTTCTTGAGAAGGTACATTTTTACGAAATGCATATATTCAAGTATTCAAGAAGAAAGGGAACAGTTGCTGACAAGATGAAGGAACAGGTCGCAGACACTGTTAAGTCAGAAAGAAGCGCTGTACTGCTTGCGTTAGAGAAGGCACAGTCACTTGAATATCGAGAAAAGTATATCGGAAAGACGTTAGAAGTTCTTATTGAGGAATTGACAGAAATAGATGGCAGGTCATATTATACAGGATATACTAAGAACTATATAAGAGTGGCAATAGCCGCTGATGAGTTTAAGGATAATCCTGTCAACGAGATATACGAATGTATGGCAGAAAAGCTTATCTGTGACGGGGTTACTATATTAGCGAGGTGTAATTAATGTCAAGAAAGAATACTAAAGGAACAATACTAGCTATAGATATGGGCAATACTAATATAGTTATTGGCTGTGTTGATAATGATGATAAAGTAATATTTGAGGAAAGATTAAGCACAGACCTTTCTAAGACAGAGCTTGAGTACGCTATCAGCTTTAAAAATGTTCTTGAAATCTATAACATAGAATCAGAGGATATCAGTGGTGCGATTATATCATCTGTTGTGCCGCAGCTTGTCAATGTTATCAAGGCTGCCGTTGAAAAGGTTGTAGATATAGAACCTTTAGTTGTAGGACCGGGAGTAAAGACCGGTCTTAACATTCTTATGGATCAGCCAAAGCAGGTAGGAAGCGACCTTATTGTTGATGCGGTTGCAGCAACACATGATTATGGCGCACCTGTTATTATAGTTGATATAGGAACAGCGACAACTATAAGTACAGTTGATGAGAACGGTAATTACATAGGCGGTGCAATTCTTCCGGGTGCAGGAGTTTCAATGAATTCACTTTCATCAAGAACTGCACAGCTTCCAAGAATCAGCTTTGACGCACCTAAAGGTCCGGTTGGAAAGAACACAGTTGACTGTATGAAGAGCGGTCTTATATACGGACATGCAGGAAGTATAGACGGCATTATAGACAGAATAATAGAATGCTGCGGATTCGGAAAGAACGGAAAGCCTGCTGCAAAGCTAGTGGCAACAGGGGGACTGAGCAAGGTTATAATTCCATTCTGCAGAAACAGAATTGAGACTGACCCGGCACTTCTTATAAGAGGGTTGAAATATATTTATGATAAGAATGTCTAGAAAGTGGCTGCATAGGCGGGAGGAGATAATATGCTTAAGGGAAAGACAGTAGTTCTTGGTGTAACAGGCAGTATAGCGGCATATAAGATTGCTAATCTTGCAAGTATGCTTGTAAAGAAGCATGCCGATGTACATGTGATAATGACTAAGAACGCATGCAATTTTATTAATCCGATAACATTTGAGACACTTACAGGAAACAAATGCTTAGTTGATACATTTGACAGAAACTTCCAGTTTAATGTTGAGCATGTCAGCCTTGCAAAGATGGCTGATATATTCCTTGTTGCACCGGCATCGGCAGATGTGATAGGAAAGATTGCAAATGGAATAGCAGACGATATGCTGACTACAACAATTATGGCATGCAAATGCCCTAAGCTTATATCACCTGCGATGAACACTAATATGTTCACTAATCCTATTGTTCAGGATAATTTAAAGAAGTTAGAGCATTACGGATATGAAATTATCCAGCCAGACAGCGGTTATCTTGCCTGTGGCGATACAGGTGCAGGTAAAATGCCATCTGAGCAGGTGCTTCTTAACTATATCTTAAGAACAATCGCCAGGGATAAGGATATGGCTGGAGTTAAGCTTACAGTTACAGCAGGACCTACAAGGGAGAAGTTAGACCCTGTAAGATTCTTGTCTAACAATTCAACAGGAAAGATGGGCTATGCAATCGCCAAGATGGCAATGCTGCGTGGAGCAGAGGTAACACTTATATCAGGAAAGGTAAGCCTTGAGCCTGTGCCATTTGTTAAGAGGGTAGATATTGTTTCGGCAGAGGATATGTATAATGCAGTAATAGAGAGTGCTAAAGACGCTGATATTATAATCAAGGCGGCAGCAGTTGCAGATTACAGACCATCTAATGTAAGTGATGAAAAGATAAAGAAAAAAGACGGAGATATGGCAATTGCTCTTGAGAGAACGAAAGATATAATTGGCACGCTTGGAAGCAGCAAAAGAGACGGACTGTTCCTGTGCGGATTCTCAATGGAAACAGAGCATATGCTTGAGAATTCCAAGGCGAAGCTCGCAAAGAAGAATCTTGACATGATAGTGGCTAACAATGTCAAAGTAGCAGGAGCCGGATTTGGCACAGATACCAATGTTGTTACTGTAATTACTAAAGATGCAGTTGAGGAGCTGCCTATGATGAGCAAGGAAGAGGTTGCGGACGCACTTCTTGACAGAATAATGAGCGCAAGAGATAAGTAAAAAATAAATAAAACAGGCTGCCGGAGTTTACTGGCAGCCTGTTTGTGTGTAGGCGGGAGAATACGTCTGGCAGAATTGCTACATATCTTCGCCAAGTGCTTTGATTCTTCCGTAAGTACTTAAAAGATATAAGCCTGAAAGACCTACAAGTGCATATATTATTCGGTCAACCATAACTGATCTGAATATAAAATGCACAAGGTTGAAATTAAGGAATCCGATAAGTCCCCAGTTAAGAGTTCCTACAATGGCAATTGTAAGAGCAATGTAGTCTATAGGTTTAGAATTCATAAAATGCCTCCTTAAAATAGCGGATTTGGTTTTGTGATTAGTATGTGAAATGTGAGATATATAATACTGGTAAAATATGGATTTTATTGAGAAAAAGTGCAAACTTGACGGCTTTAAACCTTGTATCAGCCTGTCTAAAATGCTACAATTACAGTGTTTGTGAATCAGCACAGATAAGTGCGGAAATTATGAGGTTTATCATGGCGGGAAAGAAAGTAGTCAGATACAGAAGAAAACCAAAAGCAGCAGCAATTATATTCGGAATAGTTCTTATATATATTGTGTGTTTTATAGTTATATATGTTTCCAAGGCAAAAGTACAGACATATGAAGTTGAAGTTGGATCACTTATGAATAATGCTTCATTTACAGCAGTTGCCTTAAGACAGGAGGAAGTCTATAATTCATCATATTCTGGTAATATTAACTATTATCAGCGTGAAGGTACAAGAGTTATGACTGGCGATACAGTGTATACAGTTGATGAGACAGGAAGAGTTTCAGATATACTTGCACAGTATACATCAGGAGATGGCAATGCACTTTCAGATGAGAATCTTACAGTGATTAAGAATACACTTACTAATTACAAGACAGAGTATGCAGATGATGGATTTAGTGCAGTTTATGATCTTAAGTCAGATCTTAATGCAACTGTACTTCAGTCTATCAATGAGAATATTATGGCTAATCTTGATTCGATTGTAGCAAGTACAGGAAGTCAGGACCTTTTTAAGACTGTAAAGTCAGATAAGCCGGGAATAGTTGTCTATTCAGTTGATGGTTATGAGGGCGTTACAGAGGAAACAATCGGCAGTGTCGATTTTAAGAAGAAATCATATGATAAGCAGAGCCTTAAGGCAGAAAAGCTTATTACAGCATCAGATCCTGCATATAAGCTTATTACAAGCGAGAATTGGTCATTAATGTTTCCGATTACACAGTCAGATATAGATAAGTATTCATTATCATCAAAGGATACATTATCAATTAAGTTTACCAAAGATAATATTACAGGAACATTTCCATTCAAGATAGTCAATGATGGAAAGAATTCATATGGTGAGATTACATTATCAAAGTATATGATAAGATATGCTACAGAGAGATTCCTTGATATTGAGATAATTGTATCAGGAAAGTCAGGAATCAAGGTTCCAGTATCAGCGGTAACAGAGAATGAATTCTACAAGATTCCTAAAGAATATCTTATAACTAATGGTGAAAAGGGAGACTATGGATTCCTTGTAGAACAGATTGACTCAGACGGAAAGCTTAATCAGGTATTCAAGGCTGTCGATATATATAAGTCCAATGATGAGGCTGTATATATTAAGAAGACAGAACTTGCGGCTGGAACAGGTATAATCAAGATGGATTCAAGTGACAGGTTCGTTGTGGGACCTGTTGAGAAGCTGAAAGGCGTATATTGTGTCAATACAGGATATACGGTATTCAAGCTGGTAGAAGTAATAGATGGCAATAATGAATATTACATAGTAAAACAGTCACTTAGTCATGGCGTGTCAATATATGACAGAATAATTCTTGATGCAGACAAGTATTCAGAGAATGAGATGATATATTAAATGTTTTGACATATCAGATTAATGACATTCAGGAGGTATTATGTTAAAGGATAATCTTATTGAAGTAGAAGAACATATTAAGAAAGCATGTGAGAAATCAGGCAGGAATCCGGAAGATGTGTGTCTTGTTGCAGTAAGCAAGACCAAGCCCAATGAGATGCTTATGGAAGTATATGACTGTGGAATAAGACAGTTTGGAGAGAATTATGTTCAGGAGATGGTGGACAAGGTAGATACACTTCCTAAGGATATAACATGGCATATGATAGGACATCTGCAGAGAAACAAGGTCAAATATGTCGTAGGACGTGCGGCAATGATTCATTCTGTTGATTCAGAAAGACTTGCTGTTGCAATAAGTGATGAAGCAGTAAAGAAAGGTCTTGTGCAAGATATTCTTATTGAAGTTAATGTTGCCGGAGAAGAGAATAAATTCGGTGTAACATGTGATGAAGCAGAAGAATTTGTAAAGAAAATTGCAGGACTTCCGGGAATTAAGATAAGAGGATTCATGACAAGTGCACCATTCGTTGAGAATCCTGAAGATAACAGAAAGTATTTTAGAGAATTAAAGCAATTACTGGTTGACATCAATAACAAAAACATAGATAATGTATACATGAATGTTTTGTCCATGGGTATGACTAACGATTATACAGTTGCTGTGGAAGAAGGGGCAACTCACGTAAGGGTTGGAACAGCGATATTTGGAGCCAGGGACTATTCACATTAATATGTTTTTGGGGATACTAAAGAAAGTCAGATTATTAGATATAGGAGAGTGTTAATAATGGGAATGTTAGACGGTTTAACTAATATGTTTAAGATGCATGACGATGATGATTTTGATGACGATTACGAAGATTACGATGATGATTTCAGTGATGACTATGATGATGATGAGAAGCCATCAGCAAGAAAGAATCTCTTTGGAAGAAATACTAAGAAAGATACAGTAGCAGATGAAGAAGTTTCCTATACAGCAGAGAAGCCAAGATTTGCTTCAAAGTCTAAGGTTGTTCCTATGAAGACACAGTCACCAAGAGGACTTGAAGTTGTTGTAATCAGACCAGAATCTATGGAAGATGCTAAGGAGATAACAGATACTCTTCTTACAGGTAAGGCAGTTGTACTTAACCTTGAAGGAATCCATGTTGAGATAGCACAGAGAATAATAGATTATTCTGCTGGTTCTACATATGCAATAAGGGGTAACCTTCAGAAGATAACTAATTATATTTTCCTGGTGACTCCACCTAATGTAGATATTTCAGGTGATATTCCTGAGATAGTAACAGGAGGAATTGATCTTTCATCATTTAACAAGAATGAAAACAGATTTTAATTGATCTTCACAGCCACCCACATATAATGGGTGGCTGTTTAAGTATAAGAATAAGGGAGAACATTATGAAGTGTATTAATGTAAAGTGCGAAGGAAAACCAGCATACGATATTGTAATTGAGAGTGGATTCGGAGGTCTTTGCGATGCTTTTAACAAGCTGGGAATAACTGGAAGAAAGTTATGTATTGTAACGGACAGCAATGTAGGACCTTTATATGCTGATGAAGTAAAGGCAGAACTTGAAAAAACAGGTAATGCAGTATATGTATATACATTTGCAGCAGGAGAAGAGAATAAGACTCTTGATACAGTACAGGATGTATACGAATATCTTATAGAGAATCATTTTGACAGGAATGACTGCCTTGTAGCACTTGGAGGTGGTGTAGTTGGTGATCTTACAGGCTTTTCGGCAGCAACTTACCTTAGAGGAATTAAGTTCATACAGGTTCCTACATCACTTCTTGCACAGGTCGATTCAAGTATTGGCGGTAAGACTGGTGTTGATTTCAGAGCCTATAAGAATATGGTTGGAGCATTCCATCAGCCAAAGCTTGTGTATATGAATATGTCAGTGCTTAAGTCACTCAGTAAGAGACTCTTTAATTCCGGATTTGGTGAGATTATCAAGCACGGACTTATCAAGGATAAGGAATATTACAACTGGCTCAAGGACAATGCAGACAGAATCAAAGCTCTTGATACAGATGCACTTGAACATATGATATATGTGAGCTGCAATATCAAGAGAGAAGTTGTTGAGAATGACCCTAAGGAGAAGGGCGAAAGAGCTCTGCTTAATTTCGGACATACATTAGGACATGCTATTGAGAAAGAGATGAATTTCACACTTTATCATGGAGAGTGTGTTGTGCTTGGAATGATAGCTGCACTTAATATATGTGTTGAACTTGGAACAATTACTGCAGAGGAAAGAGATGATGCTCTTAATACATTTGCATTATATGAATTCCCTGACCATGTCACAGGCATTAAGATTGATGATGTTGTTGCAGTATCCAAGAATGACAAGAAGATGGATGCAGGCAAGGTTAAGTTCATTCTTCTTAAGTCAGTTGGAGATGCTTACATTGACAGAGATATATCTGATGACCAGATGAGAAGAGCACTTGAAGGTGTTATAAGATAAATGTTTAATGACGGAGGCCGAAAGTGAATAATAAAAAGAAAATATTCAATTTGTTATTTTATATAATAGGAATTGTTGTTCTGACAGAATTAGACCAGATTACCAAAGCACTGGCAGAAGCAAAGCTTATGGGAAAACCGGATTTTAAGATAATTGGGGATGCGTTTGTTTTCTCATACCTTAGAAACTCAGGTGCAGCATGGGGAATGTTAAGCGGTAAGATTAATCTGTTTCTTGTATTTACAGTTGTAGTACTGCTTATAGTAACTTATGTGATTATTAATCTTCCTGCAACAAGAAAGTACATGCCACTTCTTATAACATGTACATTACTTGTATCTGGTGCAGTAGGAAATTTCATTGACAGGGTAAGATTCGGATATGTAAGAGATTTTATATATTTTAAGCTTATTAATTTCCCTGTATTTAATGTGGCAGACTGCTATGTTACGGTTTCGGTTGTTCTGCTTATAATTCTTATTCTTTTTATCTATAAAGAAGATGATTTCGGATTCTTAAAAGTTTCAAAGAAGGGTGATAATAATGAGTGATTCAGTACAGAATTTAATTGCTGAACCAGAGGATAAGGGCACAAGAATAGACAAATACCTGTCACAGGAATTAGAAGATGTGTCAAGGTCAAGAATACAGAAGCTTTTAGATGACGGCGATATTACAGTTGATGGCAAATGTGTCAAGTCCAACTACAAGCTTAATGGAACGGAACATATTACAATAACAATTCCTGAACTTATTGTGCCAGAGATACTTCCGGAAAATATACCTCTGAATATAATATATGAAGATGATGATGTAATACTGATAGATAAGCCAAAGGGAATGGTTGTACACCCGGCTGCAGGACATTACACAGGAACAGTTGTCAATGCGCTTATGTATCACTGCCGAGATAATCTGTCAGGAATTAACGGCGTTATGCGTCCAGGAATAGTACATAGAATAGATATGAATACAACCGGAGTTATTGTTGCCTGCAAGAATGACAAGGCACACAATGATATTGCTGCTCAGCTTGCTGTTCATTCGATAACAAGAAAGTATTATTGTATTGTACATAACCGCTTTAAAGAGGAAGAAGGAACTGTTGATGCACCTATAGGGCGTAATCCTAAGGACCGCAAGATGATGGCAATTGACAGAAAGAATGGGAAACGTGCTGTTACTCATTATCGTGTTCTTGAGAATTTTGACAGATACAGTTTTATCGAGTGTCAGTTAGAGACAGGAAGAACACATCAGATAAGAGTGCATATGGCAAGTATAGGACACCCTATTCTTGGAGATGATGTATATTGTCATGCAAAGACAGGATACAGATTGCAGGGACAGACACTTCATGCCGGTGTTCTTGGATTTATTCATCCCTCAACAGGTGAATATATGGAATTCAAAGCACCATTGCCAGAATATTTTGAGAAGCTGCTTAAGGATTTAAGAAATGGAGGTAGCAATTGAGACGCAAGGAATTTATAGATATAATATTGAACAGTATTTCAGATACATTTGATATATACCATAATTACTGGTTTGATGGCAGAAAGTTTGTTATCTATGCGTACAGTTATAATAAGAAAGACAGATTTTCTACGACAGATGACGCCAAGTTATGGGATTCCAAATGCTACGAGCATCTGTTCTTTATTAACTGCGATACGCTTGGAATGAAAGAACTTGATGATCTGTATAATTTTGCAGTGGAAAAGATTGAACCTCATTTTGTGAGAGGAGATGGAAAGCTGCCGGCAAAGAATCATATGTATTCACACATATCATTCATAATAATTACGAGAAATCAGGTGCTTCCTGATGTTGAAAAGGCACTTAAGGCTAAGAATTTCAGTAAGAATTATATGCTTGGTGCAAGAGGATTCTCTAATATCAGGCTGGCATGTGTTACACCAAGCAGATACAGTGTTATATCTAATAAAGCAGGAACCAAGATTGCAGAATTCCTTACAGAGATACTCCTTCATATAGATCATTATGAAGAGTAGTTAATAATTGTTAAAGATTTATTTAATTATGCGTAAAATGTAGATTTTACCGCAAAGATAATGTATAATACATTTATAGTATTTCGTATACAATTGAAACCAGGAGGTAGGAACTATGGATGAGAGAACAGTTATTACTATCGGACGAGAATTTGGAAGCGGTGGACATGAGATAGGCATGAAACTGGCAGAGAAGCTGGGGATAAAGTGCTACGACAAGGAACTGCTTGAACTTGCAGCTAAGGAGAGTGGACTTTGTGAAGAACTTTTCGCATCTCAGGACGAGAAGCCTACTAACAGTTTCCTCTATTCTCTTGTAATGGATACATATTCACTCGGATATACTAATTCATATGTGGATATGCCTATTAACCACAAGGTTTTCCTTGCACAGTTTGATGCTATCAAGAAACTTGCAGAGAGAGAATCATGTGTTATCGTAGGAAGATGTGCAGATTATGCATTGGAAGATAATCCATATGCAGTAAGTGTATTCATCAAGGCAAGTCTTGATGAGAGAGTACAGAGAATCAAGAGAATATATGAACTTAATGATTCTAAGGCAGCAGATCTTATCCAGAAGACAGATAAGAGAAGAGCAAGCTATTATAATTACTACTCAAGCAAGAAGTGGGGAGAAGCTAAGAGCTATAACCTTTGCATAGACAGTGGTATTGTTGGAGTAGATGGTGCAATTGATATGATTCTTAAGTTCATCGAATTAAAAGAGAAGAACATGGGTAAGGATATTTAATTAACGCTGATATTCACGGTTGGTAGATTATGGATTATAAAGGCTATAAGAGAACTAAGAAGTTTGATATTAAAAGATGGTTTAAAGGAACGAATTCAATAGTATATCTTGTTATACTTATTATTATGTTCTTTGGATTGTTTTTTGTATTAAAGACAGTCATTAGCATGCATAATAACAATAAGATTGCTGATGAGACATCGACTGAAGAAGAGACAACTGATACAGATAGTCATCCGGAAACACAGACGGAGACTCAGACAATAGCAAAGAATCAGTCCTATTATATCAGGATAAGCATAGCTAAGCATACACTTGTGGTTTATCAGTTAGACGACAATAAAGAATTCACAATTCCTGTTAAAGCATTCAGGGTTGCAATAGGTCCTAAGGTGACCCCTGCAAAGACAGCAATATCAGAGAAGTCTTTATGGCGTAAGATTACTGATATATATTATGTCAGATATTCGTCAAGACTTGATAATGCTGAATATCTTAGCACAGCAACATATTACAGCCAGAGTGATAATAATCTTAATCCACAATCATATAATGCTATAGGTCAGAATGTGACAGATGGCTCGATACTTATGACATGTGCCAATGCCAAGTGGATATATGAGAACTGTGGTGCCAAGACAACTGTAGAGATAGTTGATGATTTTGATATCAGTTCAGATATTAAAGTTGAAGGTATAATCCGGATAGCTGACGATGCATATAGAGATCCTACAGATAATGCTAATGGCAGCAGCAATATACAGAATAATAATTCACAATACAGTCAGACACAGGCTGAAACAGAAGATTTTCAGAATGATGATAGTTCTGAGAAGACTGAGACACAGAAGAATGATTCTGAAGAGACACAGCAACCAAGTGACAATTATCAGCAGGAGTCTACAACACAGCCTACCCAGTCATCAGAAGAACAGAAGTCATCTGGTGAAAATGTACCAGAGTAGTTTAACAACATATTTATAATAACAATTAATCCCTTTTCGCTTTTTATAAAGCCGAATGTATGTTATAATAGCTTCATTCGTGTATTTATGAAAGGAAAAGGGATTATTTTATGTCAAACATTATTATTTTAGCAGCAATTATACTTTACCTTGGAATGGTAGTAGTTATAGGTGTAATCTGTTCTAAGAAGAACAGTGATGTAGGAGATTTCTACCTTGGAGGAAGAAAGTTAGGCCCTGTTGTTACTGCGATGAGTGCAGAAGCATCAGATATGAGTAGTTATCTTCTTATGGGTGTTCCTGGACTTGCATACCTTACAGGTCTTGCTGACGCAACATGGACAGCAATTGGTCTTGCACTTGGTACATACCTTAACTGGCTTATTGTTGCCAAGAAGATAAGATTATATTCACATGGTTATAAGGCAATAACACTTCCAGATTACTTCTCTAAGAGATTCGGTGATGACAAGCATGTAATCACATTAATCTCAGCAGCGCTTATTGTAATATTCTTTATACCATATACGGCGTCAGGTTTTGCTGCCTGCGGAAAGTTGTTTAACAGTCTTTTAGGTTTTAATTATCATGCAGCAATGATTGTAAGTGCTGTTGTTATTGTACTTTACTGCACAATGGGTGGATTCCTTGCAGCAAGTACATCTGACCTTGTACAGAGTATTATTATGACATTCGCACTTGCTGTTGTTGTTATATTCGGAATTGTACAGGCTGGCGGAATGGGGGCTGTACTTGACAATGCCAAGGCACTTCCTGGATATCTTGATATGTTCCATACACATATCGCTGAAACTAACAGTTCAGGAGATTACGGCTTCTTTAAGATTGTTTCAACACTTGCATGGGGACTTGGATATTTCGGTATGCCACATATTCTTTTAAGATTCATGGCAATCGAAGATGAGAACAAGTTAAAGATTTCAAGAAGAATTGCCACTATATGGGTATTCATATCACTTATAGTTGCAACAGGAATCGGTGTAATTGGTCTTACACTTTCTAAGGTTGGTGTTATTGATACACTTGCAGGTTCAGAGTCAGAGACAATTATTGTTAAGATATCACATTATCTTTCAACATTTAATCCTGTAGCAGCATTTATAGCAGGAATTATCCTTGCAGGTATTCTTGCAGCAACAATGTCAACAGCAGATTCACAGCTTCTGGCAGCTTCATCAGCAATATCACAGAACCTTGCAGTTGAAGTGTTACACATTAAAATGTCTAAGAAGACATCAATGCTTGTAGCAAGACTTACAGTTGTAGTTATATCTGTTATATCAATATTCTTTGCACTTGATCCAACAAGTTCAGTATTTAAGATTGTTTCATTTGCATGGGCTGGTTTTGGTGCGGCATTTGGACCGGTTGTTTTATGTTCACTTTTCTGGAAGAGAGCTAATAAGTATGGAATTGTATCAGGAATGATTGCAGGTGGTGCAATGATATTCATATGGAAGTTCGGAATTGCCAAGCTTGGAGGAATATTTGCTGTATATGAGCTTTTACCAGCATTTATCTTCGCAACATTAGTTATTATTGTTGTAAGTCTTGCAACTGGAAAGCCATCTAAGGAAGTTATGGATAAGTTCGAAGAAGTAAGAAGCATGAGCAAATAACTATAGAGAAGGTGCTTTATATATGGGATATACAATCGCAATATGTGATGATGATAAGGTTATGGCTGATAAGCTGACAGCATCATTAAAGAATGAATTCGTGAAAGCCGGAAGAGATGATGTAATCATAGATTATTATAATAATGGCACACAATTGCTGGAAGCTTTAAAATGTAAGATGTATAAAGCAGTACTTCTTGATATTAATATGGAGCCTATGGACGGATTCGCCGTGGCTGAGAATATCGGAAAATCCGGATATAGAACTAAGATTATATTCGTCACTTCGCATGAAGATGTCGTATATGATACATTTGATTATACGCCTTTCTATTTTATCAGAAAATCAAGATATGAGACTTATGTACAGAGAGTCGTTAAGAAGTTGATTGCAATTGATGGTTATGAAAAGAGTATTGTTATTGATGTCAAAGATAGATTTATTAAAGTTGATTCAAGCAACGTAACATATGTTGACAGCGAGGATCATTATCTTACAGTGCATACTGCAGATGGCAATGCTTATGTTGTGAGAAAGAATATGACAGAGTTCGAACAGGATATAGCAGGTACGGATATCGTGAGGGCTCATAAGAAATATATGATTAATTACAGGTATATATCAAGAATCAATCAGAGTACTAACGAAGTTGTCATGAGAGATGGAGAGATTCTTAAGCTTGGAAGAAGCTATAAAGATACATTTATGAAGGGGTATATGCAGTACAGGCACAACAGACAGATATATGAATGATAGATTATTAAATATTGTTAATATCAGAATTGCAATAATGATATGTATAGGAGTAATACTTGTAAGAGAGATATATCCGTTGCTGAAGGCGTATATCGCTAAAGCGGCGTATGTAGTATCGGCACTGATTGTTATTGTTATAGCAGCTATTACTTATGGCGTGATATATATTGCAGATGCACAATCTTTAATACACAGGACAGGAATATATGAGTTTACTGTCATTATTATATATCTGGCATTGATTGCATTTATGAATACATTTAAGACAACCAGGAATGGCAGATTTACTAAGATTGACAAGATTAATATAGCAGCTTTTGTCTTAGTGTTGTGCCTTAATATCTATCTGTTAATCAGGCTTGGAATGTCAGATGACGGGCACGATATTATGCTCATTATGAATATTATTGTGTTATGTCTTGTGCTTGCGTATATATTCTATAGAACTCTTGTAAGGCTTTATCAGGAGAATTACAGAGGGCAGGAGGCTGAACATTTAAGAAATGTAATAGAATCCGGAGAGGATTATCTTAAAAATGTGCAGGCAATGGATAAGCAGGTAAGAACAGTAAGGCATGATATGAACAATCAGCTTCAGGTTATATATGGTCTGCTTTCACAGGAAAGATACGAGGAAGCTAAGGATTTTCTTAAGGAGTACAGTATAAGTCTTGAGAAAACAAAGGAGTACATTCATACAGATAATCCGATATTCAATACGGTTATTAATAATAAGATAGAATATGCCAAGAGTGAAGATATCATAATAACGACAGGACTTCATAAGACATTAAAGTCTATGCATGGCAATGACCTGTATACGATTATGGGAAATGTGTTAGACAACGCAATAGAGGCTGAACTTAAAGAAGAACCGTGTAACAGGGAAATAGAAATCCGTTCCGTGTGGAATGGAGATGATATGATTATAACTGTAGAGAATTATATATCGGAATCAGTATTAAACAATAATAAAGAGCTTCATACAAGTAAGCAGGACAAGAAGTCACATGGTCTTGGAACGCAGATTATTAAGAAGCTTGTAAAGAAGAACAATGGAACATGCGACTATTATGAAGAAGGAAATATGTTCTGTTGTGAAATAAGATGGTGATAATTGAGCCGGAACAGTAGAGTAAAATCTGCTGTTCCGGTTTTTATATCTATGTTAATAGTCACCATGGTAGTTCACGACAAAGTTGCTGTCGTTCACGACATTGGTGTTGAAATGGGGAAGAGAGTGCAATACTATAATTATAGAATACATGAGCAGGGAGAATTACTATGAAGTTATATAAAACATTACCATGCTTTTTCCTTATGGCTGCGTTGTGCGGATGTACAACGCAATCCATAGAGGATGCTAAAGCAATAGAAGAGACAAAATCATATGCATACAGATATGAGTATGAAACTGATTCGGCAGGGGAAGCAGTAACTAAGATATACAATGAAAAGCCAACCTATGATGAGAATGAGCCGGTAGAAGAGTATCAACGGGGACCATTGAGCAATAAAACAAGCATGATGAAGTTCATAAAGATGAATGAAACATTTGAATATTATGATTGTGAGTTTACGGTAAAAGAAGCGGTGGCTACACGGAATTATAATTATGCGAAAGAAATTATAGATGATACATATATAGATGAAGTTATGAAATATTTAAAAAATCAGATTATATATGATTCTGATGGTAATTTAGCGGAAGATGAAGAACGTACAGTGTGGATTAAGATACATATGAAATATAGTGGTAGTACATCAAAGAATGTTAATATGTGTTCAGGTTTTGTTGTTAAGAAAGATGATGGAAAATTATATCCTTTTGGAGTGCAGTTATTTGTAGACAGAGAGGAACGTTTTACGAGCAGCAAAGATAATTCTATAGCATACTGTATGGACATTAATCCAGGAGATGAGTATGATATGTGGATTGGATTTGAAGCTCCTGTTGTGAATAGCTGGACGTATTATCTTGAAGGTTCATTTGGATATATATTCCAGCCTACCGGCTATACTGGATATCTTATAGAACTGGACATAGAAGATAGGGGATAATTATGCATGAATTAAATATTTTATTAAAGATAGAATTTAGAAGAGCATTTAAGAATAAATTGTTTGCTGCAAGTATTGTTATAGGTCTGGCGCTGGCAGCAGGCGCTTTTATCCAGACTGTTGTTCCTCATATAGATGTGCTTAGAGGATATGATGGAAGCGTGGCAAGTTATCCTCATTCAGTATTCACTTCATGGATGGGAATCGGAATAGGGTATGATATATGGGCAACTGTTTATTTATATGTATGTATATTACTTGCAGCATTGCCATATTGCTCAACATTTGTAAAAGATAATAACAGTCAGTATATATTGCAGTATTACAGCAGAATATCAAAGAACAGATTACATATTGCAAAGTTCATAACAACTTTCGTAGTTGGAGGACTGATTGTCGTAATTCCATTACTTGTTAACCTCATAGCAACAATGATGTTTGTTCCTGCGTTAAAGCCAATTGAAAATGGCCTTTTTATGGGAAATGGTTCATCGTTTATGAATGTATTATTTGTAAGACATACATTTATATATACATTTGGATATATTCTGCAATATTTCATATATGGAGGAGCGTTTTCTGTAATTGCACTGGCAACGTCATATATATTCAGTAACTCTTTTTTGGTAATGCTTACACCATTTGTTGCGTTTTATGGTCTTGGAGTTGTTTCTAACATGTTAAGAAATATGTTTGGAACAGAAAGCTTTAACCCGATGAGATTACTGGCTTCTAATATATTACCTGATAAGCTGCTTGCTGCATATATATTAGAACCGGTTATTATAACGATTATAAGCGGCATTATATTTTTTGTGAAAGGAGCAGATAATGAAGCATTGTAAATTAATAGTTTTATGTATAAGCTCTATTGCAATAGTAATATGTGCGGTGATGATTATAAGAATAAATGTGCTGTATCCTAATGCAGAGGTTATAAGTTATACCAAAGATAATCCGGTTGATATTAATGGTCTGGAAGTTAAACCAATAGATTACACGGTATATACATTAGATGAATTTTCAGAGATATCTTCGGAATATGACAGGTATCTTGAAAGAGAGGACAAAGACAAGAAGCGGATTGTCGTATTTACATTATCTGTAAGAAATACAACTGACGACATTATTAGTTACAGTCCATCTTTTGTCATGGTAATTGAAGAGCTGTGTGCAAGTAATGGTGCATTTCCAATAATTAATAATGATAATCCATCACAGCAGAGCATTAATGTTTTGCCGGGTGAAGAAAGACAGTTGGTCTTAAAAAGCATGCTTTCGACATCAATGCTTAAATACGAAAATTTTGATAAGATTGAATCATCAACCATGACACTGGTATATTCGTTCTATCCATATAGAAGAAAGCTTGTATTTGATAAGAGGTGAATGTATGGGGAACAGGTCAGTAAAAAAGCTGTGCATTGCAATGATATATCTGATACCGGTTATTATATTCATTAGTACGCTTTCTAAAATGTATAAAGTGTTCTGGGATGTGAACGCATGTATGTCAGATTATTATCTTGCTGTATATGACTGGAAGACAGTTTCTTTTATGGGATTATTCGAGATGATATATGTATCTTTTGTATCTATTATAATTATTAAAAGAAATATGACTTCGAACAGAATAATTCTTTACCAGTCAATGGGAAAAATGTGGACAGACTGCATTAAAAGAGGCATATTAATAACGTTGCTTATTCCAGTGGTTAATTGTCTGATTATATTGCTGACAGGGTTAAGAGAAGGGGCAGTTTTTAGATGTAACTGGAATGTTACAGGAAGTCTTGCCAAAACATGGATACCTTATCATGAACTGGCATATGAGAATACATTTGCAGTAATAGCACTCATGTTATTACTGGATATCTTAAGACTGCAGATTGCTTATGTGCTTTTATGTCTGCTTTACTGGATTTCACGCTCTGCTGTGTGGAGTTTTATCATAATATATTTTAATGTATTACTTTTAAGTATAGGTAAAACAGGGCTGTTTGACAGATTTGTGATGTATCAGACGGACATGTACATATATGGAATATCTGTATTTAACAATATAATACTGCCGGTTATTATATGGGCGGTGTGTGTAGCAGCAAGTTTTCTGATATTTAGATTTTATAGAAAGGACATGCTTAAAAACTAATGAAATGTTTTATTAATGTATTTAAGGCAGACCTGAAAAGGTTCTGGAACATTGCATGGAAAATGTATATAGCATTAATAGTGTACTGTTTTATGCAGGCTATGATATTCTTTACTAACATGGATAAATCCATTAGTAAAGGAAAGATATCGGCAGTTTCCTTGGGCGACAGCCTTATGGACTTTTTCAAGGGAGCTAAGGAGTTTTACCCTGAAAGAAAGCTGGCAATGGATATACCTGTACTTGAGATATTTGTTCTTCTATTTCTGCTTTTTATTGTTGCGTATTATATTAATTCAGACAGGAGTGCATTAAGTAAAAGTATAATGATTGCTTCACGTTCGCCGGTGTACTGGTGGGTGAGCAAATATATTATCACTGTATTGGCGGCAATGGTATATATGATTCTGATAATCATAACATTTGCTGTAAGCGGTTTTATTGTTTTGAGAAAGAAGTTAAGTCTGAAAATGCATTTTACATCGAAGGAAAACATCAGGCTGATGCTTGGCAGTGAAGAGATATCCGTTCAGACTAATGTGGTTCTATTGATAATATTATGCACATTGTGTCTGATTACGGCATGCATTATTACATTACTTGTTTCGTATGTGTCTAATTCGATATTTGGATTCATTATCAATCTTCTGTTGTTTATATTCAGTATATGTTATATGAAATGGTTTGGTTTCTATAATTACATGATGATGTACAGAATACCGCATGTATATGGCAAATGGTATCTTGGGGCATTGCTGATGGCTGGCATTGATGTCGCTGTAATGGCTGCCGGGGTTATATATTCGAGAAAAAGAGATTTTCTATAGGAGGACTATAAATGTATATTGAATTAAAAGATGTTGGCAAGAAAATAAAGGGGATTGAGATTCTTAATAATATTAATCTTAAAATGGAATCCGGCAAGATATACGGATTCAAGGGAAAGAACGGAAGCGGTAAGACAATGCTTATGCGTGCGATAGCAGGTCTTATTAAGGTTACAGGAACTGTTGATATTGATGGTAAGATATTAGGAAAAGATGAAATGTTTCCGCCAAGCATAGGTATTCTTATTGAGAATCCATCGTTTATAAGCAATTATACTGGATTTGAGAATTTAAAAACACTGGCTTCAATCAGAGAGAGGATTGATGATGATAAGATAAGGCAGACACTTACAGAAGTAGGGCTTGAACCAGATGATAAGAGAACATTTAAGAAGTACTCATTAGGTATGAAGCAGAGACTTGGCATAGCGGCTGCCATTATGGAAGACCCTGATATTATAATTCTTGATGAGCCGATTAATGCACTTGATGATTCTGGAACTGAGCAGGTAAGGCAGCTTCTTATAAAGCACAGGCAGAGAGGGGCATTGATTATTATTGCATGCCACGATGCTGATGAACTGGAATTCCTCTCAGACGAGATTATTGAGATAGCAGAGGGCAGAATACAGCCGAAGAAAGAGAAAAATAAGTAAAAAATAAGTTCCTGCAGCAGATATTTTAAAAATATCAGACTGCAGGAACTTATTTTTAATCTTCGTCGTTAATATCTTTCTGTGCAACAGCAGCGGCTACAACTGATATGATAACCACAGCAGCTATGATAGCAACTGCAACACCTATAATTGGTCCGATGAATAACATAAAACTCATAATATCACACCTCTTCGAACATATTTATTATAACCATTATATATCGGTTTTATAATATGTACAAGCAATTAAGCATCTTTTTTAGATTCTTTTTCTTCTTTAGCGAGGTTCTTGTTAGCAGTTGAAAGCATAAGCTTGATTCTGTTCAACTGGTTAACCTCGGAAGCACCAGGATCATAATCTACAGCAATGATGTTAGCTTCAGGATATGCTGCACGAAGCTCTTTAATAACTCCCTTACCTACAATGTGGTTAGGCAGACATGCAAATGGCTGACAGCATACAATGTTGCCGACACCATGATGGATAAGCTCAATCATTTCACCTGTAAGAAGCCAGCCTTCACCAGTCTGGTTACCAAGTGATACGAAGTCTTTAGCGTAATTAGCTGTCTCGCTAATCTTAGATGGAGCGTCGAATCTCTTGCTTTCTGCAAGTGCCTTAGTTCCGGCTTTTCTGAATGTCTCAAGTATCTTGATAAGTGTGCTTGAAACAATTGCTCCCTTCTTAGGTGTCTTTAATAATTCATGCTTATATGTTGAATTCTGCATGCAGTAGAGCAGGAATCCCATAAGGTCAGGCATAACAGCCTCAGCACCTTCTGCTTCAAGTAACTCAATAATATGGTTATTGGCAGCAGGCATGAACTTAACAAGAATCTCTCCAACAACACCAACTCTAGGCTTCTTGATATCCTTAAGCGGAATATTATCAAAGTCCTTAACAATTGCACGGAGGTTCTTATTGAATTCTTTCATATGAACCTTATCCTTAGTAAGCTGCTCGATGCAGACTTTCTTCCATTTTTCATGAAGCTCATTAACTGAACCCGGAACTGCCTCATAAGGTCTTGTACGGTATACAACATTCATGAAGATATCACCGTATTCAACAGCCATCATAGCCTTCTTAAGCATTGGTATGTCATAGCTGAAGCCCGGATTAGATTCAAGTCCCTGTGCACTGAGTGAGATTACAGGAACATCTGGAATACCAGCCTTTATAAGAGCTCTTCTGATGAAGCCAATATAGTTGGAAGCACGGCATCCACCACCTGTCTGTGACATAATAACAGCAGTTCTTGAAAGGTCGTATTTACCTGACAGAAGTGCATTCATAATCTGTCCTACTACCATAAGTGAAGGGTAGCATGCGTCGTTGTTAACATATTTAAGACCTACATCTACTGATGACTTGTTGTCGTTCTCAAGGACTTCAATGTTGTAGCCGCATGAATTAAGTGCAGGACCTAATATGTCAAAATGTATTGGTGACATCTGAGGGCAGAGAATTGTGTAATTCTTTCTCATATCCTCAGTAAACAGTACTCTGTGGTAAGCAGAAGACTGAATCTTTCTCTGATAGTTCTTCTGTTCACGGACTCTTAATGCTGCGATAAGAGAACGTACTCTGATTCTTGCAGCACCTAAGTTATTAACCTCATCAATCTTAAGTACTGTATATATCTTTCCAGACTTAGTAAGTATATCGTTGACAGCATCAGTAGTAACGGCATCAAGACCGCAGCCAAATGAGTTAAGCTGGATAAGGTCAAGATTATCTACTGTCTTAACATAGTTAGCAGCAGCGTAAAGTCTTGAATGGTACATCCACTGATCAAGGATAATAAGAGGTCTTTCTACTGTTCCCAAATGTGCAACACTGTCTTCTGTAAGTACTGCAAGTCCGTATGAATTAATAAGTTCAGGAATACCGTGATTTACTTCTGGGTCAACATGGTAAGGACGGCCGGCAAGTACGATACCGCGCTTTCCTGTCTCATTAAGGTATTGGATTACCTCTTCACCCTTCTTTCTCACATCATTTCTGCAAGCCATCATCTCGTTCCATGCATCATGGACTGCTGACTTAACCTCAGAAGCAGAGATGTAAGAGAATTCTTCAACAAGTCTCTTTACAAGCTTTTCTTCACTCTCGAATGACATGAATGGATTTCTGAAATCTATATTATTATCCTTAAGTTCTTCTACATTATTCTTAATGTTCTCAGCATAAGAAGTAACGATAGGACAGTTGTAATGGTTATTAGTGCCTTCATATTCGTTATGCTCGTAAGGTACACATGGGTAGAAGATAAATTTAACTCCCTGCTTAAGAAGCCACATTATATGACCGTGTGCAAGCTTTGCAGGATAACACTCTGACTCAGATGGAATTGACTCAATACCTAATTCGTAAAGCTTGTGGCTTGACTGAGGTGAGAGTACAACTCTGTATCCGAGCTTTGTGAAAAATGTATACCAGAACGGATAGTTTTCATACATATTAAGGACTCTTGGAATACCTACAGTACCTCTTGTAGCTTTTTCTTCTGAAAGAGGTTCGTAGTCAAAGAGTCTGTGGAACTTATAATCGAAAAGGTTAGGAAGCTTTTCTTTGTTCTTCTCTTTACCAAGACCACGTTCACATCTGTTACCTGTAATAAACTGTCTGCCTCCAGAGAATTTGTTGATTGTAAGGTGACAGCTGTTAGTACATCCTTTACATCTTGTAAGCTTTGTCTCATATGTAAGAGAGTTAATCTTATCTATAGAAAGCATAGATGATTCTGATATACCATCATATCTTTCTCTTGCAATAAGGGCAGCACCGAAAGCACCCATGATACCTGCGATATCAGGTCTGATTGCCTGAACACCTGTAATCTTTTCAAAACTTCTAAGAACTGCGTCGTTATAGAATGTACCACCCTGAACAACGATATGCTTACCTAAATCATCAGGGTCAGAAATCTTGATAACCTTATATAAAGCATTTTTAATAACAGAATAAGCGAGTCCGGCAGAAATATCTGCAACTTCAGCACCTTCCTTTTGTGCCTGCTTAACCTTTGAATTCATGAACACTGTACAACGTGTTCCTAAGTCAATAGGGTGGTTTGCAAATAAAGCAGCCTTGGCAAAGTCCTGAACTGTGAAGTTGAGGGATTTTGCAAATGTTTCTATGAATGAACCACATCCAGATGAACATGCCTCATTAAGCTGTACTGAATCTACAGTCTGGTTCTTAATCTTGATACATTTCATATCCTGACCACCGATATCGATGATACAGTCTACTTCTGGGTCAAAGAAAGCAGCAGCGTAGAAATGTGATACAGTCTCAACTTCCCCCTCATCTAACATAAGAGCTGACTTGATAAGTGCTTCACCGTAACCTGTTGAACATGACTGTACAATCTTGGCTTCAGGTGGAAGCAGTGTATATATCTCTTTGATAGCTTTAATTGTTGTAGCAAGTGGTGAACCGTTATTGCTTGAGTAGAATGAGTACAGAAGATTACCGTCTTCATCAACCAAAGCAACCTTGGTTGTTGTTGAACCTGCGTCAATTCCAAGATAGCAGTTACCCTTGTAAGATGCGATATCAGCAGTCTTGACATGATGTGAGTTGTGACGTTTTGTGAACTCATCGTATGCAAACTGGTTCTCAAAAAGAGGTTCCATACGTTCAACCTCGAATTCAAGCTTAATCTTTCCCTTAAGTCTTGTGATAATATCTGTTACAGGAACACATACATCTTCACTGTAATTCATTGCTGAACCAACAGCAGCGAATAAGTGGGAGTGGTCAGGAGCGATGATTTCATCTGGTCCTAAGCTTAATGTACGGATAAATGCCTGTCTTAACTCTGATAAGAAATGAAGTGGTCCGCCTAAGAATGCAACATTACCGCGGATTGGCTTACCACACGCAAGACCACTGATTGTCTGGTTAACAACAGCCTGAAATATAGATGCAGAAAGGTCTTCCTTAGTAGCACCTTCATTGATAAGCGGCTGGATATCAGTCTTGGCAAATACACCACATCTTGCGGCAATAGGGTATATTGACTTATAGTTCTTGGCATATTCGTTAAGTCCCATAGCGTCTGTCTGTAACAGAGTTGCCATCTGGTCAATGAAAGAACCCGTACCACCGGCACATATTCCGTTCATTCTCTGGTCAATACCATTAGTAAAGTAGATAATCTTGGCATCCTCACCACCAAGCTCGATTGCAACATCACACTGTGGAGCATAATCCTGAAGAGCAGTAGACACGGCTACTACCTCCTGTGTGAATGGCACTTCTAAATGCTTGGCAAGAGTAAGTCCGCCTGAACCTGTGATAACAGGATATACTTCAAACTCACCAAGTTCTGCCACTGCTTTTTCAAGAAGTGACTGGAGTGTTTCCTGGATATTCGCAAAATGCCTTTCATAATCTGAAAATAAAATATTATTATTATCATCTAAAACAGCGATTTTTACAGTTGTTGATCCAATATCAATACCTAATTTGAATTTCTTCATAACCTAATACAGCTGCAGCTGTCCTCCTTAAAATAAATATACAAAAGTTACCCATTGCACAGTGACTTCTGCGAAAAAGCGCAGAATATGTCATTTTTTATGCAACTTATGCATTATAGAGTAAAAAGGAATAAATTTCAATATTAATAGGAAATAATAAATTAGCTTTAATATTTATAGTTGATATTTTTATTAAAATTTAAGAACTTAAGAGTAAGTTTAATTGACATCATATTGTGAGGTTTATTATAATTTCTTGTATATGATTATGAATTATAAGTCTGTAACATGTGTAAGACTGAAAGGAACATTTTATGAACTGGTTTGCTAAATTCGAGAAGAAATTCTCTAAATATGCGATTAAGAATCTTATGTTTTACATCATAGTCCTTTATGCAATAGGATTTGTGATGAATACATTTTTTAATGGATTGTATGATGCATATTTTTCACTTGATTTCGCTATGATTTTCAAAGGACAGGTATGGCGACTTGTCACATTTATTGTGCAGCCACCGTCTAACAGCATAATATTCGTGGTATTCGTGCTGTATTTCTATTATCTGATAGGTTCAGTCCTTGAAAAAATATGGGGCGCATTCAGATTTAATGTATATTTCTTCACAGGAGTTATTCTTAATATACTTGCATCGCTCATTATCTATCTTGTGTTTGGATTAAGCTTTAAGTTAAGTACTAATTATATTAACCTTGCGTTATTCATGGCATTTGCAATGGAACAGCCAGATATGGAGGTATTATTATTCTTCATTATTCCAATTAAGATTAAATGGATGGCAATACTTGACGCTGTAATATTCGGAATAACTATCGTATTCGGATATCTTGTGCCATTCCTCCCAAGAAATGTATGGTACAGTCTGTATGCAGCAGGTTTCCTTGCACCATCAGCAATTATGTGCTATGCCAATGCAACCGCGGCGCTTGTATCAATGCTGAATTTCATAATATTCTTCTTCCTGTACAAGAAAGGCCCTGCAAAGAGCAGCACACAGAGAAACTTCGACAAAGCAATGAGAACAGCAAAGAAAGCACAGCAGAATGCAAGAAAAGAGACTGCGTCCCCAGATAACAGAGAACAGCAGAGTCAGGCACAACACGCGAAGCGGGGAGTGCCGAAGCACAGATGCGCAGTATGCGGAAGGACAGAACTTGACGATGAAAACCTTACATTCAGATTCTGCTCAAAATGCGCCGGCAACTACGAATATTGTTCCGACCATTTATATACCCACATCCATGTAACGGGTGATAAGCAGTAACCATCCGGGGTAGAAGTGTAAGCAAAAAACTGGCTTTTACTGCCACTAAACGAAGAAACCTGAAAGACTGACACCGTCCCTGTCTCTCTTTGCGTATACTTCCACCCATAAAAAGCTTGTTAAATAAAAAACTTAGTTGATTTGACAGCCAAATGTGGTATTATATTCTAGGTATGTGTTTGAAACGAATTTAATTATTTTGGAGGAAAGAATGAAAAAGACTAAAATTATTTGTACAATGGGTCCTAACACTAACGACAGAGACCTTATTAAGAAACTCGCGTTAGCAGGAATGGACATTGCAAGATTTAATTTTTCTCATGGTGATCATGAGGAGCAGGCAGGAAGATTTGCCTTAATTAAGAGTGTAAGAGAAGAGCTTAATATTCCTATTGCAACACTTCTTGATACTAAGGGACCTGAGATCAGAACAGGTGCTGTTAAGGATGACAAGAAGGTTACACTTGTAGAGGGACAGAAGTATACATTAACAACAAGAGAAGTTCCAGCAGATGACAAGATTAACATGGTAACATATGCAGGCCTTCCAGAAGATGTTACTACAGGTAATATTATTCTTATCGATGATGGTCTTATTGAGCTTAAGGTTGATAAGGTTGACGGTACAGAAATCGAATGTACAGTAATCAATGGTGGTGAGCTTGGTTCTAAGAAGGGTGTTAATGTTCCTAACGTAAGCATCAGACTTCCAGGTATCACAGAGAAAGATAAGGAAGATATCATCTTTGGTGTTGAGCAGGGATTTGACTTTATTGCAGCTTCATTTGTAAGAAATGCAGCATGTATCGAAGAAATCAAGCACCTTCTCTGGGAGCATGGTGCAGATATCCCAGTTATTGCTAAGATTGAGAACGCTGAAGGTATTGCTAATATAGATGAAATCATCAGAGTTGCTGATGGTATCATGGTAGCCCGTGGAGATATGGGTGTTGAGATTCCAGCTGAGGAAGTTCCACATGTTCAGAAGGAAATCATTAAGAAGTGTAATGCTAAGTATAAGCCAGTTATCACAGCTACACAGATGCTTGATTCTATGATTAGAAATCCAAGACCAACAAGAGCTGAGGTTACTGATGTTGCTAACGCTATCTACGACGGAACAGACGTTGTTATGCTTAGTGGTGAGACAGCTAATGGTAAGTACCCATTAGAGGCTGTTAAGATGATGGTTAAGATTGCAGAGAGAACAGAGCAGGAGATTAAGGGACATTCAACAGAGTATTCTAATCTTCACAGCAAGAGAAGCATTTCAAGTGCTGTATGTAATGCTGCAGTTCAGACAGCAGATAACCTTGGAGCTAAGGCTATTATCTGTCCTACAATTTCTGGATTCACAGCAAGACTTACATCTAAGTTAAAGCCAGAAGCTGAGATTATCGGATGTTCTCCATACGATAATGTTCTTAGAAAGATGCAGATTTACTGGGGCGTAAGACCTCTTAAGACTGCTACAGAAGCTTCTACAGATAAGATTATTGAGCATGCATTAGTAGTTTCTGAGCATGCTGGATTCGTAGAAGAAGGAGATACAGTAATTGTTTCTGCTGGTATCGCTACATCTTCTGATCCTTCATCTAAGAGAGGACTTACTAACACAATGAGAGTTGTTACAATCTAGTAATTGTTATTCTGATATATTTGTTTCAGAATGAGGCTTGATTTTAATATTCTATTATGTTATAAGTAATACACAATTGATATTACAAAGCGTTGATGGAAACAAGTAGGTTATTACTGAACTTACAGAAAGCAGCCGGTTGATGAGAGGCGCAAGGGTAAGGATAGCTGAATACATTCTGGAGCAGCGAACTGAAAGCATATTGCAAGTAGGGGCAGCCGGAGCAGCACACGTTATAGTGCATGAGTCCATGTTGGTGGACTTAATGAGGTGGCAGATGCGAGTCTGTCATGAATAAAGGTGGTAACACGTAAGTTCAGGCTTTCGTCCTTTGCAAGAAGGGCGGAAGCCTTTCGTTTTATGCGCGTGCAGCAATGAGAATACAAGCGGATGTGCTCGCAAACAGCAATGAAAATAATGAAAAGAGAGGAAACTAAGATGACACTTTACGACGAGTTAGTTGCAAGAGGTCTTATTGCACAGGTAACAGATGAAGCACTTATTAAAGACCTTATTAACAATGGAAAGGCTACATTCTACATCGGATTTGATCCAACAGCAGACAGCCTTCATGTAGGACACTTTATGGCACTCTGCCTTATGAAGAGACTTCAGATGGCAGGTAACAAGCCAATCGCACTTATTGGCGGTGGTACAGCTATGATTGGCGATCCATCAGGACGTACAGATATGAGAAAGATGCTTACACCAGAGCAGATTCAGCACAATGTTGACTGCTTCAAGAAGCAGATGGCAAGATTCATTGATTTCTCAGATGACAAGGCATTACTTGTAAATAATGCTGACTGGCTTCTTAACCTTAACTATGTAGAACTTTTAAGAGAAGTTGGTGCATGCTTCTCAGTTAATAACATGTTAAGAGCTGAGTGCTACAAGCAGAGAATGGAAAAAGGATTAAGCTTCCTTGAATTTAACTACATGATTATGCAGTCATACGATTTCTATATGTTATACCAGAAATACGGCTGTAACTTACAGTTTGGTGGTAATGACCAGTGGAGCAACATGTTAGGTGGAACAGAGCTTATCAGAAGAAAGCTTGACAAGGATGCTTCAGCTATGACAATCACACTTCTTCTTAACTCAGAGGGTAAGAAGATGGGTAAGACAGCATCAGGTGCTGTATGGCTTGACCCTAATAAGACAAGTCCTTACGATTTCTACCAGTACTGGAGAAATGTTGATGATGCAGATGTTCTTAAGTGTATCCGTATGCTTACATTCCTTCCACTTGAAGAGATTGATAAGATGGATAACTGGGAAGGTGCACAGCTTAACAAGGCTAAGGAGATTCTTGCTTACGAGCTTACAAAGCTTGTTCATGGTGAAGAAGAAGCTAAGAAAGCAGAAGCTACAGCAAAGGCAATATTTACTGGCGGAGATGCAGCTAATATGCCTACAGCAAAGCTTGAGGCTGACAGCTTTACAGATGATGAGATTGATGCAATCAGTCTTGTATTTGGTGCAGGACTTGCCGCAACTAAGTCAGAAGCAAGAAGAACTATCCAGCAGGGCGGTGTTTCCGTAGATGGAGAGAAAGTGGCAGATATAGCAACTAAGTTCCCTAAGAGTATGTTCGAGGGCGAAGGTGTAGTTGTTAAGAAGGGTAAGAAGTCTTTCGTTAAGGTTTCTGTCAACTAATAATTAAGATATTAATAAAGGGATTATGAATGTTAATTTCATAATCCCTTTTTTGGCATTTATAACTGTTTAATATCTTTAATGTCGGTGTCAGCGACCATAGAGTAGTTAGTGTAATACACAACGAAACCTGGCTTGGCACCGGCAGGCTTCTTAACTTCTTTCTTTAATACATAATCAACTTCGACCTTTTCCTGCTCACGGCCTTTAGAGTAGTAGGCGGCAAGGCTTGCAGCTTCTTCAAATGTTCTGTCAGGAACGTCTTTTCCGTCAGTTTTAAGAAGTACATGAGAGCCGGGCATCTGTTTGGCATGAAACCACCAGTCATTGCCGTTGCCTGTCTTAAAGGTAAGTTCGTCATTCTGCATGTTATTCTTTCCAACGTATATGTCAAATCCATCACTTGAAACAAAATGCATTGGCTTGTTGGCAGTGATTTTGTGCTTTCCTTTAACAGTTCTTTTAATATATCCTGTTTCAATAAGTTCTTCCTTAATGTTAGAAAGGTCAGCTTCTGTCACTGATATCTCAATTGCATTGATAATTGATTCAAGATAACTGATTTCTTCAGAAATCTCTTGAATAAGACGGATACCGGCTTCATAGGTTCTCTTAAGCTTGTTATATCTTGCAAAATATTTGTTAGCATTCTCAATTGGTGTGAGAGTGTTATCAAGAGGAATCTTAATTGTAGTGTTATCGTAGTAATTAAGTGCTTCATATTCCTTAGAACCTGTAGGAATACTGTAAGCATAAGTTGTGAGAAGCTCGCCGTAGATACGGTATTTGTCCTTCTTCTCAGTATCTTTTATCTGTTTTTCCTGAATATCAAGTTTCTTGTAAGCTCTTTCAAGATGTGTTGTTACAATTCTTCTGATGTCAACAGACTTCTGATGAATTCGTGTTGCAATCTCTTTCTGTCTGTAATAATCGATAATAAGTCTGCTTATGGAATCATATTCTGTGTGGTTGTCATACATAGAAAGCTTCACAGCAGCAAATTCAGCAGGCACACCGTTGTCAGTTACCATCTCAGGGTGGTAGATGCCATTTCTTACATCAGACATAAGCGCGTCAAATGCATTGTATAACGAATCTTTCATAGGCTCAGTAAGGCAGTTGGCAGGATGACCGCCATCAACACCTGCACGGTATGCAAGCTCTTCGGCTATGCATGTGCTTATTCCTGTATAGCTTGAAAGCAGTGCTTTAACAACAGGTACTGGCTTGGTAAATACTGTCTCCTCAAAATGCTTTCTGTCAGCTTCAAGTGGATTAATCTTGTCAGCAGTATTAGGGATGAAATAAGGTCTTCCAGGTAAAACTTCCCTGACAGAGCTTGTCTGTGCTGATATATGCTTGATGCTGTCTAATATTGTGTTATTGTCGTCACATAATATTATGTTGCTGTGCTTACCCATGAATTCTGCGATAATGTGCTTTCTGCACAGGTCGCCGAGTTCGTTTAAATGTTCTGCCTCAATATCGATTACACGCTCAAACTTAGGCTGTGTTATTGATATTATTCTTCCGTTGTTCAAATGTTTTCTAAGAAGCATGCAGAAATTCGGTGCAGTAGCAGGTGATGGTTTGTTATCGTCTGTAAGATATGCAAGAGGAAGTGATGCATTTGCAGATAAAACAAGTCTGTACTGACCTGACTGTGTCTTTATTGTAAGCATTATTTCGTCGGCTTCCGGCTGTGCTATCTTGTAAAGCCTGCCGCCGTTAATTGTGTTATTTAATTCATTAACAATACTGGATATTGTAATTCCATCGAATGCCATAATATCTCCTTTAATTAATAATATTCATTAATCTTATTGCATTATATTAACATACTTATCGCTGTAAGTCTTGTTATCTTTCACAAAAATTGGTATACTTTCCTAAGCATTATATGCGAATGGAAGGATAGAAACAATGATTAAAAGTATGACAGGCTTCGGCCGAAGCGAAATAGTTAAAGGTAACAGAAAAATTTCAGTAGAGATTAAGTCAGTTAATCACAGATATCTTGAAGCAGGTATCAAGATGCCTAAGAAGCTTAATGTTTTCGAGAGCAGAATGAGAGACTTACTTAAGAAGTATGCAACAAGAGGAAAGATAGATATATTTATTAATTACGAAGATGATTCTGAGAGTCAGGTTAATCTTAAGTTCAACCAGAATATAGCTGATGAATACATGGCTATATTTAATAATATGTCCGATAAATACAATCTTAAGAATGATATTACTGTTGGAGGTCTTGCCAGATTTCCAGAGGTCATCACAATGGATGAAGCTCAGGAAGATGAAGAAGAACTCTGGCATTTTATAGAAGAAGCTATGAAAGCAGCCTTAGAGCAGTTCGTTAATACAAGAATTCTTGAAGGAGAGAACTTAAAGAAAGATCTTTTAGGAAAGCTTGATCACATGGAGGAGCTTGTAGCATTTGTTGAGAAGAGAAGTCCTGAGATTATGAAGGAATACCGCAGTAAGTTAGAAGGAAAGGTAAGAGAACTTCTTGGAGATACAACTATTGATGAGAGCAGAATCGCAACAGAAGTTATTATATATGCAGATAAGATATGTGTTGACGAGGAAACTGTCAGATTAAGAAGCCATATCGAACATGCAAGAAAATGTCTTAACGAGGACGGCGGTATTGGAAGAAAGATGGATTTCATCGCACAGGAGATGAACAGAGAAGCTAACACAACTCTTTCCAAGGCTAATGATATTGAGATATCTAATGCAGCTATTGACCTTAAGACTGAAATTGAGAAGGTAAGAGAACAGATTCAGAACATAGAATAGTTGCTTTATCGTTATTTTGTGGTTAATTTGTTGTTATTTTGATTAAATTTACTTGATTGTTTGGGGCTTGTTAGGTATAATAACTTGTGCACTTTATGTGCAGAATGAGGTAATTATATGAGCAAAGGACTATTATTAGTTATTTCAGGATTTTCTGGTGCAGGAAAAGGAACTGTTATGAAGCGCCTTTTAGAGCTTCATGATGAGTATTCACTTTCTATATCAGCTACAACAAGAAAGCCTAGAGAAGGCGAAGTTGATGGAAGAGAATATTTCTTTAAGACTGTAGAAGAATTCGAGAAGATGATTGCTGAAGATGCTTTAATTGAGCATGCACAGTATGTTGGCAATTATTATGGAACACCTAAGGCATATGTTGAAGAACAGCTTGATAATGGCAACAATGTTATTCTTGAGATTGAGATACAGGGTGCTATGAATATCAAGAGAATGTTCCCTGATGCTGTGCTTATGTTTATAACACCTCCTACAGCGGCAGAACTTGAAAAGAGACTCCGTGGCAGAGGAACAGAAGATGAGGCGACAATCAAAGCCCGTCTTTCAAGAGCAGCAGAGGAAGCAGAAGGTGTTGAGAATTATGATTACATAGTTATCAATGATGAAGTTGATTTATGTGTCAGCCGTATTCATGATATTGTGTTATCTGAGAAGATGAAAGCTAAGTATAATCTTGGACTGATTAATAATATTAAAGAAGAATTAAAGGTTTATTCGAAAGGAGAATAATATAATGATACATCCATCGTATACTGAATTAATGGCTGTAATTAACAGTGAGGTTGAAGAAGGCGAGCAGCCTTTAGTACAGAGCAGATATTCAATTGTTAAGGCAACTGCTAACAGAGCTAAGGAAATCATCGATGCAAGAAGCGTTGAAGAGAAGATTGCCAAGGCAAGAATTGAAGCAAGCAACAAGGAAAAAGAGAAAGAAAAGGACAAGGATAAGATTGAGGAGAAGAGAATCTCTAAGGAAGATGAGAGAAAGCTTCAGGTTGGAACTCCTCTTGTAAGATGTTCAGAGAAAGACAAGCCATTATCAATCGCAGTTAAAGAATTCTACGAAGGTAAGGTTAAGATTCTTGGAAGTACAGACGAGAATACTTCATTATAATTAACAAAGACTGATGTTAAGGGCAACTGCTTGTATAGGCGGTTGCCCTTTTGTGCGAGTAGCTCAGGCAAGACATAACGAAAATCTTGAGTATGAGCTGTAAGCATGAGGAGAGATGAGGAGTTTAATATTTTATGACGAATAGATATGATGAGAAGGAAAGACGGATTCATTGTGCATTTTCAGAAAAATGCGGTGGCTGCGATTATGCCGGAATGAAATATGACAATGAGCTTGCAGTTAAGCAGAAGTATATTGAAGAACTTTTTGGCAAATATGTTAAGGTTGATGATATTGTAGGGATGTACAGACCGATATATTACCGCAATAAAGTTCATGCAGTTGTAGGACTTGATGATTCCAGAAATGTGATAGCAGGAACTTACGAGGAAAACAGCCACAGAATAGTTGATACTTCAGATTGTATGATTGAAGATTCACAGTGTACAGACATTATTAAGGATATTAAAGAACTTATAGCTTCATTTAAATATCAGCCATATGATGAGGATGCAGGAAAGGGATTGATACGTCATATTCTTTTAAGAAAAGGATTTTCGACAAAGGAGATTATGCTCGTTATTGTTACAGCAGGAGTTGCATTTCCATCAAAGAACAATTTTCTTAAGGTGTTATGTGAAAAGCACCCTGAAATTACTACAATTGTTCAGAACATTAATGACAGGCGCACAAGCATGGTGCTTGGAAAGAGAAATATTGTTCTTAAGGGAAAAGGCTATATCGAAGATGTGCTGTGTGGCTGCAGGTTCAGAATAAGCCCGACATCATTCTATCAGATTAACCACCAGCAGACTGAAAAGCTGTACAAGAAGGCAATCCAGCTTGCTGACATATCAAAGAAAGATACTGTAATTGATGCATATTGCGGCATTGGTACTATAGGAATAGTAGCATCCAAGAAGGCTGGCAAAGTTATCGGCGTTGAGCTTAATTCAGAAGCTGTGTCAGATGCCAAGGTAAACGCTTCAATTAACAATATAAAGAATACCACATTTGTTAATGCTGACGCAGGAGATTTTCTTGTTGAGTATGCGAAAAATGCAAAGGCAGATGTTGTCATCATGGACCCGCCAAGAAGCGGAAGTACACCAGAATTTCTTAATTCGCTTCTCAAGATTAAACCAGACAGGATTGTGTATATTTCATGCGGTCCTGATACACAGGCGAGGGATGTTAAGGTGCTTGTAAAGGGCGGATATAAGGTGACTGCATGCCAGCCTTTTGATCTGTTCCCGCATACGGAGCATGTGGAGAATGTGATTCTGCTTAAGAGATAACATGCAAAATGTAATTATTACAGCAGTTATTCTGACTATATTTGGATTGTCAGATTTGTGTCTGACTTTTGGATTTGGGCAGAATAACTGCTTTTTTTATGATGATATGAAAAATAGATTGACATGCAGAAAAATTAAGGGGGGGGTTAGCTACTATCTGTAAAGAAATTAATACTAATTTAAAGAGTGCTGGGAGAAATGTATCTGTAAT
>JAUNOK010000034.1 GCA_030537195.1 Eubacteriales bacterium | reverse complement strand
TTTGTTATAACATTCATTACTGCACTTCTTGTTACATTTCCAGCTGCATCTCTTACATCGATATAGAAATCTCTGTCTCCTGCTGTTCCTGCTGTCCATGTTATTGTATTGTTACTATTGAAGTTCTGCACAAGTCCCCATGTCTTTGTTGTTCTATTATATACAACCATCTTATATGTGTAACCTGACTCTCCTCCAATTCCTTCTGCTGTAAATGTTACCTTATCTCCAACCTTTGTTGTATTAGCACTTACTGTTGTCTTTACTGAAAGCTTATCTGTTTTTCCTGTTCCAACTGTAACATTAAGTGCTTCACTTCTTGTTACATTTCCATATGCATCTTTTACATCTACATAGAATACTCTTGTTCCATCGTTTCCTGCTGTCCATGTTATTGTATTATTTGCACTGAAATCCTGTAACTTGAACCACTGATTTGTTGCTGGATTAAAGATTATAAACTTATATGTACAACCTGCTCCTACATTTGCCTGTGCCTTAAGTGTAAGCTTTCCTCCAGCTTCTACTGATGTCTCTCCTGTAAGTGTAGCTACCGCTTTCATCTTAACATTAAGCATCTCACTTCTTACTACATTTCCTTCTGCATCTTTTACATCTACATAAAACTCTCTGTCTCCAGCGCTTCCCTTTGTCCATGTACATGTATTATCACTACTGAAGTTCTGTATAAGTCCCCATGTCTTTGTTGTTCTGTTATACACGATAAACTTATATGTATATTCTTCTTTTCCACCTGTAGCTTCAGCTGTAAATGTTATATCATTATCTGTTTCTGCCATTGTAACACTTATTGCTAATGGCTCTTCTGTTCCTGTTGCAGGAATCTCTGTTACATCTGTCTTCTCACCGCATACTGTACAATGATGACTCTTGCTACCTGGTGTTGTCTCTGTTGGCTGAACATCAGTTGTCCATTCATCGCTGAACTTATGTCCTGTTGCTTTAATTACTTCTGTGTATGATGGTGCATCACATGTTCCTGTTGTTGATGTACATGTATATGTGAGCTCTCCATCCTCTGTACATGTTGCTTCTCTAGTTACCTTTGATACATAGTTATGCTTATGTGTAACTTCTGTCTTCTCTGGTGTGTATGCAATATAATACAACCAACTTTCAGTTGATTTTGCTCCTCTCTTAACTTCTACAGAACCTGCACCAACTGTTGTCTGAATTAATCCATCTGCACCTATTGTATACTCTGTTCCCTGAACACTTATTGCCTTTCCAGAATTAGAAGGTGCAAATACAAGTGTTAATGTTCCTGCCTTTGGTGCCGTAAATGTTACGCTTCCCTTACTATCAAACTTTAATGCCTTTTTTAATGTAAGGTTTCCATATACAACATCTCCTCCTTTTGTTGTAAGATCAGAAGTTGAGACTATTGTATAGAAATTGCTTGTCTTTCCATCTTCTGTAAAGTTATGTACATAACTATCTTCTGATGGTGTTGGTACATCTGGTGTATCTGTTCCACCTGAAGAGCCCTTCTTAGGAATAACTTCTGTATAAGAATCTCCACATATACTACATGTGTATGTCATTAAACCTTCTTCTGTTTCTGTTGCTTCCTTAGTTACAACGCCTACATAATTATGAGTATGTGACTCACCTGATGTGCTTCCACCACCTACAGATACAAGAGATGTCTTGTAATTGTTAAGTGCTGTCTTTAATGCTGTGTTAAGTGAATAGCTTGCATCATCAACACTGTTATCAAATGTCCATTTGAAATCACCGCCACCAAGACGACCTGCATTAGATGTTACAATTGATGGAACATCTGTAGGATTATCAATTGCGGATTCTTTAACACCTAAATCAACAGTAGTATCAAAGTTAGAATATACTTTTCCACCCTGCTTAGCTGTATATGTAGAAGGTACTTTCTCATCTCTTGTTGTTGCAAGATATGCATCAAAGTCTGTTGCGCTTGCAGTAGTTGTACCAGCATCTGAGTTAGCATATATTAAAGACTTAGCGTCCTCAATATAGTTGTTATATGCCTTGAGTACACCACCATTCTCACCTGAGAATATACCACCGGCAAGAACATCACTACCCTGCATTGAGCTGAGCATTGGGTATGGACAATTTCTGAAGTAGTTAGCTTCTACAAATGCCTCACTATCCTTAGCTGCACCAACGCCATACTTAGCATTGCCATCATAGTAATTGTTATATACATGAACTGACATTGTTCTGATACGTGGATGACGTGAATCAGAATGATCAAACCAGTTATGATGATATGTAATCCAGTTCTCACCTGACTCTGACTTCATACCACAAAGTGACATCTTTCCAGAATCCCAGAAATGGTTATAAGAAATTGTTACATACTGTGAATTATCCTTTAAATCCATAGAGCCATCGCCCTTAGCCTGGTCACCATCTGAACCAGCATTACCATAGAATACATCGTTGTTATGTACCCATACGCCAACTGACTGTTTAAGAGTTATACCATCTCCATCTTTTCCACCGCCCCAGTTCATAAGACCAAGGTTTCTTACTTCAATGCTGCTTGACTGGAATGCTCCTACACCTGCTGTATATAATGTAGCATCATCACCAACACCTTCAAATGTTACATTAGCTGCTCCCTTAACGCCAATAGCATATGCCGAACTCATATCTGAGCAAGAAAGTCCACTTAATGTAACCTGACCAATAATACGGATAGCAACTGGCTGGCAGTTATTCTTCGTCTTAATTGCCTGTGTAATTGCTGCTACACCTGTATATTCTGTCTTACCAATTGTCATCTTGACTGTATTCTTATTAGCTTCTGTTACGTAAAGAACAGATGCTCCTGACTTTAATGTACCATCGTTGTTATATGCACCAACACCGTCCTTTACTGGTGAATTACTTGAAAATGTAAATCCACTTCTGTCGTATGCAGATACATTCATTGTATCTGAAACCATAGCTTCAGCTGTATCTTCTTTTCCATCTACAACAGGAACGACTTTCATTACATAATCGCCTGCTCTTAATCCAAGTGCATCTGCTCTCATGTATGATGGATACTTTCTTATAAGTTCATCATCCAGCTGAACATATGCTGCATCTGTTGCGCTGGCAGACTTAACATATACGTTATAGCCAGTTGCTCCTGTTACTGGAGTCCACTTAACGTATGCTGTCTCAAACCAGCCTTTTGCTTCTGTTATTGCGCCAGAAGCCGCATGAACTGGCTGAATATCAGTAATTACAACTGATGCTAATGTCATAACTGCAACCAGTGCCACGCTTAAAAACTTTTTGAATCTGTTTTTCATAGCTCTTCTCCTTCTTTGCAATAATTAATTGTGCATTTTGGATATCATATATCCCAAAAACAAGCCCATATTACCACTTTTGCACAATAGAGACAAGAGTTTTTATTAAATTTTCGTAAAATCACTCAATTTTAATCTCTTTTCCTAAAGCAAACGAATATATTATCTTCTCTTTGACACATTTATCTGTCAATTGTGCCAGTGCTTTGGCATAATAATCGAGCTGGATTGCATATCTTTTCACAAGTTCCTGTTCTCCTGCGGCACTTTTATTAACCCTGTCCGTCTTATAATCAATAAGTACCAGTTCTCCGTCTTCTTCGAAATACATATCAATAATACCCTGTATAATCTGGCCTTCATATTCAAAGACAAATGGCTGTTCCCTTCTTGCCCTGCCACTCTTAACAGCACTGGCCGCTCTTTTACCTATATCAGATTGTACAAACGCATTGACATCCCATGGATTAACACTTTTCACCTGCAATTCATTCATCCTGCCAGTTTCAAGCATTCTGTTAATATCATCTTTAACCCCATCTATATCCACACTTAACGAATAGTCCAGGCACTCCATAACTCTGTGATATGCACTACCGCGTTCATTGGCAGCAAGTTTTTCTTCCGCACCTGTTATGAATTTAGGAATTATACTATTTAGCGGAATTTCTGTTTCCTTTCCATCTGCAAGCTCATCACTTTCTTCTGCCTTACGTGCTGCCTTCACAGATTCATCCATGTAAGCATTTTCGTCTGAATCATCCTCTGCCTGCATTGCCTTAAGCTGTGAAACCGTAAGTTTCATTCTTCCAGTTGCATTATCAGCAGGAACATACTCCGGAAGTTCATCTAATAAAGGATACTCTGCCGATACCTCAGACCTGGCATTCAGCTCTTTATCTGCTACAGCTTTTTCATTTTCATACGCAGTTTCCACAGATTCAGTTGCATCATTCTCATCCTCTTCTCCGGCATCAACCATCACCTTAAATCTTCCTTTAAGCTTATCAGAATCCATAAGGCATACTGGCATTATCATATCAAGATAATTCTTTATATTCTCGCTGTCTGCAAAAGATAATATTCCGTCTGTTGCCAGTTCCTCTGCTTTTGCACGATATTTATCAAGCATCTTGTCTGCGTCTTTTACAACTCCGGTAATTATCAGCTTTTCTCTTGCTCTTGTCATGGCAACATAGAGAAGTCTTTCTTCTTCGGCTATTGACTCTCTTATAATTCTTCTTGCCATTGCACCCTTTATAATAGTAGGAGTCTTGGTTCTTCTTTCAAGATCAACATAATCAACCGCAATTCCTAAGTTCTGGTCTACAAGTACAGGTGCAGTTGCGTCCATAAAATTAATGCTCTTATGCGCTCCCGCAAGTATTACAATCGGAAATTCCAGACCTTTACTCTTATGAATACTCATAATTCTTACGAGATTCTCATTATCAAGACTTGCAGCTCCTTCCGCAAAATCCTCATCGAATTTCTTAAGTCTTTCAATATATCTTAAGAAATTAAACAGACCGGAATAGCTTGATTTGCCATATCCAGCTGCTCTTTCCAGCAAAACATTTAAGTTAGCCTGTCTCTGCGCTCCGGCAGGCATTGTTCCAACATAATCATAGTAACCTGAATCATATATCATTTCCCAGCACAGGTCATAAAGCGACTCCACACTGCTCTTGTCGCGGTACTCTGTGAGTTTTGCAATGAATAATGCACATTTGCCGGACAATGTCGCTCCCGCTTCGCCAAGTGCCGCAACTGCTTTCAAATGTTCATACAGGTTGTTATGCGTATTTTTATCCGCATGCTCCCTGCCAAGCTTTCTCACCATTCCAAGCTCCGCTGCCGTAAAACCTCCAAAGTAAGACATCATTGCCGCCGCAAGGCTTATCTCCTGAACCGGATTATCAACGATTGTAAGCATGCTTAAGATTACCTGTATCTCACGCACGCTGAAATACCCTGTTGACGAGTCGGTATACGCCGGTATTCCTCTGTCCATCAGGGCATCTGCAAATGTGTCTGCCCAGCCTGTAACTGACCTTGTAAGAATTACAATATCCCTGTATTCTGCCGGTCTGTATATATTCTCATCTGCATCATACACATTTACACCTGAAGAAACTATTTCCTCAATCAGCTTTGCAAGCCTGTCTGCCTCAAGCTCTCTTGTTGTAGCCTCTTCTTCATTCTCTGAGGATATAAGAATCACATCCGTACTCTTATTGGCGTCATCACCGTAATTGCTGTTATCACACTCAGGATATGGAAATCCTGCATTAAGCCTTACAGATTCATCATAACCAATTCCTGAAAAATTCTTGTTCATAATGTGGCTGAACACATCATTGGCACACTCAAGCACATTTTCACGGCTTCGGAAGTTCTTCTGCAATTCTATTCTTACATTATCGCCAACCTCGCTATAAGTATCGTACTTCTCTATGAAAAGCTCCGGGCATGCAAGACGGAACTTATATATGCTCTGCTTTACATCACCAACCATGTATATATTGTTATTCTCGCCGGACAGTCTCGTCTTAGACACCGCATTTAGAATAACCTCCTGCAGCTGGTTGGAATCCTGATACTCATCAATCAGTATCTCTTCAAATCTGTTTGCAAGCTTGTCGGCAGTCTCTGTGTATACAAGTTTTCCATCTTCCTTCTTTACAAGAATTGAAAGCGCTAGATGTTCCATGTCGTTAAAGTCAATTATGCCCTTCTCTCTCTTCACCTCTGAAACACGCTTTGCATACACCTTTGCCACTTTAAGTAAAGTCCGTATCTGAATACCTGCTCCCTGCATATCAGCAAATATTCCCTCATCATCTTTTAAGAATATCTTGTCATTAAGTCTTCCTATGTAATCTTTAAACAGCTTTCGCTGTCCCTTGATATATTCCTTAAGAGCCGGGTCTGCCCCCGCATCCTTCTTTCTTGACAAGGCCTCGAATGAAAATGTTCTCGCCTTTCTGCCAAGCTCGCCAAAATCCTGTGAATTAATCATTTCGTTAATTCCAAGCAGATCAGACTGCAAAGCCCCCATATATGCTACAGGTCCTGCCGGCTCACCACAGATTTCAATTAATCTGTTGTATTTATCACGGTAATCATGAAGCGCATTTACAATTGAATCATACAGTTCCTTAATTGCCGGATTATCGTAAGTTTCATCATCATAAACTAACATGCACTCGTCAAACCACTCATCTATCCACGGATTGCTTCGTGAAAAACAGTATATCTTATCTATAATACTCACAAGCCCTGAATCGTCCCGTCCCATGCCAAATGCGTCAACAAGATTAAAGAATTCTTCATCCGCCTCTGCGTAGAATTCCTCAAGCACATCTTCTAACACATCATTTTCAATAAGCTTCTTCTCGCCCTCATCCATTATCCTGAATCCCGGGTCCAGATTGACCTCTGGAAAATGATTTCTGATTATCCATAGACAGAAACTGTCTATTGTCGTTATCTGTGCATTGTTAAGCAGTGTTATCTGTCTTAAAAGGTTGACATCACCCGGATTCTCGTCAAGCATTGAATCGAGTGCTTTCCTTATCTTGTCTTTCATCTGAGCTGCCGCCGCCTTGGTAAATGTTACGACAACCAGCCTGTCTATATCTATATTCTTGTCAGGGTCTGTAATCATGGAAATGATTCTTTCAACCAATACGGCGGTCTTACCTGAACCGGCAGCCGCTGAAACCAGCACATTACAGTCTCTTGTATCAATCGCGCTCTTCTGCGCCGGTGTCCATTTTCTTTCCATTCTCATCAACCCCTTCCTTTATATTATTCCATAACACTTCATCATCGAATTTCTTTAATTTTCTGTAATTACAGCCCGGCAAATCCACTGAAAATCCGCACACTGCCCCATAAGGACATCTGTCACAGCTTGAAAACTGTCCGTCTTTATAAGGGCTGCGCCTGATATCACCGCCTGCAATTCTGTCTGCGGTATCAACCGTCCTTACATCAACGAATCTTCCAAGCATATTAAACTGCTCAGTATTCATCACCTTGCTTCTTCGTGAATCAAATCCGCCGTCAGCCTTTCTGCTCACAGGAATATTAAGTGAAGTACCCTCGGTATTATCCATCTTCTCTGCAATATCCTTATCTGAATTAACCATTCCTTTAAGGCGCAGTTCACCCTTAATCTTATCTTCTATCTCCTCCGCACTCTCATTTGTTGCAGATACAATAGGGTCACTTATGTTGTAATAGAACACTCCGGCAGGAATAACATTTTTACCCGGACGCATCTTCGCCACAAGCTTCATTGCCGCTTCCATGTAGACCATAAGCTGGATATCAATTCCGTAGTAGGTCTTTACTATGTTGAAATCCTTCTTTCCGGTCTTGTAATCAATGATTCTGACATACACATCTGTGTCATTTTCGCATATGTCCACTCGGTCAATCGTTCCGCTCATAAGCTGCTTTCTGTCTCCGTCTCCGACTTCCATATTAAACTTATGCTCGAATACAAATGGCACGAAATCACCACATTTTAACTGCTCACCCATTGCCCATACAGTGCGGTCTGCAAGGTCTTCCATCCGCTTAATCATGAATGAATTACGGCTTGAATCCTTAAGGATACTATTCTGGTATATGTCAGTAATTGCAGCGACACTTCTTTTTACCATCTCGCGGCGCCTTTCCTCTGATATCAGATAGTACGACTCCCCGTTTTTCTTGATTTCGTCGCACACCTCACGGATAACCGCATGCAGTACAACGCCGAAGTTTACTGGTGAAAATGTGAATTCTTCCCTTTCCTTTAAATCAACTCCATATCTTAGGTAATATCTCAATGGACACTCTGCAAAGTTCTCAAAAGATGTTACGCTTCCGACAAGCCTGCCGCCAGTAAGTGAATCAATAATATCCTCATCTACATTTGCAGCAATTTCAGTATTATCAAAGCTGTTAGCCGCCTGCGGTATTGTCACATATGAATTCTGCTGTGCCGTGTCTTTGTAGGATAACTTAAGGCAATGTGAAAACATTTTTCTCATGCTTCTTATAATATAAGATGGCATAAGCGCTGCACCCTCACTGTTTTTTACCGCATATGACATGTACAGCTTCTCCGCACTCTTCGTCATAATAAGATACAGATAGAATCTCTGTGTAAATGCTTTCTCCCTCACGGAAGCGGACATAACAATCCCCTTATCTTCAAGATATTCCCTGTCGCTTTCTGACAGAACGCTTCTTGAATCAGCCTTCTTAGGTACATTGCCGTCATTGATACCAACAAAGAACATGACTTTAATATTGTCAAGACGGGTTCTTTCTATATCACCTATAACAACACAGTCATTGGTCTGCGGAATAAGTCCTATCTTAATCTCCTGAAATCCTGACGCAAGTATCTTGTTAAATTCTTTAATACCGACCTTCTCGCTTCCAAGAAGCGCATACATTTTATCTAATACTTCTATAACCTTCTTATATAACTGGGCATATTCATCACCTGTGTACTCACTGTCATTAAGCACACTTACCTTCTGCTCCATATTTTCACGCACAAGAAATTCGTAAAGTACCTTCACCATATCAGCCACATTGGATTCCTTTGATTTAAGCACGTCTTCCAGCGGGTCTAACATGTCAGTTATCATTGTTCTTAGTGAATTAAGCTTCTCAAGGTCAGTATTATTGACTGTTCCCCTGAATTTTCTTATCCACGGCTCATGCCATTTGGCTCTACCCCTGATTCCGACTGCAACACAATAATTGTCTAACAAATCAATATCTTCGCGTTCCATTCCGCTCATTCCGGTTCTAAGAAATCCCAGGACGCTGTCATAACTGTAATTATTCTCAATTATTCCGAGTGCGCCGTTAATTGCCGCAATGAAAGGATTGTCTGTCACATGGCGCTTGTAATCTAAGAAATATGGTATATCGTTCTGCTTTAATATTTTAGCCGCCAGCTTTCCATAGCCGTCCATATCAGCAGTAACTATCGCAATCTCGTTATATCTGTATCCACACAGTCTCGTAAGCCTTATTATCTCTCCTGCTGCAAATGTTAATTCTTCCTTGGCAACAGCTCCCTCATATATAACGATATTGTCAGTCTTTTTGCCAAATCTTTTCGCACTGTTTCTGAAAAGATTCTGTTCAAGGAAATCCAGTTCTTCCGAATTCTTAAATCTTGAATTAATATTTACAATTACATTCTTTCCCTGTACTTCTCTGCCTGCAATATACACTGGTTCAAGAACTTTCACATGCTCATCATCACATATTTTATAAAGCTTTGATACACAGTCCTTGCTCATGTAAAAGAGTTCTTCCCTGCCTCTGACTGAATTCTCACGCTCAGACGCATCAATTGTCAGTGAAACATATATCTTCGGACACATTTTAAGCAGAATTGTCAGTAAATTGTACTGAACCGGCGTAAATCCTGTGAATCCGTCAAATGCTATCTCACAATTCTTTATTCTCTCTGATTCTGTAACCTTACTGCATAATTTATCAAGTATTTCTTCTTTAGTAATGTAGTTCTTATCTATGTACTCTGCAAATGCGTTGTATACAAGCACAACATCATCTAACTTATACTGAAGTGCTGCACTCCCCTCTGAATCAATGTATGCTGCGCCTGCCGCCTCCTGCATAACATCCGGCTTGATATCATACTGAAGCATCTCTGATATAACAGACTTCATCTCTGACACAAATCCGGTATTAGACAGATTACTTCCGAAATATTTTAATCTGTCTTTATTCTGCTCTAAAACTCTTTTAATAATCAGATTCTTTCCTGTATCATCAAGAACTTCGAGATTGTCCTCGCCCACTTCCTCAAATACCTTATATGCAAGTCTTTCAAAACTTACAACATCTATATTAAGGATTCCCTTTCTTGGGTGCATGGACACCAGTCTTTTCTGAATTGCCATAGTGTACTGCTCCGGCACAACAACTATATAATTCCTGTCCGGATTCTTTATAGACTCTTCAATTATATGTGTATACAGATAGTGCGATTTGCCCGCACCAGAGCTGCCTAGAATTAATTGTAATGACATGTGTAACTCCCCTTAAAACATTTTTAATAGTATAACACATTTTCAAGGTCTAAAATCCACAGTTTCATATTCAACCGTATCTGAATAATCCCACCATTCTCCCTGATATCCTTTAAATCCATTATTTTCCATAGCATTCTGAAGAATCAGAACATTTTTTACAGCTTCTTCATCTTCAATATCAGAATAATTTCTGTCTGCTTTCGTTGTAAAATCATCAAATTCTGTTGGCATAGGTATATCTGTTCCATCTGATTTTACCAGTGTCACATCAATTGTTCCTCCAAGATTATGCTTTCTCATTCCTTTAGCCGGATTTGCCACATAGTTAGGGTCTGGATACACTTCCCATAATTTTTTCTGTGCCTCAAATGGCCTGTATGCATCCCAGATCTTAAGACTATATCCCTGCTCTTTAAGTTCTTTCTGCGCATTGGCAAGCTTCTTAACCGTACCGTATCTCAGATACGCATCTGTGAAATCATATATTTTCACACCAGTAAAGTTATTCTCTGTAGCATACCTTAATTCCACATATATATCTGGTATGTATTTCTTCACAATTACATATTCATCATCTTCCGGCTCTTTTTCTGTTGTAACTTCCTGTTTACTGTCAACATTGCTTATTCTTTCTTTCGTTTCTGTTTCATATATGCTCTCTGTCTGGCTGTTATCAGCATTTTCTTTCTGCCCACATGCAAGAAATCCCACCATGCAGACCGAAGCCAGCACCATTATTACCATCTTTTTCATAAATATATTCCTCTCCATACATAAAATGCGGAACCACAAGGCTCCGCATCTATTATCTAATATAATCCCTCTTTATTGCAATCATTAAACCAGTCTCTGAAACTCTCTACCAATGTATAGTGGAATGTATAATCTGTAGCTGCCAGTTTCTTTCCACATATATTAGTTGAAACCATCAGTTTCTTAACTCTTGCCGGATGTATTCCCACTTTCTTACCACCCAATGGACCTACAATTCTTGCAACAGTCATAAGTAATCCTCCAGGAATTAATGGTATATGTCTCTTCATTCCAGTTGCTTCCTGTATTGCCATACATATCTGTTCTATATTATAAGCGGGTTCAAATGTACAGTTAAATATATCAACTCCCGCAAAATCATTGTCCATCATTCTGTATTTGAAAAATCTTACAAGCTCTTTAACATATATACAGGCCTTAATTGTATCTTTTCGACCTGTATACATAAAATATCTTTTTCTCTGTCCCCAGTATAATCTGGTCATGTTGCCATGTTCACCTTTTCCATATACTATTCCCGGACGTACAATTGTCAGTTCTCTTGCAGCATCCTTAGCCTGCCATATCATATGAATCTTCTCAGCTGTAAGCTTGCTTATTCCATATGGTGTATTAGGCATAGGTATGGTTTTCTCTGTCTTTAATTCCTCTGCTGCCCCGTATGGTGCAATTGAACTTGTAAATAATATCTTCTTTATTCCATATCTGTCTGCAAATGCAGTAACATTTTCAGCACCAAGTATATTAGTCTCAAAATACGCTTCGTCTGGATGTCCCGGCGTTCTGTGTACTGCAGCAAGGTTGAATATTATATCGTCTTGTGTTGGCTTAAAATCAAATGTAATCTCTTTTCTTACATCTAATCTTATGTACTCGACACCTTCAATCTTCTCTACAACACCTGGCACCACGCCCTCTTCTCCTGGCATAACAATATCAAGATCATATATCTTGTCATTCTCTTTCAGACATTCCTGCTTTATTAATTTAATAAGGTGTGTTCCTATGAATCCCGAACCACCAAATATAATATAATTCATTATTACATCTCCTAATACCATAACACTTATATATGTGAACATCCCACATGTGTCTTAGTGTAACATTCACATTTCAAAAAGTAAAACGCTATTTAAATCATATTTTCATATGTACCGCCATATATTTTGTAATAATGAATATGAAGGGCAGGTTTCTTTGTGATGAGTCAGACTAAAATTGTTGTTATTCCATTTAAAAGGCTCCTTATCGGAGCTGTTATTGCTGCTATTATAATAGCATTTGTTATATTCGCTGTTGTCCGTCTAGGCAGCAAAGGTTCTGATAATTCCAAGAATACTACTCAGCCTAAGAGCAGCACTGTAAATGCATCTGCTTCTTCTAATATTGAAACACCCCTTGATAATGCCGACGCTCCCCAATTCTGTCCCGGAGTATATACCGCTTCTATCCTGTTAGACGGCAATCCCGTTGATATCCAAGTCACAGTTGATTCTTCTAACATTAACAGTATTGAACTTGTTAATCTTTCCGAGTCAATCACAACTATGTACCCAAAACTCACAACTTCATTTGATGAAGTTGCCTCTAAAGTCATGGAAGCCGGCACAACCAACATAACCTATGATTCAGCCAACAGATATACATATTCCGTCTTTATAGAAGCAATAAGCGCAGCCCTTAAAAAGGCTGCGCCATAAAACTCACTAGAACAAGCTTATCTCGTCCCCATTGCTGACATTAACAAATCCCTTATATCCACGCTCCTCAAGCTTTCCGAGGAACTTGCCCATCTTCTTAGGCTTTACATATAATGAGCAAACCTTGCCTTCTGCTCTGTACTTCTCTGCTATTGCATAGGCTTCCTTAACCTGTCCCTCATCGTACATAACAGCAATCTTATCTGCTGTCGCCTTAGTCTCAACGCCGTTCTGCATAAGAATTGAGAAGATTCTCTCGAATCCGATTGAGAATCCTACAGCGCTTACCTGCTGTCCCAAGAACTTGCCGATAAGGTTGTCGTATCTTCCGCCGCCTGCGATAGCGCCCTTGAAATCAATACTTTCAACTTCAAATACAGTTCCTGTATAGTAACCCTGTCCTCTTACTAAAGAAAGGTCAAATACAACATCAAACTGACCATCTGAAAGCTCATTTACAGTATTAATAATTCCTCTTACGCTTTCTGCCGGAGCTTTATCCTCAAGTATAGCTTCAACGCTTTCAAGGCTTATCTCCTGTGCACTTGAAACGCTTCCGAAGAATCCGATAAACTTTTCAATTGCAGCAGCATCAAATCCCTTATCTGTAAGTTCAGCCTTAACACCGTCAAGTCCAACCTTATCCATCTTGTCAAATGTAATGCACACACTGTCAAGCTGCTCCTCAGCAAATCCACAATTCTGAAGGAATGAACGAAGAAGTCTTCTGTCATTAATCTTAACCTTGAAATTCTTCATGCCAATAGCCTTAAGAGCCTTGGTTGTTGTAAGAATAAGTTCAACCTCTGAATCTGTAGAATCAGAACCTATAATATCAATATCGCACTGAACGAACTCACGAAGTCTGCCCTTCTGTGGTCTTTCAGCTCTGTACACTCTGTCCATCTGGATACATTTCATAGGAAGAGTGAGCTTATCCTTGTTGTTAGCGAAGTAACGGCTGAGTGGAAGTGTAAGGTCATATCTTAATCCCATATCAGCAATTTCGTTCTCACAGGCTGTTCCTGTCTTAGGATTTTCCTGAAGTGAACTTACAGCCTTCTCAAGCTTGTCGCCTCTCTTCATAATCTTGAATATAAGATTCAAGTTCTCGCCGCCATCACTCTTATCAAGATTCTCAATATCCTCAATAATAGGTGTTGTAATGTGCTCAAATCCATTAGCAACATATACCTTTAATATCTCATTCTGAAGGTAATCCCTGATTTCAACCTCATTAGGAAGATAATCATTAGTACCCTTAACTGGTGTTATTTTCATAATAAAATCTCCGTTCTATTTACATACTAAGGCAGATAACCGGTATACACCAGCCATCTGCCCCATTCCTTTAATACTTAAGGTAACTATTCGGTTACTATCTAGGCTTCATCAATTGCCTTACCAATATCATGTCTCATATATTTGTTATCAAAATCTACCCATTCAGTAGCTTCATAAGCCTTGGCTCTGGCTTCCTTAAGATCTTTACCGAGTGCTGTAACACCGAGAACTCGTCCTCCGTTAGTTACAACCTTGCCTTCTTCGTTGAACTTAGAACCTGCATGGAATAAGAAATAATCATCTTTACCCTTGAAGTTCTCCATTCCCTTAATCTCAAAGCCCTTCTCATATGCGAGTGGATATCCGTCAGATGCAAGAATTACGCATACACATGCGTTATCTTCAAACTGAAGGTCAACCTTATCAAGAGTTCCATCAATACAAGCCTCAAATACATCAACAATGTCATTCTTCATTCTAGGAAGAACAACCTGTGCCTCAGGATCACCGAATCTTGCATTGTACTCAAGAACCTTTGGTCCCTTTGGAGTAAGCATAAGGCCAAAGAAGATAACACCCTTGAATGGTCTGCCCTCGCTCTTCATTGCATCAACAGTTGCCTGATAAATGTATTTCTTACAGAACTCATCAACTTCCCTAGTATAGAAAGGTGAAGGTGAGAAGTTACCCATTCCACCTGTATTAAGACCCTGATCACCATCTTTAGCTCTTTTGTGGTCCTGAGCTGATGACATAATCTTAATTGTATTACCATCAACAAATGAAAGTACTGAAACCTCACGGCCTGTCATGAATTCCTCGATGACAATAGTATCACCTGCTGTTCCGAACTTCTTGTCAAGCATAAGCTCATCAACACCTGCAAGTGCATCTTCCTTGTTCTCACAGATAAGAACGCCCTTGCCGAGTGCAAGTCCGTCAGCCTTAAGAACGATAGGGTACTCAGCAGTCTCAAGATACTTCTTGGCTTCTTCTGCTGATGTAAATGTTTCATAAGCTGCTGTTGGAATATTGTATTTCTTCATAAGATCCTTAGAAAATGCCTTAGAGCCTTCAAGAATAGCTGCATTCTTTCTTGGTCCGAATACTCTTAAGCCCTCTGCCTCGAATACATCAACAACACCGCCAACAAGTGGGTCGTCCATTCCGATAACAGTAAGGTCAATGCTGTTTTCCTTAGCAAATGCTACAAGCTTGTCAAACTCCATTGCCTTAATATCAACACACTCTGCAATCTCTGCTATTCCTGCATTGCCCGGTGCACAGTATATCTTATCTACCTTAGGACTCTTGCTTAACTTCCAGCATATTGCATGCTCTCTTCCGCCGCTGCCTACAACTAATACTTTCATCTTAATTCCTCCGCATATTATTATCTATATACTCAGTCAGTAATCATTAATTAACATGTTCATTGGCAATCTTGTTAATTGCCTTAGGAAGAAGCTTCCATTCAGCCTGCTCCATAATTCTTCTCTGAAGAGTTTCAGGAGTATCACCATCAAGTACATCAACTGCCTTCTGGAAAATAATCTCTCCTGTATCCATTCCTTCGTCTACATAATGCACAGTTGCACCTGATACCTTAACACCCTTTGCCAGAGCTGCCTCATGAACCTTAAGTCCATAGAAACCAACTCCGCAGAAAGAAGGTATAAGTGATGGGTGAATATTAATAATTCTGTGGCTGTACTGGTGAACCATTTTCTCTGGGATTCTTACGAGGAATCCTGCAAGTACTATAAGGTCAACATTAAGCTCATTCACTTTATCAAGTAATGCATCGTTAAATGCATCTCTGCTTTCATAATCCTTAGGTGATATGCAATATGCTGGAATATTGTTATCCTTAGCTCTTGTGAGTGCATATGCTCCGGCATTATTGCTTATAACTGCTACAAGCTCTGTGTTAGTGATTGTTCCATCCTTAACCGCATCGATAATAGCCTGAAGATTAGTTCCGCCTCCGGAAACCATAACTGCAACTCTTAGCATAAAGTAACTCCCTTCTCACCAGCTTCAATGTTTCCGATAACATATGGAGTCTCGCCTGCAGCCTTAACTGCTGTCATAACTGTATCAACATCAGCAGGATCAACAGCAAGTACAAGACCTATACCCATGTTAAATGTGTTGTACATCATATGCTCTTCAATGTTACCATCTTCTGCAAGCATCTTGAAGATTGGTGGTACTTCGTAGCTGTCCTTCTTAATTACAGCCTTAACACCCTCTGGAAGCATTCTTGGTACATTCTCATAGAAACCACCGCCTGTGATATGGCTGCAGCCCTTAACCTTAACGCCTGCCTTCTTGATTTCTTTCATTGTCTTAACATATATCTTAGTTGGAGCAAGTAATGCTTCTCCTAATGTCTTTCCAAGTGAATCATAATATGTATTAAGAGATTCCTCTGTCATTGTGAATACGCTTCTTACAAGTGAGAATCCGTTGCTGTGAACACCACTTGAAGCAATACCAATAAGAGTATCACCAGGCTTGATGTTCTCGCCTGTGATAAGATCCTTCTTATCAACAACACCTACTGCAAATCCTGCAAGATCATATTCATCCTGTGGCATAAGTCCCGGATGCTCTGCTGTCTCACCACCGATAAGAGCACATTCAGACTGTCTGCAGCCTTCTGCAACACCACCAACAATAGTAGCAATCTTCTCTGGATAATTCTTGCCGCATGCGATGTAATCAAGGAAGAAAAGAGGCTCTCCACCAGCACATACAACATCGTTAACACACATAGCAACTGCATCAATACCGATAGTATCATGCTTGTCCATAATGAAAGCTAACTTAACCTTAGTTCCACATCCGTCAGTTCCTGAAAGTAATACAGGCTCTTCCATCTCCTTAATCTTAGCGAGTGAGAACGCACCTGAGAATCCGCCGATTCCGCCTAACACTTCTTCTCTCATAGTAGACTTAACAGCCTCTTTCATTAACTCAACTGACTTGTAACCTGCTTCAATATCAACTCCAGATTTCTTGTAATCCATGATTCTTTCTCCTTCAATATTATGATAAATGTAAGTTAATGTAACTATTCAGTTACTAATTAATAGTTCTTATAGCCGACTTCCTGAAGTCTTGCGTCCTTCTTCTGAACACTTTCCTTAAGATTCTTAGTGTAATCCTTGAGTCTTTCAAGAAGTGCTGCATCAGATGTTGCAAGAATCTTGGCTGCAAGAATACCTGCATTAGCACCGCCGTTAATAGCAACAGTTGCAACAGGAATACCTGTAGGCATCTGTACTATTGAATATAATGAATCTCTACCGCCTAGTGATGTTGTGTGCATTGGAATACCAATAACAGGCATTGGGAAAATAGCCGCGCACATACCTGGAAGATGTGCTGCCATACCTGCACCTGCAATAATAACCTTAAAGCCCTTCTCCTCTGCACTCTTAGCGTATTCAAAGAATACATCAGGCTCTCTGTGTGCTGAGATAATTGTCATCTCATACGAAATTCCTAACTGTTCAAGAATGTCTGCTGCCTTAGCCATAACAGGCATATCAGAGTCACTTCCCATAACAATTCCTACTAAAGCCATATTAACCTCCTATGTCCGATAGATATAATATTTTAATTAGTGAAAAACACTAAATATTATTGTACTTTGTTTTAAACTACGCGTCAAGAAAAAGCCCGCATTACATATTTACTGTTCCTGTAAAAATGCATCATTAAGTGCCAGTGTGCCATCAAGCACGAATCTGCCATTCTTAATCAAGTCTGTTCTTGTTCCATCCTCTGCCACAACAGTGATATTGCCAATCTCATCATATGGAATTGTAATATCAGTATGGCAGTTGTAATAAGCCTTGTCCGGCTCAGTCTTACGAAGAAGCGAAACCTCGTTATCCCTTGAGATAATCTCCTTGCCGTCAGGATTCGTTACATACACATCTTCTGCCCTTGAATAGCATGTGTCACCAACTGCAAAATGTGGTCCCATCTTCTCAACAATAAGAATCGGAAGCTTATACACAATATCATGCTTATTGGCAAATACATACGCTGTAGTGTTAGTTCCTATAGCAAACTCTCCGAGTGGAAGTGTTTCATGGTCATATAACACATTTGCCTTGAAAAGCTCTTTATTCTTAGCGTCATCATCAAAGTTCGTACATGTATAATCCTTAACAAATCCGTCCTCAAACCATACAGTAAGATTATTAAACTTGATATCATTAAGATACACACTGCTTACATTAAGCACGCCCGTTGTTCCCTTAAGCACAGGCGATGTAAATACTTCTCCAAGCGGAATATTAACATCTGCAAGACAGTTCTCAAATACAGTCTGTGTCTTATGGTCGGTTATCTTCATAATAGAAACCTTCATGTCTGTGCAGTTTCCGTTAGTTCCCTTAACCTCAACATACTGTGCAGTATCAAGCACATCAATAAGTGCCTGCTGGATTTTCTTGTATTTGTTATAATCAAGCGTATTAATCTTAACAGTACCCTCGAATATTTCCTCAAAATTCTCGCCAATCTCTGGTATTGGATAAGCAATTATTGTAAAGCTTCTCTCCTCGCCTTTGATATACTCATTAACAATGCTTCCAGCGTCATTGCTGTATTTCACAGAAAGCTTCTGCTGCTTTGCATCAAGAGTTAATGCCTCGCTCTTAATCTGAGGCTCAAATGGCACTTCACCAAACACTTCCATAACAGCCGGACCGCCATGCACTGCTGCAAGCTCTTTGTTCTTCTCATATGCAAGCTTTAATGCGCCAGTCTTTCTCTCAACAAATTCACCATCCATATAAAGTGCATTGTCAAAACGGTGGTCGAAATCCATCTGTTTATTAGGATTAGCACCATAATAGCCAACCTTAATATTAAGTCTTTTATTAATCGTGTTGACCGCTGCCCTATATATTGTAGGCTTAAGTCCAAGCTTTGCAAAGTTGTTAATCTCAGCCCTTACAAGTCTCTCAAATCCCAGACAATATCTTATATTAACTGTTTTCTTCTTTGATAAATCCTTGCCTGTAAGCTCGAATCCGATTCTGTATCCTTCTGTAAATGTGTCTGCCATCTTCTGGATTTCTTCTTCACTGAGCGAATTAAGATACTCTGCTGTCTTAATCTCATTGTCTGTGACATACTCACCGAATCTGTACAGATATCTTACATCTGTAAGGTCAGACTCCATAATAATCTTAGTTGCAAAATCAAGTTCAGGGTCTAACAACTCTCTTACCCTGTACTCCATAAGGTCATCGCTGTAATCGCTTACATACCAGTAAACAGACTCTTTCATCTGTTTATAATCAGGCTTTCCGCAATCTGCCTCTGTTGATACGCACATGCAGTACACCTCAACAAAAAGCTCCATAAGTGCTGTCATCTCTGCCATTCTGCCCTCGTATGCATACACAATCATTCCTCTTATCTCAACATAAAGGAATGACAAAAGCCTTCCCTCTGAAAGCCCTAGCTTTGAAGCTGCATATGCAGGATTAGCGTAACTTGTCTCATACGCCTCTCCGATTACATCTTCATACAGACCTGTATTCAGATTCTTATATTCTTCAAGTGAATAATCTCTGAAAGCATCTGCCTTTATGTCAGCCGCAAGTTTATCCATCTTAAGAATAAATGCAGCGATACATTTGAAATAATCTGAATATCCGTCAGTCTTAAGCCCCGGTTCTTCCGCTATCTCTTTAATTCTTTCTATTGCAAGCCCGAAACGCTCTTCTACATTATCATTAAACAATTCCAATCTCCTTCTGCCCTGATAAGAATTATATTCCCATCAGGAATACTGCTATCATAAATACTGCTATTACTCCACACAGCATTGAACCAAATCTCGAAGTCCCATAGAATTTATTATCTTCTTTGAAACTGAGAAGTCCGATTACTGTTCCGATTACTGCAAGGATAAGGCTTAATATTCCAAGGCTTCCTACTCTTAAGCCGCCTTCTCCTGCCGCTTTAAAAGACAGATACACTCCATAGCCTAATGAAAGCAATGACAGTATTCCCATCGCAGTCGATATCAAACCACCAAGTGCCTGACTTTTATCTGAGAACTTATATTTATTAAAAAGTTTCATTATTTCACCTGTCCTTTTTATTAAACATTTTAACTATTCCATATGCTATCTTATATACCACATAGCCGCACAATGCGCCCAGTACATTAAGCACAAGGTCATCGACATCAAAACAGCCGACCTTGCATATAAGCTGTACTGTTTCTATTGTAAGCGACAGTGCGAATCCATATGCAAATGTAGCCAATACATTAATTCTTCCATTGGAAAGCCATGGAATGAATATGCCAAATGGTATGAATGCCAGCACATTGCCAATAATATTAAGAAATGCTATCCAGCCAAGCGAGTCAAAATGTCCGAGGTAACGCCAATAGCGCCTGATTTCCCTGAACAATGTAAGATTATATTTGTAACCGCTGGCTATCTCTGCCCTTCCCATCCCTTCTGCGAAAAAGACTACATAAAAGAGCAGCATCATATATATAACAAAAAGCGCCCATTTTATAAGCGTTACATAATGTTTCTTTTTCATAACAAATCTGCCCGGCAGGCATAATTAACCCACCAGGCAGTTCCCCTTCACTAGAATAAGCTATCTGATCTGTGTGCAAGAAGTCTTGCACCATTAATAATCATCATTACACCTGCACCGATACCAAAGAGTATTATCAGGATACCAAATACAAGATTAGAAGCTCCTACTGACTTTAATTTCTTATAAAGATTCTCTTCCATAATTAACCCTCCATTAACATCAGCTATTATGCGTTCTTAACACCATATTCTGCATAATATTTGTCAATTGCTGCCTTAAGAGCATCATCAATAACTACCTTGCCCTCGCACTCTTTATTGTAAAGGTGCTCTACAACATCTGCCATAGAAACAATTGCGCTTGTTGGGAAACCGTATCTTTCCTTAATCTCCTCAAGTGCACTAACCTTTCCGCCAAGTCCTACTTCCATACGGTTAAGTGAAACCATAAGACCTACGATTGTAACATCTGCTGCTTCTCTTACCTTAGGAACTGTCTCTTCCATTGACTTACCAGATGTTGTTACATCTTCTATCATAATGACTCTGTCGCCATCTTTTAACTTGCTTCCAAGGAATCCTCCCTTATCAGCACCATGATCCTTCTCTTCCTTACGGTCTGAGCAGTATCTTACTTCCTTGCCATAAAGCTTTGCATAAGCAACTGCTGTTACTACGCTGATTGGAATTCCCTTATACGCTGGTCCGAACAGTACATCAAAATCATCACCATATGTTTCATGAATAGCCTTTGCATAGTACTCACCAAGTCTTGCAAGCTGTGTTCCTGTAACATACGCACCTGCGTTCATGAAGAAAGGTGACTTTCTTCCGCTCTTTAAAGTAAAATCTCCAAACTTTAACACATCACTCTCTACCATGAAATCTATAAATTCCTGCTTATACTGCTCCATTGTATCCTCCTTATTCAGCCCCGCTGCCCGGCGGTGCTGCTTCATATTCAATATTGATTTTTATTCTATCATAAATGTTTTCTCGTTTCAATGCGTCTTTGACACATTAAAAAACAATAACTGCAGACAATACCACATTACTTTACATATCAATTTCTTAACGCTGTAATCGGCACAACAAATACTCCATCAGGTCTTTGATATGCAGCATTGGATAATCCACATATAACACATAATGAATCTGGCGCAATTCCACCATTCACCTCAATTTCATTTTTTATTTTTATAAGATTCTCTGCCGCCATATCTATTTGGTTTGCACCCAATTTAATTTCGAATCCACACCATTTTCCATCAGGCATTGCTATAACTGCATCCATTTCATTGTTATTATAGTCCTGATAATGATACAATTCTGCATCAAATGACTCAGCATATATTTTTAAATCTCTTTCACACAATGCTTCGAATAAGAATCCCAATGTATTTAAATCATTCAGTAACATTTCTGGTGTCGCATTTAACAATGCGGCTGCTAATGATGGGTCTGACAAATGTCTCTTTTCTGCCTGCTTAATACGGATTGATGATCTAAGCTTAGCCTCAAAAGGTTTCTGATTGTCTGTGAGGAAAAGTCTTTGGAAAACATCAAGATAAGCAGCAACTGTTTCCACATCAATATCTTCATCATCTATTTCCTTAATGTCATTTTTTAATTTCTTATTTGTTACAGTTGTTGCTTCATTTCTTGCAAGTGAACGAAGAAGCAGCTCCATTTTATGCTTATCTCTTTTTACATTATCAATTCTATAAACATCATCGTCTAATACAGCCCTGATGTACTGTATAGGAAGATATGCCGCCTGTTTTAATGTTGTCTCCTGATTAGCAGGCCAGCCTCCTCTTATAATGAAATCAATAAGCTTTCTCAAATCAACCTCACCTAATATCTTAGGCTCTATTCTGCCCTCACATATATCTCTTAATGAAATATCTCCACTGGAATTTCCGCTTTCAAATAATGACATTGGTCGCATTCTCAATTTTGCAATTCTACCTGCTCCGCTATGCAGTATTCCTTTATGGTTGGGTGTCGCAGAACCTGTCAGTATAAACTGTCCTTTATTACCATTTTGGTCAACCTTATATCTGACAGCATCCCATAACTGGGGAACTTCCTGCCATTCATCAATCAATCTCGGTGTTTCCCCTTCTAAAACCAATGATGGACTCATCTGCGCCAATTGCCTATTTTGAAAATTACCATCGGGATTACCAAGCATAATCTCGCTTTTGCAATGATATGATGATGTCCATGTTTTTCCACACCACTTCGGTCCCTCCACACATACTGCACCAAATGCATCTAAATAGTTATCAATTATATTGTCAATCAGTCTTGGTCTGTAATCCTTTCTTTCCATATTCGCTCCATTCAATTCTTATATATCATTAATATTATTGGTTTAAGCTTAACCTATATACATATTCTTATTCATTATTATAATTCAATCCGACTGATTTTGCAATTCCAACCCGATAGATTTTTAATTTC
>JAUNOK010000033.1 GCA_030537195.1 Eubacteriales bacterium | reverse complement strand
ACATGGGAATAGCGAAGAATAATGTGCGTAAGAAATTAAGAGGCAGGTGGCGATATGAAAGTGCTTATTTATTCTGAAAAAGGATATAAAAAAGCAATATGTGAAGATGCAGCATTATTGAATGAGCATATTATATCTGACTCATTTTCTGAAACACAGATAAATTCTAGAGTTTTGGTAGCAATTGCAGATGGTGTAGGTGGTAATGCAGGTGGAGAGCTTGCAAGCCGATATGTATTAAATCAGTTTGACAAAATTGATATAGAGGATATTACAGCAGAAAAATTGCATCAATTTATAGTAAACTGTAATATAGGTCTATTAGAATATGCAAAACAGTTTCCAGGTAAAGAAAATATGGCAACTACACTTACAGGTATAATTTTATTACCAGATACTTGCTTTATTTTTCATGTTGGAAACACAAGGGTATATGGCTTGCAGGGCAGCTATTTAAAACAATTTACAAAAGATCAGACAACATATCAGTGGCTATTGGATAGAGGGCAGATGGAAGCAGCTGATACATGCAATAAGAATGAGATAACCTATTGTTTAGGTGGTGGAAATCTAAAATATGCGGCAGGTATTTATGTGAACGAATATTCTCTATTGAATCAGTGTAAAAGAATACTGCTATCATCAGATGGAATACATGAGTATGTATCAACAGATGAACTTGAAGATTTTATACTTGGTGATATAAACAAGGAGACAATGCAAGAAATTGCAGATAAAGCAAGAAGTAATGGATCAGATGATGATAAAACAATTGTAGTAATAGACAGGATGTGAAATTATGGGATTACGATTTAGAAAAAGTGTTACGCTGTGCAAGGGTGTTAAGTTAAACTTTGGAAAAACAGGCATGAGTGTAAGCGTAGGGGGAAAAGGATATCATAAGACAATAAATACAAAGGGACAAGTGACGACTAGTGTTGGTATACCAGGAAGCGGTATTTATTACACTGACACAAAAAGACTGGGCGGAAATAGACAAGCTAACACACAAAGAAATATTCAAAATCAATACTATACTCAGAACGCAATTGGAGAATCACAGTCTGTTCAGGAATATGAAATCAATGATAGTATTGCATCCTATTTGAATCCACAAGAACAAGACATAAATTCTGGATTTGTGAAGAATGAAGTGATACAGGAACCTGAAGAAAGAATCTACAATGAAACTGAAAAAATGGGTAATGCTCCGAGATTGATTTCAGAGGATGAAATCAGAAATTTGTATTTAAAAAGTGATGAACCAGTGGATTGGACAGAACTTCTAGTAAGCACTACTGCAGATGATGTGTTTATGGAACAAGATAAATGGAATTTCTTGAAAGGTATTTCTCACAGAATTTTGTCCGGAGATATAGATGCGTATCTAGAAACAATTGAGAAAATGAGACCAGTAGATGATCTGTTAGATTATGGAAGTCAATTTGAATTCGGTACTGACAATCCTAAATCTATGGAGGTCGAATTCCAGATAAATCAGCATAATAATATGATATCAGACGGAACAAATTCAGAATTATATAATGAATATGTTGCAGCATGCACAATTAGAGTAGCACGTGATTTGTTTGCACTTTTGCCGGTAAGATACGTGATTGTTCATGCACAGAGTGGAGAGAAATCTGTATTGGAGGCGAAGTTTGATAAATCAGTATTGCAAGGTATAGACTTTAAAGTGGAAAAAGCTGAAGAAATCATAAAGAAATTCATTATGTAGATTTGTTATATAGAAATTAATCTGCGACTAATCACAATAGGAGAATCACATTTAAAGGAGCGGTATATTGGAAAATGAGTTATTTTTATGGCCATATAAAAATATGGATTTTTGGAAAATAGAAAACAGTGAAAACATTGTAGAAATAAAATGGAGTCATAATTGTTTTGAAGATTATAGAAAACTAGCTCTTGATTTTTATGAGTGCGGATATAAGACATTTGAAGAAGTAATTGATAGTGGTCATGATAATGTTAAATCGGATATGTGGTTTCTGCCGGGGATTTTTTTGCTTCGTCAAAGCATTGAATTAGGATTAAAAGCTTTAATTTGTAGAATATGTAACAATAAAAAATGTATTCAAGTAATATTTGAAAGATGTTGTCATGATTTGTCTATGCTTCTTAAGAACTATTACGACGTTGGAAATGAAGAATTTTTAAATAATGCCGAAAAGAAGTGGCTGAAAGAATATCTGTATTCGTTAGAAGAAGTTGACAGTAAATCAGATATGTTTAGATTTCCCTTTGAAGATGAATTCCTTTCAAAATATAGGGATATGTTTTTAGATAATGTTGATGTGGCTAATAATTTGGTACAAGCATTTGGCTTGGTTTATAAATGTGTGCAAAAAGGGGAAATATTAGAAGTATTTGATAGTGATTTTAAATCAGAATTCTTTGTTTTTGCATCTCATGGCATAGGAAATTGCTATCTATGGCAAAGAGTGTCTGATGAAGGATTTCATGTAAAGATAACAGGATATAATGCGGTTATAGATTACATTTTTAATAATCAAAACATTTTACCACAGGTAAAGATTTATCCATTAATATTTATGTTTAGAAATACAATAGAATTATGCTTAAAAAGGTTATTTTACAGTAGAGTAGAAAAAGGTGTGCCGTTAAAGGTATTTGATTCCAAAAGGCGGAGCCATTTGATAAAGAAGGATTTGTGGAAAAACGTTAAGCCTGTAATTGAGAGGTATGCAAGAGCCTCCGATAGCGATTTAGAAATGATTGAAATAGTTGGCAATGCATTATGTACAATAGATCAGATAGATAAAAATGGTGATATGTTTAGATATCCAACAACATATAGTTTGGAATATAAGTTCGATAAAAAAAGCATTGATATTGGCAATGTTTATAGATACCTTAAGTCGTTGATAAATTTCTTGGATGGTTGTGATTCCATGCTTGATGAAATAGCAGAATATGAAAGTGATATGAGAGCGGAATATGAAGCCGAGATGAGTAGTTATATGGTTTGGTAATTAGAACTAAAATAAAGGTAAGAGGTATACTGATTATAGGCTTTGTAAGTTTGATTAGTTGGTTAATGGGAGGCGTTATTATTAAACTTATTATCTGCGGAAATGGATTAGATATCCATGTAGGATTAAACACAAGTTATAGAGCATATAGGGATTATTTAGTAAATAAAAAGATATATGAAGGTGAGAGTGCAATTTCAATTATAGAAAAATCGGATTTTTTTATTCCTAGAGATAAAGACTGTTGGACAGATTTGGAAAATGCACTTACATTTGATTATAGAAAATATATTACTCAATATGTAGATGCGTTTGATAGAGATATTGATGTTAATAATTATGAAACTAGTATTGCACAAATGAGTTCTGCTAATCAATTTTTTAAAAATAATCCACAAGCTATTGCAAGAGATTTTACAAATAATTGGTTTTGGGAATGGATAGCAAGAGAGTATTATAACAATATTGAAGAGGTATGCTTAAAAAATAGTAATGATAGTATACATGAGGTTATCGATAGCGACTGCATTTGTATCAACTTTAATTATACGCATACATTAGAAGATATGTTTGATATAAATAAAACTAATGTTTTATACATTCATAACAGACTTCCAGATAAAAGAAATTTAAACGATAAGGGAATTGATTTTGAAAGAGATATATTAGCATTAGCTAAGAAACAATTTCAGTTTGGATCAGTTAATAATTATCTAGACGAATGGCTAAACTTTGCCAATTCTATTAAATTGAAAAGCAGTCAAAAATTGATGAGTAAAAAGAATTTAATAGATAATTTAAAAGAAATATATTATGCATTCTCAAAGAAACTTTCAATGAATTATGATGTATTAAGTAAATTCATTGATGAGAATAAAACGAAAATAACGGAGGTTATAGTGCTAGGACACTCTATGCTGGGGGTTGATGAACCTTATTATAGAGATGTTATTGTTCCGAAGTTAAAAGATGTACATTGGGATGTGTATTGGCATAAATTTGATGATGCAAGTATTTTTATTGAAAAATACAAATTGCCTGAGGCTAAATCTAAAGAGTGGTAAATCAAAAGCCGGAAGGATTAGAATAGTCCATTTATTTTGTAAATTACTTATGTGTGTTGATATATAACAGGTGATTAATATTGCAATAAAATTGTATTAAAAAATCTGACACCTACACTTGACAATATGCTTATGAACGTGGTGTTGGTGAAGGCGTGCGTACATGCGGCGTGCCAAGAGAAGAACTTTTTGTTGTATCAAAGGTTGCCGCTGAGCATAAGACTTATGAGCAGGCTAAGGCAGGAATTGATGAGACTCTTAAAAAGATGGGGCTTGATTATCTTGATATGATGATTATTCACAGTCCACAGCCTTGGGTTGAGGTGAACCAGAGCGACAATAGATACGAGGACGGAAACAGAGAAGCATGGAGAGCGCTTGAGGAAGCTTACAAAGCTGGAAAACTTAAGGCAATCGGAGTATCTAATTTCCAGATTGGTGATATCGAGAGTCTTGTAAAGACTGCCGAGATTAAGCCTATGGTAAACCAGATTCTTCTTCATATCAGTAATACACCTGCAGAGCTTGTTGATTACTGCCAGAAGAATGACATTGTTGTTGAGGCATATTCTCCAATAGCACACGGCGTAATCCTCAACCAGCCAGAGATTAAGGCAATAGCTGACAAATATGGTGTAACAGTTCCACAGCTTTGTATCCGCTATACAATCCAGCTTGGTGCTGTTTCACTTCCAAAGACTGCCAATCCTGAGCATATGAAGTCTAATGCACAGGTTGATTTTGAAATCAGTGCAGAGGATATGGAAGTACTCAAGAACTTCAAGAAGATAGAAAGTTATGGTGCGAGCAGCGGCTTCCCTGTATATGGTGGAAAGATGTAATTATCAGTTTTATTAAAAATTAATTGAAGAACGGGCGGATTGTTACTGGCGGATTGTCAGGCAATCCGTCCTGTTTTGTGTAGAGAGAAATTACTATGACAACTAGTCTTGATTTAATAAGCCACTAACAAAATTAATAGCAGCTTTAAAAAATCTCAATATCGTGATATTATAATGAAACGCCTAGAGGCAGATTAAAAAGTAAAATAACAAAATTGATGAATTATTAAGAATACAAGGAGAATTTATGTATCACAAGAAATTAGAAGCTGATATCAGATGTCCATTGGAATATGGACTTGAAGTATTTGGAGGCAAGTGGAAGTCAAGAATTATATGTGTTCTCGCAGAGAAGAAGACATTAAGATATAGCGAGTTAAGAACAGAGATGGTTAATATTACAGATGCCGTATTGTCAACAACATTAAAGGCGCTGATTGCTGACGATATTGTTTCAAGAAAATCATACGATGAGATTCCACCAAGGGTTGAATATTCACTTACGGAAAAAGGCTGGTCTGTAATGCCTATATTGCAGAGCATATGCGACTGGTCAGGCGCATTTTACAAGAAGGAAACTGACAAGGAAATGAGTCAGTGCATGAAGTGCGATCACAAGTAATCAGAGAGGAAGGATATTATGAATACAGACATTGTATATAAAGAAGAGAAAACATTTACACAGGAGCAGGTGCAGGAATTATTTCTGTCAGTAGACTGGGTGTCAGGCGAGTATCCGCAGAGACTGTATAAAGCACTTATGAATTCATCAACGGTTATAACGGCATGGAGCGGTGATAAGCTGGTCGGACTTGCGAGAGCGATTGATGATTCGGAGATGGTCGCATTTGTGCATTATGTGCTTGTGAATCCACATTTTCAGGGAATGGGAATTGCAGGGAAAATGATAGGGCTGATTAAGGAAAAATATAAGAACTATCTTTACATAGATGTGATGCCGGCACAGCGCTGCAATGCACCATTTTATGAGAAACAGGGGTTTAGCATCATGGAAAATGGCGTGGCGATGACACGCATTAATTACGCAGATAAAAGATGATGATGGGAAGGTTATTGTGTGAAAAAAATAACCTTCCTTTTCAAATTAACATTTATTGTGTAAAATGTTACATAGAACTGACTAGCGGTATACCGGCGAGCAGCAATACGACATATGCAATATGCAGAAATGGAGCGGGAATTGAGCAGATTAACGATTATTACTAAGGATAAGGCTCAGGTTACAATGGAGTCTTTATATCAGGATTTGGAGAGAAGAATAGTTGCCAGTCCACCGGGACTGTGTACTATCGACCTTACAAGGTCATTTATAAAAATGTGTCTTGCACAGTCATGTGGCAAATGTGTCCCATGCCGTGTGGGACTTAGGCAGCTTGCGAGACTTTTTGACTCAGTGCTTGACGGCAATGCAACAGAGGAAACTCTTGATGTTATCAGACTTACAGCAGAGGGAATCTATTATTCCGCTGACTGTGCCATCGGATATGAGGCAGCCAAGCTTGTGTTAAAATGTATTGATGGATGCGAGGATGATTTCAGGTCTCATATCGAGAGAGGCTTCTGTTCATGTAACAGCAGCCAGCCGGTTGCATGTGTAAAATCATGTCCTGCAGGAGTAGATATTCCTGGATACATAGCACTTGTGCATGAAAAGAGATATGCAGACGCGGTTCGTCTTATAAGAAGAGATAATCCACTGCCTACAACATGTGCATATATATGTGAACACCCATGTGAAAACAGATGTAAAAGAACTCTTATCGATGCGCCAGTCAACATCAGGGGACTTAAGAAAATGGCGGTTGATAATGCAGGTGATGTGCCTGTTCCAGCATGTGGTGAGGCAACTGGCAAGAAGGTTGCAATCATCGGTGGTGGTCCGGGCGGACTCAGTGCCGCATATTATCTGGCACTTATGGGACATAAGGTTACGATATTTGAGCAGAGAAAGCAGCTTGGAGGAATGTTAAGATACGGAATTCCTAATTACAGACTTCCAAGAAAGAAGCTTGACGCGGAGATTAACTCAATACTGTCTACAGGAATAGAAGTTAAGAAAAATATAAGCGTAGGAACAGATATTACGCTTGAGGATATCAATAAAGAATACGATGCAGTATACATTTCAATCGGTGCGCATGCAGACAAGAAGATTGGAATCGAGGGTGAGGACGCTAAAACAGGCGTTACATCAGCAGTAGAAATGCTTCGTGCAATCGGTGATGACGAAATGCCTGACTACACTGGTAAGCGTGTAGTCGTTATCGGCGGTGGAAATGTAGCAATGGACGTTGCACGTTCTTCAGTAAGATTAGGTGCTGAGAAAGTAAGTATTGTATATAGAAGAAGAAAAGCTGACATGACAGCTCTTCCGGAAGAGGTTGAAGGTGCAGAGGCAGAGGGATGTGATGTTCTTGAGCTTATGTCACCAGTAAGAATCGAGAAAGACGAGAATGACGCGGCAGTAGGTTTATGGGTTCAGCCACAGATGATAAGCAAGATAAAAGGCGGCAGACCTTCACCTAAGACAGCAGCTAAGGACGAAGTTCTTATTCCATGTGACCTTATCGTAGTTGCCATCGGACAGGGTATCGAGACAAGATATTTTGAAGAGCATGGCGTTACAGTCAAGAGAGGAACAATCGAGGCGCTTGATACAAGTGAGATTAAAGAGCATAAGGGAATATTTGCCGGTGGAGACTGTGTAACAGGACCTGCAACAGTAATCAGGGCTATAGCAGCCGGAAAAGTTGCGGCAGCCAATATTGATGAATATCTTGGATTCCATCATGAGATAACTACAGATGTAGAGATACCATACGCAGGATACGAGGACAAAATACCATGCGGACGAGTTGAGGTCGCACTCCGCGATGCCGCAGACAGAAAGAAAGACTTTGAACCTATCGAATATGGATTTTCATGTGAGGAAGCGTGTCAGGAATCTGGCCGCTGCTTAAGATGTGATCATTTTGGATTCGGTTCATTCAGAGGAGGCAGAGAAGAACAATGGTAAATTTAACAATTAACGGCAAAGCCGTATCAGTAAAAGAAGGAACTACCATTCTTGAAGCTGCCAAAACAATAGGGGAGACAATCCCTACACTCTGCTACCTCAAGGAAATCAATGAAATCGGCGCATGCCGTGTGTGTGTTGTCGAGGTAGAGGGCAACGACAGATGTGTTACAGCATGTAACAACTTCGTAGAAGAAGGCATGGTTGTCTACACTAATTCAAGAAAAGTGCGTACAACCCGAAAGACTAATGTCAAGCTTATTCTTTCACAGCATGATTACAAATGTGGTACATGTATCAGAAGCAGTAACTGTACTTTACAGTCACTTGCCAATGAACTTAACATTTCAGAGATGCCATATGATTCAATCTTAGAGAAAGATAACTGGGATAAAACATTTCCACTTATAAGAAATGCCCAGAAATGTATCAAATGTATGCGATGTGTGCAGGTGTGCGACAATATTCAGGAAATGCACATCTGGGACGTTGTAAATACAGGTTCGCGTACAACTGTAAATGTGCGTGCTAACAAAAATATCGCTGAGACTGCATGTACACTGTGCGGTCAGTGCGTAAGCAACTGTCCTGTAGGTGCGCTTACAGAAAGAGATGATGTCGGAATCGTGCTTGATGCGGTTGAAAATGAGGATATCATCACTGTAGTTCAGGTTGCACCTGCGGTAAGAACTGCATGGGGCGAGGGCTTCGGCGTATCTAAAGAGTATGCGACAGCCGAAAGACTTGTTGCAGGACTTAGAAGAATTGGATTTGATTATATATTTGACACAACATTTGCAGCAGACATGACAATCATGGAAGAAGGAAGCGAGTTCCTTGAAAGACTTCCAGAAATCAAGGAGTCAGGTCTTCCAATGTTCACATCATGCTGTCCGGGCTGGGTTAAATTCATAAAGAGCCAGTACCCTGAGATGGCGGGCAGACTTTCAACAGCAAAGTCACCACAGCAGATGTTTGGAGCAATAACAAAGTCATATTATGCAGAGAAGCTTGGCGTTGATCCGGAGAAGATATTCTGCGTGTCAATCATGCCATGTCTTGCAAAGAAGGACGAGTGTACATGGGACGGCGGCAAAGATGTTGACGCAGTTCTTACAACAAGAGAAGTTGAAAGAATGTTCAAAGCATTTTTCATAAAGCCAGAAGAACTTGACGAGGACGAGTTCGATAATCCGTTAGGAGAAGGAACAGGAGCCGGTGTTATATTTGGCGCAACAGGCGGTGTTATGGAGGCGGCACTCAGAAGTGCTTACTACCTTGTGACAGGAAAGAACCCTGACGCGGATGCGTTCCAGTCAGTGAGAGGTCTTGAGGGCTGGAAGGAAGCTTCATTTGACCTTAATGGAACAACTGTAAATGTGGCTGTTGCAAGCGGACTTGGCAACACAAGACACTTAATGAACGCAATTAAGAAGGGGGAGGTTCACTATGATTTCGTTGAAATCATGTCCTGCCCGGGCGGCTGTATCAACGGCGGTGGACAGCCTTACAAGGAAGATGCCGAGATGGTTGAAGAGCGCCGTCATGTTCTTTACGGACTTGATAAGCGCGATAATCTCAGATTCTCACATGAGAATCCATCAGTGCAGAAGTGCTATGAGGAGTATTTTGAGAAACCGTTGTCACATCGTGCACATGAGATATTGCACGTAAATTAAAATCGTTTTTGTAGCCGGTATGTGTAGACCGACCGGTCTGCGGCTGGGGCAGTACAGGGTGTACACCTTCGGACTGTCTTCGCTTAGCAGTAGTAAATGCCGCCATCTGCAGAGTTTTTTACAGGGTGCGAAAGCAAACGCGCTTCGCTTGAACGAGCTTTCGCACCCTGAACTTTTGCATCTGGCGGCATTAACTTCTGCACAGCTTGCCAGACTCAGGCGTACACCCTGTACTGCCCCAGCCGCATAGGTTACATATGCCGGATTAGGAATATGATTTTATTTGCGGTGTGTGTTCGGGGCAGGAGTGACAGGTGGACGCACCTGTCGTTTCACTCCAGGTGCTGGTGTTTCTTATGTTTATTTGATTTAGGAGGCTTTTTATGAGGTTAAATGAATTGTCACCTAGCGAGGTGTTTTCTTATTTTGAAAAAATATGCTCTATTCCGCATGGTTCTGGGAATACTGGGGTGATTGCGGATTATTGTCTGGAGTTTGCTAAGGTGCATGGGCTTAAGGCCAGGAAGGATGCGGCTGATAATGTTGTTATATTTAAGGCGGGTTCTTCTGGGTATGAGGATTGTGAGCCTGTGATTTTGCAGGGACATCTTGATATGGTGTGTGAGAAAGAGCCGGACTGCGATATTGACATGAGTGTGCAGAGCATTAAGGCTTGCACTGATGGAAAGACAGTGTGGGCTGACGGTACGACTCTTGGTGCTGATGATGGAATTGCTGTTGCATTTATACTGGCAGTGCTTGCATCTGATACAATTGCACACCCTCCTATACAGGCGGTGCTTACGAGCGATGAAGAGATTGGAATGCTTGGCGCAAGAGATCTTGATACTTCCGACCTTACTGCGAAGAGACTTATCAACATTGACTCTGAGACTGAGGGAATATTGTATGTAAGCTGTGCCGGTGGTGTGAGGGCTGAGTGTGATATTCCGGTTGAGTACGAGGATGCTGCTGGCTGGGTGTCAGGTGATGTGCAGAATGGTTCAGCATGCTTCGAGGTTAAGATAAGCGGGCTTGCCGGCGGACATTCTGGCGTTGAAATTCACAAACAGCATACTAACGCTATAAGATTACTTGCGTCACTTCTTTCATATGCCAGCGGGGCAGCAGATTTTCGTCTTGTGTCGCTTTCAGGCGGCGGCAAGGAAAATGCAATTCCTAAAGAAGCGAAGGCGGTTGTAAGTGTCAGAAGCTGCGATACCACAACATTTGAACAAAGCATTAAAGAGAGTGCGGCTGTATGGATGCAGGAAATCAGCGCGTCAGAACCGAATGCTAAGATTGAGGTTGAAAAGACAGACATTGCAGCAGACAAGGTTCTTGATTCCAAGAGCACTGCAAATGTAATATATGCCCTCCAGTTAAGTCCTGATGGTGTGTACAAAATGAGTCAGGAGATTAAGGGCATGGTGCAGACATCGCTTAATCTGGGAACTGCTTACCTCGACGCAGACAAGCTTGTATACAAATATCTTATAAGAAGCAATACAGCGGCTGGAAAGAAATTATTGCTTGAGAGAGTCACCGCATTTGTAAAACATTTGTCAGGAAAAGTAGTCACAATGTCGGACTATCCTGCGTGGGAATACAAGAGCGATTCGCAGTTAAGAAAGATATGCGTTGAGAGCTTTGCAAATGTGTACGGCCACGAACCAGAAGTGACCTCAATCCACGCTGGACTCGAGTGCGGCATACTTGCTGGCAAAATGCCGGGAGTAGATATGATATCATTTGGACCGACACTTGAAAGTGTGCATACGCCTGATGAGTGTATGGACGTGGCTTCGGTGGAGAGGACTTGGGAATATCTGCTGGCGATACTTAAAGAAATGTAATATACAACAGAAAAATGGGCAGAATATGCTATATATTAACCATAAGGAGAATTAATACATGATAAAAGATGGATTTTTATACCTTGCGGCACTTATATTTGCAGCTGCAGTATTAGTAAATCTACCTAAGATTTTTAAAGGAAAAAAGGCGCAGGTGTTCTTTAATTTTGCACCGCCGATTGTACTTATATACCTGGGGCTGATGCTCCTGTGCACAATGAAAGTGTGGGACCTTAGTGCAACAAGCGCTGTGTACAAATCAGTCAAGAACCCTATATTATACGCGATGCTTTTCATAATGCTGCTTCGCTGTGATTTGAAGAAAATCATCAAGCTTGGACCTAAAATGCTTATCGGTTTCTTTGCAGCAACATTGTCAATCGGACTTGGCTTCTTCGTTTCATATGCGATATTCCATCAGCTCTTAGGCGCAGGCTCATGGAAAGCGCTCGGCGCACTGTGCGGAAGCTGGATGGGTGGTGGCGGAAACATGCTCGCGATTCAGGCAGCGCTTGACGTTGACGAAGCAACAATGGCTTACGCTCTTGTTATGGACTCAATCTGTGCGACACTTTATGTAATGTTCCTTCTGTGGGCAATCGGAAATCACGAGAAGTTCAACAAATGGACAAAGGCAGACACAAGCGTAATCGACGGCGTTGGCGCAGCACTCGAAGAGGAAGCAAAAGCCAACACAAAGCCACTCGTATGGCAGAACATCATTCTTCTGCTCGGCGCAGGTCTCTTAGTATCTGCAGTTTCAATGGAACTTGGCAGCATGATTAATGCACATTTATCATTCTTTGACAGCGCAACATGGACAGTCCTTATCGTATCAGTGCTTGGAATCTTATTCGCACTGACACCATTTGGCAAGATTAAGGGAACTGAGGAGATTTCAAATGTAATGCTTTATATAGTCATTGCCTTAATTGCCTCAAGAGCAGACCTCGGAGCAGTCGGCAATGCCCCAATATGGCTTCTCGCAGGATTCGTAATCCTTCTTATCCATGTGGCAATCATGATTGCACTTGCGAAGATATTGAAACTGGACATCTTCACATGCTGCGTTGCTTCTCTCGCCAACATCGGCGGAACAGCAACAGCACCGGTTCTCGCCGGCGCATACTCAAATGCCCTCGTACCAGTTGGTATCATGATGGCGCTGCTCGGCTATGTCATCGGAACTGGTGGCGGTTTGGTTGTGGCTAATCTGATGAGTATATTTGGATAGGGTTTAATGGAATAATTGATTTGGTTGATAGCACTTCGGTAGTAGATGGGTACTGCCGGGGTGCTGTTTTTTATGCGATAGAATGGTGAAAATAAAAAAGAAACGAGCATCCTTTTCCAGTCGTGAGACTTTACTCAGTCAAAAACCCATTTTTAATATATATAATATTAAATTTTTAAAGAATAATCAAGAAAAATATAATTTTACAAATTATTGCAAATAACATTGATTGTCGACATATTCTGACAAATTTTGTATATGAGGAGTTGTAGTATATGTATATATGCAAGAATTACTGAGTATAACAGGAAAACAAAATAACAACAATTTTAATTTAAACATTCATTGCAACTAACCATAATAAATAATATAATTAGTATAATATTTGTCAGTGAAAATGGAGTACCAGTATGGATAAAAGAGATGAGTTGCGATTAGGATTTGAGACAGCATATATAGATGGTTCGGTTGCTTCGAATAGTCTTTATAGCCCACAGTTTGTATCTAATAATTATAAGGATGGGAAGAAGGTTTTATCTTCTATTGAGGATGAACTATTAAGATGCGATAAGTTTCAGATTAGTGTTGCATTCATTACTTTAGGTGGAATTACGCCATTACTTCAGACATTGAAAGAATTGGAAGAGAAAAATATTCCGGGCGAAATTCTTACTACTAATTATTTGAATTTTAGCGAACCTAAAGCTTTAGAGAAGCTAAATGAGTTATCAAATATCACCTTGAAAATGTATGATGTACAAGAAGCAGGTGAAGGATTTCATACAAAGGGATATATTTTTAAATCTGATGAAGTGTATAGAATTATAATTGGAAGTTCGAATATAACAAGTGCGGCACTTACTAGAAATCAGGAGTGGAATACTAAGCTTGTCTCAACAGAGCAGGGAGAGATGGCAAAGGAAATAGTTGCTGAATTTAACAGACTGTGGAATTCTGAGTATGCATTACACTTTAATGAATTTTATGAAAATTATAAAGAACAATATAAAATTATTAAACATCAGCGAGATATAGCTAAGAAAGATCAGGTTGTTTCTATTGAAAAATATAGATTGAAACCTAATAGTATGCAGGTCGGATTTATTACAAATCTTAAGAAGATTTTGGAAGCCGGAGAAAACAGGGCTCTTCTTATATCTGCGACTGGAACAGGTAAAACTTATGCTTCCGCATTTGCAATGAGAGAACTAGGATTTAAGAGAGTATTATTTTTAGTTCATAGAGGACAGCTTGCAAGACAGACTAAGAAATCTTACGAAAAAGTGTTTGCAAAATCTGTTTCTATGGGTTTAGTTGGCGCGGGTTATCATGAATATGATGCTGATTATGTATTTGCTACGGTTCAGACATTAAATCGAGATGAGCATTTGCTTCAATATGATAAGAATGCATTTGATTGTATTGTGTTGGATGAAGCACATCATGTAACTGCTGATACATATCAGAAGATTATGAAACATTTTTCGCCTAAGCTTTGGCTTGGAATGACAGCAACTCCTGATAAGAGGGATGACAATGTTGCAGGTAGAAATGTTTATGAGTTATTTAATTATCAGATTGCTTATGAGATACGTTTGCAGCAGGCTATGGAAGAAAATCTGTTATGTCCGTTCCATTACTTTGGAATTACTGATTTGTCTATAGTTGGAGATGATAAAGACAATCGTAATTTCAGTATGCTTACAAGCGATGAACGCGTGAAACATATAATCCAGCAGGCAAATTACTATGGATATAGTGGTGAAAAGGTTAAAGGACTTATATTCTGTAGCAGTATTAAAGAGACACAGGAATTATCACATAAGTTTAATAATATAGTTAATCCGGATACAGGGAAATTTTATAGGACAATAGCATTGAATGGTGATGCTAACGAACAGGAAAGACAGGATGCATTTGAGAGACTTGCAATGAATGAGAGTGAGGCAAATGCCGATAAGCAGCCATTAGACTATATATTTTCTGTAGAAATATTGAATGAGGGTGTTGATATTGTGGAGGTTAATCAGGTTATTATGCTCAGACCAACACAATCGCCAATAGTATTTATTCAGCAGTTGGGACGAGGTCTCAGAAAGGCTGATGGTAAAGAATATGTTGTAATTCTTGATTTTATTGGTAATTACAATAATAATTTCATGATTCCAATAGCACTCTCAGGGGATAGAACTTACAATAAAGATAATATTCGTAGATATATAATGGAAGGTGGAAGAATTATTCCAGGCGCATCTACAGTGCATTTTGATGAAATAAGCAAAAAGAGAATATTTGCATCTGTTGATAATGCTAATTTCAGTGATATTAAGCTGATAAAAGAAAATTATACAAATCTTAAGAATAAATTGGGTCGAATACCGGCACTCAGGGATTTTGATGATTATGGAGAGATGGATGTTATACGAATTTTCGATAATAACAGTCTCGGTTCATATTATAAATTTTTAGTAAAATATGAGAAGGATTATAAAATCCGTTTGTCACAGGAAGAAGAAAAGATAGTTGAATTTATTTCAAAGAAGCTGGCAAATGGAAAAAGAATTCAGGAGTTGCAATTATTAAAGAGAACACTTCTATATGCAAATGGATTATCAAAATGTGGATTATTTACAGGACTATCACAGGATCTGTTGACATATGGTAAATCTATCAGCAAGGAACAGCAAGAGAATATTGTAAATGTTATGACAAATGAATTCCCAGCAGGTTCTAGTAAGAAGACATATTCCCAGTGTGTCTTTATAGAAAAGGAAGGCAGTGATTATAAACCAACGAAGACATTTCTTGAAATGTTATCAAATAGAGATTTCTATAATGTTATTAAGGAACTTGTTGATTTTGGCATAAGCAGATATGAAAGAGATTATAAGCAAAGCTATGATGTAACAGATTTTGTCCTTTATCAGAAATATACATATGAGGATGTATGTCGTTTGCTTAATTGGGAACAGAATGAAGTGCCATTAAATATTGGTGGCTATAAATATGATAAGAAGACAAAAACATTTCCTGTATTTATTAATTATGATAAATCGGATGATATTAGTGATACGACAAAATATGAGGATCATTTTGTGCCAGGATTTAGAGATCGTTTGATAGCAATATCGAAATCTGGAAGAAGTCTGCAGTCTGAAGATGTACAGAATTTTCTTAAGGCAAAAGAGCGAGGAATCAGAGTGGAACTTTTTGTTCGTAAGAATAAAGATGATAAGATTTCTAAGGAATTTTATTATCTGGGACATATGACAGCTAGTGGAAATACTAAAGAATTTACAATGCCAAATACGCAGAAAACAGCAGTTGAAATAGAGTGGATTCTTGATGTTCCTGTGAGAGAAGATATCTATGAGTATATTGTAAATTCATAAATACATACAAAATTCTCTGCATATGCAAAGACAATCACATTTTGTTACAGAAAAGAGGGAAATACATGAAAACAGTTAGGGTAGTTGCAGCAGTAATAAAGGCAGTTAATGATAAGAAAGAACCAATTATTTTCGCAACCCAGCGAGGATATGGAGAATTCAAAGATGGTTGGGAATTTCCAGGTGGAAAAATAGAGGCAGGAGAAACACCAGAGGAAGCGTTAAAACGTGAAATTATGGAAGAATTAGATACAGAGGTTAAAGTGGGAACTTTAATCGACACAATTGAATATGATTATCCTAATTTTCATCTTTCAATGGATTGCTTCTGGTGTGAGATATTAAGCGGAGATCTGGTATTAAAAGAGCATGAGAACGCAAAATGGCTGACTAAAGAACATCTTGGAGAGGTTGAATGGCTGCCGGCAGATGTTACTTTGATAGACAAGATAAGAGAGGATATGTAGAAACATTTATACGAAAGAAGGTGTGTTATGCAGTTACCGTATTCAGATGAACTCAATATAGGCTATTTAAGTAAGTTGTTCGAGAATACATCAAATTGTTATAAATTTTTCTGGTTTCAGGCAATTCTTGAGAAAGTAGATAGCGCTAAGTGTAGATTTACATTTGATGAATTGATTAATGAAATGATTGCTGATGCATGGTATATGGTAACCGAATATCACCTTAGACTAGGTCCTTTGGGAGTTACCGATAATCTTGAAGAAGTAGTTAAATATATTCATAAAAATTATGGATTAATATCAAACACGAAGCGAGAGAATATTATAAAATTTCTTGAAGATTCAGAGGATAAAAGAATAGCAAAATATAAATCAGATTTGACATTGAATGTTCCGTATAGATTGCAAGTACCATTTTATGATGAAATTAATATTAAGCAAGGTATGTGGAATGGTTCAAAAAAGAATTTGACAAATGAAATTAACAGACAGAAAAGACTTATATATTATTTTACTTTGATAGCTGGTCTTAAGACAGAGATTGAAATTGACAGTCTATGGTTGGATTATCTTGTAAGAAATAAGGCTATTCTCAAAGGTTGGGCACAGCTTAAGTTGATTCAGTATCTGCAGAACAAGAATCCGAGCGTACCGGGAATTGCAGATAAGATTGAAGCACCTTCTTCAAGAAACATAGAGCGAGTGAGAAAATACTGGAAGTTGATAATTCAAATAGATCCATCTCTTAGGGATATATATGGTCATGTTGAATTGTCAGATGAAAACATTTCTGTAGACCATTTTGTACCATGGCAGTATGTAGCACATGATGAATTATGGAATTTACACCCTACAACTAAATCTATAAACAGTAGTAAAAACAATTTGCTTCCATCATGGGAATTATATTTTAATTCTTTAGGAAGATTGGAATATAGGGCATATGAGCTTAAGAATCAGAATAAGTTAGTTGAACACGAATTTCAGAAAATTGCACCATATCATCTCAATAATCAGGAAATTCGCAATCAATTGTATACAGATGGTTTGGACAAGAATACATTCATTGAAAGATTGGAACATGTGATTAGACCAGTTTATGAATCAGCCCAGATGTCAGGCTTTAAGGAGTGGAGTTACAATGGCAGTAAAAATATACAATAAACTTGTAAGAGATAAAATTCCAGAGATTATTGAAGCAGATGGAAAAACATGCAAAATGGAAATTCTATCTGATGAAGAATATTTAAAAATGCTGGATGCCAAGCTTGATGAAGAACTGGCAGAGTATCATAAGGATCAGAATATCGAGGAACTTGCTGACTTGATGGAAGTTATATATGCGGCAGTAGAAGCAAGAGGGTATTCAATTGATGAGCTGGAGAAAGTAAGAGTGAAGAAGGCTGAGGAAAGAGGTGGATTTAGGGAGAAGGTGCTTTTGAGGGAAGTGGAGAGTGAGTAATTATATAAATATAAATGCCTATATAGGATCTAGATAAAAATACTTTGCTTTTTATAATGAAGAGAAACGGGGGATAAACTATGAAATTAATAGTGTACAAAGGGTTTAATGAGGAATTTTTATCAAAGGTTAATGAAGAACCTTTAGTGAATAGTGATATTGCGGTTAAACTTGATGTTTTGAAATTTGATAAGAAAACAAGGAAACAATTGGACATGGCGTTACTTTCTATGGAGGAAAGTGATGAGGCGTGGGTTACTTATTCAGAATTTACTTTGATAAAAAATAGAATTGATGATGCAATTGAAGAAGATGGATTAGAACTTGTAATTTTTACAAACAATTTATATCCAGATTATTATCCGTTGCCATTTACTTTATCAGGTGAGCTTGTTACAGAAATTGAAAAGAATCTTAATTCAAATATTATTGAAGACTGTAGTGAAGAATGCAAGAGATACTTTGCTATATATAATAATCTTGTTGATGTGGGTGGAATATATTATGGAAGCTTTTATAATTATGAGCGTGAAGAAATTAATGATATAGATATAATACCATATTATATGAACCAGACTGTAATTGAAGATGTTCAGATAAAACCAGATATTGATATTTTTGTCAATGAAGATGTGAATACCTATCTTAAGGATTTGACTCGTATTATTGCAGTAAAACCATCTGTAATTGGTTTGAAAACGACAAACGGCTTAGTTTCAAAAAGAATAGTTTTGTCACTTAAGGCATATTGTGTAGCAAATGGTATTAGACTAGTTAAGTTTCATGAACAACTTGAAGATAATGTACAGATGGAACAGGAACTTATTGATATAGCCAAGAATGACGTTCATATAGTCAATTTTACAGGATTTAGGACAATAAAGTTTTATAAAAATCCGGATATAAATAAAGAAATAGTTGAATTATCACAATCTACTTTAATACAAGAAATTATTTATCAGGCTGAGAATTCATATAATAAGAAAAACAGACGTTCGTTTAGAGATATTTTTATTACGGCTTCTACTGGTGCAGGTAAATCTATTATGTTTCAAATACCGGCTATTTATTTGGCTAAACATTATAATAAGTTGACAATCATAATAGAACCAGTAAAGGCTCTTATGCAGGATCAGAAAGAAAAATTAGTTAAGAACGGGTATACAAGAGTAGCAACTTTTAATTCGGATTTGATTTCACAGGTTGAAAAGGAAGCAGTACTTAATCGCATAAAAGCAGGGGAGGTTGATCTTCTTTATTTGAGTCCAGAAACACTGCTTTCTTATTCAATTGATACTATTATAGGTGACAGAGAAATTGGTCTGTTAATTATAGATGAGGCTCATATCGTAACTACATGGGGAATGGGATTTAGACCAGATTATTGGTATCTTGGAGAATATATAAACAGATTAAGAAATCAGATTCAGACTACATCGGGAAAAACAAGGAAAACATATAATTTTCCGATTTGCGCATTTACAGCAACTGCTATTAACGGAGGAACTGATGATTCTGTTAGTGACACAATAATTAGCTTGAATATGCAAAATCCTGTTAAGTTCATAGGATATGCAAGAAGAGATGACATTGAATTTGATATAAGAATTTGTGAAATTGGTAAACTTCCAAATTCGGATTATGAATTAAAAAAGACTCAGGTAATGTCATCTCGAATTACAAAATGGTTAGAAGGAAAAGAAAAAACCATTGTGTATTTTCCGTATGCCCAAAATGCCTTTGATGCATCAAGGGGTGTAAAAGGATTTGTGGGAATTAAAATTGATCCGAGAATTGGCGTATTTACTGGCAAAAATGTTGATGAGCTAAATACGGAGATGTTTAATGAAAAGAAGAGAGAAACATTTGATAAATTCCGAAAAGGTGAGCAGTTAATTATATACGCTACAAAAGCATTTGGTATGGGGGTCGATATTGACGATGTGCAGAATGTATATCATTATGCTGTTTCTGGTAATTTATGCGATTATATTCAGGAAATCGGTAGAGCAGCAAGAAAACCAGGAATGACAGGTGTTGCTGAAACAGATTTCTTTTTTAATGATATGATTTATATGAATAAATTATTTGGGATGTCTCAAATAAAACAATATCAGATAAAGAAGGTACTTGAGGGAATATATAATGTTTATAAAAGCAAAAAAGGATCAAGAAACTTCTTGATTTCTCCGCAATCCTTTACTTATATTTTTAATGGAAAAGGGTTAAAGGATGAAGGACAATGTATTAATAAACTTAAGACTTGTTTGTTAATGCTAGAGAAGGATTTATATGATAAGTATACATTTAAGGTTATAATTTCAAGACCTCAGAGTGTTTTTACGAAAGCATATGTAGTAATTAATAAACAATATGAATCTTTGGTATTGAATTCAGAATATGGTAAGTGCTTTAAATTTTTAGCTAATGGAAAACACAACGAAATACAACCAGATGGATCTTTATTAAGTGATACAGGTGATGTGTATACATTAGACCTAAAGCAGGTGTGGGAGAATTTTTATAGTAATATTTCATTTCCGCAATTTAAGTATTGGTATTTTAATGGCGCATCAACAGTAAAAGATAAAGTTGCAATTATGCCTTCAATTAGAGAGTTTTTTGCACCACGACAGAAAGTTAATATTGAGACTCATGGAGATCTGCTTTTAAATGAGATTAGAGAGAAGATTCTTGACGATTTTGAATATATAGCAAATACTTTATATGCAGAATTTGGAAAACATTATTTTACAACGGATGATTTTATAAGAGTTATAAGAGAAAAATACGGCATGACACAAGCTAGAATTATATCAAATTCATTATTTGATTTAGTAGATCCTAATATGAAATGTGTTAAGAGAAGGAATAGTGATAATTCTTCAAAGAATTATTATATACTTTCTAATGGTAATTTTAAGGAATTTATGCGAAAGGCAATTATTAAATCAGAAATTGTAAATAAAATAACTATGAGTAGTGAGACAAGTTATTCAAGTTACATGAGTATTTCAAATGATGAGTGTTCAAATATAGCACTTAAATTGCTTTCGATCTTTGATTATATATCGTATGAGATTCTTGGTGGTGAGGAACCTGAAATATTTATTCGATTGAATGACCCTCAGAAGGTCAAAAATATTGCACTTGGCAATGTTTATTATTCAAATGATTACATTACAAAAGCAAAAAAGAAACATGATAGAGATGTAAAAGTTCTTATGGAATTCTTTACTAAGTTGAATACGGATAAGGAAAGATGGGATTATATTGAAAATTATTTTTTAGGGAAAGATGTTCTTTATAAATCAGATGAAGTAATAGAACAAGTTGGTACTGTAGAGATGACAAAATCAATAGATAAAGAAAAATCACATCCAACACATCAGTATAAAAAGTGGGATGATTTGGATATGTTCTTTGATCAGAACGATCATGTGATTATTGATAAAATTGCTGAATCAGGGGTAGTCATACCTGAGTATCTGAGTACTGTTCTGAAGAAGTCTGATTTTGGGGATAACATATTGATGTCTTGGCCGTCTAAAAATGTATTGATTTGTCAGCAGGATACTGAAGATTATATTCTGTCAGACTTTAAGAAAAAGGGCTGGACAGCATATAGAATCTATGAAGTGGATTTGAATGAGATAAAAGAGATACTTAAATAATTACTAATATTAAGCATAAAATGTCAGATTCTATAAAAATTAATAGAATATAAGATATTAAATAAAAGAGCAACGGAAAAAGCAATTGTACTATATAGAAAAAATAGAGATTAGGGAAAATCCAAGTGCAGATTGTTACGGGATATTTTTGAAAATATTTTAGATTTTGAATATAGCATATTTAATCTAAAAAGTATTAAATAATAGATTTGGTAAGATGTTTTGAAAATTATAGAACATTGATATAATTTGAAAACAAGGAGGTGCATTTATGCCAAAATCAACCATCCGAGTAGGAACAACAGAGGGGCGTTTTCGCATGATTATGCCTACTCTTATGAGACAGTTTAAGGAAATGTACAATGATTATGACATCAGAGGCATAATTGGTAATGCAGAACAGTTGCGGGAAATGCTTGAAAATGGCGAATTGGATATTGCATTTAGCGGGATTTCGCCACTGGCTCCTGAATGTATAGAAAAGGAATTCTTGTTTGACGAGAGACTTTATCTTGTGGTAAGTGAGCAGATGCTTCAGAAATATTTCCCAGACAGGTATCCTCAGTGTGTTGAAGAATTTAAGAGAGGCGCGGATATTCGTGAATTTAGTAAGATGCCTTTCTGCCGGAGCCTGCCTAATCTGCATTGTATGCAGATATTAGACCATTTGCTTGAGAGGGAAGGGATTACATTGGATTGTGTGCACACATCAGGTCATTTTGACCTGCATCAGCAGATGACACAGGAGAATCTGGCGGCGTGTTTCAGTTTGTCCATGTATCTGCCACATTTGCACGAATTGAACTTATATAGTGACAATAAGCTCCTGGTGTTTCCTATAAAAGATTTGACCGAAAACAATCCAGTATACATACTTACGAATAAGGATAAAGCATATGTTGAAGGAACTGATGAGTTTAAGCATTTGTTGAAAAATGCGGTGAAAGACCTTGAAGTTTCTGACGGGTAAGGAGAATTTTTATGAGCAATATTATTGTTTTGTCAGGAAGTCCGCGTAAGGGTGGCAATACTGACCTGTTGGTTGACGCATTTGTTAAAGGTGCGGAAAAGAATAATAATGTAGAAGTCATTTCGGTGGCGGATTATAAGGTCAATCCATGCATTGGCTGCAATTCGTGCTTTGACAGGGCGGGGCATGAATGTTTTCAGCAGGACGACATGCAGGCGGTTTATGATAAGTTAAAATGTGCTGATGTGATTGTCGCTGCTTCGCCAGTGTATTTCTATGGAGTGAGCGCACAGCTTAAGGCAATTATCGACAGGTTGCATACTCCTATGAGAAATGATTTCAAAGTCAAGAAGCTGGCATTGATACTTGTTGGAGCAGCGGTTTTGCCGGAATTGTTTGATTCAATTAAGATACAGTATCAGCTTGTGCTTAATTTTTTCAAGCTTGAAGATGCGGGAATGGTGCTGGTCAGGGGTGCTAAGGATAAAGGTGATGTCAGGAACACTGATGGGCTGGATGAGGCTTACCGGCTGGGACTGGCGATGGAGTGATTGATTACATAGTATAAAAATTTGAATATTAGCAAAAAAGATTTTTACTTTGTATTATTGTTGAAAAACACAAGTGATGTATGATAATATATACGCAATGCGAATGGAGAGCTAAGATAATATTTTGGAATATATATTGATGATAACTTGAAAATATAGTTAAATTTAATGATTTCAATTATTTAAGTAAATATAATATTAGCTCGTAAATAAAAATGATTTCTGATATAATTAAAGTAGTTATAGGAGGTGATATTCATTAACGAGCTTAGAATTAGTCAATTATGTTATAACATGAATATTGGTTCTACAGAACCTAAGTTTGCAATTTTAGAAGATGGAACGCAAGTTGTTGTAAAATTATATAATGGACCGGAAGGTAATTTAGTGCTCTTTAATGAGTATTTGTGCTATAGATTAGCTATTTTATTGGATATCCCAATGCCGAAATCGGGTGTTTGTATTTTGGATAGTTCATCAGAAATACAAGATGAAGAACTTGCAACTTCGAATAATTATGGAAAAGCATTTTTCTCTGAATATATGCCAAAAGTTAC